>UCAU01000094.1 GCA_900470445.1 Hyphomicrobiales bacterium | reverse complement strand
GAGAGGGCTTTCAGCATGGATCCCGGCCTCCGCGGGGATGACACGGTGGGTGGGGTGGGTTGGAGGCAGGGGCAGAAGCACTTGCCTAAGTCGCGGCATAATCCTGCAGGCCTTGGACCAGGGCGTCGAAGGTCAGGCGGATGCGTTCGACGTGGCGCAGGTCTTCGTGGGTGACGACCCAGGTTGGCAGGTCCATGCCGAAGGCGTCGGGGAGGACGTGGACCAGGTTGGGGTCGCGTTTGCCCAGACCCGTGTGGCAGATGCCGATGCCGATGCCGGCGCGGATGGCGGCCAATTGGCCGATATCGCTATTGCAGCGAAAGGCGAAATCCTCGCTTTGCAGGGTGACGCCCTGGTCGCGATAGGCGGCGATGCCGACCGGGTCGGTTTCAAAGCCGATCAGGGCGAAGCGCGCCAAATCCTGCATGGTGGCGGGGGTGCCGTGGCGATCCAGATAATCGCGCCGCGCGTGCATGCCCAGCCGGATGGTGCCGATGCGCTTGGCGAGCAGGGCTTCCTGCAGCGGACGGGTCATGCGCACGGCAATATCGGCCTGGCGGCCGAGCAGGTCTTCGCTGCGATTGTTGAGGCCCAGTTCGATCACGAGCCCCGGATGGGCATCGCGCAATTGCGCCAGGATCGGCGGGAGCACTTCGACGGCGACGATTTCGCTGGCGGTGATGCGCACAATGCCGGAGGCGGAGCCGGCTTCGGCCGAAGCGGTGCGCGCAAAGGCGGCAGCGGCATTGGCCATGGCTTCGACATGGCCGGCCAGTTCGAGGGCGATGGCGGTGGGGATGAGGCCGCTGGGCGCGCGGGTGAACAGCGCTACGCCATGGTCGCGCTCCAAATCCTCGATGCGGCGGCGGATGGTGGGTTGCGCCAGATTGAGCGCGCGGGCGGCGCCGGACAGGCTGCCCTCGCGCAGCACGGCGAGGAAGGCGCGCTGTCGTTCCCAGTCAATTGGTATGCTCATATATTTTGTATGAGCTGGGTGGCAGGTATTGTCAATTTATTGCAGGGACCGGAGGGGCGATATTGGGTGGGCCGATGCGGGGCTGGGTAGCTCCGCGGCACCACTCAAAGGAGAGAAAAAATGATCCTGCTCACTGGCGCGACGGGCACTGTCGGTTTTGAAGTTGCCAAGCTGCTCGACCAAAAGGGCGTTTCGGCCAAGGCTTTGGTTCGCTCGCCTGAAGCGGCGGAAAAGCTGGCCGGGCTCAGCCATATTATTCCGGTTATGGGGGACCTGGACGATGCCGCCTCGGTGGCGGCGGCGCTGGCAGGGGTGGAGACGGCGTTCCTGCTNNACCAAATCGTCCGAGCGGGCCGAGTCCCAGCAATTGGGTTTTGTCGCGGCGGCCAAGGCGGCGGGCGTGCGCCATATCGTCAAATTCTCGCAGGTGCATGCCGATGTGGCCTCGCCGGTACGGTTCCTGCGCTATCACGCAGTGGTGGAGGCGGCGATCAAGGCCAGTGGCATGGCCTATACCTTCCTGCGGGCGAACCTGTTCATGCAGGAAATGCTGGCCTTCCGCGAGCCGATCCGGCAGCAGGGCCGCATCTTTGCCCCGATCGGGGAAGCGCCGGTGAGCCTGGTGGATGTGCGTGACCTGGCCGAAGTGGCGGTCGCGGCGCTGACCGGGACGGGGCATGACAACAAGAGCTATGACCTGACGGGGCCGGAGGCGCTGAGCCATGCCGAACTGGCCGACCAGATCGGGCGGGCCATCGGGCGGCGGATCGAGCATGTGCAGCTGGCGCCTGAGCAGATGCGCCAGATCATGCTGAGCTACCAGTTTCCGGAATGGCAAACCGATGGGCTGATCGAGGATTATGCCCATTACGATCGCGGCGAGGCGGCCGGGATCAGCGGGGATATCGAGAGGGTGACGGGCAAGAAGGCCCGGAGCTTTGAGGTGTTCTTGGGGGACTATGCGGATCGGTTGCGGTAGGGGGGCTGTGGCTCCCGTCACCCCACCCT
>UCAU01000091.1 GCA_900470445.1 Hyphomicrobiales bacterium | reverse complement strand
GGGACTGGATCGGGGCTCCCCCGGTCCACGAAACGCCACTTCATCTTGCGCCTACCAATTGGTGACTGATCCGTCGGTGCGCCGCAGATGCGGCGCCTCCCAGAATTTGAAGCTCTGCTTTTTGACCAGCGCCTCATCGACCTCGACGCCGAGCCCGGGGGCGTCGGTGACGTCGTAGACCGCGCCATTGAGGCGGGGCTGGCTGGTGAAAATGCCGGCGTCATCGAAGCCGTGATAGAGCTCGCCGGGGGAGGCGCGGGTTTCGAGCCAGGCGAAATTGGCGACTGCCGCGGAAAAGTGGATGGTGGCTGCCGTGCAGATCGGACCCAGGGGATTGTGCGGCATCATGTCGACATAATGCGCCTCGCTCCAGCCGGCGACCTTCATCGCCTCGGTCAGCCCGCCGACATTGCACACATCGATCCGGTTGAACTGGTGGATGTCGCGTTCGACATAGGGCAGGAACTGCCATTTGCTGGCGAATTCCTCGCCGATGGCGAAGGGCACGTCGGTCATTTTCCGCAGCGCCTCATAGGCTTCCGGTGTTTCGTCACGGATCGGTTCTTCGAGGAAGTCCAGCGTGCCGGAGGGCATTTTCTGGCAATAGCTGGCGGCTTCGGCCACCGACAGGCGATGGTGGTAATCGACGCCCAGCACCACTTCCTCGCCCAGCGCCTCGCGGGCCTTGATGCACCATTTGGCGGTCTCGGCGATGGATTGGCGCGGCTCGTAGATATTCTTGCTGCCGTGGTCGGCGGGGAACAGGCGGAGGGCGTTCCAGCCCAGCGCCATCAGCTCCTGGGCTTGCTCGATCATTTCGGGGCCGCATGGCCCTTTGGTGGTGGCGAAGGTGGGGATGCGGTCGCGTTGCTTGCCGCCCAGCAATTGATAGACCGGCACGCCCAGCGCCTTGCCCTTGATGTCATGCAGGGCGATGTCGATGGCCGAAATCGCGGCGGTCAGCACGCGGCCGCCCTCGAAATACTGGCTGCGATACATTTCCTGCCACAACGCGCCAATCGCCATCGGATCGCGCCCGATGAGGAATTCGCGATAATGCTCGATGGCGCCAACCACCGCCTTTTCGCGGCCGGAAAGGCCGCTTTCGCCCCAGCCGTAAATGCCCTCGTCGGTCTCCACCTTGACGATGAGCTGGTTTCGAATGCCGACCCAGGTGGGGTAGGGGATGATGGCGGTGATTTTCATCAATGATACTCAGGCGGCCTGCAAGGCCATGGTGGTGGCCCCGTCGAACAGGTGCATGCGCGCCTGGTCGAATTCGACCCACACCTTTTCGTCGGGGGCGATGAGGACGGAGGGATCGAGGCTGATATTGACCACCGCGCCGCTGATGAAGACCTGGGCGAAGGTGACGTCGCCGGTAGGTTCCACCGTATAGACCTTGCCCGGCACGGCGCCGGGCGCCGCTGCTTTGTGCAGCTTGAGCGTCGAGTGCCGCGCGCCCAGCACCACCTTGCCATTGCTGGAGGCATTGGCCTTGCGGGCGTTGAACGCCGACAGCGGCAGCTCCCAGCCCTCCTCGGGGCTGCGCAACGACGCCTCGGTGCCTTTGCTGACCACATCGAGCGGGATCAGGCTCATGGCCGGGCTGCCGACAAAGCTGGCGACGAAGGTATTGACCGGATGGGCAAACACATTGGCAGGGCTATCATATTGCTGCAGCAGGCCGCCATTCATCACCGCCATCTTGTCGGCCATGGTGACCGCTTCGAGCTGGTCATGGGTGACGTAGACCACGGTGGCGTTGAGGTTGTGGTGGAAGCGCTTGATCTCGGATCGCATCTGCACGCGCAGCTTGGCATCGAGATTGGAGAGCGGCTCATCCATCAGGAACACGGCGGGATCGCGCACCAGCGCGCGGCCCAGGGCGACGCGTTGCTGCTGGCCCCCGGACAGCTCGCGCGGCTTGCGTTCGAGCAGGTGGGTGATGTCGAGGAGCTTGGCGGCGTCCTGCACCTTCCTGTCGATTTCCGCTTTGGGCAGCTTGCGCATCTGCAGGGGGAAGGCGAGGTTTTTGTAGACCGACTTCTGCGGGTAGAGCGCGTAGTTCTGAAACACCATGGCGATGTCGCGATCCTTGGGATCGAGATCGTTGACCACGCGGTCGCCGATGGAAATGTCGCCGCCACTCATGGGCAAGAGGCCCGCGATCAGGTTGAGCGTCGTGGTCTTGCCGCAGCCCGACGGACCGACCAGGGCGACGAATTCGCCGTCGTTGACGGTGAAGCTGACATCGTTGACGGCATACAGGCTGCCGTAAGTCTTCATGACGTGCTCGAGGACAATCCCGGCCATCTTCGGCTCCTAATGTTTGACGGCGCCTTCGGTGAGGGCACGCACGAAGTATTTTTGCAGGACGAGGAACAGCACGACGACGGGCACGCTCATGATGAAGGTGGCCGCCATCAGGCCGGGCCAGTCGGTCGCATTCTCCGAAAAGAAGCGCTGGATGCCGACCGGCAGCGTCATCTGCGACTGTTTGGTGAGGAAGGTGTAGGCGTAGATGTACTCGTTCCACGCCCCGATGAAGCTGTAGATCGAGGTGGCGATGATGCCCGGCGTCGAGAGCGGCATGACGATGAAGATGAACGCCTGGAACCGCGTCGCTCCGTCGATGCGGGCCGCCTGTTCGAGCTGGATCGGGATATTGTCGTAAAAGCCCTTGAGCAGCCAGATCGCCAGCGGCAGGCCGAAGGTGAGATAGGTCAGGATCAGCGAGCCGTGCGTATTTACCAGGCCCAGCGCCTTCATCAGGATGAAGAGCGGCACGAGGAACACCACCGCCGGGAACATGTTGCGCAGCAGTACGGCGAAGAACAGGAAGTTGCGTCCCGGGAAGCGGAAGCGCGAGAACGCATAGGCCGCCGGCACCGCAACCACCACCGCCAGGATCGTGGTGATGGTCGAAACCCAGAGCGAGTTCCAGAAATAGTGCAGGAAGTCCTGCCCAATGCGGCCTGATGGGTCGAGCAGCCGCGTATAATTTTCCAGCGTCGGCTCGGCCGGCCACCATTGCGGTGGATATTGCATCGCCGCAAAGCCTGTCTTGAGCGAGGTGATGATCATCCAGATCATCGGCATCACGGTGAAGCCCAGCACCAGCACGAGGAACAGCCGCCCGGACCAGCGCCACCAGTCGACGCTGCGCCGCCGCACGGCACTTTCGGTGGTTGCGGTCATGCGCCAGCCCTCTTGTCATCGCCGCGGGTGAGGGCGCGGACATAGAAATAGCCCAGCACCATCATGATCAGGAACAGCAGCACCGCATAGGCCGCGCCAACCCCCCAGTTCTGGCGCAGGAAGGCCAGCTCGTAGATGTGAGTGATCCAGATTTGCGTCGAGCCCACCGGTCCGCCGCCCGTCATGATAAAGGGAATGATGAACGAGTTGAAATTCTGCACCACCAACAGCAGCACCGTGACCGTCGAGACGCCCTGCAATTGCGGGAAGGTCACGTGCCAGAACCGCTGCCAGGCCGTGGCGCCATCCACCTGCGCCGCCCGCAACAGGGATTCGGGCACGGTTTGCAGCCCGGCCATCAGCATGATCATGGCGAAGGAGAACTCCTTCCACACATTGACGACGATCAGGGCGTAGAGCGAGGTGGTGGAGTTATCGATGAAGTTGACCGGGCCCCTGGTCAGGCCGATCGCGTTGAGCAATGCGCCGATGGCGCCGAAATCGGAATGGTAGAGCCACTTCCACACATAGGAGGCGGCCACTGCGCTGACCACCCAGGGGATCAGCAGGAGCCCGCGCAGCAGTGCCCGGCCGATGAAGGCCCGATGCAGCGCCAGGGCCGCGCCCAGCCCGATCATGAATGAGAACAGCGTCGACAGCACGGTCCAGATGATGGTCTGCCAGGTGACCTTCCAGAAGATCGCGCTGTTGAGGACCGTCGCGTAATTGTCGAAGCCGGTGAAGGTCTTGTCCGCCAGTGACAGGCTAGCGGGGGTTTTATAGAAGCTGAGCTCGATCGTGTAGTAGACCGGATAGGCGATCACGATCAGCATCACCAGCAGCGCTGGCGCAATATAGAGATAGTCGAAGCGGCTGGTGTACATGCGCTGGCCGAGATTGGCCCGCTTGGGCGCCTGGCCAGGAACATCCCGGAAGATCGCTTGTCCCTGTACGTTGCTCACCGTGGCACCACCCTTGGCTATGAATAGAAAGACCGGCGACGAGTGGCCGCCGGCCCGAGATTGCTCAGAGGCAGGTCAGATGCCGCCGCCACCGCCACCGATAATGGCCTCGATCTTCTTGGCGGCGTCTTCAGTCGCCTGATCGACCGTCATGTTGCCGGTGAGGGCGTTTTGCAGCATGTCCGGAACCACGATGTTCATGATCTCGGGCGATTCCGGCAGGACCGGGAACGGGATGCCGTTGGGCAGCATCGAGGTGGTGACGTCCAGGAACTTGATGGTATCCAGGCGCTCCTTCATGGCGGAGGTCAGGAAGCCATTGATGTTGCCGGGATTGGAGCCAACCCAGGCCAGCCTGGTCGACCATTCCGGGCTGTCCCACATGCAGATCAGCGCCTTGACAGCCTGCTCGTCCACCTTGCCGCCATCGACGAATTCCGGCTTCACCACGTGGATATTGGAGCCGCCGAACACCACGGCGCGCTTGCCGTCGGGGCCTGTCGGCATCAGGCCGTAGCGCATGTTCTCGACTACGGCGTCGGCCGTGGCCTTGTCGGCGCCGGTTGCCTTGCTGGCAAGATCCAGCATCTTGGCGTATTCGGCCGGGTGGGCGATCATCATGCCGAGCTGGCCGGCGATGAACGGTGCCTGGTTTTCCGCCTGGGTATTGGTGAGGGCCGAAACCGGGACTGACTTGTCGACGGCATACATCTGGTAGGCAGCCTGCAAGGCGGCCTTGGAGCCGGCATTGTTGATCTCGACCGTCTTGTAGGTCGGGTTGGCAGTGGCTTCGTCGAGCGAGCCGCCACCATAGGCCCAAAGCTGGGGCATGAAGCGGAATGGCGTATTGCCGGCATTCTGCTTGGCTACGAGGCCATAACCGGAAATGCCCAGCTTGTCGTGGATCTGCTTGGAATACGCGACCACGTCGTCCCAGGTTGCCGGTGCCTTTTCCGGGTCGAGGCCGGCATCCTTGAACACCTTGGCGTTCCAGATGAATGCCATGGTCTCGTTATTGGTGGGCAGGCCGTAAAGCGTGTTGTCGTAGGTCACCGACTTGAGCGCGCCGGGCCAGAAATCGGCGGCGGTGAAGCCGTAGTCTTCCGGCTTGACTGGGTTGAGGTAACCCTTGGCGGCGAATTCGACGCCACCGAGAATCTGCAGGCGGATGACCATCGGGGCCGAATTGCCGAGCAGGGCCGTGCGGAACTTGTCGAGCAGTTCGTTATAGGTGATCGACTGCACGTCGGTCTTGATGTTGGGATAGGCGGCGTGGAACGCGTCCCAGAATGCCTTGTCCTGCTCGTGCGCAATCTGCGGATCGGCTTCGAACGGGCCGGTATACCAGTAGCTGACATTGCCGGTATAATCGTTGGGCACGACCGCGCCGCAATCCTTGGCGGCGTCGAAGTCCTTGGTGCCCGCGATCGACTTCACGTAGTCCGGCGACCATTGGCTCAGATCGACGCTCTGCGCATAAACGGTGCTCGACATCAGCGACGCCGTGGTCAGTGCGGCCATGGCATAGCCAAGCAGCCGCCGACGATCGGGCGAGCCCTGCGAATTCGTCATCAAAAAGTCCTCCTCGTAGTCGGAAGACCGTTCAGCCCCCTCGGCCGAACCTGGGCTTCCTCGCAGCTTCAGCTGCGCCTCCTCATAGTCAAAGCTGGTGCGAGGGCCTGCTTGCTCGGGCCTTCAGCGCCATGGGGCCGGCTTTTGCCGTGTCTCCCATGCCGGACAGTTCCAGACTGCAACTTGTCTGTCAATAATGTTTGGATCGTACATTATTTTTGAGTTTTAGTGTGCAAAACCCCTTGGCTTGTGTGCTGGCCGCGCCTAAACAAGGCAATCATGGATACTCAGCCTGCCGCCACGATTGATGTCGAACCCGTGCCAGCTTCGATCTACGAGCTGATCCGGGAGGACATCATTTCGGGCAAGATCGGGCCCAATGAACGCCTGAAGGTCGCCGATCTCGCCAAGCGCTACGGCACCTCGACCAACCCCATTCGCGAAGCCTTGCAGCAATTGCGCGGCGAGGATTTCGTCATCATGGAGCCCCATCGCGGGGCGCGGGTCCGCCCGATCGACGAGAATTTCGTGCGCGACATCATCGAGATCGCTGCCCTGATCGAGCCGGCGCTGACGCGTTGGTTTGTCGGCATCGCCACCGAGGCCGATATCGCCCAGCTGGAGGAGATTCAGGCCGAGATCGAGGCGCTCAATTTCAGCGACCCCAACCGGCACGGTCAACTCGACACCCGTTTCCACGAGGTCATTTACGACCGGCACTACAATCGCCACGCCGCGGACCTGTGGTGGCGCCACCGCGAAGTGCTGCGCGCCATCAGCCGGCGCTTTCCGACCTCGCTCAGCCGCCGCGTCGCCGTGCTGCGCGAGCATCACGAACTGATCGAGGCCATCCGCGCCCAGGATGCCGATCGGGCCGCCGCGGTCATTGCCGCCCATGTCGAGGGCTCGGGCCGGCACATTATCGAGCATATGCGCCTTGCCCGCGCCACCGGAGCCCGCAAGCCGCTGACGTAAAATCAAAATTTTTCTGAGGAGGGGAATTGATGACGACCACTTTGGAGGCCGCCGACAGCGTTGAGAATAATGTCCGCACCAGCTCGCGGCCCAGCGATTTGCGCATTACCGATTTGCGCGTAGCCGAAATTGTCGGCGCGCCGTTCACCTCCGCGCTGCTCAAGATTTACACCAACCAGGGCATTGTCGGCCTGGGTGAAGTGCGCGACGGCGCCAGCGCCACCTATGCGCTGATGCTCAAGAGCCGGCTGATCGGCGAAAATCCCTGCGATATCGATCGCCTGTTCCGCCGCATCAAGCAATTCGGCGGCCATGGCCGGCAGGGCGGGGGCGTTTCGGCGGTGGAAATCGCGCTGTGGGACCTCGCCGGCAAGGCCTATGGCGTGCCGATCTACCAGATGCTGGGCGGCCGTTTCCGCGAGAAAGTGCGCATCTATTGCGACACCGATGCCGACAAGCCCAGTGGCACCGAAACCGGCAAGCGGCTCAAGGAGCGCATGGATCTGGGGTTCACCTTCCTCAAGATGGACCTCGGCCTGATGCAGATCGCCGATATTCCCGGCGCGGTCGTCGCGCCATCCGGCTCGCTCGAAGGCTATCGCGTGCATCCCGGCCGCGGCCCGGTCAAGACCATGGAGGACCGGCGGGCGCGCAATGCGGTCTACGACATTCACAATGTCCGCCACCCCTTTAGCGGCCTGCATTTCACCGACAAGGGCATCGACCTGCTCGAGCAGTACATTCACGAGGTGCGCGAGGTCATCGGCTACGAAGTGCCGCTGGCCATCGACCATGTTGGCCATATCTCGCTGCAAAACGGCATCCGCCTGGCGCGGCGGATCGAGAAATACGTGCCGGCATGGCTGGAGGACGTGATCCCCTGGCAATATGCCGACCAATATCGGCAGCTGCAGGAAGCCACCACCGTGCCGATCTGCACGGGCGAGGATATCTACCTCAAGGAAGGCTTCGAGCCGCTGCTCAAATCCGGCATCTCGGTCATTCATCCAGACGTGCTGACCTCGGGCGGCATCTACGAAACCAAGAAAATCGGCGATGCGGCGCAGGAGCATGGCATCGCCATGGCCATCCACATGGCCGAAAGCCCCATCGCCGCCATGGCCGCCGCCCATGTTGCGGTTGCCACGGAAAACTTCATGGCGCTCGAATATCACACCGTCGACGTGCCCTGGTGGGACGATATCGTCACCGGCCTGCCCAAGCCGCTGGTCAAGGACGGCTTCATCACCGTGCCCGACAAGCCGGGCCTGGGTATTGACGACATTGTTGACGAGGTCATCAGCCAGCACCTGCAAGAGGGTGTCACAGGCATCTGGCAGAGCACCGAGCAATGGGATGACGAATATTCCTGGGATCGCACCTGGAGCTGATTGCATTGGCGGTCAGGCCGCCCCAACCTGACGCCCTCCCCATAAGGGGGGAGGGAGCCTGATCCAGACCCGCTGAACCCGCAGTCGTCTCCCTCCCCTCCGATGGGGAGGGATCAAGGGTGG
>UCAU01000095.1 GCA_900470445.1 Hyphomicrobiales bacterium | reverse complement strand
CCCCTATCAGGGGGAGGCTAGGTGGGGGTACTCCGATCCCAGTGTGGGGCTATGCCTCCAGCCGCGTCGTCACAAAATCCCGTTCTGCCGCCAACCCGTGCCATTCCCCCGGCACTTCGCTGTCGAAAATCAGCGTGTACGGTCCCTTGTATCCGGCCTCTTCTGCCGCAGCGATGCACAGGCCATAGTCGGCCTCGTCCAGGTCGCCGTCGATGAAGCTGGCCTTGGCGTGGCACAATTCGGCGCGGCCGAAAATCGATTGCAGATCGGCATATTTCTCCGGGCCGGTCCAATTGCCCATATCGGCCAGCAGACCGACCCGCCCGTCCAGCTTGTCGAGCAGGTAATGCACATGTGCCGGCTCGGCCAGCAGGTCGAACCAGTTCTCGGTCACCAGCCGCACCTTGGAGCCGGCATTGCCATCGGCCAAAGTGGTCAGCGCCTTGACCGAGCGGTCCAGCGCATCGCGGGTCGGCTTCTGCTTGCCGGCGATCACGCGGGCATTCTGGGCGCCCAATTCGTTGGCGACTTCAAGCCAGCCGGCAATCCACTTGGTATCGCGCGCGCCATGTTCGGGATGGCTGATATCGCCGGCATCGATCAGCAGCGTCTGCAGCGTCACGCCGGAGACTTTGAGCTGGTCGCGCAGCTCTCCCAGATAAACCGAATCGCGGCTGCGCAGGTGGAACGACACCAGTTCGAGCCGGTGATAACCATGGTTGCTCAGCACCGATGGGAGGCCCAGGAGCGATTCTTCGCCGTCGCCATAGCGCTGGTCTTCGGGGCCGATGGCGTTCGTGGTCAGATCGTGGGGATAAATGCTGCCCAGAATGCGATGTAGCGACCAGGTGGAAACGGCGATGCGGTCGGCGATGGATGTCATGGGTGTGATCCCTGTTCTTGTTACCAACCAGACTGCAACGGTCCGGTGACGTCATCAAGGCGGCACAGCAAAATTCAGGCTTTGTAGATGCGTTCGGCATTGCGGTGGAACAGGCGGGCCTGTTCGTCCTGGCTGGCGCCGCTGACGATCTCGCGGCTGGCCTCGACCCAGCGGGTGAGCGAGCCGGTCTTGGTGACCACGGGATGGTCTGAGCCCCACACCACCCGGTCCCAGCCGAAGCATTCTATGATGTGTTCGACATAGGGACGCAGCGTATTGATAGTCCAGTCGGGGCCGGAATAGGCAGCGATTCCAGACACTTTGGCATTAAGGTTCGGCAGCTTGGCAATCGCCTTGATGTCGGCACGCCATGGATCGAGCCCGGCGCCGGTGACGTCGGGCACCCCGCAATGATCGAGGATGAACGAGACGTCGGGCGCCCGCTCCACCAGCATTTTGCCGATGCCCAATTGGTCGGCCCGCACACAGAGGTCAAAGCTGAGGTCGTAATCGGGCAGGTGGCGGATGTTTTCGACGAACAGATCGGATTGGCTGAGATCATCGGGCGCCTCATGCAGGATGCGCCGCACCCCCTTGACATGGGGATGTTCGGACAGTCGCTCGATCTGGTCGACAAAGGCCGGGTTTTCCGGGCGGCAGGCGGCGATGGCGCCGATAATGCGGGGCAAAGCGAGCACGAATTCGGTCTCGGCCAGCATGTCTTTTTCGGCGACATCGACCTCCATATGCAGCGCCGATTCGATGCCCAGCGGCACGGCCTCGGCAAAGTAATCCTCGAGGGTCCACTCCCGATTGAGCATCGGCTGGCCGGCCAGCCAGGGATAGGAAAACTGGCGGGGATAAACCAGGTGCAGATGGGTATCGAGAATGCGCATTGGGGTCTCCTCACCGCCATTTTGCCATCACATCGGGCCCGTTTGGGTTAACGGACTGTTAGCATTGAGAGCCACTCAAAGCCCCGCCACCAGATATTGCCCCATGAACCACACTTCGCGGGCAAGAAACGGCATGGTCGTCTCCCAACTGAGATAGCGGCTGGTGGGGGTGGGGGAGGGTTGGGCGTTCACGCCGGCGCGGCCGGCGATCAGCATGGCGCGGCGCATATGCAGCGGATCGGACACGATCAGGACGCTGGCGAGGCGCGCTTCGGTCAGCACCGGGGCGGCGAAAGCGAGATTTTCGATCGTGGTGCGCGACTGGCTTTCCTCGATGATCGCGCCGGCCGGCACGCCATTGGCGACCAGCCAATTGCGGCTGGCTTCGGCTTCGCTGAGCTTATCCTCCGGGCTGCGCCCGCCGGTGACCACGATATGGCTGACCTGGCCGGTGTCGTAGAGCGATTTGGCATGGCGTAGCCGTTCGGCCAGTACGGGGCTGGGACGATCCCATAATACCGCGGCGCCCAGCACGAGCGCGGCATCGGCCCTTTGGGTCGAGGATTGGCCGGCATAGCGCCAGATATCGAGCGCTAGCCCCCCGGCCACCACGACGATGAGTAGGGACAGGGCAAAGATCGCACGATAGATGCGGTGGACTAGGCGCATGGTGGGCGCATTCTAGGGCGTGGCGTCCATCGTCGCTATCTCCAGTGTTTTGGCCGACGCTCAATGCGCCTTGATAGCGCCTGACCCCTCATCCGCCCTTCGNNAGACGGGTGAGGGGTCTGCTGCCGCAAACACCAAAGAACGAATGCTTAAGCCCACTCGCCCTTGCGCATGACGGGTTCGCTGCTGCCGTCGGCGTGGACGCCGTCGATGTCGATTTTGTCCGAGCCGATCATCCAGTCGATGTGAATGTTGGAGGTGTTGCCGCCCTTGGCAAAAATCTGCTCCTGGGTGAGGTCCTTCCCGCCCACGAAGCAATCGGCGTAGCACTGGCCCATGGCGATATGGCTGGAGGCATTTTCGTCGTAGAGCGTGTTGTAGAACAATAGGCCCGAGGCCGAGATCGGCGAGGAATGGGGCACCAGCGCCACTTCACCCAGCCGCCGTGCGCCTTCATCGGTGTCCAGCACGCGGTTGAAAATGTCCTGGCCCTTGGAGGCCTTGAGCTCGACCAAGCGGCCGCCCTCGAAGCGCGCCTGCATATCCTCGATCAGCGTGCCGTTGTGGCTGAGGGGTTTAGTGGAGCTGACAGTGCCCTCGACGCGCAAGCGGTGGGGCGTGGTGAACACTTCTTCGGTAGGGATATTGGGATTGCAGGTAATGCCGTTCTTGGCTTCCGAGGCGCCGCCCTTCCAGCGGTGGCCATCGGCGAGGCCAATGGTCAGGTCGGTGCCGGGGCCGGAATACTTGAGCGAGGCGAAATTCTTGCCGTTGAGCCAGCTCCAGCGCTTCTTGAGGTTGGCATTGTGCTCCTTCCAGGCGGCAATCGGATCGTCCACATCGACGCGCGAAGCCTTGAAGATGGCGTCGGCCAGCTTGCCGACCGCGATCTCTTCGCTGTCATTGGGGAACATCAGCTTGGCCCAGGCGGCGTTGGGGTAAGAGACGATATTCCAGTTGATGTCAAAGCCGGTGATCAGCTGCAGCGCCGGCTTATAGGCGGCCGAATTGGCGCGGTTGGCGCGGCTGACCTTATCGGGGTCCTGGCCGGCCAGCATCATTGGATTGTCGCCCGAAATAGCGAGCCGCGCGGTATTGGCCTTGAAGGCCTCGGCCATGCCCGCATAGAGCCAGGCGGCGCCTTTGTCGAAGCTCTTGTCATTGGCGTATTTATAGCGGGCGAGCGTGGCTTCCTCATCGGAATAGATGGTGGTGACCAGGCCCGCCCCGGCCTTATAGGCATGCTCGGTGATGCGGCGCACCAGCGGCGCTGCGCTCATCGGCGCGGTCATCAGCAGGTCCTGGCCCTCGGCCAATTGCAGCCCGACCTTGATGGCCACCTGGGCCAGCTTGTCCAGTTTGACGGGATCGATGGGAGCGGAAGTCATTGGGCGTCAGCCTCTTGGTTCTTGAATCGCTGGAGGCTGAGCCTAGCGCTGCTTTGTGGGCAATGTCAGCCATATAGGAAAAAATGTTGCGTGAGGCTTGCCCCCCATGCCCGTTCGCATGACCAAATGGTAATGTGCCGGCTCTTGTGACATTTCGCCGGGCCAACCATTTAGAGCACCTGCCCACAAGCCACCGGATCTTTGCCTGATGACAGCTGCCATGCCTTCCCGCCGTCGCGGCCTGATGCTGGTCAATCCCAAATCCCGCCGTGGCG
>UCAU01000058.1 GCA_900470445.1 Hyphomicrobiales bacterium | reverse complement strand
CCCCCCCCCCCGGGGGGGGGAGGGGTGGGGGGGGGGGGTGTTTGAGCAGCCCACAAGACCACCCCCTCCCCTGCCCTCCCCTCAAGGGGAAGGGAGGGCAGGAGCTAATATAGCCTGCTGGGGAGGTGGGGGCCGGTGCATGTGGCTGCATCCAGCCGGATAGGGCAAGAGTCAGCAAGGGCATTGCAGCACGACCTCGTGGTTCGACAGGCTCACCATGAGGTCTAGTCGTGAACATTTCAGACCTGATCGAGGCCGTACATCAGGTCGGCAATCAGGTCGTCGCTGGATTCCAGACCAACCGAGAGGCGCACGAGACCCGGGGTGACGCCGGTTTCGAGACGGACTTCCTCGGTGAGGCGCGCATGGGTGGTGGTGCGCGGGTGGGTGATCAGCGATTTGGCATCGCCCAGATTGTTGGAGATGAGGATCACCGCCAGACTGTCGCAGAAGGCGAAGGCGGCGTCCTGGCCGCCCTTGACGTCAATGGCGAGCAGGGTCGAGCCGCGGCTCATCTGGCGCTTGGCGAGATCATATTGCGGGTGGCTGGGATGGTGCGGATAGATGACGCGCTCGACCTTGGGATGGCTCGCCAGGGCCGCGGCCAGTTTTTCGGCGCTGTCGGTCATGCGCTCGACGCGGATGGCATAGGTTTCAAGGCCCTTGAGCAGCACCCAGGCGTTGAAGGCGCTGAGGGTCGCCCCGGTCTGACGCAGGAAGGTGTGGACGTCCCCTTCGATCAGTTCCTTACTGCCCAGCACGATGCCGCCCAGCACCCGGCCCTGCCCGTCGATATGCTTGGTGGCCGAATAGGTGACGAGATCTGCCCCCAGTTCGAGCGGCTTCTGGTAGAGGGCGGTGGAAAAGACATTGTCGACGATGAGCCTGGCGCCATGGGCGTGGGCGATCTCGGCGACGGCCTTGATGTCGACCAGTTCCAGGGTCGGATTGGTCGGGGTTTCAATGAACACGACCTTGGTATTGGGCTGCATGGCGCGAGCGAAATTCTGCGGGTCGCGGCCATCGACCAGCGTCGAGGTCACGCCGAAGCGCGGCGCATAATCTTCCACCACATAGCGGCAGCCGCCGAACAGGGCCTGGGCCGCGACGATATGGTCCCCTGCCCGCACCTGGCTCATCACTGCATTGGTGACGGCGGCCATGCCCGAGGCGAAGGCGCGACCGGCCTCTGCCCCCTCGAGCAGCGCCATGCGCTCCTGGAACATATCGACGGTGGGATTGGCGAAGCGCGAATAATTGTGACCGCCGGGAATCTTGCCCTGGAACAGGCGCTCGGCATGTTCGGAACTGGGATAGGAATAGCCCGAATTGAGGAAAATGGCTTCGCTGGTTTCGTTGAAATCGGTGCGCATGCCGCCGCCATGGACCAGCTGGGTTTGCGGCGACAGGCGGGCCGGATCGAGCAGCGGATTGTTGGTCTTGGACATGACGGCACTTTCAACAAAAAACCGGCACACGAAGGTGGCCGGTTGAAACGGTCATTTAGCAACTTGTTTAAAGTGGCTGCAACCTGACCGGCCAAATCACCACTGGGCTGTGATCTAAGGCCAATTGCCTGTTGGCGTCAATTGCAGGGATTGCTAGGGACTAGGCCCTCGATACGCATGCGAAGGTAACATGGACAAGCAGCAGGCCTGGCCGCGGGGCGTGTTTCCGGCGCGATTGATCGAAAAGCTGGCGCATGAAGGCGCAATCATCTCGGCGCGGCCCTTCGATCACGATCAGGTGCAGCCGGCCAGTCTGGACCTGCGACTGGGTGACGTTGCCTATCGCGTGCGCTCCAGCTTCCTGCCCGGCCCCAGCCATTCGGTGGCCGAACGGATCGAAGCGCTCAAGCTGCATGAGATCGACCTCAAGAATGGCGCCGTGCTGGAGCGGGGCTGCGTTTATCTGGTGCCGCTACAGGAGAGCCTTGACCTGCCTGACGCGGTCAGCGCCTCGGCCAATCCCAAAAGCTCGACGGGGCGGCTCGATGTGTTCACCCGCGTCATCGGCGATCGGGCGCGGGGGTTCGACCAGATGCCCGAGGGCTATAAGGGCCCGCTTTACCTCGAAGTCAGCCCGCGCACCTTTCCGGTGCTGGTGCGGACCGGATCGCGGCTGAGCCAGATGCGGTTCCGCTCGGGCGATACGCGGCTGTCCATTGCCGAACATCGGGCGCTGCATGATTCCGACACTTTGGTGTTTGGCGGCCATTATCCGGTTGGGGAGGGCATTGCCCTGTCTATCGACCTCAAGGGTGATGGGCGCAATGGGTTGATCGGGTTCCGCTCCAAGCGGCATACGGCGGTGGTCGATGTCGACAAAAAGGCGGCGCTCGATGTGCTGGATTTCTGGGAGCCGCTGACCAATCACGGGCGGGAAGAGCTGATCCTCGATCCCGATGAATTCTACATTCTGGTGAGCGACGAGGCGGTGCATGTGCCCCCCAGCCATGCCGCCGAAATGGTGCCGTTCGATCCGCTGGTGGGCGAATTCCGCGTGCATTATGCGGGCTTTTTCGACCCCGGTTTCGGCCATTCGCCCGCCGGCGGCAGCGGCAGCCGGGCAGTGCTCGAAGTGCGCAGCCGCGAAGTGCCGTTCCTGCTCGGGCATGGCCAGACCATTGGCCGGCTGATCTACGAGACGCTGGCCGAAGCGCCGGACCGGCTTTACGGCACGGCTTTGGGCTCGAATTATCAGGCGCAGACGCTCAAACTGTCCAAGCATTTTAGGCCGTATACGCCTTAGCTAGGGGCGGTCACCGCTCAAGTTAGGGACTACCCCGAAAGCGGCCGCTTCGCCTCCCTCCCCCTTGAGGGGAGGGATCGAGGGNNNNCCCTCAAGGGGGAGGGAGGCTGATCGCGGCCCGCTCCGTGGTCGCACCCAACTGGCCCTCAGCATGGATTCCGGCCTGCGCCGGAATGACATTGGGGAATGGGGTAGGTGGAAAAACCAAGTTCCCGCCCGCTGCAAAGGAGCCATGCCGGAATGGGGCATGGACAGAAGGCCGTATCGGGCTTACATCGCCAATATAAGTAGCATGCTACATTGTATTGGTCTACATAATGTCTCCGAACCCTAATCTGTTGCGCATCATTGGCCGGGTCGGTCGGGAATTGAGCACGGGCTTTGACGCCCAGCTCAAGGGCCTGGGGCTGACCTCGGCGCGGGCCCGGGTGCTGCTGCAATTGGTGCGCAGCCCTGAGGGTGTGAGCCAGGCTGTGGTGACCGAATTTCTGGGCGTCGAGCATCCGACGGCGGTGCGGATATTGGATGGGCTGGAAAGCCTGGGCCATATCCGCCGCGAGCCGGCGCCACATGACCGGCGCGCCAAGCTGATCATGCTGACCGATGCCGGGCGGCCGCTGGCCGAGCAGGTTGGCGTGCTGACCGATGGGCTCAACGCGCAGTTGCTGGACGGGCTGAGAGCCGAGGACGTGGCGACCACCAACCGGATTCTGACGATATTGCTGGAGCGCATCGAGGCGCTGAAGCCGCCGGTCAGCGACGAACTTGGGGAGCGCGTGTCATGAACGAGGCCGCTCCAATTGTCGTGGCCGCACCTGCGGCCCCTGCCCCGGCTGGCCCGCCGGGCATGGCGCCCTTTGTGCCCAAATCCCCGCTGTGGAACATGGTCTATGTCATCAGCTCCATCGTGCTGGGCATTACCCAGGGGCTCGGGCTCAATCTGGTCACGGCGAACCTCACCGGCCTGCAGGCCTCGTTTGGCGCGACCGCCACCGAAATGGCCTGGCTGCCAACCGTCTATTTTGCCACCAACATGACCGGCACGATCGTCATGTTCAAAATCCGCAGCCAGTTCGGCATGCGGCGTTTTGCCGAGCTGGGCATCATTGTCTATGCACTGATCGTTTTGGCGCATCTGTTTGCCCATGACCTGCAATCGGCCATCTGGGTGCGGGCAATCATGGGGATTGCTGCGGCGCCACTCAGCACGCTGGCCTTCTTCTACATGCTCGAATGGCTGCCCCCGGCCAAGAAGCTGACCATCGGGCTGTGCTTCGGCATGCTGGGCAGCTCGCTGTCGCTGCCGCTGGCCCGCGTCATTTCGCCGGACCTGCTCGCCATGGGCGATTGGCAGGGGCTGTATATGGTCGAAGCCGGGCTGGCTCTGGTGAGCCTGGCCATTGTGTTCCTGGTGCCGTTGGTGCCGCCGCCGCGGGCCAAAGTGTTCGACAAGGACGACGTAATCAGCCTGCCGCTGATGGCGACGGGCTTTGCATGCATGGCCATCGTGCTGGGCATGGGCCGGGTCTATTGGTGGCTCGAAGCGCCGTGGATCGGCGTGTTGCTGGCCGTAGGCATTGGTTCGCTGGTACTGTTTTGCCTCGTCGAACTGCATCGCAAGAACCCCATTATCGACCTGCGCTGGCTGTTCAGCCGCGACATGCTGATCTTTGCCGGCTCGCTGATCGTCATCCGCCTGTTGCTCTCGGAGCAATCGGTGGGGGTGTTTGGCCTGTTCACCGTGCTCAACCTGCAGAATGACCAGCTCATTGGCCTGTTCAGCATTGTCGGGGTGGCGACCTTTGCGGCCACGGCGGGGCTGAGCATGGTGATGAAGCCCGCGCGCACGCCGCTGTTCCACCTGACGGCGCTGGTGCTGATCGCCATTGCCGCCTGGATGGATTCGCAAAGCACGGTGCTGAGCCGGCCGGAGCAATTCTTTGTCAGTCAGGCGCTGATCGGGATGGCGACGGGCCTGTTCCTGCCACCGGCCATGCTGCATGGCTTTTTGCGGGCGCTGGCACGGGGGCCGCAATATATCCTGTCGTTCCTCACGGTGTTCCTGACCAGCCAGACGCTGGGCGGCCTGTTGGGCTCGGCCATATTCGGCAGCTTCGTGACGCTGCGCGAGCAGTTCCATTCCAATGTGATTGCGCAAGGCATCACCCTGCTCGATCCGCTGGTGGCGCAGCGTATCCAGGCCTATGGCGGCGCCTATGCAAGGGTGCTGACCGATCCGGCGCAGCGCAATGCCAGGGGGCTGGCGCTACTGGGCCAGTCCGCCACCCAGCAGGCCAATGTGCTGGCCTATAACGATCTGTTCCTGCTGATTTTCGCGGCGACGCTGGCGGCCATCGCCGTGCTGCTCACCCATTTGGCACTTGCCGCTTTGAGCAAACCTGCCACCCCGCTCCAGGCGCAGCCCGCCTGATATCGACCTGAAAGACCAAACTATGCGTATCAAAGAACTTGTTCTGTCCAAGGCGACAATCCCTGCCCTGATAGCCGGCCTCATCGGCATCGGCGCGGTGCTTTATGCCTGGCAATTGCCGCCCTTCACCACCAGCGTGCAGAGCACCAACAATGCCTATGTCAAAGGCCGCGTGACGCTGATTGCGCCGCAGCTGGCGGGCTATGTCGTGGCTGTGCCGGTGACCGACTATCAGAGCGTGCATAAGGGCGACGTGCTGGTGCAGCTGGATGACCGCATTTATATCCAGCAATTGGCGCAGGCCGAAGCGGCCTTGCTGCAGCAGCAGAACGCGCTGGCCAATTACGACCAGAATTATGCCTCCAAGCAGGCCAGTGTCGATCTGGCCAAGGCCCAGCTGACGGCGGCGCAAGCCGCCCTGAGCAAGGCACAGGCCGACGCCACCCGTACCGATTCGCTCCTCGCCTCGGGGCTGTCGCCGCAATCGACGGTGGATCAGGTGCATTCGGCCTTGGCGCAGGCGCAATCGAGTGTCGATCAGGCCAGTGCCTCGGTCAGCATTGCCGAACAGAACCTGTCGCTGGTGGAAGGCGGCAAGCCGGCGCTGGAAGGCGCGGTCAAGGGCGCCGAAGCCGCTGTCGAATTGGCGCGGATCAATATTTCCAACACACGGGTGGTGGCGCCGGTTGATGGTGTGCTCGGCGAAGTCACGGCGCGCCTGGGTCAATATGTGTCGATCGGCACCCAGCTGACCTCGGTAACACCGCCGCAGACCTGGGTGATCGCCAATTTCAAGGAAACCCAGCTGGCGGGGATCAGCGTGGGACAGCAGGCCAATATCAAGGTCGATGCACTCGGCTATGGCGCGCTGACCGGCCGTATCTCGGAAATCTCCCCCGCCGCCGGCTCTGAATTCAGCGTGCTGAAGCCCGACAATGCCACCGGCAATTTCACCAAGATCGCCCAGCGCATCCCGGTGCGGATTGAATTGGACGAGGGCCAGGACCTGGCGGCGCGGCTATTGCCGGGCATGTCGGTGGAGGTTTCGGTGGATACAGCAACGACGCTTTAGGCCTGCCCTGGGGCGGGGCTTGCAATCTCTTGACGATCGCAAGCCCTAGCCTACAGCACCCGCTTGACGGCGCCAGCGATTTCCCGCATCTAGAACCCCGTTGCGGGTGTATCTCAATGGTAGAGAAGCAGCTTCCCAAGCTGATGACGAGGGTTCGATTCCCTTCACCCGCTCCATTTTCCCATATCTCAAACTAGCTACAAGCTTGGAAACGCTGCGTTTTTCGCTGTGTGATCCGCGATTTTTTGCGCCTCTCCAGAATCTGTACATTCCTCGAATGGGTGACGCTCTCCGCTGCGTCCGTCGAAATCGATCAGACTCTGGTCAACGCCCGCTTTCGGCAGCGCAGCAGATGGTCCGAACGCCCGGAATGGCGGCTGGATGCTGCTCACCGCGTTCTCGGGATCGGCTCAGGCTAGCGATTTCATGGCGCGAAATGGCTATAGCCCATCCCTTTTTATCACCTGATCCCAATTTCTTGTGGCAACGACAGCGCCGTTTTCCGAAGCTGTGAGTTCGCCGCGAATATAGAAATTGGTCAGGTCCGAGTGCATTTCGGTCACCGTATCGACCTTGGTGCGCCAGCCATAGCGGCCCATTTCATAGCTCTGGGTGAGCTTGTAATGGGCGCTGAGCGGGTCATTGTCGGCGATGGTCAGCTCGCGTTTCAGGCTATGGCTGAGCTCGGTGCCGATGTCGTCAAAGCGCAGAATGCCTTCACCGAACAGGCCGCCAATGCCTTCGGTGACGTAGGTCGTCGTGCCCGCGACGTGATCCTGGCTGGACCAGCGCTTGACGCTGCCCGGATCGAGCGGGGTGAGCGGGGTGGCCGGGCCATGCGCGGGCGGCGCGAAGCTGACAGCCCCGTCGCCTGTGTCACTGCGGGTGGGCAGATCGAGCCGGCTGGTGGCGGTGTCGATGGTGAGCGTTGCCGCTTCCGGCGATGGCCAGACCATGGGCCAATAGGCCGTGGCGACGGATACGCGGATGCGGTGGCCGGCGGGGAAGCGATAGCCGCAATCATTGAGCTTGACGGCGACATCATAGGCCTGGCCCGGCACTAGGGGCGCCGGTTCGGCATGGCTGTCCCGGTGGGTGAGGTTGAGCACCTGATAGCTGACGCGGGTCACGCTGCCATCGGGCCGCACGTCCGAGAGGCGCACACAAACCTGTGCCACCGGCTTGTCCGAACTCAACTTGAGGCGGAGCACCGGGGCGCCCAGCACCTCAACGGCATCGGCCAGAATCGGGGTGTCAAACACCAGCGCGCCGCCATCGTCGAGCCGCTGGTCGGTGGGGTGTTCGCCGACACATCCGGTGCCCATCCATTCGCCACCCGCCTTGCCATGGCTTTGTGGCGAGCAGATCGACAGTTGCCCGGCCGGGGCCGTGCCAGTGTGCAGGCCGTGATCGGCGCCCAGCTGAAACCTGGTCGTGCCGATCTCCGGCGAAGGCCACTGCGCCTCCCCGACCCAGCGACCGGGGGTGAAGTTGCGGGTGCCTTCGGGCGCCACGCTGTCCGAAACATAGGCGCGCAGATCGGGCTCGTTCATCACGCCGGTGTCGCGACCCTTCAGCCAATGGTCCCACCAACGCACGGCCTCTTGCAGGAACCCGATGGCCGGGCCCGGCACGCCATCATGCGGATAGATGTGGCCCCAAGGCCCGATGATCGCCTTGCGCGGCGTCTTGAGGCCCTCGAGCAGGCGCGGCACGGCATTGGTATAGCTGTCGGCCCAGGCGCCAATGGCCAGCACCGGCACGTCGATATCGGAAAAATCCTCGCAGACGGAGCCGTGCTGCCAATAGGCATCATAACGCTGGTGCTCCAGCCACAGGGCGGGGAAAAAGGGCAGCTTTTCCAGCCGCTCCAGCCAGCTTGCCCGCCAGCTGTCGCCCACGATTTCGGGATCAAGCGGCCGCGACTGGTAGGCCAGCATGATCGTGCCCCACCACAGATTATCGTTGAGCAGCAAGCCGCCCATATAGTGGATGTCGTCGGTATAGCGATTGTCGGTCGAATAGGCGGTGATGATGGCCTTGAGCGCGGGCGGGCGGCGCGCGGCCACCTGCAGCCCGTTAAAGCCACCCCAGCTCTTGCCCATCATGCCGACATTGCCGTCGCACCAGGGCTGGGCGGCGATCCAGGCGATCACTTCGAGCGCATCGTCCTGTTCCTGGGCCAGATATTCGTCGGCCATGTGACCGTCGGATTCCCCCGTGCCGCGCATATCCACGCGAATAGCCGCATAGCCATTCTGGGCGAAATAGCCATGCATGGGCTCGTCGCGCCCGCGCGTGCCGTCGCGCTTGCGATAAGGGATATATTCGAGCACGGCCGGAACCTTGGCGTCATCCTCCGGCAACCAGAGGCGCGCGCCCAGGCGCGTGCCGTCGCTCATGGGAATCCAGATATGCTCTTGAATACGGATGGTCATGGATGGTCCAGAAAAGTTCAGGCTTTTGCCAGCTGGCGCTTGGCCAGAATTGTGTCGAGCCAGTCCCGGCGCAGCTCGGGCACCGAGGTCACCAGCTCTTCGGTATAGGGATGGAACGGAGGCTGGAAGATTTCAGCGGTCGGTCCCTGCTCGACGATTTTGCCGCGCTGCATCACCAGCGTCCGGTCGGCGAGCCGCCGCACCACGCCAAGATCGTGCGTGATGAAGAGGTAGGAGAGGCCCAATTCGTCCTGCAGCCGCCGCAGCAGCCGCAAAATATCCTCGGCCACCAGCGGATCGAGCGCTGAGGTCACCTCGTCGCAGATGATCAGGTCCGGCTTGGCCGCCAGCGCACGGGCAATGCAGACGCGCTGCTTCTGCCCACCCGATAGCGCGCCGGGAAGCCGCTCGGCAAAGTCCTGCGGCAGCCCGATCAGATCGAGCAGACGCGCGACTTCCGCCTTGCGGGGGATTTCCTGCATGCCGAAGTAGAATTCCATCGGCCGGCCAATGATCTCGCCCACGCTCTGGCGCGGATTAAGCGCCACGTCCGGCAATTGATAGACCAGCTGGATGCGGCGCAATTCCTCGCGGGTGCGGTTCTTGTAGGAGCGCTCCAGCCGCCTGCCATCCATGCTGATCATGCCCGAGGCATGCGGCGGCAGGCCCGCAATGGCGCGGGCCAGCGTGGATTTGCCGGAGCCGGATTCCCCCACCACGGCCAGCGTTTCCCCACGCCGCACCTGGCAGGAAATGTCGTCCAGCACGGCGGTCTTGCCGTAATAGGCATGGATATTGCTGACCTCGAGCAGGACTTCGCCCGCCGCGTGGCGCACGATCTCGCCGGCCAGATTGCCGCGCCGCTCAGCGACCAGGCTCCTGGTATAATCCTCGCGCGGGGCCTCAAGCACCTGCTCGGCCGTGCCTTCCTCCACCAGCTTGCCGTGGCGCAATACCATGATGCGATTGGCAATCTGGGCGACCACAGCCAGATCATGGGTAATATAGAGCGCGGCAGTCTGATAGCGCTGGATCAGTTGGCGCAGCAGCGCCAGCACTTCGATCTGGGTGGTGACGTCCAGCGCGGTGGTCGGCTCGTCCAGCACCAAAATATCGGGGCGGCACGACATGGCCATGGCCACCATGGCGCGCTGCAATTGCCCGCCCGAGACCTGATGCGGATAGCGCTCGCCAAATGTTTCGGGATTGGGCAGTTGCAGCGTCTTGAGCAGTTCGAGCTTCCAGGCTTCGGCCTCGGCCCGGCTCATACGGCCGTGATAGAGCGCGCCCTCGATGATCTGCTGGCCGATGCGAATGGCCGGGTTGAACGCTGCCGCCGCGCTTTGCGCGACATAGGCGATGCGCGCACCGCGAATGGCCTCGCGGGTGCTGCGGGTGCCCTCCATCAGCGAGGTGCCGCCAATATCGATACTGCCGCCCACTATTCTGCAGCCGCCGCGGCCATAGCCCATGGCGGCCAGCCCGATGGTGGATTTACCCGCGCCCGATTCCCCAATCAGCCCCAGCACTTCGCCGGGCGCCAGATCGACATCGATGCCATCGACCAGGATGGCCCCATTGGGCGCCGCGACCTTGAGGCCGCGAATGGTCAGCACATTGTTCATCGGTCGGCTCCCTGGGTGGTGCCGTGGCCCGACAGCAGCCAATCGACCACCAGGTTGACGCCAATGGTCAAAAGCGCAATCGCGGCAGCGGGGAAGAGTGGCGCATAAAGCCCATAAAGAATGGCCTGCTGGTTGTCCTTGACCATGCCACCCCAATCGGCAAACGGCGGCTGAATGCCCAGGCCGAGGAAGGAGAGGCCCGCCACGAACAGGAAGGTGAAGCAGAAGCGCATGCCGAATTCGGCAATCAGCGGCGGCAGCGCATTGGGCAGGATTTCCCGCGTGATCAGCCAGCCCAGGCTTTCTCCGCGCAACCGGGCGGTTTCGGCATATTCGAGCACGCTAATGCCCTGGGCGACAACGCGCGCCAGGCGGAACACGCGAGTACTGTCGAGCAGGGCAATGGTGATGATCAGCACCGGCAGGGACGAGCCCAAAGCCTGCAGCACCACCAGCGCCGAAATCAGCACCGGAATGCACATCACCGTATCAACCACGCGCGACAGCACAGTATCGATCCAGCCGCCAAAAATGGCGGCGATAAAGCCCAACGGAATGCCAATACAGAACGAAATCAGCGACGCCGCCAGCGACACGCCAATCGACATCTGCGCTCCGGCCAACAGCCGCGAGAACAGATCGCGCCCATTCTGGTCCAGCCCGAACCAATACTGGGCCGATGGCGGGTCAAACGGCGAGCCGACAATCTGGTTTTGCCCATAGGGCGCCAGCATCGGCCCGAGCAGGAACACCAGCAGGTTTGCCATGGCGATGAACAGGCCCAGCCAGGCCGAGAAGGGAATAGCCTTGAGCGTGCGGATCATCGTGGGTGCCTCAGACGCGGGTTGAGTGCGATAGCGGCGATATCGGCGATGCTGTTGAGAATGACATAGGCTGCGCCGAACACCATGGCGGCGGCCTGCACCAGCGGCAGATCGCGCTTGGCGACGGCATCGACCATGAAGCGCCCCAGCCCGTTATAATTGAAGATGGCCTCCACCAGCACGACGCCGGTGATGAGATAGGCAATATTGAACGCCACCACATTGACGATGGGCGCCGCTGCATTGGGCAGCGCATGGCGCAGCACGACGCGCTTGGTGCGCAGGCCTTTGAGGAATGCAGTTTCCACATAGGCCTGGTCCATCACCGACAGCACGGCGGTGCGCGTCATGCGCATCATCTGCGCCACGGTGACCAGCACCAGCGTCAGCGCCGGCAAGGTCGTGGCGCGCAGCCAATCGCCAAAGCTCATGCCGGCATAGGTATCGGCAAGGCTGGGCAGCAGATTGAACTGCACGGAGAGGAACAGGATCAGCAGCAGGCCCAGGAAATATTCGGGCAGCGACACAAAGCCCAGCGCCACGATATTGATGGTGCGATCAAACAGGCCACCGCGCCGCACCGCGGCAGCCAGGCCCAGCAGCACGGCCACTGGCACGCTCACAACAGCGGCATAAGCAGCCAGCGCCATCGTGTTGCCAAAGCGCGGCCACAGCAGATCGGCGACAGGCTGGCGATTGGCCAGCGACATGCCCAGATCCCCGGTGACAAAGCCGGAAAGCCAGGAGACATAGCGCTGCCATGCGGGCAGATCGAGGCCGAGATCCGTTCGGAGAGCAGCCAGGGATTCCGGCGTCGCATTCTGTCCGAGAATTGCCGAAGCAACGTCGCCCGGCAGGAGCTGGGTGCCCGCGAAAATCAACGCGGACACCAGCAGGAGCGTCAGGATCCCAAGCGTGAGACGCTTAAGGATAAGTTTGATCATTATGCTTCCAGCCAGACCTTTTCAGCCAGCCTTGCGCCCATCAGGTTGAACATGGGGTGGGAGGTTACGCCCTTGAGCTTGGTCGAGACAGCATCGAGATAATCGCCGAACATCGGGATTAGCGCGCCGCCATCATCGGACACCAGCTGCTGCAGCTCGGCATAGATTTCCTTGCGCTTGCTCGGGTCGAGCAGGGCGCGTGCCTCGCTCAGCTTAGCGTCGAATGTATCATTCTTCCAATGGGTGTCGTTCTGCGACGAGGTGGAGGAATAGGCAATGGTCAGCATCTGATCGGCCGTGGGGCGGCCACCCCAATAGCCCATCGAGAACGGCGCCTTCATCCACACATTGGACCAATAGCCGTCCGCCGGCTCGCGCTTGATGGCGAGGTTAATGCCCGAGGCAGCAGCGCTGCCGTGGAAAATGGCGGCGGCGTCGACAGCGCCTGAGAACGCCGCGTCCGATGCCGACAGCTCGATATCGAGCTTATCCATGCCCGCTTGCTTGAGGTAGAACTTGGACTTTTCCGGATCATAGGCGCGCTGCGGCAGATCCATCGCATAGAACGGGTCGGTAACCGGGATCGGATGATCATTGCCCAGCTGGCCATAGCCACGCAGGGCGGTGGCCAGCAGCTGCTCGCGATCGATCGCGTATTTGATCGCCATGCGCACATTATTGTCGGCGTAAACGCCCTGGGTGCAATCCATCAGGAAGGTGAAGTGCTGGCCACCGGCCGACTGCACCACGGTCAGGTTCGGGTTGCGCTTGAGCAGGTCGACAGTCTTGAAGTCGAGCTGGTTGATGGCGTGCACCTGCCCGCTCATCATCGCATTGGTGCGAGCGGCAATATCGTTGATGACGATGACTTCCACCGCATCGACCCAGGCCGTATCGGGCTTCCAATAGCTTTCATTGCGGGTGAAGCGCGCACGCACACCCGGATCATAGCTCTCCATCACGAAGGGGCCGGTGCCGATCGGCTTGGTCCAGTCGGTGAAGCCTTCCGGCACGACCAGGAAGTGGTAGTCCGACAGGATATAGGGCAGGTCGGCATTGCCGCTTTCGAGCACGAACTTGATCTCGGTATCGGAGACCTTGACCACATCGGCAAACTGGGCTGCCGTCGAGCGGGCGGCCGAAGTCGTATCGGCGCCGCGATGCAGGTTCAGCGAATAGAGGATGTCCTCGGCAGTCATGGTCTTGCCATTGTGGAAGGTCACGCCCTGGCGGATCGTGAAAGTCCATTCCTTGGCATCGGCCGATGGTTCCCAGCTTTCAAACAGCTCGGGGCGAACGCGATTGTCCTTGTCGATTTCGACCAGGCCGTTGAACACCATATAGGCCTGATTCACCGGCACCCAGTCATTGAGCACGCGAATATCGAAATTGTCGGTGGTCGAGCCCCCGCCAATGCCCATCTTCAACACGCCCCCACGACGCGGCGCAGCTTCCTGGGCCATGGCCGATGGCACGATCAGCCCCGAGGCCAAAGTGGTCAGGCCCAGTCCGGCGGCGCCTGCCATGAACTGGCGGCGGCTCAAGTCGAACGAACGCGTCTGCTGCGACATATATTCACCTTGCTTGATTGATCAGCCGCACCCGGACAGGGCGCGGGCTGGGGTTCCCGTGGCTGAAATACTAGTCGGCAAAAGCGCCATCCCGGTATGATTTAAAATCATACCCCCATCAGAATACAGCGTGCATACTTTGCCGAGGCCCGTCGCTAAATGGCACTCCGCTTCGAGCTCCTAGGACGGGTTTCGAGGGCGTTGTCGATCATCTTCGCGACCATTGCATGGCCGCGCTCTGGAGCATTTGAGATGGAGCTTGCGACAATCGTAGGTCTCGTCGGCGCCGTTGCCTATCTGGCTGGCTACGCATTGATTCAGCTGCGTATTTTGACCATCGAGGATGGCCGTTATGCCGCGCTCAATATCATCGGGGGCCTCGCGCTGATCTATTCCCTGATGTGGGATTTCAACCTCGGCTCCTTCCTGACGCAGATCGCCTGGCTCGTCTTCACCGTGGTCGGCTTCGTACATGGCCAGCTCAAGCGCCGGAGCGCGATCTAGCGGTCATTGCTCACATTGTTGGCTATGAGCCAGTCCGAGACTTCCCGCACGATGCGGCGCTGGTGCCGGTCGGCCGGGCGCATCAGATAGAACCGCCCTTCGGACTGCATCCAATGGTCGTGCATCGGCACTAACGTGCCGGCTTCCAATTGCTCGCGGATCAGCCAGGTCCAGCCCAGCACATAGCCAACGCCCTGCATGGCTGCCGCCACGCATAGCCCATAATCGCCCAGCAGCCAGCGCCGTGCATCGGGAGGAGGCTCAAGCCCCGCATCGCGCCACCATTGCGGCCAGTCCTGCCATTCGCGCATCGAATCCTCGATGCCGATAATCACCGGATCGGCCACGCTATCGAGCCGCGGCAGACTGGGCGCGGCGACCGGCACGATCTCCTCGCGCCCCAGCACGATCAGATTGACCCCGACCGGCCGCTCGCTGCGGTAGAACACCGCCAGATCGAATTCATCGAGCCGCAAATGCACGATGTCGTCGGTCACCTTGAGCCGCAATTCGAGCCCCGGGATATCCTGCCGCAACCGGGTCAGGCGCGGCATGAACCATTGGTCGGCAATGCCGCGCGAACAGGCAATGGTGACCTGGCGCGGTCCGCTCCAGCTGCGCACGCCCTCGGTGACCGCAGCCACTTCCCCCAGCAGCTTGCCAATATCGACCGCATAGGCCTCCCCGATCGGGCTGAGCTGCACGCCATGGCTGGCGCGTACGAACAGCTTGGAGCCGATATAGGCCTCAAGCTTGCCGATCTGCCGGCTGACCGCACTCTGCGTCAGGCCCAGCTCATGCCCGGCGCGCGAGAAGCTGCCCATGCGCGCCGCGGCCTCGAATACCACAAGAGAATTGAGCGGCGGCAGCGCACGGCTTCGCGTCATCGGAATGGCGTTAACCTGGTCTCGGATGGAAGGCACGACGATCCTAAATTAACTGCCATTTGCGACCGTCCAAATTATCTGGCGCGCCAAGAAGGTCCCGGCGAACGCATCCGCCAGAACATCTCAAACCACAGTCATATTCACTCAGTCGGGCGCAACCGCAATGCCGAATTCCAGCGCCGTTATCCGCCATTGAGCCGGGGCAAGTGATTTGTCCACCTTCAGTGTTCACCACGCCACAGCCACCTCGCGCCATCGCGGTAGCGCCGAGGTGGGTATCAAGGCGTTACTCGGCGGCGGCAGACGATGGCGTCTGAAGGGTGAACCAGCCGGTCACGGCCTGGATGATACCCCAGAGCTTCGCGGGAATCTTGAGGTCAGGTACTTCGTCCGGATCAAGCGCCGTTGCGATATTCGTGTCATTGCCAGCCTTGGCCAGCTCGACCCAATCGGGGTTGATGACCAGGCCGCGACCCACGGCGACGCCGGTCAGACCAAGGGCCAGTGCCGCATCGGCCTGTGCCGGAACCAGGATTTGACCGGCGGCAAAGACTGGAACGCGCCCCGCCACATGCTTGAGGACGAGCTGTGCAATGGTCTCTGAACCCAAGGCGCCTATCGGCCGGTTCTCAAGAACGCTGCCCAGTGAAACATGTACATAGTCAACCTTGGCCGCGATCAACCTGTCGATCAGAACCAGACTGTCATCGATCCGAAGACCGTCCTCTTCAGGTTCTTCAACCGAAATGCGATAGCCGAGCGCGAATGGCCGTACCGCATATTCCTGCGCGACACGGCGAACCTCGGCCACCACGGCAAGCGCAAAGCGCATACGGTTCTCAAGTGAGCCGCCCCACTGATCCTGGCGCTTGTTGTAGTGCGGGGAGAAGAAATTCTGGATCAGGAAGCCGTGCGCGCCATGCAGTTCGATACCATCGAAGCCAGCTTCAATTGCCCGCCGCGTCGCATCGCCAAATGCCTTGATCACGTCGGTGACCTCGTTTTCGCTCAATTCGCGAGGCCATGTGTCAGCGGCAAAAGGGTTCCCCACGATACCGACGGTACTGGCGCTCACCACCTCATTACCGGGCGTCAGATCTGCCACGGCCTTATTGCCGGCATGGAAAATCTGCAGGAGTGCAGGTGCGCCGCCGCTCCTGGCGGCATTGGCAAGCCGGCGAAGGCTCGGGATGAAGCGGTCATCGAATGACGCAAATTCGTCGGTGAAGCCTATGCCATTGGCCTGCACCTGAGTGCAGCCCGTAATCACCAGGCCGGCGCCACCAACCCGTTTTTCATAATAGGCGACTTCCTCGTCAGTGACCGTGCCATCGGCATTGCCGGACCACGTGGTCATTGGCGCCATGATGATACGGTTGCGCATGGCAACACCGCCGGGGAGGGTGAAGGGTTGGAAAAGCGCCTCGCGAACTGAACTCATTTTTTGCACCTGCCTTTGATCTTGTTACCGGGCGGTCCCGGTTGCTGCAGGCAGAGATAAGCGATAGGCGAAGCGCCTATTAGTCGCTATTATCCTCTTGGGCTTATGTGCACGGTGCATCAATGAAACGCGAAGATCTGTATGACCTGGCGGCGTTCTCCGTCGTCGCCGAAAAGCAGAGTTTCACGCGGGCAGCCGCCGAGTTGGGGATGTCACAATCTGCCCTCAGCCACGCCATCAAGTCCCTCGAAGGCAGGCTCGGCGTTCGGCTTCTCTCCCGGACAACGCGGTCGGTTTCGGCAACCGATGCTGGTGAACGACTGCTCCGCTCGCTGCGACCGGCCCTCGAAGAGATCGCCTCAAGCGTCGACGATGTCGGAGCCATGGGTGGAACGCCTTCGGGCACGGTGCGCCTTACTGCAACCGCCCATTCGCTGCGCACGGCATTAATGCCCCGCCTGCCAGACTTTCTCGCTAGTCACCCTGACATCAAGCTCGACGTGATCGTCGATGACAATTTTGCCGATATCGTCGCGGAACGGATCGACGCCGGCATCCGCTTTGGCGACATCGTCGAAAAGGACATGATCGCGGTCCGCATCAGCGCCGATGTCCCCACGACAGTGGTGGGTTCTCCAGAATATTTCGCCAAATATGCCGCGCCAAAGACTCCCCGAGAGTTGTCGGAGCATCGCTGCATCAATTACCGGCTGCTCAAGACCGGAGGCTTCTATGCGTGGGATTTCGAGGAAGACAAACGCCCGTTTCAGGTGCGCGTCGATGGCCCGCTCAGTTTCAACGATTCAACACTGATCCTGCAGTCGGCACGGGACGGGCACGGGCTCGCTTTTGTCTATAAGGACGACGCTGAAGCAGATATCCGGGCGGGCCGGCTTGTCCCAATTCTGCAAAAATGGTGCCCGGTCTTTCCGGGCTATTATCTCTATCACCCCAGCAGGCGGCAGACTCCGCCCGCCTTGGCTGCCCTGATCGAGGCGCTGCGCATCCGCTCGCGGTGAGCGAGCATATATGCGTAGGGTGTCTAAGCCCCAGTGAATAATCCCGTCTAATCGGCAAGCCGGACCGGGCCTACCTGTGCTGCACCAAAACACAGGAGTTCATCATGAGCGTTTGGTTTATCACCGGTGCCGGCCGCGGCATGGGCCTCGACATCACCAAAGCGGCACTAGCGGCCGGGCACCAGGTCGTAGCGACCGGCCGCAACACCGATAAGGTAGCAAAAGCAGTGGGGCCGTCTGAAAACCTGTTGGTAGTCAAACTTGACATCACCAGCCAAGCCGACGCCGATGCCGCTGCAAAGGCAACCCTCGAGCGCTTCGGCCGCATCGACGTCATCGTCAACAATGCCGCCAGCTTTTATGCCGGCTTTTTCGAAGAGCTGTCGCGGCGCCAGATCGAAGCACAGATGGCGAGCGCGCTGTACGGCCCCATGAATGTCACCCGTGCCTTCCTGCCCACCCTGCGGCAGCAAAAGTCCGGCAAAATCATCGCCATATCGTCGACCGCGGGTTTTGCCGGGTTCGGCTTCTGCTCGGCCTACTCGGCGGCTAAATTTGCCCTCGACGGGTGGATGGAGGCGTTGCAGCAGGAAGTCAGCCCCTTTGGCATCGAAACGATGATCGTCAATCCCGGATTCTTCCGGACTGAATTGCTGACCGACAATTCCACCGAATATGCCGATCTCAAGGTCGCCGATTACAGCGAACGCCGGACTCAGCAGGAAGCATTCTGGGTCAGCGCCAGTGGTACCCAGGGCGGCGATCCTGCCAAGCTGGCCCAAGCCTTGGTCTCGCTCGATAAGGAAAACGCACTGCCCCAGCGTTTCCTTGCCGGGGCAGACGCGATCGAAGCGCTTGAACAGAAGATTGCTACACTGCAGCAGCAAATTGAAGCCCATCGAGTCCTTTCGAGTTCGATGGCCTTCTGAACCCCGTTTCGAGGCGGAATGTGAGGAGGCGCTGCCAATGGCGGCGCCTTTTCACGCCGGCTTGCGTCGCTGCGCTTGTGCGGCCTGCAAGGCGTAATGGCCGATGACAGCGCCCAGCCCGATGATCGCGGCATGGTGCACGAAAAACGCCATTGTTGCCGATTGAAAGTCCCAGAATTCCATACTGAGCTGCATCAGCAACTTGGCGCTGACATTGACGACGATGAGGCTCTGGACGCCGAAGACCGCGACGCCGGCTGCGAGAATCCGCAGCATGATCGTGCGAAGACAGTTTTCTTCGGTGACCTTCAGTAGCCGCCGCACCACACCCATGATCATCGTCCAGTGCAAGCCAAGGTGGACAGCGACAATGAGCAAGGCGAGATAGCCGACCATGGTGTGTATTTGCCGGGCGCCAACGCTGCTCGATAGCGGCAGGACGCTGAATACGGCTTGCGAAATGATCACGCTGGTCACGAGCAGGGCCAGCATTGAGACCAGCAAGGAGAGGTTGACCCCCTTGGTGATCAGTTGGCGTGGCTCGGGCCGTCCCTTGAGAACCGTGCCGTACCAGCGCCGGTTAAACAGGTTGTGGCCGAGCAGAAGCACGAGCATCGCCGTACCGATGATCTCATGGACCAGATTGCCCATCAGGTTGTAGGCAAGGGCGGCCAGCAACAGGCCAGCCGCCACGAAGTCCAAGACAAGCCGGACAAGAAAGAACGGCTTCACGGCATATAGCCAAGCATGCGTTCATAACTGAACATGAACTCGCTCGCGGTGCCGGCACCCTGATGGCAGGACATGCAGCGGTCCGCGATCGCAGTGCGCCGGACCTGCCGGTTCGGGTCGAACTGCTGGAAGTGCCAGTCGCCGTTGCGGATGTCCTCGGTGATATCGAGGCCCCAGTTCTGCCCCTTCTCCATAACGAAATAGTCGGTCAGGATGTCGTTGGCATAGATCTCGAGGACCAGAACTGTTCCATTGGGTAGCGGCAAGCCCGCCTGCGCGGTGTCTATGGTGTCCTGCAGGGCATAGGCCAGCTCCCCGCCGCTTCCACGGCGATAGTCACCATACATGACCATCTGGCCGAATGACTGCGGGAACGAGGTTATGCGGCTGGTCTGGGCCTGGGCCGTTGGCACGGCCGCACTTAGGGTCATCACCACGAAGGCGAAAACGGCAAAAAGACGAACAAACGTCATCATGTCTCCTGACGGCGAGCAGCGAGTGCCGCCCGATAAGGCTCTGGGGATGGGGGAAGCAAAGCGGCGTTCGCGAGCGTTCAGGCCGGCGGCAATTCACGCAATGCCGGCTCGCTGGAGTCGATGTAGCGGTGTCGTTGCAGCACGCCGAACATGCCGTAAGGATAGTCGTCCGGCGCGGGCGCACTGACCTCATCCAGTCGCGCAGTCGCGTCTTCGCTCAGGCGCAGGTCGGCAGCCGGCAAATTGTCCCTGAACTGCGCCATGGTGCGGGCACCGATAATGGTGGAGGCGACGGACAGTCGGTTGGAGATCCAGCTCAGGGCCACCTGGCTGGCATTTACGCCTGTCTCCGCGGCAATCTGCTGGACGACATCCAGAATTTTCCAGTTGCGCTCTTCAGCAAATAGATCCTTGCCGATATGCCGCATCATGGCGTTGTCCGAGCCCAGGCGCGTGTCGCCGCCGGCGCCTAGGCCACGCGTGTACTTGCCACTGAGGAAACCAGAAGCCAGCGGCGACCACGGCAACAACCCGACGCCGTTATGCAGCGCCGCCGGGATGACCTCGTACTCGATCTCCCGCGCCGTCAGGCTGTATTTCTGCTGCAGGGTGACCGGCACTTGCAAGCCCATGGCCTTGGCTGTCGAAAGCGTCAGCTGAAGCTGCCAGCCGGTAAAATTGGACAGCCCGACATAATGGATTTTGCCAGAACGGACCGCCGAATCCAAAAACGTCAGCGTCTCTTCCACCGGGGTCAACGCATCCCAACCGTGCATCTGGTAGAGATCGATTGCTTCCACTCGAAGGCGGCGCAGCGACGCATCCAGCGCCCGGGCAAGGTGACGACGCGAAATGCCGACGTCGTTGAGATCCTTTCCCGTTTGAAACCGCGCCTTTGTCGCCAGGACCACTCGATCCGTCACGTCCTTTGGGCGGTCGGCCAACCAGCGGCCGAGCAGTTCTTCGGAGGCTCCACCGCCATACACATCGGCCGTGTCGAGCATGTTGCCGCCGGCTTCGAAGAACGCGTCGATGATGGCGAACGCCTCTGTCTGCTCGGTCTCTGTTCCAAAGCCCATAGTCCCGAGCGTAAGATTGGAGACCGAAATGCCGGAGTTGCCGAGCTTGCGATACTGCATGATTTCAATTCCGTTCTCGAAAATGCCCTCTTGCGGCCCAAGGTAACCGGGCTTCCAGACCGTGATTAGATAGCTGAGACAGCATGGGCTTAGAGACGGGGTGCATAAATAACGGGCCGGGTGGCCGCTTCCTCCAAGGGAGGGGCCAGAGCTAGCCGGCCTCAGACCAACTTGATGACCGGAACGACGAAGCCCGACAGGATGATGGCCGAAATCATAGCCTCACTAGCGACAGCACAGAGTCCGCAGCTAAGCGGCAGCTGCCAGGAGGTGGCACAGTGGCCTGGAAACGGAGGTCGGCATAGCCAGCTCTATCCGGCAAACAGGCGTAGTTCGTCGGCAGGCTTATTCCCGCTCCGGACGCGGTTTCGACCATCACGTTTGGCCTGATACAGCGCTGCATCTGCCCGGCCAATCATATGCTCCAGGTCCTCGCCTGCCTGGCGTTCGATGACGCCGAAGCTGGCAGTCACCTTGAGGCCCGACGCCCAATCCGCCGGGCCCGCGGTCCGCACGGCCTCGGCGTAAAGCACGCCGGCTTGAAGATTGGCCAGGGGCAGGAGCACGGCAAATTCCTCGCCGCCGCGCCGGCCAGCAACGAGGCCGGCGGGTCCCACGCTCGTCAGCCGCCGCGCGAATGACGCGATGACCCGATCCCCGGTGTCGTGGCCATAGCGGTCATTGACCCTTTTGAAGTAATCAAGATCGGCCAACACCAGAACGAGCGGTTGTTTCATCGTCTCGCATTCCAGCATCAGCGGCGCTGCATGCAGGTCAAAGCCCCGACGGTTCAAGAGGCCGGAGAGCGGATCGGTCTGTGACTCAGCCTGCAATTCGCGAATGACATCCAGAGCCACTGCGGTCAGCAGGGTCAACGCGATCAGGAGCGAATAGGCAATCGTCGTCAGATAGGTCAGCAGCCAATAGGACGAGGTCATATCGGGCGTGGCTGTGCCGCCACCTTCAAACGCCATGACCAGGAAGGGGCGGGCCACAAAATACACCGCGCCCAACCCAATAAGGACAAGGATCAGATTGTCTATGGCTGCGCGTCGCTTTGACCGGCGTAGCCGTATGGCAGCCAGCGCCAACATGCCCGCAATCCCCCAGGCCACAATGGTCACACGCGCAACAAAACTGGGCTGTACCCACAGGAACCAGCTAAAAACCACCATTGCCGCGGCGCAGCACACCAGAAGGGGCCTGGTGGGGGCGGGCAGGCCGCCGCGAATAAGCAGGGCGGCGCACAGCAGAAACACCGCCACGAAAACCAGCAGGTTGGAGAAAAATCTCGCAAACGCATCCGGCAGACCCAAAGCAGTGGCCTGGAGCGCGAAGCCGGCTGCCAGCGCCAGATAGCAGAACGCCAGCAACGCGACATGCCGGTTAGCCTGCCGAAACCACCATAGCGCAGCAAAAGCCCCGGCCAGGATAACCGCCAGTGTCGGTATTAGCACCGAAATGAACAGTGTGGTGCTCAAGCCGGTTTCCTTGTTCGGCCTATTTCCAGCCGATAAACTAGTCGAACAAACCGAAGCGTTGGTTAAAGTCGAAGCGTTCAATGACAGACGCGGCAATGCCTATCTTCGCCCCCTTCCCCCAGACCGGCCTCTGATAAAAGCCGCCGGTTCAGGGGGGAGTTGACATCCCTTAGGGCCGAAAGCAGTCGCAACACCGCGGCCGGCGTGGCGTGGAAAGCCGACTAGCGGCTTTGGCGCGGGTGTCACCCATTAAAGTCACGACGCCTCGCGATCTCCCTATGATGTTGAATGCGGTCGAGGAATTGTTCTCGCATGCGGTCCATCAAGGCGAAGATCACTGAAGCTCCGTCCTGTGCAGGATCACATGGACGCGCAGCGGGCGATTGCCCCGGGCGGTCGCGACGATATCGACGACGGCCATACCAATTGCGGCAGGATCCGAAATCGGGTGGCACAGCATCCGCCAGGGCAGCCTGAATGCGATCTGCAAAGCTACTCGGCCATGCTTCGGTACACTCGGTTACGATAGCCTGGTCTTCCGGCTCGCCCCCTGATTTGAATTTTTGAATCGGCTAATCGCGCCGGAAGAAAATCATGCCGCCGTGGTGCAGTTCATCGTCGGTGACGAACTCGCCATCAGCGGTGAAGCCGGTATCGTCCCAGTAAAAGATCATGTTGCCCTCGATCTCGTAGCGTCCCTGATAGGCGCTCTGCCGAGAGCCCCGCGCTTCGTCGTAACGTCCGTTGGGGAGTAATTCCTGACGGATGACACCGTCAGCGGTGACCCACATGCCGATATAGGGATGCTGCTGCATGGGACGTTGTTCCTCTGGTGATCCGATCGGGGTTGGGGCGGTCTCCTGGGCCATCGGCCCCGGGTGAGTGAGAGCCGCTGCTGCCAGAACCAGTGTGAGCTTTGTCATCATATTCTCCTTGGTGACCTCGATGACGAGGCGTTGTCGAACTCGACTGCATCAGAGCTTTTGCGGTTCGAACTTGCCGAGCAGTGCATGCACCTCTTCGAGCGGCACGACGCGGCAGGATGTGTGTTCGCGGATGATCGTCCACTGGCCATCCTTGAGGCCCCAGACGTGGGAGGTGCGGCACACCGCACCGGTGACCTTGCCGTCGGCGGCCTCAAGCCGTGCGCAGAATTCGAAGGTGGCCGAAGCCATGTCGCCGCTGACCAATATGTCGGGTTCGTCGGTCACGGCGTGGAGCGCGCTCTGCATGGAATCAAAGGACGTCTCGAACGCCTCGGCCCATTCGTGAGGGCTGTGGGCAACGCGCAATTGCGGATCGAATGTGTCGTGAAGCGAGGTGACATGGTGGTCCCAGCCGTAGAAATGGCCGACCTTGTCCTTGAACACGAAGCGCTCGCCCGGTTGCTTTTCCCAACCCTCGAGAATCCAGCGACGCTGCAACTGGCCGACGGTCTGTTCAGGGCTGCTGGCCGAATGTTGATCGGTGGTCATGGGTGTCTCCTGTCGTGTCTGCCATAGGGGTGGTCAGGCTTGGGCGAAGGTAGTTCGGCGTTGCACGCTGGACAATTCGCTATATTCTTACGTCAATGGAAAACGGAGCTAACCAATGGCGGTAGATGTCAATGCGATGGAGCTGTTTCTGTCGGTCGCGCAGGCTAAGAGTTTTCGGGCGGCAGCGGATCGTGCCGGCGTTACCAGGTCGGCCGTCAGCCAAGCCATTGGACGGCTTGAGGCGGAGCTGGGCATTGCGCTGTTCGTGCGGACGACGCGCAGCGTGAACCTGACCGAGGCGGGGCAGCTTCTGTTGGACCGCGTCGCGCCGGCTATGGCGGACCTGTCGGCGGCCATTACCAGCACTAAGGAACTGGCCGGGCGACCCAGTGGCCTGCTCCGCCTCGCCGTATCCTCAATAGCCGAGCGGTTCATTGCCGGGCCGTTGCTGGCCCGTTTTGTCGAGACCTATCCGGAAATCGAACTGGACGTTTTCATCACCGATGACGAGTTCGACATCGTTGCTGCAGGCTATGATGCCGGCGTCCGCCTGGGCGAAATCATCGAACAGGACATGATCGCTATCCCCGTTTCTGATGACCAGCGCCAGGCAACCGTGGCATCCCCGGCCTATCTCGCGCGACATGGACGCCCGCTGCATCCCAAAGACCTGACCGGGCATCGCTGCATTGGGTGGCGCCCCGCGCCCTCGGTGGCCCCCTATCGGTGGGAATTCGAGGAAGATGGACAGGCCTTTGACGTGGCGGTCGCGCCGCAAGTGACGACCAATGACATGGGCCTGATGCTCCGCATGGCACTTTCCGGGAGCGGCATCACCTTCGGAATGGAAGAAACCTTCCGCCGCTTTGTCGAGCGGGACGAACTCGTACCGTTACTCGAGGAATACCTGCCCAGTTTTGCGGGTTTTTTCCTCTACTTTCCCAGCCGCAGAAATCTCGCGCCCAAATTGCGCGCGCTTGTCGACCATGTGCAGGTGAGCCGCAAGCGGTGACAGGGGGATTAACGGATCAAGATGGCTGTCCTCGGTCCTTGACCTCGGGCGTGAGAACAGCTTTCAACCATCTGGTTGAGGCATTCGACACTCTGAGCGGCTGAAGGGCTGGATTGGCCTGGTTAGTGGCTTGTCCGCTTTTGGCAAGTGTGCCGGTGGCAAGTTCGCCCTTGTATCTAGGGTAGCCGCGCCTCCCAAGCCAAGGCCGGCCACTGGCGCCTTCCAAGAAGCGGCCCGTCTGCTATCGACCCTTGCTCGGAGTGAGGACGAGAAGGGCTCGAGAGAAAAACTGGATGCGCAGGAGCGCTGCCTCAGGCGGTTGGCCCGAGATCGCAGCAAAGATGCGCAGGGGAATGGAGTGTGACCCCTAGCCGGTTACGCTCCGCTGCTGCGGGCGAGGATGGCGGTTGCGTCGGCGACGAAGGCCTGGGCTGCGTCTTCAGGGGAGCGGATGCCGAAGGCGATCTCCTGGGAGATATTGCCGAGCGCCTTGCTGACCTCGCCGGCAGCGGGGGGCGGGGATGGCGGCAGCGGCCCGACCAGGGCACCAAGCGAGGTAACGAAATCGAGCGCGGCCCGGCTTTCCGGCGACAGTTCATCGGCGACGGCGTCCCGCGCAGTCTGGGTGCAGGGCACACCGCGTTCGACGCCGAGCAGTTTGGCGGCAGCTGGATCGTTGACGAAATAGGAAATGAACGCCGCCGCCTGTTCGGCATTTTGCGAGGCGCCGCTGACGGAGAAGAATTGCGAGGGCTTGCGGTAATGCCCGCCGGCGCCATCGCTGATCAACGGATAGCTGGCCAGGCCCAGCTGGTCTGGGCTGATGCCTTGATAGACCACCAATTCATTGGAATGGATCGGGGTGGTCGCCGC
>UCAU01000090.1 GCA_900470445.1 Hyphomicrobiales bacterium | reverse complement strand
GCTAGGGTGGGGGTGTCGCGCCATCCAAAAACTCGATGTTGGCGGAAAACTCGACACCCCCACCCTCAATCCCTCCCCTCAAGGGGGAGGGAGGCAAATCGGGGCTCTCCAGAGTCGAGATTACGCTAGAGATTAGCTCCCAATTGCCTTTTGCCCCGCCCCTTGCCACCCTCGCGCCAAGGAGACGCCATGCGGCCAAGCCATTATGCCCAATTGCTGGCCATTGCCCGCCGCGCCACCCTTCGGGCTGATGAAGCGGACGATCTGGTGCAGGACGCGCTGCTCGAAGCGATGCGCAGCGGCCGTGCGATTGCCGGTCCGCAGGATGTCCGCTGGCTGGCCGGCATTATCCGCAACCGCGCCAAGCTCGCCGCAAGGGGCGCCAGCCGGCGAAGGCTGCGCGAGAGCCACTGGCACGCATTACGGGTCGAGTCCGCGCCGCCTGTCGAGCAACCCAACTTCACCGCCACGCTTGCCAACCTGCCGCCGGCACTCAAGGCCGTTGCCGCGCTAACCCTGTCGGGGCACAACCGCCGCGAGATCGCCTATCTGCTGAACCTCAGCGATACTGCCCTGCGCCAGCGCATCACTGCGCTCAAGCGCCAGCTGAGTGCGCGCGGCGTCGCCATGCCTGACGGCATGCCGGGGCTCAATCTCGATCTCGCCTATGGCCGCATTCGCGATGCTTTGCTGCCCGGCCTGTTGCAACAGGGCGGGATTTTCGCCAGCCACGATCCCGATGGGCATCTTTTTATCGTGCGGCGCTCACAAAACAGCTGAGCGCGGCAACAAGGCATATCAGCCACAGGAGGACACCATGGCATTCAAGCCGAAATCGGCCAGCATCGTATTTTACGTTTCCGACATTGCCCGCACCGAGAGCTTCTACAATGACGTGTTCGGGCTCGAGCTCAAGCGCGAGGAAGGGGCCGAGCCGTTCTGGCTGTCCGGCCGGCTCGAAAACGGGCTCGACCTGGTCTTCTTCCAGTTGGATGGCAAGCGCGGCGATACGCCGGCTCTGGTGTTTGACGTCACCGAAGGCGGCATTGACGACGTGATTGCCGATCTCGTCGCCAAGGGGGTCACCATCGTCACCCCCGTCTCGGAGGCGCCGGGCGGCTGGAGCGCCGACTTTCTGGACCCCGATGGCTTTGGCCTGGGGCTCTGGCAATCGGAGGCGCTGCCGCGCTCGCTGAAGTAGTCCTGCGGGGCGGTCCTGGCCGCCCTGCAACCCACCTTTGCGTGTCGGGCGCTTGTCGGGCGGGCTCAAGTGCTGTAATAGCCGCGACAAATGCGCCAGCCTGCCCGAAAAATTGCGGCTGGCGTTCATGTTTCCGCATGATTTCAGCCAAGGCGCGCCCCGAACCACTTCCGGGGCCAATTTTTGGGATCATGCCAAAGAGGCCGATCCCTTATGAGCTTGCGCAATATCGCCATCATCGCCCACGTTGACCACGGCAAGACCACGCTGATCGACGTTCTGCTCAAGCAGTCCGGCTCGTTCCGCGAGAACGAGCGCGTCGAAGAACGCGCCATGGACAGCAATGATATCGAGCGTGAGCGCGGTATCACCATCCTGGCCAAGGTCACCAGCCTGCTCTGGAAAGACACCCGCATCAATATCGTGGATACCCCCGGCCACGCCGACTTTGGCGGCGAAGTCGAGCGCATTCTATCCATGGTCGATGGCGTGGTGATCCTGGTCGACGCGGCCGAAGGCCCGATGCCCCAGACCAAGTTCGTGCTCGGCAAGGCTTTGGCCCAGGGCCTGCGCCCCATCGTCGCCATTAACAAGATCGACAAGTCCGACGAGCGGCACCTGGAAGTGCTCGAAGAAATCTTCGACCTCTTCATCGCGCTCGACGCCTCGCCCGAGCAGCTCGATTTCCCCGTGCTCTACGGTTCGGCCAAGCAGGGCTGGATGGCGCTGGAGCCCGAAGGTCCCAAGGAAGATTTGGGCCCGCTGCTCGACAAGGTCATCGAACACGTGCCGGAGCCGAGTGTCGAGGAAGGCGCGTTCCGCATGCTGGTCACCACCATCGAGCGCAATCCCTTCCTCGGCCGTATCCTGACCGGCCGCATTACTTCGGGCAGCGTCCGTTCCAACGATCCGATCCACACGCTCAACCGTGAAGGCAAGGAAGTCGAAAAGGGCCGCGTCTCCAAGGTTCTGGCGTTCCGCGGCCTTGAGCGCACCCCGGTCGATGTCGGCGAAGCCGGCGATATCGTCGCCATTGCGGGCCTCGTCACCTCGACCGTGGCCGATACGCTGTGCGCCACTTCGGTGACCAAGCCCATCGCATCCAAGCCGATCGATCCCCCGACCCTGTCGGTGACCTTCCGCATCAATGACGGCCCGCTGGCTGGCCGCGAAGGCGACAAGGTGCAGTCCCGCGTCATCCGCGAGCGCCTGATGCGCGAAGCCGAAGGCAATGTCGCCATCAAGGTGACGCCCGGCGACGACAATGACTCCTACGACGTGGCCGGCCGCGGCGAATTGCAGCTGGCCGTGCTGATCGAAAACATGCGTCGCGAAGGGTTCGAGCTGACCATCGGCCGCCCCAAGGTGCTGATGCAGGATATCGATGGCGTCCGCCACGAGCCGATCGAAGAAGTCATCATCGACGTCGATGACGAGCATACCGGCACCGTGGTGCAGAAGCTCACCGAGCGTAAGGGCGAACTCACCGATATGCGTCCGTCCGGCGTTGGCCGTACCCGCATTCAGCTCTTGGTGCCCACCCGTTCGCTGATCGGCTACCAGCCCGAATTGCTGAGTGACACCCGTGGCACGGCGATCTTCAACCGCCTGTTCCACTCCTTCGTGCCCTTCAAGGGCGACCTGCCGACCCGCCGCACCGGCGTCTTGATCTCCAACGGCACCGGCCAGTCCGTCGCCTTCGCCTTGTGGAACCTCGAAGACCGCGGCCCGATCATGATCGACGCCGGCGTCGACATCTATGAAGGCATGATCATCGGCGAGCATTCCCGCGAAAATGACCTTGAGGTCAATGCGCTCAAGGGCAAGCAGCTCACCAATATCCGCACCACGTCCAAGGACGAAGCGGTGCGCCTGACCACGCCCAAGAAGCTCACCCTCGAACAATCGCTCGGCTATATCGCCGAAGACGAATATGTCGAGGTCACGCCCAAGTCGATCCGCCTGCGCAAGATCTGGCTCGATCCCAATGATCGCAAGCGCAATATGCGCGCCCAGAAATCGGCGTAAGCCGGGGTTAGGGTTTCGCCACTAGGTTTCCATCACGTCATTGCCCGGCTTGTCCGGGCAATCCATTTCTAGGGCCACCGCATCGGATGGCGACGCTGGCGCGGCAAGGAGCATCCCCATGACCGATTGGATCATCCAGACCATTTCCCAATGGGGCTATGCCGGCATTTTCGCCGTGATGCTGGCCGAGTCGATCTTCCCGCCCATCCCCTCCGAATTGATCATCCCCTTTGCCGGCTTTGCCGCCGCCAATGGCGATCTCAACTTTTTCGGCGTGTTGATCGCGGCGACTGTCGGCGCGGTGGTCGGCATGCTGCCCTGGTATTATGCCGGCCGGCTGTTCGGGCTCGAGCGCGTGCGGCGCCTGGCCGACCGCTTCGGCCGCGTCATGACCCTTAATGCCGAAGAGATCGACGTGGCCGTCGACTGGTTCCACCGCTTCGGCCCGATCATCGTGCTGTTCGGCCGGCTGATGCCGCTGATCCGCACGCTGATTTCCATTCCGGCGGGCCTCGCCCGCATGCCGCTGCCGGTGTTCCTCCTCGCCTCGACATCAGGCGCGCTGATCTGGAACATTATCCTCACCTCCGCCGGCTATCTGCTGCATGAGCATTACGAACTGGTCGAGGTGATCCTTGATCCGCTGAGCTACATCGTGCTGGCCCTGGTGGTGCTGATCTACCTGGTGCGGCTGGTGATGTGGAAGCCGAGCAAGCCGCGTAGGCCAGCGGAATAGGCTTTCGCAAAACGCAACGCGCCTTGCATTCTGCAAGGCAGGCCCGCTCGCAAAATGCCAATCTTCACAATAGTTTAATCTCTGCCGCCCGGTTTGCCTGTCTCCCCGACTTGGCACGCTTGTTGCTATTATAGGGATGTCCGGAAGTTCCCATGTAATGCGTACCGGATGTCAGTCATGTGGGCCCCGCACCGTGCGACCGGTGCGGGGCTCTCATGTCTTTGGGAGCCGGGGCAATCACGCTCTTGTGGCAAGGCCGCATAGCCATTAGATAATTTGCCGACAAAAGGGAGACCGCTATGAAGGCCGTACTCGACGTGATCATGGTCATCCTCCAGCTCTACTGGTGGGTGTTGCTGGTCATGATCATCATGAGCTGGTTGATATCGTTCAACGTGATCAACACGCGCAATCAGTTCGTCGCTGCAGTTTGGCGCGTGGTCAACCAATTGACCGAACCTCTGCTCAACCCGATCCGGCGCTTTATGCCGAATTTTTCAGGGCTCGATATTTCTCCGATCATCCTGTTCCTGATCATATTCTTCATCCAGCAGCTTATCCTGCGCTACGGCTACGCCGCCGTGCCATAGGGTCTATGGATCACCCGGTCTGCTATCGGCTCAGCCCCGTGGGGCTGAGCCTTTTTGTTCGCGTCACCCCCAATGCCGGCCGCGACGCCATCGAGGGCGTGGAACAACGCGACGACGGCAGCGCCGTGCTGCGGGTGCGCGTCAAGGCGGTGCCCGACAAGGGCAAGGCCAATGCAGCCGTAGTGGCGTTGCTCGCCAAGGCTTTGGGCGTGCCCAAGTCGGCGGTGACCGTGGTGAGCGGCGAAACGGCGCGGCTCAAGACGCTGGCCGTGGTGGGGGATAGTGCCGCCTTGATCAGGGCGCTCGGGAATATTCCGTCCTAGCCGCCAGCCGCCGCTGCGGCAAATCATCGCAATATCCATTGCTTAACGCACAAATCCATCACATCATCGCACGCAGAAGGGTCACAGCGGAGGATGGGCTCGGCGCCGATTGGAGGATCGGCCCTGGTCCATGCTGGGTCCCTGGAGGAACACCGAGAGGGACTTAAGGAATGACTTTGGCTTTATGGCTGATCGTCGTCTGCGGCGGGCTCAGCATTGTTTATGGCGTGATCACCACCCAGGGGCTGCTGGCGGCCGATGCCGGTTCGGCCCGCATGCAGGAAATCTCGGCGGCCGTGCGCGAAGGCGCCTCGGCCTATCTCAAGCGGCAATATACCACGATCGGCATAGTGGGCGTGGTCATCCTGATCGCCGCCTTTTTCCTGCTCGGCATTCATGCCGCCATCGGCTTTCTGATCGGCGCGGTGCTGTCGGGCGCGGCCGGCTTTATCGGCATGAATGTGTCGGTGCGCGCCAATGTGCGTGTCGCCCAGGCCGCCACCACCTCGCTCGCCCGCGGGCTTGATCTGGCCTTCAAATCGGGCGCGGTCACCGGCATGCTGGTGGCTGGCCTGGGTCTGCTCGGGATCACCCTTTATTTCATCGTCCTGACCGGCATGGGCTATGCGCCCACCAGCCGCACCGTCATCGATGCCCTGGTGGCGCTCAGCTTCGGCGCCTCGCTGATTTCCATCTTCGCGCGTCTGGGCGGCGGCATTTTCACCAAGGGCGCCGATGTGGGCGGCGATATGGTGGGCAAGGTCGAAGCCGGTATCCCGGAAGACGATCCGCGCAACCCCGCCACCATTGCCGACAATGTGGGCGACAATGTCGGCGATTGCGCCGGTATGGCGGCGGATCTGTTCGAAACCTATGTGGTCACCATCGTTGCCACCATGGTGCTGGCCGCCATCATCCTGCCCGAGCAGTGGAAACTGGCCGGCATGGTGTTGCCGCTGGCCATTGGCGGCGCCTGTGTCGTCACCTCGATCATCGGCACCTATTTCGTCAAGCTGGGCGCCTCCAACAACATTATGGGTGCGCTCTACAAGGGCGTCATCGCCACCGGCGTACTCTCGCTGATCGCGCTGCTCCCCGTGCTCTGGCTGATCTTTGGCGATCTCAACGTCGCCATCGAAGCCAGTGACAAGACCTTCACCCCGATGAGCCTGTTCTGGTGCGGGGCAGCGGGCCTCGTCATTACCGGGCTGATCATCGTCATCACCGAATATTACACCGGCACCAATCGGCGTCCGGTCAATTCCATCGCCGAAGCCTCGGTCACCGGCCATGGCACCAATGTCATCCAGGGTCTGGCCGTATCGCTGGAGTCCACGGCTCTACCGGCTCTGGTCATCATTGCCGGCATTATCGTCACCTATAATCTGGCTGGCCTGTTCGGCATCGCCTTTGCCGTGGCCACCATGCTGGCGCTGGCCGGCATTATCGTGGCGCTCGACGCCTTCGGCCCTGTCACCGACAATGCCGGCGGCATCGCCGAAATGGCCGGGCTCGACAAGGCCGTGCGCCACAATACCGACGCGCTCGACGCGGTGGGCAATACCACCAAGGCCGTCACCAAGGGTTATGCCATCGGTTCGGCGGGCCTGGGCGCTCTGGTCCTCTTCGCCGCCTATACGCAGGATCTGATCTATTTCGCCAATCTCCCCGATGCCCCCGCCATCTTCCAGGGCATGGGCACGCTCAGCTTCTCGCTGGCCGATCCCTATGTCGTGGTGGGCCTGCTGTTCGGTGGGCTCTTGCCCTTCCTCTTCGGTGGCATGAGCATGACCGCCGTGGGCCGCGCCGCCCAATCTGTCGTGGTTGAAGTGCGCCGCCAGTTCAAGGAACGTCCGGGCATCATGGCCGGCACCGAAAAGCCCGATTATGGCCGGGCCGTCGATATGCTGACCAAGGCGGCGATCAAGGAAATGATCGTGCCCTCGCTGCTGCCGGTGCTCAGCCCCATCGTGGTGTTCTTCGTAATCTACTGGATCGCGGGCGCCGCCGCGGGCTTCTCGGCCCTGGGCGCCATGCTGATGGGCGTCATCGTCACCGGCCTCTTCGTCGCCATCTCCATGACCGCCGGCGGCGGCGCCTGGGACAATGCCAAGAAGAGCTTCGAAGACGGCTTCACCGATAGCCACGGCGTCGTCCACCACAAGGGCGGCGACGCCCACAAAGCCTCCGTCACCGGCGACACCGTCGGCGACCCCTACAAAGACACCGCCGGCCCGGCCGTGAACCCGATGATCAAGATCACCAACATCGTGGCGCTGCTGCTGTTGGCCGTACTGGCGCATCTGGGGTAGCCAGACGTCGTTTGGACTGGAATGAAGGAGGCCCGGGGGAAACTCCGGGCCTTTGCTGTGGAGTGCAGAACTCGACTCGACACGATCTATCTGCTTCAGTCGATTCATGCTTTCGCTGCGATTGTATAGTAGCGTTGGAATTCTGATGAAACGCTCCCGAACTCCAAGTAATTCCGTCAGTCCTTCCTCCCCACCAGTTGGCGAGAAGGAAAATCTGCGCCAGAAGATCAGGCGAAGAATTCAGAGCCTTACTCGCAAGTCGGAGGAAATTGAGAGTGGTGTCGAAGAAACCGAACGAGACATCGACCGGGGGGCAAGACGCACGGACCACCGTTTCCGTCTTTGATTTTATTTATCATGACGCTAGGCGGATTGCCTCCTTCCTTTCCCAGTTCGACAATTCTGGCCATCTCACACAAGTGTCTCAGTCGGCGGGTATTTCCCGGGTTAGGGACGAGGCTGACAAGACGCATGGGACCCTCGGTCTGGTAAGTGGGGAGATGACGAGGTCGGCCTCCGATGAGCACAGCAAAGAAAGCCAGCGGATATATGATCCGATGTGGTCCAACGCTCGCGCGTTGCTTGACTATCTGGACGAAGCTGGTCGGCTTCAGCGCAATTTAGATAGGGCGCAGATCGGCCAGTTTGTTTTGGTTAGCGGGGCTCTAAGCATTTCTGACCTTCAGCTCATGGAGCAGACGTGGCGCCTTGAGAGTGTGAAGAGCATGATGCTTGGCGGCATTACGAACCAGTTTCAGCTGCCAGAGATTCCAAAGAGCCAGCGCAACAACCCGGAACTGCTGGCGGCAAAGCGTACGGTCGAGCAGGCGGTGAAGACATTGAAAGACGGTGCGAACCTGTTTTTCGACCTAATCAAGATACTGCCTCACACAATTCAAGCGCGCTTGCTTGGCGATGCGCCTGTATGGTGTAGCCTGAACCGAGAAGGCATGACCTTTGACGCCAGCGATATCGTTCTAAAGTACGGGACAAATATTCCTGGAACCTGGCATTTTCTGGGAATTCTCGACGCAATTCCGGAGGACACGGCTCTGTTGCAAGAACAGAAGACCGAATGGGGCCAGGGCGAGGAGATGGCTGCTAAGATGATGGGCGTCATTGCGCCGATCACCAGGAACTTTCTAGGCCGACCGACCGATTTTTATGGCATCACACCCCTGCTGATATTTCGGGTGGTCGAAGACTGATGGCGATGTTTTCCTAAAGCCCTAACGATCAACTTCTTGCCTTCGGCCCCACCTCAACCACGGGGCGGCACCTCCCCCTTGATGGGGGAGGGTGGGAGG
>UCAU01000064.1 GCA_900470445.1 Hyphomicrobiales bacterium | reverse complement strand
CCTCCCCTTGATGGGGAGGGCTAGGGAGGGTGGAGGGAAGCCACGATGTTTGTGGTTACGGAGGCATACCCCCACCCTGCTCGATCACGGACTTAGCAAGGGCTAAGTCCTATCTCGCTTCCCTCCCCACAAGGGGGAGGGTGGACGACTGAGGGGCCGGTGCGAGTTACGAAGTCACTACCACCCCCGATGTCACCCCGGCGCAGGCCGGGGCCCATCTCGAGATCGTGCCGCTTGCCGCACGGTCGAGGATCGGAACGACTACCTGGCGGCGGGGGAGATACCTCAGGATGGGCCCCCGCCTGCGCCGGGGTGACATCGTGGGTTGGGGAAGTGTTGTGTCCAACACGGAATACAGCAAGGTCCAGAAAGCATTGAGAAAAATCGGAATTGGCGGTGTTTCTCGCCATTCTCGATACTTTAGACTTCTTCTAAACTATTGAATTTAAATTGCTTTCATAAGGTGAGAGGGATACTCCGCTTTCCAGATTTCAGCCTGGAGGACGATCCATGATTTCCAAGAGGACGCTGCGCGGCCTGGCCTTGGCGCTTACGCTTTCCGTTGCCCCGATATCAGCCTATGCGCAGGCGCCGAGCGAAGAGGCCGTGTTGGCCAATTATGCCGACCTGGCGCAGGCCGGGTATGAGGACGCGCTGAGCACGGCCAAGGCGCTGGACGCGGCGGTGGATGCGCTGATTGCCGAGCCGAGCGAGGCGACGCTGCTGGCGGCGCGGGAGGCCTGGAAGGCGTCGCGCATTCCCTATCAGCAGACCGAGGCGTTCCGTTTCGGCAACCCGATTGTCGACGAATGGGAAGGCAAGGTGAATGCCTGGCCGCTCGACGAAGGCCTGATCGACTATGTCGATGCCAGCTATGGCACCGAGAGCGATAGCAATTCGCTCTATGTGGCCAATGTCATTGCCAATCCCAAGCTGGTCATTGATGGCGTTGAGCTGGATGCCAGCGAGATTACGCCGGCTTTGCTGCAGGACAATCTGCAGGAAGCGGCCGGGATCGAATCCAATGTGGCGACGGGCTATCACGCCATTGAATTCCTGCTCTGGGGGCAGGATTTGCATGGTACGGGGCCGGGTGCCGGCGAGCGGCCGTTTACCGACTATTCGACGGCCGAGCATGCCGACCGCCGGGCGGCGTATCTGAAGGCGGCGACGAGCCTGTTGGTCAGCGATCTCGAAGAGATGGTGGGCAACTGGACCGCCGATGGCGCGGCGCGCGCGGCACTGCCGGAGCTGGGCATTTCGGCTATTCTGACCGGCATGGGGTCGCTGTCATTTGGCGAATTGGCGGGCGAGCGCATGAAGCTGGGCCTGCTGCTGCATGATCCCGAAGAAGAGCATGATTGCTTCTCGGACAATACGCATGTGTCGCATCTCAATGACGCGATCGGAATCCGCAATGTCTATACGGGCAGCTATACCCGGGTGGATGGCTCGGTGGTGGAAGGTCCGGCGATTTCGGACCTGATCGCGGCCAAGGATGCGGCGCTCGATAGCGAGATTGCGGGGCTGCTTGATGACACTGTGGCCAAGATGAATGTGATGGCCGACCGCGCGGTGGCCGGCGAGGCCTATGACCAGCAGATTGCCGAGGGGAATGCCGAGGGCAATGCGGTGGTGCAGGCGGCGATCGACGGGCTGATTGCGCAGACGCGCGGGATTGAGCGGGCGGTGGCGCTGCTGAACCTGGGGGATGCGGTGACTATCGAGGATAGTGATAGCCTGTCCAATCCGGATGCGGTGTTCCAGTAGGGTCGCCGGTGGGTGGGAGAAACACCCCCACCCTAACCCTCCCCACAAGGGGGAGGGAACGCATTTGTGTTCCTGACGCCATCGCGTCATGGCCCCGATCTGGCTCCCTCCCCCTTGTGGGGAGGGCTCAGCTTTTCGCTAGCGAAAAGCGGGGGGTGGGGGTAAGCCCGAGCAAACTCGGAATGTCTCCATGAAAACCCGCCTGACTATTGCCCTCGTCGCCCTGCTTGCCGGGGGACTTGCTTTTGCGCAGGACAAGGCGGTGCGGTCCGATCTGACGCCAGAAGACCTGGCCCGGGTGGCGCGGGTTACGGCGCCGGCTACGGATTTCTCCGCGCCGGAAAATTTCGAGACCATGCAGGCGGGCAAGGGGACGACCAAGAAGATCGTCAACCAGGACGCGTTTTCGCATTTTCTCGCCAGCCTCAGCTTCGAGCAGGAAGAGACGTTCAAGCTGGGCAATGCCCTGTTCCGCAAAGTGTGGGTGAGTTCGCCCAGTTCGACCCAGGCGTCGGACGGGCTGGGGCCGCTGTTCAATGCGCGGGCCTGCCAGGCGTGTCACATCAAGGATGGGCGGGGGCATCCCCCGTTCGACGCGAGCCGCGACAGCGGGGTGTCGATGTTCCTGCGGCTGTCGGTGCCGCCGGGCGAGACGGATACGCGGATGGCGCTGGATGGGGTGTTTGCCGGGGAGGTGGGCGACCCGACCTATGGCACCCAATTGCAGGATTTTGCCGTGCCGGGACTGAAGGCCGAGGGGCGGATGGTGATCGACTATACCGATCTGCCGGTGACGCTGGGCGATGGCAGTGTGGTCACGCTGCGCCAGCCGGCTTATTCGGTGGCGGACCTGGCCTATGGGCCGCTGGCTGACGATGTGATGCTGTCGCCGCGGGTGGCGCCGCCGATGATCGGGCTGGGGCTGATCGAGCAGGTGCCGGCCGAGGATATCCTGGCGCTGGCCGATGCGGATGACCGCGATGGTGACGGCATTTCGGGGCGGCCGAACTGGGTGATCGACCCGGAAAGCCAGACCGTCATGCTGGGGCGGTTTGGCTGGAAGGCGGGCATGCCCACTATTCGCAGCCAGTCGGCGGCGGCGTTTGCGGGGGATATCGGGATTTCAACGCCTTTGGTGAACAAGCCGCATGGCGATTGCACCGAGCTGCAACTGGAATGCCTCGCCATGCCCACGGGCGAGCAGGCGCGGCTGGGGGTGTCGGAAGCGCCCGATCCGGTCATGGATCTGGTGACGTTTTATTCGCAGACGCTGGGCGTGCCCTTGCGGCGCGATGTGGGCGACCCCGCCGTGTTGCGCGGCAAGGCGGCGTTTTATGGGGCGGGTTGCGCCAGCTGCCACAATCCAAAATTCGTCACCAGCCGGGATGCGGAAAATCCGGCGCTGCGGTTCCAGCTGATCTGGCCTTATGCCGATTTCCTGCTGCACGATATGGGGCCGGGGCTGGCCGATCATCGGCCTGAGGGGCAGGCGGATGGCTATGAATGGCGCACGCCGCCATTGTGGGGCATCGGGCTGACCCAGACGGTTTCGGGGCACACGTTTTTCCTCCATGATGGGCGGGCGCGGAGCCTCACCGAAGCTATTCTGTGGCATGGCGGGGAAGCGCAGGCGGCGCGCGATGCTTTTGCCAATCTGGACGCGGCGACGCGCAAGGACATGATCGCTTTCCTGGAGTCGCTGTGATGCGTCTGCTGCTTGTTCTGCTGCTGTTTTTGGGTGCCGGGCCGGTGATGGCGCAGAAGCTGACCACGACGGCAGCGCTGGCCAATGCGGTCAATGAGGTGATCCGGCCGGGTTTTGCCGATGTGCGTGACGAGGCGCATGGGCTGGCCGGTGCCATGGCGGATTTGTGCGCCGGTCCATCGGCGGAGAAGCAGGCGCTAGCGCAGGCGCAGTTCGGCAAGACAGCGACGGCTTATGGGCGGGTCGAATTCGTGCGGATCGGGCCGCTGATGGAGGACAATCGCAGCGACAAGCTGCTGTTCTGGCCAGACCGCAAGGGTATTGCGCTGCGGCAGGTGCAGGCGATCCTGGCTGAAGAGGATGCGAGTGCAACGGCGCTCGATACGCTCATGGGCAAGAGCGTTGCCGTGCAGGGGCTGAACGCGCTCGAATTTGTACTGTTTGGTACCGGGGCGGAGGCTTTGGCGAGCACAGATGGTGCGTTCCGCTGCCAATATGGCGCGACGATTGCGCAGAATGTGGCGGGCATTGCCGATGCGCTCTCCGAGGGCTGGAACGCCGAGGATGGCATTGCGGGGCATCTGATGGCGCCCAATGAAGCCTATGCCGATTATCGCACCAAGACCGAGGCGGTTGAGGCGCTGGTCGGGCTGGTGTCGCATGGCGTGGAGGGGCTGCGGGACACGCGGATCAATCCGTTTATCGCGCAGGGCGGCAAGGCTGCGGCGCCCAAACAGGCTTTGTTCTGGCGCTCGGGACTGACCATGGCGATGGCGCAGGCCAATGTGGAGGGGCTGGAACAGCTGTTCAGCGTTTCTGGCATGGCGCGGATTGGCGGGGCGGCGGATAGCGGATTGGACAATTCGATCCGCTTTGAATTTTCCAATGCCAGGCGGGCGATTGGGCTGGTCACCGCGCCGGTGGAAGAGGCGGTGGCCGATCCCAAACAGGCGCAGGCGCTGGCGTATCTGGTCATTGTCACCCAATCGCTGCAGACGCTGGTGGGCGAGCAATTGTCCGCCGCGCTGGGGCTGAGTGTCGGGTTTTCCTCGCTGGATGGAGACTGAGCATGTGGCAGCGGCGGGCGTTTCTCAAGGCGGCGGGCGTTGGCTTTGCGGCGAGCCTGATGCCGCGGCAATTGGTGGCGTTGGAGCGCAATGAGCTGGTGTTTGCCTCCTCGGTGCAGACCAGTTCGGGCGGTTATGGTGCGGTGCTGCTGGGCGAGCGCGGCGATCTGATCGCGCAGATCGCGCTGCCCGATCGGGGGCATGACATTACGATCAGTCCCGAGGCCGGGCGCGGCGTGGTATTTGCGCGCCAGCCGGGGACGTTTGCAGTGGTGTTCGATCCGGCCGGGCGGGAAGCGCCGGTGACGCTGACCTCGATCGAGGGGCGGCACTTTTTTGGCCATGGTGTGTTCTCGCCGGATGGGCGGCTGCTTTACGCCACCGAGAGCGATTTCGAGGCGGCCAAGGGTGTTATCGGCATTTACGACGCGACGGATGGCTATAAGCGTATTGGGGAATTCCCCACCTATGGCACGGGGCCGCATGAAATGCTGCTGATGCCTGATGGGGTGACCTTCGTTATCGCTAATGGCGGCATCGAGACCCATCCCGATTATGGTCGGGCCGAGTTGAATCTCGATACGATGGACCCCTCGATGGCTTTTGTCGACCGGCGGGCCGGGCATTTGGTGGGGCAATTGCGGCTTGATGCGGGGCTGCATCAGCTCTCGATCCGCCATATGGCGATCGATGCGCGCAGCCGGGTGTGGTTCGGCTGCCAATATCGCGGTGCACCCAGCGATAGCCCGCAATTGGTGGGCTATGCCACGGCTGATGGCGAGATCAGATTGATCGAATTGCCGCTCGATACGCTGCGGGACCTGCGCAATTATGTCGGCTCGGTTGCCGTTTCCGCCGATGGGACCAGTGTTGCGGTGTCGTCACCGGAGGGGGATTTGCTGGTGGCAATCGACGCGGAAGGCGGGCGGCCCGTATTGGTCGAAACGCTGCGCAATGGCTGTGGGCTGGCGGCGGATGGCACGGGGTTTGTGGCGACCAGCGGCATGGGGGAGATGATCGGTCTCGCGGGAGCGGAGCGGGAGCCGCAGAAGTTCGATTTTTCGTTTGATAATCATGTGTTGCGGGTGGGGTGACCTGGCCGCTGTTCTTACTCCGGTACCTGTAAACAGAGGTTCCCGCTTTCGCGGGAATGACACCGAGTGGGGGATGGCGTCGAGAGAAGATGCGTCTCCGCACCCGCGCCGCCCCACCCACAGTGTCATTCCCGCGAAAGCGGGAACCTCTGTTTCACAGGGCTAACCAAGCAAGTCCGGATAGAGATCATGCCAATCCGGGTTGGTTTGTTCGATCCGATCGATCTTCCACTGTCGCCGCCATTTCTTGAGGCGTTTTTCGCGGGTGATCGCCGCATCAATGTCGTCGTGCTGCTCGAAATAGACCAGATTATGGATGTGATAGCGCGAGGATTGGCCGGGCAGGATGTCTTCGCGATGGATATAGGTGCGGGCGATTAGGTCATTGGTGACGCCGATATAGAGCGCACCATATTTGCGGCTGGCGAGGATGTAGACGAAATAGCGGCCGAGGGTGCTCATGGCTGAGCTTTGCAGCTAATCGTGGTCCGGTAAACAGAGGTTCCCGCTTTCGCGGGAATGACATTGTGGGGTTAATGGCATTGTGGGTGGCCACGGTTAGCCTCAAACTCCGCGCCCCTTGACCAGATAATCCGCGCGAATGCTTGGATTGGTCTGCAAGTAGAGCTCGACGCTGGGCATGAACAGGTTGCGCCATTCGTGTTCCCAGTCGCCCACGCCGCGGGTGAGTGCGGCGGTGAGGGTGGTGGAGGCATCGCTTTGCACCCAGAGGCGCAGGTCGTAGAGCGGAGCGAGGGCGGGGTGGAGCGATGACACGCCTTCGATGATGATGGGCCGATGTCGGGTGATGGTTCGGGCGGCGGCGCTGGCTTGGCCTGTTGTCCAGTCGTAGGGGTGATAGGTGCAGTGTCCGTGCTGTGCGAGGTTTGTCACGGCGCCCAGAAAGTCGTCATAGCGGATATAGGCGAAGGGGAATGACGGCAGCACCTTGCCGCGCCAGTCCGCTTCGGGCCGCACGAAATCATCGAGGTAGATGGTTTGGGCACCGGTGGTTTGCTCCAGCCGCTCGGCGAGCGTTGACTTGCCGCTGACGGGCAGGCCGTCGATGGCGACGAAACGGGCGCTGGTTTGGGTGACCAGGGTTATGGCTTCGTCGAAATCGAGAGTTGGCGGGGTCATTTCGGTGCTGGTCCTAGCCGGTCAAGCAAGCTGAGCACATTGCAATGGCGGTGTCATTGCGGCGAGAGGGGGCGCTGTTTTTTTGGAGAGGGTAGGAAAAAACAGAGGTTCCCGCCTTCGCGGGAATGACATTGTGGGGAGGTGGGCGAGCGCGTGGAGGCCTGGGTGCCACGACCTCGTGGTTCGACAAGCTCACCATGAGGTCCACTGGGATGCGGCCGTCCCATGCTTAGGGCGCGGGCGCGGGCCCTGAGCTTTCGCGCAGGACCAGTTCTACCGGCCATAGCTCATGCACGTCTTCGATGGGTTTGCCGGCGAGGATTTGCAGGATGAGTTCGGCCATGCGGGTGCCGGCCTGGCGCATGGAGGAGCGGGTGGTGGACATGGAGGGGTACATGTTGTCGGCGTTGAGATAGGGGAAGACGTCGTCATGGGCGATCATGGAGACGTCTTTGCCCAGCTCAAGGCCGGCCTGGCGGATGGCGCGGAAGATGCCGAGCGCGGTCATCATCGAGCCGGCGAGGAAGGCGGTGGGGCGGGGGCGCAGTTCGAGCATGGCCTGGGTCATGCGGAAGGCGATTTCGTCGGTGAAGACCGAATTACCCATCAAGGCGGGATCGAAGGAGACGCCGCGCGCCGAGAGGGCGGCGAGGTAGCCGATTTCGCGGTGCTCGGCGAAGGTGCGGCCCTTGATGCCATTGAGCAGGGCAATGCGGCGATGGCCCAGATCGAGCAGGTGGCTGGTGGCGCGCTCGACGGCGCCGGTATTGTCGATATCGAGCCAGGCGACGGGCTGGCCGATATTGGTGCGGCCATGCAGCACGAAGGGCACTTTGAGATCGAGCAGCAGTTCGGCGCGTTCGTCATGCAGGGTCGGGGAATGGAGGATGAAGGCGTCCACTTTCTGGCTGGCGGCGCCGCGCTTATAGGCGGCCACTTCATCCTCGTAACTCTCGACAGTGGTGAGCAGAATATCGATTTCCTCATCGGCCAGGCGCTCGCCGATGCCGCCGAGAAATTCGCTGGTATGGGGACCGAATTCGTAGGAGCCGCGCAGCACCATGCCGATGGCGCCCGAGCGGCCGGTGGCGAGCCGTAGCGCGCTGGCATTGGGGCGATAGCCCAGCCGCTTGGCGGTTTCGGCGACGCGCAGGCGCGTGGCTTCGTTGACCTCGGGATAGCCGTTGAGCGCGCGGCTGACAGTGGTTTGCGACAGGCCGAGATGTTCGGCGAGGTCTTTCAGTCTCATTGGCGTTCTGGCCCGGGGCAAAATACGGCAGCCTGGGCCGGACAAATCCGGCGCAAAGCCTTAAGCCGCATAGGCTTTAGGGCGAGCAGGCCGCTTTGACCAGCGGTTCCTGCGATCCTCCTCCAATGGCATTCAAAGCGATTTCAAATTTTGATGCAAGAGTGGATTTTTTCGCGTCTTGCGATGAGGTGCGTACATCAAGCCAGGTTGGGGTATTAAAAGACTCTTACGCATTTCACTTGGTTCAAACCATTGAATAATAACGGATAAATATATTTCAGTTCGCAAAGTCGTGCGAATCTGGCGCGGGGCTGCTTGACAGAAGTCCGGGCCTCTGGTTGTTTTTCGTTCAAAGCGCTTTGAAAATCATGCGGTTCAGCCGCTGGCGAAGAGCTTTTCGGGGGAGGAATGGACTGGGCGGCGCGTCAGGCGTGGGCCCGGTTGGCATGCTTCCTCATGAATCTGGTTTCATTCGGGAGGATTGTAATGAAAATCAACACACTGCTCGTTGGTCTGCTGGCGAGCGTGACGCTGGTCGTGGGCTCGGCCCAGGCGGCCGACTTGTCGATCGTGTCGGGCGATACCGGCAATGGCCTGGCATTCCTGCGCAGCCAGCTCGACAAGTTCGAGGCCGAGACGGGCAATAAGGTCACCGTGGTGCCGATGCCCTCGTCGACCTCCGACCAGTTCGGGCAATATCGCCTGTGGCTCGCCGCCGGCAATACCGATATCGACGTGTACCAGACCGACGTGATCTGGGCGCCGCAGCTGGCCGATCAGTTTCTCGATCTGACCGATGCGGCCAAGGATGTGGTGGGCGCGCATTTCCCATCGATCATCGAGTCGCAGACCGTGGATGGGAAGCTGGTTGCCCTGCCGGCCTTTACCGACGCGCCGGCGCTGTTCTACCGCAAGGACCTGCTGGAAAAGTACAGCAAGCCCGTGCCGACCACCTGGGACGAAATGGCGGCGACCGCCAAGGAAATCATGGATGCCGAACGCACGGCCGGGAATCCGGACATGTATGGCTTCGTGTTCCAGGGCAATGCCTATGAAGGGCTGACCTGCAACGCCCTGGAATGGGTCAAGTCCAGCGGCGGCGGGCAGATCGTGGAGGTCGATGGCACCATTTCGATCAACAATCCACAGGCTGCAGCCGCCATCGATCGTGCGGCGACCTGGATCGGCACGATCTCGCCGGAAGGCAATCTGGCCTATCAGGAAGAAGAAAGCCGTGGCGTCTGGCAGCTGGGCAATTCGGTGTTCATGCGCAACTGGCCCTATGCTTATGCACTGAGCGGTGGTGACGATTCCGCCGTCAAGGGCAAGTTCGACGTGGCGCCGCTTCCCGCCGGTGAAGGCGAAGGCGCGGGCTCGGCGGCAACGCTGGGCGGCTGGAATGTCGCCGTTTCCAAGTATTCGCCGGACCCGGAAGAGGCGATCAAGCTCGCTTTGTTCCTGGCTTCGCCCGAAGTGCAGAAGGAACGCGCGATCAACCAGTCCAACCTCCCCACGATCGAAGCGCTCTATGACGACGCCGACGTGCTGAAGGCTTCGCCCTTCATGGCCAACTGGAAGGAAATCTTCCAGAATGCGGTGCCGCGTCCGTCGGCGCCCACCAAGGTGAAGTATAACGAAGTGTCCTCGCTGTTCTGGAGCGCCGTCCACAATACTCTGTCGGGCAATGGCACTGCCGCCGAGAATCTCGAAGTTCTCGAGGCTGACCTGTCCGACCTCAAGGGCGACGCCTGGTAAGACCTCCCGATAGCGCCATGGCACGGACGGCGGTTTGCCCCGCCGCCCGTGCCGCTGAAGGACCTAAGCAAACGGGAGGAGTAGTGGATGGCTACCGATACCATCGCGTCCGCGGCCAGCGTGGGCCGGCCCAAGATCAAATCCGAATTGATGCAGCAGAGGGTGCGCGCCGCGCGCTGGTTCCTGCTGCCCATGATGATCGCGCTGGCTGTGGTGGCCGGCTGGCCGCTGCTTCGCTCGATCTATTTTTCATTCACCGATGCCTCGCTGACCAATCTTTATGGCGCGGAATGGGTGGGCTTTACCAATTACCTGAGCTGGCGGACGCTCGATAGCGGCCGCACCATCTACCGGGGCCTCTTGGTCGATCCGGCCTGGTGGAATGCGGTGTGGAACACGGTGCGCTTCGCCTTCTGGTCGGTGCTGTGGGAGACCGTGCTGGGCATGATCGTCGCCCTGGTGCTGAATGCCGAATTCAAGGGACGCGGCCTGGTGCGGGCGGCCATTCTCATTCCCTGGGCCATTCCCACCATCGTGTCGGCCCGCATGTGGAGCTGGATGCTGAACGACCAGTTCGGCATTCTCAACGATCTGGGGATGCGGCTGGGTCTGCTCAGCCAGAAGGTCGCCTGGACCGCTACGGCGGAGACGGCGATGACGGCGGTGCTGGTGGTGGATATCTGGAAGACCACGCCGTTCATGGCGCTGCTGATCCTGGCCGGGTTGCAGATGATCCCCAAGGATATCTATGAAGCCGCCGAGATCGATGGCGTGCATCCGATCAAGCAGTTCTTCAAGATCACGCTGCCGCTGGTGCGGCCGGCGCTGATGGTGGCCATCATCTTCCGCGTGCTCGATGCGTTGCGCATTTTCGATCTGATCTATGTGCTGACGCCCAATAGCGCGGCGACCAAGACCATGAGCGTGCTGGCGCGCGAGAACCTGTTCGACTTCGACAAGTTCGCCTATGGCTCGGCGCAATCGACGCTGCTGTTCCTGATCATCGCCGCCTTCACCATCCTCTATATCTGGCTGGGCAAGGTGAATTTCGACGGGGGAGACCGCTAATGGTTGGCACGCTCAATCTATGGGGCCTCACCAAGACGGTGCTGTTCTATGCGCTGGTGGTGTTCATCGTCGTGGTGTCGGTGTTCCCGTTCTATTACGCGATCCTGACCAGCTTCAAATCGGGCACGGACCTGTTCCGCATCACCTATTGGCCCACCTCGTTCAGCTGGAACAATTACCTGGCGGTGCTCAATACCGGCAGTTTCCCGCGTAACCTCTTGAACTCCATCTTCGTGGCATCGGTCACGGTGTTGCTCGCGCTGTTCCTGGCGGTGACGGCCGCGTTTGCGCTGAGCCGCGTGCGGTTCCGGGGCCGGAGCCTGTTGCTGATGACGATCCTGGCCGTGTCGATGTTTCCGCAGATCGCGGTGCTGGCCGGGCTGTTCGAGGTGATCCGGGCTTTGAATATCTACAATACGCCCTGGGCGCTGATCTTCTCCTACACGATCTTTACGCTGCCTTTTACCGTGTGGGTGCTCACCACCTTCATGCGGGACCTGCCGGTGGAGATCGAGGAAGCGGCCATTGTCGATGGGGCCTCGCCGTGGGTGATCATCACCCGCGTGTTCCTGCCGCTGATGTGGCCGGCTTTGGTGACCACGGGGCTGCTGGCCTTTATCGGGGCGTGGAACGAGTTCCTGTTCGCCCTGACGTTTACCTCGTCCAACAATACCCGCACCGTGCCGGTGGCCATCGCGCTGCTGTCGGGTGGGTCGCAATATGAAACGCCGTGGGGCCTGATCATGGCTGCCTCGGTCATCGTTACCGTGCCGCTGGTGATCCTGGTTCTGATCTTCCAGCGCAAGATCGTGTCTGGCCTGACGGCCGGCGGCGTCAAGGGTTAGGGAGAAAAACAATGGCAAGCATCGAGCTTCGCAAGATCCGCAAGGCCTTTGGCGCGGTGGAAGTCATCAAGGGGGTGGACCTGGAGGTCCGCTCCGGCGAATTCATGGTGTTCGTCGGCCCGTCGGGTTGCGGCAAATCTACGCTTCTCAGGCTGATTTCGGGGCTGGAGGACATTACCTCGGGCGAAATGCTGTTTGACGGTAAACTGGTCAACGCACTGGCGCCGTCCAAGCGCGGCATCGCCATGGTGTTCCAGTCCTACGCGCTTTATCCGCATATGACGGTCTACGAGAACATGGCGTTCGGGCTGACGCTCGAAAAGGGCCATGGCAAGGAAGAGATCCGCCAGCGGGTGGAAAAAGCAGCCGACATGCTGCAGATCCGGCAATATCTGGACCGGCTGCCCAAGCAGCTGTCGGGCGGGCAGCGCCAGCGCGTGGCCATCGGTCGGGCCATTACGCGCGACCCCAAAGTGTTCCTGTTCGACGAGCCGCTGTCGAACCTCGACGCGGCGCTCCGCGTGGCGACCCGCATCGAAATCGCCAAGCTGCATGAGAGCATGAACAACGTCACCATGATCTATGTGACGCATGATCAGGTGGAGGCCATGACCCTGGCCGACCGCATCTGCGTGTTGCGCGACGGGGTGATCGAGCAGGTCGGCACGCCGATGGAGCTTTATGAAAAGCCCAATTCGGTCTTCGTGGCCGGCTTTATCGGCTCGCCCAAAATGAACTTCATCTCCGGCGAAAAGGCCGCTTCCTTCGGCGCCGACACGGTGGGTATTCGCGGCGAACACATTACCATCGTGCCGGACAATGGCACCTGGAGCGGCACGGTGATCCATACGGAAAACCTGGGCGCGGATAGCTATGTTTATCTGGAAATGGGCACCGAGGAGCCGGTCGTGGTGCGGCTCGACGGGGCCAATACCTATCACAGCGGCGACGTCGTGCACATTTCGCCGATGGACGACAAAATCCACCGCTTCGACGGCGCGGGCAAGCCGCTCGCCTGAAATCATAAAAAGGCCGGATAGAAGTCCGACCTTTTTCCATCCACTACTGCGTCATTCCCGCGAAAGCGGGAACCTCCGTTTCGGCAAACAGGGGTTCCCGCTTTCGCGGGAATGACGCAGGGTCAAGCCAAACCATCGGGTCCGCACCAGCGACCCGGACTTTTAGGAGACTACAAATGCCGATCCGTACCCTGGTGTGGGGTGAAAACGTTCACGAGCAGAAGAACAAGATCGTGGCCGACAATTATCCCACCGGCATGCACAACCAGATCGCCAAGCTGCTGTCGAGCGACAGCAATATCGTGACCAAGACCACGACCTTGCAGGAGCCCGAGCATGGCTGCACGGTAGAGGCGCTGGCCGAGACCGATGTGCTGGTGTGGTGGGGCCATGCGGCGCATGGCGAGGTGAAGGACGAGATCGTCGAGCGCATCGCCAAGCGGGTCTGGGAGGGCATGGGCCTGATCGTGCTGCATTCGGGCCATTTCTCCAAGATTTTCAAGCGCCTGATGGGTTCCCCCTGCGCGCTGCATTGGCGGGAAGCGGGCGAGCGCGAGCGGCTGTGGGTCACCAATCCGGGCCACCCGATCGCCAAGGGCCTGCCGGCCTATTTCGAACTTGAAATGGAAGAAATGTATGGCGAGCCCTTCAGCGTGCCCGAGCCGCTGGAAACCGTATTCGTCTCCTGGTTCCAGGGCGGGGAAGTGTTCCGTAGCGGGCTGACCTATCGCCGTGGCGCGGGCAATATTTTCTACTTCCGGCCTGGGCACGAAACCTATCCGACCTATCACGACGACACGGTTGGGCTGGTGCTGCGTAATGCGGTCAACTGGGCGTATAACGCCAATCAGTTCCCGCAGCTGCTGGATGCGCCGAATACGCCGGTGGATGAGGCGATCGAAAAGATCGTGGAGCGCGGGCCGAAATTGCACCACGGCCGCGAAGAAGGCTTCAAGTAAGTCAGAGCGGCGCTGCGGTTTTGAGACCTCATGGTGAGCTTGTCGAACCACGAGGTCGGGCCCGCGGCGCCCTGCCACGACCTCGTCCTTCGACAGGCTCAGGATGAGGTCTACTGAACCATCGAGCTTGATCTAACACACGCGGATCGTCTGGAACGCCCGCATAAGGAATAACGAAGATGCGGTTGCTCATTCTGGGTACCGGCGGCATGGCCAATCAACATGCCAAGCATTTTGCTGCCATCGAGGGCGTGACCCTGGCGGGGGGCGTGGATGTGGACCCGGCGCGGGTCGAGGCGTTCTGCGCGGCGCATAATATGGAGCGCAGCTTTGGCTCGCTCGATGCGGCGCTCGCCTGGGGCGAATTCGACGCGGTGGCCAATGTGACGCCCGATAGCGTGCACCATCCGACGACCATGGCGGCGCTCAAGGGCGGCAAGCACGTGTTCTGCGAAAAGCCGCTGGCGACCGACCATGCCAAGGCCATGGAAATGACCGAAACGGCCGAACGGCTTGGGCTGGTCAATATGGTCAACCTGACCTATCGCAATGTCAGCCAATTGCAGAAGGCGCGCGAAATCGTGGCTTCGGGCGCGGTCGGCAAGGTCAAGCATTTCGAGGCGAGTTACCTCCAGAGCTGGCTGGTGAGCAAGGCTTGGGGCGATTGGCGCACCGAGAGCCAGTGGCTGTGGCGGCTGAGCAAGAAGCACGGCTCCAATGGCGTGCTGGGCGATATCGGCGTGCATATCCTCGATTTTGCGGCCTATGGCGCGGGCAGCGATTTTTCCAAGGTGTTCTGCCGCCTGGAAACGTTCGACAAGGCCGAGAATAACCGTATCGGGGAATATGACCTGGACGCCAATGACAGCTTTGCCATGACGGCGCAGCTGGAAAACGGCGCTTTGGGCGTGATCCACGCCACGCGCTGGGCCACCGGGCATTTCAATGAATTGCGGCTGCGCGTTTATGGCGAGCTGGGGTCGGTGGAAGTGCAGCACCGGCACGATTGGTCCAAGCTGTTCACGTGCTTGGGCGCGGATGCCGAAACCGGCACCTGGACCGAGGTCGAGGTCGATACTGTGCCGACCAATTACATGCGGTTCGTCGAAGCAGTGCGGGCGGGGAAGAACCTCGAGCCCAGCTTCCGCCATGCCACCAATATCCAGAAGGTGCTGGACTTGGCGGTGGTGACGGACCGGGACCGGAGCGAGCATAAGGTTTGAGGGGGCTTCCCGGTGAGGTGAGGGACCTTGCTGCAGCCCCTGCCAACCCACCGCATCTCCCTCGGGCTTGACCCGAGGGCCCTTCTCAACCCGGCACAAGCGGCGAGTGGCCCTCGGGTCAGGCCCGAGGGAGATGCGGTGGTTGATTGAGGATGGTGCGTATTTCTGGCGTCGGTTTCTTACGTTGAAATGACACCGTGCTTTGGAGGTTTCGGGGAGAAACAGTCCCCTCAAGGGAGGGGTGGCGAGAACCTGGACATCCCTCCCATCTTGCAACCGGAGCCCGTTCATACGACTTATGCCCCTAGCCAAATATGGAGCGTCGTTATGAGCATTGTCTGGGCCATTATCATCGGGTTTTTCGCGGGACTGATTGCCAAGTGGATCACGCCGGGGGATCGCAAGCCGAGCGGGTTTATCCTGACGACGGTGCTGGGCATTGTCGGCTCGGTGCTGGCGACCTGGCTGGGGCAGGCCGTGGGCTGGTATGGGCCGGGCGATGGCGCCAATTTCATCGGGGCCATTGTGGGCGCGGTGATTATTCTTTTGGCCTGGGGGCAGTTGGCAAAGCGGGTTTGAGGGTAATTCACCCACCCGAATAGTGTCATTCCCGCGAAAGC
>UCAU01000013.1:8755-81673 GCA_900470445.1 Hyphomicrobiales bacterium | reverse complement strand
CTTCGTTTGAGAACTCAGGGGACCTCTGTTTGCTTCTTCAGCACCCGAAACGGAGGTTCCCGCGTTCGCGGGGATGACATCGTGGGGGTTGGCCTGTCAGGTTTGCACAAAGCACTGTGCGAGCGGCGAGTGGCCCTCGGGTCGAGCCCGAGGGAGAGCGGTGGGGAGGATGGATTGGGCTAGAGTCGCCCGCTAGTAGGTAAACACCTCGCGCCGCAGAGCCTGCCAGCTGTCCTTATCCGTGGCGATGATCAGTCCGCCGTCGATGTGATGGGGCAGATAGGGCGAGCCATCAAGCCGGGCAGCATAGCCGCCGGCTTCTTGCGCCATCAGCGTGCCGGCCAGGTGATCCCAGGGCATCAGCTTGTTGTAGCAGAGGAATTGTGCGTGGCCGGAAATGAAAGTGCGGTATTCATGCCCCGCCACCCGATAATTGGACACCACTCGGAGCTTGGCGAAATTGGCCAACACCTGGGGGCGCGACTCGACTGGCATGAAGGCCACCGAACAGCAGCCCACCATCTCCGCCAGCGGCAGCGGCTCGGCGATCTGCATGCGCACCGCCTCGCCATCGGGCCGCCGCAGCCAGGCGCCGCTGCCCTTTTCGGCCATCATCCAGTCATCGCCCATCGGGTCGTAGATGATGCCAGCAATAGTCTCGCCCTTGGACACCACCGATGCCATGACGGCAAAGAGCGGAAGCCCGGCCGCATAATTGGCTGTGCCATCGATCGGATCGACCACGACGGCGAGGTCAGCATGGGCCAGCGCATCCAGCAAAGCCGGATCGGCCGCGACAGATTCCTCGCCCACGAACAATGCCTCGGGTGCCAGTTCAGCCACCCGAGCTTTGATGAAACGCTCGGCGGCCTCGTCGGCCTCGGTCACGAGATCGATTGCCGAGGTCTTGACCTTGACCATGCCCGCATCGAGCCGACGGAACCGGGGCAGCACTTCGGCCTTGGCCGCATCGCGCAGGATGGTGGCAAGCTTGCCGATATCAACACTCATAGTCCGGTCCTTCGTTCGAACAGCCCTGCAAAATCGAACAGTTTCGGATCGAGCATATGGCTAGGATTGACGTTGCCGAGCGCGCGGATCATCACGTCCTTGCGGCCGGGCATACGTTTTTCGATGTCGGCCAGCATGGCCTTCATGGCATTGCGCTCCAGCCCATCCTGGCTGCCACACAGATCGCAGGGGATGATCGGGAAGGCCATGGCGTCGGAAAACCGCTGCAGATCGTCTTCCGCACAATAGATCAGCGGCCGCAACACTTCGATGTCACCCTCGTCATTGAGCAGCCGCGGCGGCATGGCGGCGAGCTTGCCGCCATGAAACAGGTTCATGAAGAAGGTTTCCAGACTGTCGTCGCGATGATGGCCCAGCACCAGCGCCGTGCAGCCCTCTTCCCGCGCAATGCGATAGAGATTGCCGCGCCGCAACCGGCTGCATAGCGAGCAATAGGTCGCCCCCGCCGGCAGCTTGTCGGTGACGATGGAATAGGTGTCCTTGTATTCAATCCGGTGGGGAATCCCCAGCCCGCCCAGGAATTCGGGCAGGATATGCTTGGGGAAATTGGGCTGCCCCTGATCGAGATTGCAGACCAGCAATTCCACCGGCAACAGCCCGCGCCATTTGAGGTCCAGCAGCAGCGCCAGCATGCCATAGCTGTCCTTGCCGCCTGACAGCGCCACCAGCCATTTCTCGCCCGCCCGCACCATGGCGAACCGATCCAGCGCCTCGCGCGTATTGCGGATCAGGCGCTTGCGCAGCTTGTTGAACTCCACACTGCGCGGCGCCCCGGCGAAAATCGGGTGCGCGCCAGATTCGGCTTCATCGGCTTCGGCCTGGGGGGCGGCATCCATAACGGCGCTCATGGCAGAACTCTTGTGGCAATCATGTCGTAGCTGATATCGCCCCTGCCCCCGTGAGGAAAGCAAAACCGGCCTTGGGGAACATTACCAAGCTTTAATTTCCCATTCTTGCTTTGGACGTTTTGCGGCAGTTACATGACACACCTCACCGGCACCCAGGAGTCTCGTGGTGTTTCGCTCTTTCTTCCCTGAACCCAAAATCTTCTTTTCCTCGGCAGTCCTCTGGCTGCTCTTTGCCGTCGTCGCCTGGTTCGCCATCGGCACGCCGCTGCGATCGGCCATCAGCATCGACCGCTTCACCCATCCGGTGATCGCGGCCTCTGCCACTCCCGATCAGCCCCCAGCGGCAACGCCCGCCGCGACCGATCAAGCCCAGCCGGCCGCTACCCCCGGGGAGGCCAATCCCAACGCGCCCGCGACCACCGAGAGCGCCAGCCCCTCCCAGCAGGCCGCAGCGGCAGGCGCCAATGAATCCTCGGCCGCCAACTTCCTCAATGGCGAGCGCGTCTGGCTCTACCAATATGTGCTGCTGATCTCGCTGCTGTTCTGCCTGTTCTGGTATTTCTACAAGCGCAACGAGTGGTATTGGTGGTCGGTCGTCGGCTCGACGGGCATCCTGCTGGTCATCTATTTCCAGGTTCAAGTGGACGCCTTCGTCAACGAATGGTCCGGCGTGTTCTTCGACATGATCCAGTTGGCGCTGACGCAACCGCGTTCAGTGACGCCCGAGCGATTCTATGGCGAGGTCTTCACCCTCTTTGCCGTGCTAATGCCCACCATCATCGTGGCGGTGCTGCTGGCCTTCGTCACCTCGCATTATGTGTTCCGGTGGCGCAAGGCGATGAACTTTTACTACATGGAGCATTGGCCAAAAATCCGCGAAACGGAAGGCGCGGCCCAGCGTGTGCAGGAAGACACGATGCGCTTCGCCACCATCGTCGAGGATTTGGGCACTGCCTTCTTCGGGTCGCTGATTACTCTCGTCGTGTTCCTGCCCTTGCTCTGGAACCTGTCCCAGAACATTACCGGCCTCCCCATTGTGGGCGACATTCCTGGCAGCCTGGTCTGGGTGGCGCTGGCCACGGCCGTTTTCGGCACGCTGCTGCTGGCGGTGGTGGGCGTCAAACTGCCAGGCCTGAACTTCGCCAATCAGCGCGTCGAAGCGGCGTATCGCAAGGAACTGGTGTTCGGTGAGGATCATGCCGACCGGGCCGACCCGCCCACCGTCAAGGAACTCTTTGCCGGCGTGCAGAAGAACTATTTCCGGCTCTATTTCCACTACACCTACTTCAACCTGGCGCGTTACGCCTATCTCAACATGGTCGGCTATGTGCCACTGCTAGCGCTCTCGCCGTCAATCCTGGCAGGCGCGCTGACCATGGGCCTCTACCAGCAGGTGCAGCTCGCCTTCAGTCAGGTGTCGAGCTCATTCCAGTTCTTCGCCCGGGCCTGGACGACGATCGTGGAACTGCAATCGGTGTTCATGCGTCTGCGCAAGTTCGAGAGCTATATCCCAATCGATCAGGAGCCGATCAATGTATCGCTCCGCGGCGTGCCACCTGCTGTGCAGTGAGAATCGTAAGGGGCGTTGCTTTGCCCCTTACCAACCCACGGTGTCATTCCGGCGGAGGCCGGAATCCATGTCCGTGGCGCCTCGCGCATATCCAGCGCCGGGATAGCCTTCAGCATGGATTCCGGCCTCCGCCGGAATGACACCGTGCTTGTTTGACCATGCGGGTACCATCCACCACACCTACACCCCCAAAAACAAAAAGGCCGCCCCGAAGGGCGGCCTTTTCAAATCTGTTATTCTGCTTCGCTTAGCGCGAGTAGAATTCGACGACCAGGTTCGGTTCCATCTGGACCGGGTACGGCACATCCGACAGCGCGGGAACGCGGGCGAAGGTGGCGGTCATCTTGTTGTGGTCGACTTCGACGTAATCAGGAACGTCGCGCTCGGCCAGCTGGGTGGCTTCGATCAGCACAGCGAGCTGCTTGGAGCGCTCGCGCACTTCGATCTTGTCGCCGACCTTGACCTGGTAGGATGGGATATTGACGCGCTTGCCATTGACCAGGATGTGGCCGTGCGACACGAACTGGCGCGCAGCGAACACGGTGGCAACGAACTTGGCGCGGTAGACGATCGCGTCCAGACGGCTCTCGAGCAGGCCGATCAGGTTCTCGCCGGTATCGCCCTTAACGCGGGCAGCTTCGGTGTAGAGGCGCTTGAACGCCTTTTCGGTGACCGAGCCGTAATAGCCCTTGAGCTTCTGCTTGGCGCGCAGCTGCAGACCGTAGTCCGAGAGCTTGCCCTTGCGGCGCTGACCATGCTGGCCGGGGCCATAAGCACGGGCGTTGAGCGGGGACTTCGGACGGCCCCAGATATTTTCGCCAAGACGGCGATCGATCTTGTACTTGACTGAATGACGCTTCGACATCGCGTATCCTTCTTAACAGGTGAATGGATCGCGCCCTCCTCTGCCATCCCGAGGGATGACCGACAGACCCCAAAAATTCAGGAGATCCCGGGTGCGCCTATAGGCTCGAAAGCCTCGATAGGTGGCCGCGTGATATAGTTGGAAAGCCCAGGAGTCAAGCCAGCGCGGGCTTTAGACCATTTTCTTGTCGAGCGTCTTCTGCTCGCGCAGCGCGGGGAAGACCTGGCTCCAGATCACCGCCACGGCAATCGCCCCCAGCCCGCCCAGCGCCACAGCAGGCACCGGGCCAATCAGGTGCGCCACCGTGCCGGCGCGGAACTCGCCCAATTCATTGGAGGCCCCGATAAACACCGAATTGACCGCATTGACCCGCCCGCGCACCTCTTCGGGCGTCCACAGCTGCATGATCGTCTCGCGAATGGTGACGCTGACCATGTCGGAGGCGCCCACCAGCGCCAGCGCCGGAATGGAAATCCATACGGTGCTGGAGAGGCCGAACACTACGGTGAAGGCGCCGAACAGTCCAACGAAGAGGAAGAGGATTTTGCCTGCATGATTGCGAATCGGGAAGCGGGTCAGGAACAGCGCCATGACGATGGCGCCGATCCCCGGCGCGGCCCGCAGCAGCCCGAGTTCCTGCGGGCCAGCATGCAGGATGTCCTTGGTATAGACTGGCAGCAGCGCCACGGCTCCGCCCATCAGCACGGCAAACATGTCCAGCGAGATGGCGCCCAGCACCACCTTGTTGGAGAAGATGTAGCGGAAGCCGGCCAGCATGGTCTCGAGGCTGGTCGCCTGATGCGATTCCCGCTGCGCGGGCTTGGGGATCAGCAACACGCTGATCGCGGCGGCAAGCAGCAGCACGCCGGCTGTTGCGAACGGTACCGCAGGCCCGAGGCCGTAGAGCAAGCCACCGGCAGCGGGGCCCATAATGGCGGCGAACTGCCAGGCCGAGGCATTGACGGTGATGGCGTTGGACAGGGCTTCGGGCGGCACCAGGTTGGGCGCCAGCGACTGCGCGGCGGGGCCCCAGAAAGCGCGCGCCGTGCCCAGCACGATCAGAATACCGAAAATCGGCCAGACTTCATGGGCTTCCGCATTGACGAAAACCAGGAAGCCCATGGCACAGACCAGCTCGACGCCGAGACAGATCGCCATGATGAAGCGGCGGTTCAAGCGGTCGGCGGTGAGCCCGGTGACCAGGATCAGCAGCAGCGCCGGCAGGAACAGGCACAGCCCCACCAACCCCAGCAGGAAGGCATTGCCGGTGACATCGTAAATCTGCCAGGCGATCGACACCGACATGATCTGCACCGCAAAGCTGACCAGCAGCGTGGTCAGCCAGAAAAAGCGGAAACCGACATAGGTGAAAGCGATGCGGGATTTGTCTTGCGGGGCGGGCGTGCTCATGGGGCAAGCAGATCGCATGACAAAGTGTCGCAGTCAAAGGCGGAACGGGTAAATTCGGTTCGCCTGCGTGCTTTATCAGTCCGTGTTGCTGCCCGGCTTCTGCCGATTGGGATTTGGCCGCTGGTGGCGCCGGTCGATCGAGGAAATCACCCCCCGCAGGGTGCGGATTTCCTGGCTAGTGAATTTGCCGCGCTCCAGCATGGTGCGCAGATTGTTGACTACGGTCGGCCGCTTGTCGGGCGCGGTGAAGAAACCGGACTGGTCCAGAGTGGATTCAAGATGTCCGAAAAGGCCCACAAGCTCTTCGCGCGGCGCGACTTCTGCCAGGGCGTCGGAGAATGGCAGGGCCGCGCCGGCTTCGCTGTGGCGGCGATATTCATAAGACAGCAGCAACACGGCCTGGGCGATATTGAGCGAGGCAAAGGCCGGCTCCACCGGCAGGGTGACAATGGCATCGGCCAGCGCCACTTCCTCGTTCAGCAGGCCCCAGCGCTCGCGCCCGAATAACAGGCCAGCCGGACGGCCCGAACCGATCTGGGCAGCCAGATTGGTTGCTGCCTCTTCGGGTCCCAGCACAGTCTTCTGCATATCGCGCGAGCGGGCGGTGGTGGCGTAGACCAGCGTCAGGTCGGCAATCGCTTCTTCCAGCGTTTCGAATACCCGCACCCGCTCGATCACATGATCGGCGCGGGAGGCGGCATTGATGGCCTTTTCATTGGGCCAACCATCGCGCGGCCGCACCAGGCGCAAATCCCAGAGCCCGAAATTGGCCATGGCGCGCGCCGCCGTGCCGATATTCTCACCCAGCTGCGGTTCGCACAGGATGATCGCCGGGGTCGGCGCAAGCGTGGGTTGTTTCGAAGAATCCGTACCGGCCATGGCGCCCAATCCGTGAAGTCAGGCGCACATATCGCATTTGCCGGGCCGGATGCAAATCAGGCGACGCGATGCCGCTGCGGCAATTCCCGCACTTTGCTCGGTCGGTTCCATTCGCGATCCAGCATGGCAAAATGCAATTCCTCGTCCCACTCACCCTGGAACAGGGCATGTTCGCGGTAATGTGCCTCGAGCCGCATGCCCATGCTCTGCATCAATTTGATGGAATGGTGATTGCGACCGTCGCAACGCGCAAAGACGCGATGGATGCGGAAATGCTCAAAGGCCAGGTCGAACAACGCGCCCAGCGCCTCGCAGGCAAAGCCCTGCCCCGAATAACTCGGATTGATCACGAAGCGCACTTCGCCCTGCCCCGCCGTCGCATCGGACCAATGCAGCGACACATGCCCAATCAATTGCTTGTCGCCCTTGCGGACCATGGCCAAGGTCAGCGTATCGCCCGGCCGCTGCAGGCTGACATGACTGCGCATCACCTCGAGCGCCCGAGCCACCTCATTCTTGTCCCGTGCCTTGCTGACTGCATAACGCTGTGCCGCAGGCAGCGACAAATAGGCGTTGAGCGACTCCAAATCCCCTCGTTCAAAGGTACGAAGGATCAACCGCTCGGTTTCGATGGGCAGACTCAGTGACGACATGATTGCGCTCCCTCCCGCTGGGCATTGCGAAAACTCAACGCGAGGGGAGTCCGAGACGTTCCTGCCCGGCCGAGAAATATTCTACCCCAGTGCCGGAAACGATTTCGGATGATGGCGCCGTGCTGCGAGCAAGCGGCGGCCGGCCAACTCAACCGACCAAAATCGAGTTATATCAAGAGATTGCGGCCGCGAACCTGAATCAACGAGCGAAGAAAATAAGGCGTTTTTCCGGCCATTCCGTCTCCAGAATGGCATAGACAAATTCCTCGTCCCACTCGCCCTTGAACAGGGCATGCTCGCGGAAATGTGCTTCACGGCGCATGCCCAAACGCTCCATCAGCTTGGCCGAAGCGCTGTTCCGGGCATCGCAACGCGCCATGACCCGGTGGATTTCGCCGTCCTTGAACGCCAGGTCCAGCAAGGCCACCGCCGCCTCGGTCGCATAGCCATATCCCTGATAATCGGGATGAAAAATCCAGCCGATTTCGCCCTGCCCCGCGTCGAGATTACGCAGGATCAGCGAAACCTCGCCGATCAGCGTGCCCTCCTCCGCCAGCTCCACGCCCAGGATGATCTTGTCGTCATCAGCCTCCAGCGCCACCTGGCCGATGCGCTGCTGTACGGCGAGCGCGCATTCCTCCCGGCTCAGCGGCACGTCGAACAGATAACGTGCGACATCCTCGCGCCGGCGATAATCGAACACGGCGTCGACGTCGCCGCGCGTGAAGGGACGCAGCCGCAGCCGCGCCGTTTCAAGCGGATAGTCCGGGTGCAAGTTTGCGTCCTCCAGCTTTGGCGCGCGCACTCTTGCCAAGCTCGTTCACAAAGGCAAGAGCCGCGCCTTGCCGCAACAGGCGGGCCGTGCCAGCTTCTGCGGCATGAACAAGCCCGATCGGCTCATGGTGGATGTGACAGCGGTCTGCTCGTGCGGCGCCGTGGAAATGGCGCTGCGCGGCCGCGTGCTGTCGATGCTGGTCTGTTCGTGTCTGGATTGCCAACGCGCCACCGGCACCGGCCATTCCACGGTCGCGCTGGTATCAGCCGAGGCTGTTACCCTGACCGGAGCAACGGCAAATTTCGCGCGTCCCGCCGATTCCGGTGCGATCTTTACCCGGCATTTCTGCCCCACCTGCGCTACCCCGCTCTACGGACAATCCTCGCGGGCGCCGGATGTGCGCATGCTGCCGGTCGGCTTCTTTGCCGGGCAGAATCAGTGGTTTGATCCCAATCAGCTGATTTTCGCTCGCTCCCAACAGACCTGGGACCTGGTGGCAGATCACCTGCCACGGCACCAGACCTATCGGGAGCGAAACGACCCGCGTTAGATACGCGCAAACACCAGGCTGGCATTGACGCCGCCAAAGCCAAAGGAATTGGACAGCGCGTAGTCGATCGCCTTGGGCTTGGCGACCTTGGGCACGAGGTCGAAAATATCAGCCACTTCCTCGGGGTCTTCGAGATTGATCGTTGGCGGCAGGATGCCGGTGCGCAGTGCCTGAACCGAGATGATCGCCTCGACTGCGCCGGCAGCGCCCAGCATGTGGCCGGTGGCCGACTTGGTCGAGGACACGGCAAGATCCTTGCCGCGGCCAGGGAACACCGCGGTGATCCCGGCGATTTCGGCATTGTCGCCCACCTGAGTGGAGGTGGCATGCGCGTTAACGTAGCCGATCTGGCTGGGCTCAAGCCCGGCCATCTTCAGCGAATTGCGCATGGCGACCTGCGCGCCGGCACCATCCGGCGAGCCCGCCGTCAGGTGATAGGCGTCGGCAGAGGTGCCGTAACCTGCCAGAATCGCCAGGGGCGTCGCGCCACGCGCCTTGGCATGGCTGAGCTTTTCGATGACCAGCACGGCAGCGCCTTCGGCCAGCACGAAGCCATCGTGGCCCTTGTCGAACGGGCGCGATGCCAGATGCGGCTCGTCATTATGCGAGGAGGTCAGGGCGCGCGAGGCGCCGAAGCCGCCGATGGAAATGGGATCGACCGATCCTTCGGCGCCGCCTACGACGGCCACTTCGGCCTCGCCGGTCATGATCAGGCGCATGCCATCGCCAATGGCCTGGGCCGAAGCCGCACAGGCCGTCACCGGGGCGCCAATCGGACCCTTGAAGCCATGCAGAATCGAAATCCAGCCGGCTGCCAGATTGGCGAGGAAGGACGGCACGGTGAACGGCGAGAGCCGCCGCGGGCCTTTTTCCTGGATGATCTCGACGGCCCGCGCCATCACCGGCGATCCGCCGACGCCCGAACCGATAATGGTGGCGGTCGCGGCCTGATCTTCGGGGGAAGTCGGATGCCAGCCAGCCTGGTTCAGCGCCTCGGCAGCGGCGCCGATGCCATACTGGATGAACAGGTCCATCTTCTTGATTTCCTTGCCGTCGATGAAATCGGCGGGATCGAAACCATGCGGCACATCGGCCTTGCTGGGCACCAGGCCCGCAATGCCCGAGGTGAAGCCAGTCGTGTCGAAGCGGTCATTGCGGACCACCCCGCTCTCGCCAGCCACCAATCGCGTCCAGAGCGTTTCCACCCCTACGCCCATCGGGCTCACGGCGCCCATGCCGGTGACGACAATGGGATCGGCGGGATCGGGTTTCAGCATTCTGTCTCCTTGGGTTGCGATTGTGTCCGGCCTAGAGCCGGGAAAGTTGCTGCAGTGCCGTGATGACCACGGCGAAATCGGGGCGGACGAGTATTTCGCGCAACTCGGCCTGCGAGGCCCGCCACACCGGCACCGTCTGCGCGACCAGTTCCCGCCCCGCATCGGTAAGCACGCAGACGCGGCCATTCACACCGGACGGGCGTGTCGAAATGACGACGCCCTTGGTCTCAAGCAGGTCGAGATTGCGGGACAGTGTCGTGCGGTCCATCGCAATCCGGTCCGCCATCTCGGTCACCGACAGGCCGGGCTGGCTCTGCAGCGACGTCAGTATAGTGAACTGCGCCGCCGTCACGCCATAGGGGCGCAGCTTGCGGTCGGCCCGCCGGGTAATGGCGCGCGCCGCCATCCGCGTATTGAGCACCAGACATTGCGAAAAATCGTCCTGCATCGCCGCGATATAGTCGTGCATATACACGGCGTCAAGCTGGGCAAGCCCCCATGCCATAACGCGCCTTTGCGCTGCCGGCTGCCAATGCTATAGGGGCGCACCATGAACTGCCCGGCCAAACCGGGCCATATTGCATAGGCAAAGGGAGCCCAGCCGATGAGCAAGATCAAAGTCGCCAACCCGGTCGTCGATCTCGACGGCGATGAAATGACCCGCATCATCTGGCAGGCGATCAAGGACAAGCTGATCCATCCCTATCTCGACCTGCCCATCGAATATTACGATCTGTCGGTGGAAAGCCGCGACGCCACCAATGACCAGATCACGGTCGACGCCGCCCACGCTATCCAGAAGCACGGCGTCGGCATCAAATGCGCCACGATCACCCCCGATGAGCAGCGCGTCGAAGAATTCAAGCTCAAGAAGATGTGGAAGTCGCCCAATGGCACGATCCGCAACATCCTGGGCGGCGTGATTTTCCGCGAGCCCATCATCTGCAAGAACGTGCCGCGCCTCGTCCCCGGCTGGACGCAGCCGATCATCGTTGGCCGCCACGCCTTTGGCGATCAGTACCGCGCCACCGATTTCCTGTTCCCCGGCAAGGGCACGCTCACCATCAAGTTCACCGGCGAAGACGGCAAGGTCATCGAGCACGAAGTCTACCAGGCTCCGGGCGCCGGCGTTGCCATGGCCATGTATAACCTCGACGACTCGATCCGCGACTTCGCCTATTCGAGCTTCAATTACGGCCTCGCCCGTGGCGTGCCGGTGTATCTGTCCACCAAGAACACCATTCTCAAGGCCTATGACGGCCGCTTCAAGGACATCTTCCAGGAGATCTACGAGGCCGAGTTCAAGGAACAGTTCGAAGCCAAGAAGATCTGGTACGAACACCGCCTGATCGACGACATGGTCGCCTCCGCCCTCAAGTGGAGCGGCGGCTATGTCTGGGCCTGCAAGAACTATGACGGCGACGTGCAATCCGACATCGTGGCGCAGGGCTTCGGTTCGCTGGGCCTCATGACCTCGGTTCTGGCCACGCCCGATGGCAAGATCGTGGAAGCCGAAGCGGCCCACGGCACGGTGACCCGTCACTACCGCCAGCACCAGCAGGGCAAGGAAACCTCGACCAATTCCACTGCCTCGATCTTTGCCTGGACGCGTGGCCTGGCCCACCGCGCCAAGCTCGACGACAATGAAGCGCTGGCCAAGTTCGCGCTGACGCTGGAAAAGGTCACCGTCGACACGATCGAAGAAGGCAAGATGACCAAGGATCTCAGCCTGCTCGTCGGCCCCGATCAGCCCTGGCTCTCCACCATCGGCTTCCTCGACGCGATCGACCAGAACCTGCAGAAGGCCATGGCGTAACCGTCACAAGCCGATAGATACCGAAGGCCGGAGCAATGCTCCGGCCTTTTTGTTTGTGCCGTTCGCGCAACAGTGTTGCACCCCTGCGTCAACGACACATTTTAGTCTTAATCCGACGGCCGCGCTGATTGACGACCTGCCGCAAACAAGACCTACTAGACGTTAACGTCAACGTGGCCGGCAAACGGCCCGACGGACGAAGCGGCGAAATATGCCGCTCTAAATCTGGGAGGATTCTACATGCCGCATATTCGCAGCATCGCGCTGGCCGCACTGCTTGCCGCCTCGAGCATGGGCGCGGCCCATGCCGGGGGCCTCGAAGCCAACGGCTATAATTGGGACCTGCTGTTCGACCCCGGCACCTATGTCGGCAAGGGCACGGTGACCCGCGTCATCATCGACCATGACATTACCAGCCTTGCCGCGCCTGGCCTGGGCACCGTCGCCACCTCGTCCAACCGCACCTATTACAACTTTGCGGCCAAGGGGGATCTGTTCGACAACGCCTCCTGCCTGGTTTCGGCGCAAAATCCATGGGGTTCGGGCACCGACCGCCTGCTGACTTATGCAGCGGCCACAGCCCAGTCGGCCCGCGAACGCATCTGGTCCAACGATCTGGGCCTGACCTGCGCCTATGGTTTTGCCGTTGGCCCGGGCAGCCTCAGCATTATCGGCGGCATCTCGGCGCAAAGCCTCAACTATGAAGCCTTGGTTCCGGCCCTGCTGCCCGGCCCGACGCAGGGAACGCGCCCGGTCGAGCTGGATGGGAACGGCTTTGGCTGGCGCATCGGCGCGGCCTATGAAGTGCCCGAAATTGCCCTGCGTGTCAGCGCCATCTATAACGCCGCCATCGATTACGACCTGTCCGGCACCTTTGCCGGCGCCCTGCCGGCCGCCGCCAGCGTCACCACGCCCCAGACCTTTGAAGTCAAGGCGCAAAGCGGCATCGCGCCCGGCTGGCTGGTGCTGGGCGGGATCAAGTGGGTGGACTGGTCCGTGGTCGATGCACTAACCGTCACCACGCCCGGCCCCACCCTGACCACTGTGCTCAATTACGAAGACGGCTGGACCGTATCGGCTGGCGTTGGTCACCAATTGACCGAGGACCTCACAATCCTCGCCGGCCTGGTCTGGGACAAGGGCACGTCGCGCCAAAACGGCGCCGGAATCCTGGCCAATGGCACGCAGGCCGATCGCTGGGGCGCCAATCTGGGCGCCGCCTATAAGCCGAGCGAGAATTTCGAGCTGTCCGGCGGCGTGTCCTATTCCATGATCGAAGCCGGTGCCAATGCGCTGGGCGAAACCTGGGACACCGGCAGCGTCCTGGCCTTCAGCTTCAGCGCCAAGGCATCGTTCTAGGGACAGCGGGCCGGGGCCATGCTCCGGCCCCTTTATATCGCCAAGCTCTATTGAGCGACCGCCGCCAACCACCATATGCCAGGCAGTCAACGAGGGAGCGAAGACTATGCGGACCATTGCCACACTTGCACTCGCCACAGCGATTGGATTGACATTCGGAGGTGCGGCCAAGGCGGAAAGCCGCGATTTCGCGCTGAACAATTTCGACCGCGTCGATATCGCCACCGGGCTCGATGCCGTGGTGACCATTGGCGACAGCTTCGCCGTCCGCGCTGAATCGGGCAGCGCCGACGCCCTCAACAATCTCGAACTCAGCGTCGCCGATGGCGTGCTCACCGCCCGCCTCGATCAGGATTTCCTCGATTTCATCATCAGCGGCGGGCTGGTCGGCATGCTGCTCAACAGCGGTAATGCGGTCACCATCAACATCACCCTGCCCGCCATCTCCGGCGTTTCGGCTAGCTCCGGCGCGGACGTGCGCGCCACGGGCATCAAATCCGACCAGCTTGATCTGGAGGCATCGAGCGGCGCCGACGTCAAGCTGACCGGCGCGACCCTCGGCGCGGTTCGCGCCGGCGCCTCCAGCGGCGCTAGCATCGATCTCTCCGGCACCTGCACCAGCATTGACGCCGAAGCCTCAAGCGGCTCTGGAATCGATGCGGGTGACCTGGTCTGCGCCACCGCCACGGCCGGCGCTTCCAGCGGGGCCGACATTGCCGTGCATGCCACCCAAAGCGTCAAAGCTGAAGCCTCAAGCGGCGGCGATGTCGACATAGAGGGCAATCCAGCCCAGACCGATTTCAACTCCTCGAGCGGCGGCGACATTTCGCTCGACGACTGATTGCCGGCATAATGCCCATCGACGCAGGCACGGAGCGGCCTTAAGGTCATACTCCTGCCTGTCCTCGATTTTTCCGGATTTATCATGCCGATCGGCGTGCTTTACGCGATTGCCGCCTATTCGATCTATGCCTGCGGTGACGCGATCATCAAGGGTTTCGGACAGACGCTCAGCGTGTTCGAGATTGGCTTTTTCATCGCCCTGTTCTCGCTGGTGCCGGCCATGTTCGCCAAGCCCAGGGGCGAGCGCTGGCGCGACAGTTTCCGGCTCAAGCATCCTGCGCTCGTGCATCTGCGCTCGTTCAGCGGCGTGGCATCCTCATCGCTGGTGACCTTCGCCTTCGTCACCATCCCCTTTGCCGAGACCTATTCGCTGGTCTTCATGATGCCGCTGTTCATTACGGCCATGTCGGTGCTGCTGCTCAAGGAGCGCGTCCATGCCATGCGCTGGACGATGCTGCTGGCTGGCTTTGCCGGCGTCATGCTCGTGGTGCGCCCCGGCTTTCGCGAGCTGGAACTGGGGCACCTGGCGGCTCTGGGCTGCGCCTTTTTCGGCGCCACCACCACCACCGTGCTGCGCATTGTGGCGAGCGAGGAAAAACGCGTCAGCCTGATCGCCCTGCCCGCGCTCTATCTACTGGCGGTCAATGCCGTGCTCATGGCGCCCAGCTTCATCATGCCCAACTGGCAGCAATTTGCCCTGCTGCTCGCCAGCGGCAGCTTTATCGGCATGGGCCATATCCTGCTGATTGCCGCCACGCGCAACGCCCCGGCCAGCCAGGTCGCGCCCGTGCAGTATGTGCAGATCGTCTGGGCCATCGGTCTGGGCGCTTATTTCTATGCCGAGCACCCCGATCTGCTCGCCTATGCGGGTCTCGCTGTGGTGATCCTTAGCGGGCTCGTCAACGTGTTCATCGACGGCGCCCGCGCCCGCATTGCCGGCCGCTTTGCCGAATACCGCGCCCGACCCGGCCCCAAGACCAATATTACCGAGGTACAGGGCCCCGAAATTTAGCGGGTTTGCTGGGCTTTGGGCGGTCGACGGCTTCGCGCCAAACTCGTATGGTAGATTTGTTTCCCGAGTCCTCTTCATATTTTGGATATTGCGATGCCGGTCGGCGTCATTCTGGCCTTTTTGGCCTATGCCAGCTTTTCAATGGCCGACGCCCTGATCAAGGCAACCGGTCCCGCCATGTCGGTCTTCGAGATCGCGTTCTTTACCACCAGTTTTTCGATCATTCCCGCCATGCTGACCAAGCGCAATGAGCGCTGGCGCGACCTCTACAAGCTCAAGCACCCCTTTCTGGTGCATCTGCGCTGCGCCACGGCAATCGGTGGCACGGCCTGCGTCATGTATGCCTTTACCCACATTCCCTTTGCCGACGTCTATGCCGTGGGTTTCCTGACGCCGATCATGGTCACCCTGCTCGGCGTGCTGGTGCTCAAGGAACATGTGGCGGTGCATCGCTGGCTGCTGCTGATCATCAGCTTTCTCGGCGTCGTGCTGGTGATCCGTCCCGGCGTGCGCGAACTGCAATTGGGGCATCTGGCGATATTCTGCAGCGTGTTTTTCGGCGGCGTGACCACCATCATCCTGCGGCATGTGGCGCCGCGGGAGCGGCGGGTGAGCCTTGTAGGACTGCAGGTGATCTATTCGGGCCTGGTCAACGGGCTGCTGATGATCCCGTTTTTCGTGCTGCCATCGCTGGAGCAATTGGCAGTTTTTGTAGGTATCGGCCTGATGGGCGGCACTGGCGGGCTGCTGCTGATCTCGGCGGCGAAGCGATCACCGGCCAATCTGCTGGCCCCGGTGCAATATAGCCAACTGATCTGGGCCATCGTGTTCGGCGCGGCGTTCTTCGGCGAATATCCCGATTGGGTGGCCATTGTCGGCCTCGTCATCGTGCTGACGGCAGGCCTTGCCAATGTGCTGACCGACAAGATCAAGATCGTCTGGAAGCCGCGGCTATTCTTCTACCGCACCGGCCTGTAGGCAATGACCTCACCCTGCGACAAGCGCAGGATGAGGTCTCGGTACTTTTAGAGCCCCGCCCGCACTGCGGCGATGGCTTCGGCGGCTTTGGAGCCGTCCGGTCCGCCGCCCTGCGCCATGTCGGGACGGCCGCCGCCGCCCTGCCCGCCCAAAGCCGCCGTGGCCAGCTTGATCAATTCGCCGGCCGCATAGCGCGCCGTCAGGTCCTGCGTCACGCCCACAGCCACGGTGCCCTTGCCGTCTTCGCCCTTGAGCACGACGGTGACCACGCCAGAGCCGATGCGCTTCTTCTCGGTATCGACCAGGCCCTTGACGTCCCTTGCCTCGATGCCCTCGACGGTGCGACCCACATAGATGACGCCATTGACCGTTTCGTCCACCGCGGCAGCAGCGCCGGAACTGCCGCCGCCCAGAGCCAGCTTCTTGCGGGCATCGCTCAGCTCACGCTCGATCTTCTTGATATTGTCCTGCAACGCCGTGATGCGATCGAGCACTTCGTGGCTGCCCGAGCGCAGCAGCCCGGCAGCCGCATTGACGATGGCGACATTAGTGTTGCCGCGATGACGGGCAGCCTTGCCGGTCAAAGCCTCGATGCGGCGCACGCCAGCGCCGACCGCGCTTTCGGCAACGATCGAGATCAGGCCGATATCGCCAGTGCGGCGCACATGGGTGCCGCCGCACAATTCGACCGACCAACCCAGGCCATTGCCAGTGGGTTCGCCCATGGCGACGACACGGACTTCATCGCCATATTTTTCGCCGAACAGGGCGCGGGCGCCGGATTCCTTGGCTTCCTCCACGCCCATCAGGCGCGTTTCGACCGGCGTGTTCTGCAGCACGATGGCATTGGCGATGTCTTCGACTTCGGCCATTTCCTGGTCGGTCACCGGCTTGGTATGCACGAAATCGAAGCGCAGCCGATCGGGGGAAACCATCGAGCCCTTCTGCGCGACATGATCGCCCAGCACGATGCGCAGCGCCTCATGCAGCAAATGGGTGGCCGAGTGATTGGCGCGGATCGACGAACGACGGCCGTGATCGACCAGCAATTCGAGCGGCTGGCCGACCTTGAGGGCACCGGCGGTTACTGTCACCTTGTGAGCAAAGACACCGTGGAATTTCTGCGTGTCTGAGACCGTGGCGGCAACGCCTTCGCCCTTAAGGGCGCCGGTATCGCCGACCTGACCGCCGCTTTCGCCATAGAACGGGGTCTGGTTGACGACCACGAACCCCTCTTCGCCGGCTGCCAGCGACGCAACTTCCGCACCGCCCTTGACCAAAGCGGTGACGACGCCTTCGGCGATCTCGGTTTCGTAACCCAGGAATTCGGTGGGACCGAGCTTGTCGGCTAGGCCATACCAGATCGTGTCGGTGGCCGCTTCGCCCGAGCCGGACCAGCTCTTGCGGGCTTCGGCCTTCTGCTGGGCCATGGCGGTATCGAACCCGGCCTGATCGACAGTAATGCCGCGCGAGCGCAGGGCATCTTCGGTCAGATCGAGCGGGAAGCCATAGGTGTCGTAGAGCTTGAAGGCAGTGGCGCCATTCAACACCTGGCCTTCGCTCAAATCCTTGCTTTCGTCGGCCAGAATCTGCAGGCCCCGGCCCAGGGTCTTGAGGAAGCGGCCCTCTTCGAGCTTGACGGTTTCGCTGATCATGGCCTCGCCACGGCTGAGCTCGGGATAGGCCTGGCCCATCTCGCGCACCAGGGTCGGCACCAGCTTGTGGATCACCGGCTCGCTGGCGCCCAGCAGGGTCGCATGACGCATGGCTCGGCGCATGATGCGGCGCAGTACATAGCCGCGGCCTTCATTGGACGGCAGCACGCCTTCGGCGATGAGGAAAGACATCGAGCGCAGGTGATCGGCAATGACGCGCAGGCTGCGATTGCCTTCGCCATTGATATCGGCGCCAGTTGCCGAGGCGGCAGCGCTGATCAGCGCCTTGAATAGGTCGATATCGTAATTGTCGTGCACGCCCTGCATGACGGCGGCGACGCGCTCGAGGCCCATGCCGGTATCGATCGAGGGGCGCGGCAGACCGGTGCGCGAACCATCGGCATGCTGCTCGAACTGCATGAACACCAGGTTCCAGATTTCGATCCAGCGATCGCCATCTTCTTCCGGCGAACCCGGAGGACCGCCCCAGACGTGATCGCCGTGATCGTAGAAAATCTCCGAGCAAGGGCCGCAGGGACCGGTATCGCCCATCTGCCAGAAATTGGACTTGGCGCCGAGCCGCACGATGCGATCTTCGGAGAGGCCCGCAATCTTCTTCCAGAGCTCAAGCGCCTCGTCATCGTCCTCATAGACGGTGACCATCAGCTTGTCCTTGGGCAGGCCCCAATCCTTGGTCAGCAGATTCCAGGCCAATTCGATCGCGCGATCCTTGAAATAGTCCCCGAACGAGAAATTGCCGAGCATCTCGAAAAAGGTGTGGTGCCGCGCGGTGAAGCCGACATTGTCGAGGTCATTGTGCTTGCCGCCGGCCCGCACGCATTTCTGCGCCGAGGTCGCAGTCGAATAGGGGCGCTTTTCAACGCCGGTAAAGACGTTCTTGAACTGCACCATGCCCGCATTGGTGAACATCAGCGTCGGATCGTTGCGCGGCACCAATGGGCTCGACGGCACGGCCTCGTGACCATTGCGGGCGAAGTAATCGACAAAACTCGAGCGGAGATCGTTTACGCTGGTCATCAACAGGCTTTCATCGGAATGGCGCGAGCGCGCCGCAGAAGGTCGCGGGCTTTCTATCGCGGGGTTTACGCCTCTGTCCAGCATTGCGGCAGCAAGAGGGCGTCTAGAGCAGCCAATCGTGGCCGAAAAAGCAAAGGAGGCAGCGCTTTCGCGCCACCTCCCGAATGCCTTGCATGGGCAGAATGACTATTCGTCGGTGGTTTCTTCGTCGCCACCCGAAACCAGCAGCACTTCCCCGAGCAGACCCGAGCTTTCGCGCACACCGCGTTCGATGGTCGCCGCCGCATCCGGATTGTCCTTGAGGAACTGGCGCGCATTCTCGCGGCCTTGCCCCAGACGCTGGCTATCCCAGGAGAACCAGGCGCCGGATTTCTCGACGATGCCAGACTTGACGCCCAGATCGATCAACTCGCCGGTCTTGGAAATGCCTTCGCCATACATGATGTCGAACTCAACCTGGCGGAATGGCGGCGCCAGCTTGTTCTTGACCACTTTCACGCGGGTCTGGTTGCCCACGATCTCCTCGCGGTCTTTAATCGCGCCGATCCGGCGAATGTCGAGACGGACCGAAGCATAGAACTTGAGCGCATTGCCGCCCGTCGTGGTTTCGGGCGAACCGTACATCACGCCGATCTTCATGCGAATCTGGTTGATGAAGATGACCAGGCATTTCGACTTGGAAATCGACGAGGTCAGCTTGCGCATGGCCTGGCTCATCAGGCGGGCCTGCAGACCCGGCAGAGAATCGCCCATCTCGCCCTCGAGTTCCGCACGCGGCGTCAGCGCCGCTACCGAATCGACCACCAACACATCGATGGCGCCGGAACGCACCAGAGTATCGGTGATTTCCAGAGCCTGCTCGCCAGCATCGGGCTGGGAAATCAGCAGGTCATCGACATTGACGCCCAGCTTGCGGGCATAGATCGGATCGAGCGCATGTTCCGCATCGACGAAGGCGCAAATGCCACCGGCACGCTGCGCCTCGGCAATGACATGCAGCGCCAGCGTGGTCTTACCGGAGCTTTCCGGCCCGAAAATCTCGACAATGCGGCCCTTGGGCAGGCCACCAATGCCCAAAGCGATGTCGAGGCCGAGCGAACCGGTGGAGATGGCCTCCACTTCGATCGATGCAGCCTCGCCCAGCCGCATGATCGAGCCCTTGCCAAAGCTGCGCTCGATCTGGCCGAGTGCAGCGGCAAGTGCCTTTTCTTTATCCATCGTTCCACCCTCAACAACGCGAAGCGGCGAGCTAGCCATAGTTCTCTCCTTATTTCACGCTCTGGGGGGCCGCGCAACGCGTTGGCACCGCAGGTCGCTGTCCATTTAATGTGCCCTATTTGTTCTCACTTTGTTTCCCCAGTGTCAAGTGGGGAACCAGAACAAAATAAGAAAATAGGCCAGGGACGTCAGGAGAGCAGAATCGTTTCCCCGATTTCGAGGCCAAAGCCGCCCAAGCCGACATATTGGCGGCCCGACGTGGTCATCAGGGCGATGGATTTGACGCCCAGATCGCGCAGTATCTGCGAGCCCACGCCAATCTCGCGCCAGCCCTTCATGCGCTTAACGGCGCTGCCGTGATGCTCGCCGCCCTGCCCGTCCTGGGTCGGGGAGCGGCGGCTATCCTCTTCGCGGTCTCCGGCGGAGGCGCCGCGGAGCAGGAGGACGATGCCCGTGCCGCCACGGGCGATGATTTCAGCGACGGCGCGTTCGACCGGATCGGCATCACCGGCGGCCCGGCCCAGCAGATCGCGCAGGGGCTGTTCGCGCACGATGCGGCAGGGCACATTGCTCTTGCCCTCGACGTCGCCCAGCACCAAAGCCACCTGCTGCACGGGATCGAACGGGGTCTGATAGGCATAGGCCACGGCGGGCAAGCCAGCCACCATGGTGGGCACGACACCCTGGCGGGAGAGGAACTTTTCCTGCGTCAAACGGTAGGAGATCAAATCCTCGATCGAAATGATCTTCAGATTGTGCTCCTGGGCAAAGGCGATCAGCTCGGGCAGGCGCTTGACCGTGCCGTCGTCATTGACCACTTCGGCCAGCACGCCGGCCGGCTCAAGCCCAGCCATGCGGGCCAGATCGATGCCCGCCTCGGTATGGCCGGAGCGGGCCAGCACGCCGCCCTCGCGGGCCAAAAGCGGGAAAATGTGGCCGGGGCGGATGAAATCGCCGGCATGGGCATTGCCGCCGGCCAGCGCCCGGATCGTGGCGGTCCGCTCGGTGGCGGAAATGCCGGTGGTCATGCCGACGCGATAGTCGACAGTGACAGTGAAGGCCGTGCGGAACGGATCGATATTATTGGCGACCATGGGATCGAGATTGAGCGCGGCGGCGCGCTCGAGCGTCATGGGCACGCAGATGATGCCGCTGGTGTGGCGGATCATGAAGGCGATCTTCTCCGGCGTCGCCTTGCTGGCCGCCATGATCAGGTCGCCTTCGTTCTCGCGGTCGGTATCGTCCACCACCACCACGAGTTCACCTGCGGCAATCGCCGCGAGCGCACTTTCGACGCTATCCAGCATGGTCAAGTCATCCCCGGCGCCGCCCTGGCGCTGCCCTGGATATAGAGACGCCAGGGGCTTGGCACAATCCAACGCAAGGCGCAGGTGCGGCAAGATTTAATTAGTATGATTTTTGGGCTTGCCTAGAGTACCCCTGTTGCGTTCTATGCCTGCCACCAGTCTGGCCCGCCGGGCCGCCCCCGCGGGAGGAACACATATGAATCTGATCCAGTACTTCGATCTCAATGGCGAACGAGCCGTGGGCGCGGTGGATGGCGATGTCACACGCCAGGTCAATGGCGCGACCAGCGTCTATGCCCTGGCCCAGGCCGCCATTGCCGCTCAAACCGGCATTGGCGCGCTGATTGCGCAGCAGGGGCTGGGCGAGACGGTCGACAAGGCGGCGCTACTGGCCGAGGGCCGGCTGCTGGCGCCGGTGGATCATCCCGATCCGGCCCATCTCTATGTCACCGGCACCGGCCTGACCCATTTGGGATCTGCCGCAACGCGCGACGCCATGCACAAGTCCAACGGCACCAAGACCGAGGACAACCTGACCGATTCCATGAAGATGTTCCGCATGGGTCTGGAAAACGGCAAGCCGACCGACGGCACCAAGGGCGTGCAGCCGGAATGGTTCTACAAGGGCAATGGCTATACCGTGGTCAATCCCGGCCACCCCATCCCCTCGCCCAGCTTTGCGCTGGACGCGGGCGAAGAGCCGGAAATCGCCGGCATTTATCTGATCGATCACAATGGCCAGCCGCGTCGGCTGGGCTTTGCGCTGGCCAATGAATTTTCCGACCACGTGACCGAGCGGATCAACTATCTCTACCTGGCGCACTCCAAGCTGCGCGCCTGCTCGTTCGGGCCGGAACTGCGGCTGGGCGATCTGCCGGCTCATATCGAGGGCAAGTCGCGTATCTGGCGTGATGGCCAGGTGATCTGGGAAAAGCCGTTCCTCAGCGGTGAGGACAATATGAGCCACACCATCGCCAACCTCGAATATCACCACTTCAAATACGAGCTGTTCCGCAATCCCGGCGACATCCATGTGCATTGCTTCGGCACGGCGACGCTGAGCTTTGCCGATGGTATTTCGACCAAGACCAACGATATTTTCGAGATCGAGGAAGCCCAGTTCGGCGCGGCCCTGCGCAACCCGATCCGCGTCGAAACCGAGCATCCCGTCATCGTCGGCAACGTCTATTAAGCGCGCCGGCTTTACGGCAGCGAACTAACATGTCAGTTATCCCTCACCTGGGAGGACGTCATGACGGCACGCATAGTCGAGAAGCGCCAGATCGGTAAAACCGGTCTGGAAATCACCACATTGGGCCTCGGTTGCGCCTCCTTGGCCGGCATTTTCACCGATGTGCCGGCCGACCAGGCAAGGGCCACTATAAGCCACGCCCTCGATGTGGGGATAAACTACGTCGATACGGCGCCTCAATATGGCTATGGCCGCTCCGAACATCTGGTCGGCGACGTGCTGCGGGAGCGCCGGGCCGGCACGGTGCTATCAACCAAGGTGGGCCGCAAACTCAAGCCGGTGACGGGGTGGAGCGAGCCGCATAACTGGGTCAATCCGCTGCCCTTCGACCAGGTCTATGACTATTCCTATGACGGCGTGATGCGCTCCTATGAGGACAGCCTGCAACGGCTGGGCATGAACGGCGTCGATATCCTTTACGTGCACGACATTGGCACGGCCACTCATGGCGTCGAGGGCAACAAGCCCTTATGGAAGCAGCTTGAGACCGGCGGCTATCGGGCCTTGCGGGAGTTGCGGGACAGCGGCGCGATCAAGGCGATCGGTCTCGGCGTCAATGAGTGGCCGGTGTTGATGGACGCCTTTGCGCTGGGCGATTGGGACGTGTTCCTGCTTGCCGGGCGTTACACCTTGCTCGAACAGACTTCGCTCAGCCCGTTCATGACGACATGCCTGGAGCGCGGCGCCTCGGTGGTCATCGGCGGACCGTTCAATTCGGGCATTCTGGTAGGCGGCTCCACCTTCAATTATGCCAAGGCCCCCCAGGCCATTGTCGACCGCGTCAAGGCGCTGGAAACCGTCTGCCAGGACTTTGGCGTGGCCCTGCCCGCCGCGGCTTTGCAATTCCCGCTGACGCATCCGGCCGTGTGCAATGTCTTGCCGGGACCCAAATCTTCCGAAGAGCTGGATGGTATTCTCAAGTGGTGGGACGCCAAAATTCCGGATGCGCTGTGGGTGGAATTGGCCAATCAGGGGCTGCTGGCGGTGGGGACACCCATTCCGGGCGGCGTCGCTTGACGGTTAGGCCGAACAGGCGTTGAATAACCAAACGGTTCTGTAACCATAGGTTATTCATGCCCACATCTGCCAATCTCGATGTCACGTTCCAGGCCCTGTCCGACCCGACCCGGCGCGCAATTCTGGCGCGGCTGGCGCAGGGCGAGGCATCGGTAATGGAGCTTGCCGAGCCCTTTGCGATGAGCCAGCCGGCCATCTCCAAGCATCTCAAAGTGCTAGAAAATGCGGGGCTGATTTCCCGTGGCCGCGACGCCCAGCGGCGACCCTGCAAGCTCGAGGCGCAGCCGCTGGCCGAGGCGACAGGCTGGCTGATCGAATATCGCAAATATTGGGAAGCCCAGTTCGATCGGCTCGATGACCTGCTGGACGAGCTCAAGCGGCTCGAGGCGATGACGGGCAAGACCTGAGGAAGAGCAGGATGGCATTTGGCGGACCGTTGCGGATATCCATGCCCAGCGACACCGAAATTCTCACCGAGCGCGACTTTGCTGCGCCCCGGCATCTGGTTTTTGCCTGCTACACCCAGCCGCCGCTGATCAAGCGCTGGCTTACCGGCCCGCCGGGCTGGACCATGCCAGTCTGCGTCTTTGAGCCCCGACCGGGTGGCCGCTACCGCTATGAATGGCACAAGGGCGAGGAACGCCTGGCCATGTCCGGGGTAATCCATGCCATCGCCGTGCCCGAGCATATCCTGAGCGAAGAGGCGTTCGATCAGGACGAGACGGGCGGCACGTCAAAGTCAGCCGTCGATTTTGAGGAAAAGCCGGAAGGCACTACCGTGGTCAATCGGCTGACCTATGCGTCCAAGGCGCTACGGGATCAGATTGCGGCGACGGGTATGGCCGAAGGCATGGAAATGAGTTTTCAGCACCTTGACGCATTGCTGGCGGAGGGGTGGGGTTCCTGACCTGCCCCCAGTAGACCTCATCCTGAGCTTGTCGAGGGGCGAGGTCGTGGCACCCCAATCTCCACTCGCACGACCTCGTGGTTCGACAGGCTCACCATGAGGTCTCTGCTGCCCTAGTTCAAATCCAGAGCATAAGCCTTGAGCACGCCAAGGGGGATAAGGCCGAGCACCGCCTGGTTGGTCGAGCGCAGGAACACCTTTGGCGCCTTGCCGGCGGCGTGGGCTTGGGCCCAGCGGCCGGCGACGAGGCACCAGCGATTGCCGCTCACCAGACCCGGAAACGAGAATTCCGGATGTGGCGTCGAGAGGTCATTGCCGACCGAGGCGGAGAATTCGAGGAATTCGTCGGTCGCCTCAATGCAGACCAGGTGCACAGCGGCGCTGTCCGGCCCGGCCGCGCAATAGCCGGTGCGGAAAAAGCCAGTGAGCGGATCACTGGAACAGGGTTGCAGGGGCTCGCCCAACACGTTGAACTCGGCGCCGCCGAAGCGACCCAGCTCGTTCAATTGACCTCGCCCTTGCCCAGCCGCTGCAGCACTTCCTTGACCTTGGAATTGATCTGATCGAGCGAATAGGGCTTGGGAAGGAAGTCCACGCTCTGGTCGTCCTCGATATCGCGGCGCACGCTTTCCTCGGCATAGCCGGAGACGAAAATCACCTTGAGATCAGGCATTTGCTTGCGCACATGTTTGAGCAGGCTCGGCCCATCCATTTCCGGCATCACCACGTCGGAAATCATCAGATCAATCTTGAAGTCGATATCCTCGAGCACTTCGAGCGCTTCCTCGCCGCCATCGGCCTCGAACACTTCATAGCCCGTGGCACGCAGGGCGCGAGCGGAGAAGGCGCGCACACTTTCCTCGTCTTCCACCAGCAGAATGCGTTCCTGGCCGGTGAGATCGCGCGCCGGGGCTGCAATAGCCACCTTGCTGGCCACTTCGTTCTCATTGGGCACATGGCGGGGCAGGAAAATCTTGAACGTCGTGCCGACGCCCACGGTCGACACCGGATAGATATAGCCCTCGGTCTGCTTGACGATGCCATAGACCGTCGAGAGGCCAAGGCCCGTGCCCTTGCCCAATTCCTTGGTGGTGAAGAAGGGCTCGAAAATCTTGGCGATGACGTCCTGGCTCATGCCGGTGCCGGTATCTTGCACGTCGATCAAAACGAAATCGGCCGGCACCATGCCCTCGAAGGTCAGACGCTCGGCCTCGGCCTGCTCGACATTGGAAGTGCGGATGGTGATGGCGCCGCCATCAGGCATGGCGTCGCGGGCATTGACCACGAGGTTGATGATCACCTGTTCGAGCTGCACCACATCGGCGCGAACCGGCCAGATATTGCGGCCATGCTCGACGGTGAGTGTGTTTTTCTCGCCGATCATGCGCTTGAGCAGCACGGTGAGGTCATCAACGATCAGCGGCAGTTCGAGCACTTGCGGACGCAGCGTCTGCCGGCGGGAGAAGGCCAGCAATTGGCGGGTCAGGCCCGCGGCGCGATTGGCATTCTGCTTGATCTGCATCAATTCGCTGAACGAGGGATCGCCCGGCTTGTGCTTGAGCAGGAGCAGGTCGGAAAAGCCGATAATGGCGGTCAGCAGATTGTTGAAATCATGCGCCACGCCACCGGCAAGCTGGCCCACGGCCTGCATTTTCTGGCTCTGCGCAAACTGGGCTTCCAGCTTGCGCTGGTCGGTCATGTCGAGAGCATAGACATTGACCTGCTCGGCCGAGCCTTCGCTGAGCTCGGACGCCGACAGATAAAGCCGCACGGCATGATCGCCCTCGGCATTGAGCAGAGCATCGACCGGCTCAACCTCGGAGCGGTTCGCCGTAGCGTCGCCAATGGCGCGGGCAAACTTGTCGCGGCTGCCCTCCCCGATCAGTTCGCTCAGCGGCTGCATTTCGAGGCTCTTTTCCTCGCCCGACCATTTGAAGATGCGCCCGAACGGGGCATTGGTGCGGATAATGCGACCTTCACCATCCAGCGTGGCAATGGCAAACGGGGTGTCGTTGAAGAAGCGCGAGAACCGCACTTCGGCGGCGCGCAGCTCTTCCTCAGTATCGGGGGCGCTCGACATGTCGAGCACCAAGGTGCGCGTCTCGCCCAATTCGCCATCGGCCATGCGGGCGGCGCGATGCAGCAGGCGCACTGGCAGGCTGGTGCCATTGCGGCGGACCAGGTCGATATCGATGACTTCCGTCGAAATCTCGCCATCGCCACGGCCGCGCATCAACAGCGTCGCCCCGTCGCCGCGCACGATGTCAGACAGGCCCAGATGTCCGGCATTGAACTCGGCCAGGTCGTAGCCGAGCCAATCGGATAGCGTGGAATTGAGATATTGGATGCGGCCATGGGCATCGGCCGAGAAGAAGCCGGCTGGGGAATGATCGAGATAATCGATGGCGCGCTGCAGGTCGCGGAAGGCGCTCTCATTGTTGTCGCGGTCGCGGGTGATGTCTTCCACTGACCAGATCACCAATGGCTTTTTGGTTTCATCGCTCTCGGGCAAGGGGCGCACGGCGACGCGATACCAGAAGGGGCGTGCGCTCTCAGCCTGCGAGCCACCCAGTCCACCGACGAGGCGGATATCTTCGACCGCGCTGCGGCCATCCTTGGCCGCGCGCGACAGCCGATAAATCGCTTCGCTGGCATCGGACTGGCCGGCGAACAGCCGCGGTACGCCGACGGGCAGGCCATTGTTCAGCGCGCCACTGAAATTGCCATAGTGGGCGTTGACGTAGGAAATCTTGCCGTCCCGATCGGACACCACCGCGCCGAAGGGCAGGCTATCGACCACGGCGCGGGAAATGGTGCGGCGTTCCTCATTGCCGGCAAAGCGGAACAGGCCCGCGGCCAACCCGAACAGGCAGAAAACGCCGACCACGGCCAGGATGCCGACAAAGGTCATCACCAGATCCATCGGGATCCGGTCGCTGAAGAAGGAAAAGGCGACGGCCAACGCTACCAGCGCCACGCCCAGGGCCACAACGCGCCACAGCCCGGCGCTGCTGCGCTCGGAGGCCAGAAGTGGATCGGGATAGGTGTCCTCGCCGAGCGGCGTCGATGCCATGGGTCGTGGTGCTCCGGATGACGGTGAGTCGGGGCGAATCAGGGCCTGCGACAGGTCTAGCAAAGGAACCGACCCGTTGGGAGGGTGAACAAAGTTATAAACACCGGCGTGAAAAAGCGCCACACGTCTGGTTCGGCGCAAGCGGTGAGCGGCCCTCTGGTCGAGCCGGAGGGAGAGCGGTGGAGAGGATAGGCTTGTAACGCGCCGCCGCTTCGTTGGCGCCCTACCCCGCCTTCCAGCCGCTGGGTTTCTTGAGGCGCATCACGAAGCCGATGACTTCGGCGACGGCCTGGAAATGTTCGCCCGGGATGACGTCGTCGATATCGACGCTGGCAAACAGCGCGCGGGCCAGCGGGGGATTTTCGACGATGGGCACGTCGTTTTCCTTGGCCACTTCGCGGATGCGCAGGGCCACGGCGTCGGCGCCCTTGGCGACGCATTGCGGGGCGCCCATCGAACGGTCGTATTTCAGGGCGACGGCAAAGTGGGTCGGGTTGGTGATCACCACGGTCGCGTCGGGCACCGAGGCCATCATGCGCTTGCGGGCGCGATCCTGCCGCATCTGGCGGATGCGGCCCTTGATCTTGGGGTCGCCTTCCATCTGCTTATATTCGTCGCGGGTTTCCTGCACGGTCATCATCTGCCGCTTCCACCATTTTTGGCGGACATAGATGTAATCGGCCAGCGCGATGATGGTCAGCACGGCAAGCGTTGCGCCGAAGATCTTGAGGCCGATCTCCTGGAAATCGGCGAGGATGATCAGCGGGTCGGCCGTCATCATGGTGTCGAGCCGGTCGCGCTCGGGCCACACGACGTAGAACAGCACCGTGCCCACGATGCAGATCTTGAGCAGGCCCTTGCCGAAATTGACTAGGGATTCCGTCGAAAACAGTCGTTTGAAACCGGCGAGCGGGGAAATCTTGGAGAATTTCGGGGTGATCGGTTCGATCGAGATCAGGGGCCGATGCTGGATGAGATTGGCGGCCACCCCGCAAAAGGTCAGGATGGCCAGCGGCACGAGAATGGTGCCGAGCAGTGCCAGCGCCAAGCCGTTGAAGAACACCGCAAAGCCCGAGCCACCCAACTCGAACTGATCGGCATTGGTCATCACCACCTTGAGCGATTCCATCAGGCTGGCGCTGGTCGAGGGCGCCATCATGGCGAAAATGGTGGCCGAACCGAGCAGCATGAACCAGGTGGTCACCTCCTGGCTCTTGGCGACATCACCCTTTTGATGGGCGTCCTCCAGCTTTTTCTGGGAGGGATCCTCGGTTTTACTGGCTTGCTCGGGGGCTTCGTCTGACACTCAGCCCCTCCACATCGCGAGGTGGTTCTCAAAGCCGGTAATGTACCACCCCATCATCATGGTCAGCAGCAGGGCAAAAAGAATGAGCCCGACCATCACATTGGCCGGCATCAGCAGGAAAAACACCTGCAGCGCCGGCATCAGGCGGGCGAGAATGCCGGCGCCCAGGTTGAAGACCAGGCCGAAGACGATGAACGGCGCCGACATCTGAATGCCAATGGAAAAGGCGCTGGCGACGGTGCGCAGCGCCAGTTGCGCGGCGTCATCGAACATCAAGGGCGCATCGACACCGAACACCACATAGCTGTCATAGGTGGCGGCGAGCGCGACGTGATGCAGATCGGTGGCGAAGATCAGCGTGACACCGAGGAAGGACAGGAAACTGCCGAACACCGCGCCCTGCACGCCCGCCTGGGTCGGGTCGGCGGCCATGGCGGCGCTGAGGCCGGACTGAAAGGCGATGACGGCGCCGGCCACTTGCGTCGCCATGACGGTGATGCGGGCAATGGCGCCCAGCATGAGCCCAATGGCCAGTTCGTGGAAGATCAGCCCGACAATGCCCATGAAATCGACCGGCATATTGGGCAGGTTGGGCGCCAATAGCGGATAGACCACCAGCGTGAAGGCCAGGGCAAAGGCCAACCGCATGCGGGCCGGGATCATGGTTTCGCCCAGCGCGGGCATCAGCATGAGAATGGCGCCGATGCGAGAAAACAGCAGCAAATAGACAAAGGCGGTATTGGGCAGCCAATCCAGCCCGATCGTGATCATCAGCCGCCCACGATGATCATGTCGATCACCCGGTTCATATAGCCGCCCATGGTGGCGCCCAGGAATGGCAGGGTGATCAGCATGGTGATGAAGATGGCGATGATCTTGGGCACGAAGACCAGAGTCTGTTCCTGGATCTGCGTCAGCGCCTGGAACAGCGCGATGACCACGCCGACCAGCAGGCCCACGATCATCATCGGCGCGGCGACGATGATCAGCGTCCAGATGCCATCGGTGGAAATGTCGAGAACTTCGGCGCCGGTCATTGCAGGTCCTGTCGGGCGAATCGTCGCCCACGCGCCCAGTCTACTCCCCTCGCGTCATTCCCGCGCGGGGGTCAGTGTCAGATCGGCATCCGCATGATTTCTTCATAGGCAGAGATCACCCGATCGCGCACCGTGACCATGCTTTCGATGGCCAATTCGGTCTGGCTGAGGGCGGTGACCATATCCACCACATTGGCCTTGCCATTGACCATGTCCAGCGCCATGGCGTCCGAGGTTTTGCCGGCATCCATCACGCCCTGCACCTGCTGGGCGAGCATGCTGGCGAAATTATTGCCCGACCCACCAGCGGCGGCGCTGAGATCGGTGGTGGGCTTGGCGGCCTGGTTGATCAGGCGGCTGGCATTGCCATAGGCGGCGGTGGCGGCATTGAACGGGGTGGTGACCATCTGGCTTGTCCTTGTCGCGCTTAGCCGCGCAGAATATCGAGCGTGCGGCCCAGCATCTGCCGGGTAACGGTGACGACGTTGAGATTGGCTTCATAAGTGCGCTGGGCTTCGCGCATATCCATCGTCTCGATCAGCGTGTTGACGTTGGGATATTGCACATAGCCGCTGGCATCGGCGGCCGGATGGCCGGGCTCGTAGCGGCTGGTGAAATCGCTCATGTCATAGGCCAGGCGCCCCACTTCGACGACCTTGCCCCCAACTTCGGCATCATACTGCGCCTGGAAGGTGGGGACGCGGCGGCGATAGGGCTCGTCGCCCGGCGCCTTGCCGGCGGAGTCGGCATTGGCGATGTTTTCGGCGATGACGCGCATGCGGGCGGTCTGCGCGTGCAGCCCCGTGGCGGCGATGCGGAGCGAGGAATTGAAATCCATGTTTAAGGCTCCTAGGCCGAGCGGCCAAGCGCGGTTTTGAGGATCTTGATCGACTTCTGGTAGACCGTGGTGGCGGCCTGATAGTCCATCATGTTGGTGGTCACCTTCATCATCTCGTCTTCGAGGGAGACGCCATTCCCCTCTGGCGTGATTTCGAAATTGGCCATGCGCTGGGCGCCGAATGCCCCGCCTTCGCTGCTGGACACGGAAAAGTGCATCGGCTGGGTGGCGAGCGTAGTGACGCTGGCGGAGGAGAAACCGCTCATCTGGTCGGCAAAATCATACTGCGCCAGATCACGGCCGCGGTAATTGGGCGTTTCCGCATTGGCAACGTTTTCGGCAAGCAGGCCTTGACGGGCCTGATGCCAGCGCATCTTGTCGGTGAGCGCGGCAAAAACCGGCATGTCCATAAGGCCCATTGGCCGATACCCCCGCGAGTCTTTGATAAGGCGCGATGGGCAAATCTTGCCGGGTCATGGTTAATCAAGTGTTAATTAACCCCTGCAATACCGGCACCTGCCTCGCAATTTGCAAATTGCCGCCGCCAAATAGGCAATATATGCCGCTTATACCGTCCGGATTCGGGTCGGCACGTTCTGGGAGCCATCATGCAATTCATCACCAGCCTGTTCGGCGGTACGGAAAACTCCATCCTCACGGTGGTCTTTGCGCTCGGCATCGTGCTGGTGCTCATCGTGTTGGCCGTGTGGCTGCTCAAGCTGCTGTACGGCGCCACCGGCAATGTGGCGCGCGGGCGCAATCGGCGGCTGTCTGTCATCGATAGCCTCGCTATCGACCAGAAGCGGCAATTGCTGATCGTGCGGCGCGACAATGTCGAACATCTGGTGCTGATCGGCGGACCGCAGGACGTGGTGATCGAAACCGGCATAGCGGTCGATGAAACCGCACTCGCCAGTCGCCGGCCCGTGCCGATGCTGGGCCGCAAGCCGGTGCAGCCGGCGGCCCCTGCCCCTAAAGCCGTGGCGCCAGAGCCGGTGGTCGCGCCGACTGTCGCACCCGTAGCGGTGGTCGAGCAATTGGCCGACAAGCCCCGCGGGCCCCGCTCCTTGCGGCAGACCGGGCTGATGCGGTCGGTGGAACCCGCCGAACCCGCAGTAAAGGCGGGAAACTCCGACAAACCGGCTTCGCGGCCCGCCGACTCAGCTAAAGAAGACAGTGCACAGCAGGACGTGGAAGGCACTGATCTTGTCGACGGCGATAGCACGGCCAACCGGAACTGACCCATTGCCGCGCCGTGCGCGGCGTTTGATCGTTGTCGCCGGCCTTGCCGCTTTTGCTTTGCTGGCGCTGCCGAGCCTGGCCTATGCGCAAAATCTGTCGATCGATTTCGGCGACGAAGCGACGCTGACCGAGCGGGCCGTCCAGCTCATCGGGCTGATCACGTTGCTGTCGCTGGCCCCATCAATCCTGGTGATGGTCACCAGCTTCACCCGTATCGTGGTGGTGCTGTCGCTGCTGCGCACGGCCATTGGCCTGCAAACCGCGCCGCCCAATTCGGTGATGGTGTCGCTGGCGCTGTTCCTGACGCTGTTCGTCATGCAGCCCACGCTGCAACAGACCTATGATCAGGGCATCGCGCCTTTGCTGGCGGGTCAGATCGAGGTTGCCGAAGCCTTCGAGGCGGGATCGGCACCGCTGCACGCCTTCATGCGCGCCAATGTGCGCGAGCAGGATCTGCAGCTGTTTTTCGACCTGACCAATGCCGAACCGCCGGCGGAGCCCGAAGCGATCCCGCTGCAATTGCTGGTGCCCGCCTTCATGATTTCGGAGCTGCGCCGCGCCTTCGAAATCGGCTTCCTGCTGTTCCTGCCCTTCGTGGTCATCGACATGGTGGTGGCATCGGTGCTGATGTCCATGGGCATGATGATGCTGCCCCCGGTAGTGATCTCGCTGCCGTTCAAGCTGATCTTTTTCGTGCTGGTCGACGGCTGGTATCTGGTGGCCGGCTCGCTGGTGCGAAGTTTCGTCAGCAGTTAAAGCGCCGCCAGCCCCGCATCGGGCTGGCTCGCCGAGAGTGGCGCCAGGGCGTCCTCGCCGCCATAGGTCTGGCGATAGGCGGCCAGGAAGGCGTTGAGGCCATCAGTCCCCGATACCTGGCTCGCCACCTTCTTGAATTCGAGGCTATCGACCTGGATCGGCCCAGTGACATAGTCGAACATCGGCCATTCCGGCGAGGTGACCATACGGTCGGCGAATTTGGAGCGCAGGCGGGACAGACCCAGCGTGTCATTGGCCATGACATAGCCCACCGCCGCCTTGATGACGCTCATGCGCTCGGGCTGGCCCAGGGGATCGGTCTGGTTAGGCTCGGAATACAGTGCTTCCAGCATTTCGCTGGCTTCGACATAGCGCTTGGATTTCCAATGGGCATCGACGCGCAACAGGCTGACGTCGCGCCCATCCATGTCGCGCACCATGTCCAGAGCCAGCACGTCACGGCCCAGATCGATCATGGCGCGGGCTTCGAGCAGCCGGCGCTGGCGCACCAGGGATTCCGGCAGGCCCGGCAATTGGGTGGCGTTGAGTACACGCAGCGCATCCTGCGGCTTGCGGTCGGCGACATAAATCACCGCAAGATCGGTGGCGACCTGCGTCTTGGCCACGCCGCGCAGGCGATTGTCGAGCTGGTATTCGAGCAATTCGGCGGCCTGGGGCAGCAGGTCAACCCGTACCAGCCGGCGCGCCAAATTGCGGATCATCTCGTCGCCACGCCGGCCGGGCGGCGTGAGATGACGGAAGTCGTAGTAAAGGCTGAGCGCTTCGACGGGGCCCAGCGTATCGGCCTTGCCATCGAGGAACAGCGCGCCGAACTCGGCCTGCGCTTCGTCGCGCATCGCATTGGTCGAGGCGCCGTCGGGATAGGTGCCGACTGCCTGCTTCACCACTTCAAAGCCGAGCCGATAGTCGCCCTCGCGGAAATAGAACTCGGCCAACAGCTTCTGCATATCGGCTTCGAGCGGATTGCCGCGCCATAGCAGGGCCTCCGCCGCCAGCGTCTGCGAGGCCTTGGCCAAATCCAGCCGCCCCGCCTGATCGAGCAGGTAGAGCGTGCGATAGACTGCTTCTGCGCGCGTGGGGCGGATATCGGCGGCGATGACCTGGCCATAGGTGTCGATGGCCTCGTCGACCCGGCCATTGGCCTCGTCGATCCGGCCCGACATCAGGTGATAGAGGCTGCTGTCCTCGGCATCGAGGCTGGCGAAATCCACCTGGCCGAGGAACCGTTCGGCCACGGCGCTGTCGCCGGTTTCGACGGCTGCCCGCATGGCGGCGAAATAGAAGCGATTGCGCGCCCAGGCGGGGTAGGAGCCGGCCACGCTGGCCGCTTCGAGGGCATCCAGCTTGGCGCCCTTGAAATCATAGGCATCGGCACGGGCAATAGTGCGCCAGAACAGGCCGTCGACCTCCTGCGCCATGGCCGAGGTGTTGAGGATGGCCAGGGCCTCCTTGGGGCGGTGCGCCATGGTATCGGCAATGGCCAGGCTCATCCGCAGCTTGCGGGTCAGTGCCATGGATTGCAGCTGGCTTTCGAGCACGCGCAGCACGCCGATCGCCTCATAGGACAGCTGGTTGGCCAGATAATATTGCGCCAGATCGAGCCGGGCCACGTCGCGCTGGGCGCCGTCAGCCTCAGCGGCCGTCGCCAGCAAGGCATCGCGCTGGGTGGCGAAGGCCTTGGGATCGGGCTGCTCGAGCCGGGCCAGATCGACAAAACTGCCGCGTGCACCCTCCCCCGCAGCAGCGCCGCCAATGCTCCGCGGACCATCGAGTGCCGAAACGGTCAACCCGCCCGGCGTCGAGATGACAGCCAGATCGTTGTCGATGGCCATGGCGAGGCCTTCGGTTTCCGGCTTGATCACGAGGCCATGCACGCTGCGCAGCGCGGAGAAATCGACATAGTCCAGCGCGCGGGTGATGCCCCGTGCCGGCGGATAGGCGGTGACCACCTTGAGCATGTCGCCCACATCTGGATCGCGGAAATCATGCACCTTGGCTGGTCGGGCGATATTGGCGGTGATCTCGAACGAGCCTTCGACATCGCGGCGGCGGCTGAGCTGGATCGGCTCGGTCGGGGTCAGCACGGTATCGCCCAACGACAGCACCCAAGCCATGCCCTCCGAGCCAAGGCTGGCCAAGCGATCCTGGTTGAGATCGACCCGCACCACCTGCGTATCGCCGGCGGCGACCACCGAGAATTCATCGGCCACTGCATCAAGCTCGTCCGACTGGGCCGGCGGGGCGATGCCGGCCGTGGTGTCGACAATCATCCAGACGGTATCACCGCGCCGGAACACCGCGGCAGGCGTATCCTGCTCGAACGGGAACACGACCCGGATGGTCGAGCCCACCACATTGACGAAGGGTTTTACCGTGGCGCCCGGCGCCTCGGCCTGCAGCGCCGCAATATGGGGAGCGCCGCCCACCTCCCCGGCTGGACCGGCGCTGGCCGGAATCTTGACGGCTTCGGCTAGTTCTGCCGCCTGGAAGCTGGGCAGAGCCTGCCCGGCAATGTCGATATCGAGCACGAATTGCCGCGACGAATTCTGATAGAAGCGCGGCGTTACGCCTTCGGCCAGTTGCAGGGTGACATTGGCGCCATCGGGCGTGACGGCGCTGTCGACCCCGACAATCTCGGCGGGAAGATCAGCCAAAAGACCGCGCATGTCGACGCCAACCGGCCACTCGAAGGCGATATGGCCCGTCTGTCCATCCTGCACATATTGCGCCGTGGTCGGCACGGTCCAATCAAATTGCAGGCGCAGGAAAGTGGGATTGCGGCCGATGCGGACATTCGCTTCCGGCTTCAGCGCTTCGGCATCGGCCGCCTTGCGCTCGCGCTCGGCGCGAATTGCGGCCAGCCGCGCCCGTTCGGCCAATTCGTCCACCACTTCCTGCGGCAAAGCCGGGGGCATGCCCTGCCAGGTAGTGGGCAGCAGATCGATGAACAGCTTTTCGCCGGCCTCGATGCGGTTGAAATTGAAAGCCTTGCGCAGGCCCATGCGCAGGCCGCGCCCATCGGGATCGACACGGGCCACCGACAGATAATCGGACATGGTGGTGCCGACATCGGGCAGGATCATGGACACCTGCTCGCCGAACTCGATCGAGAGCACGCCGTTTTCGATGCGCATCTTGTAGCTGGGCAGGCGATCTAGGCCGGGGAAACTCAGGATCAGCCGGCCATAGCCGTCTTCCTGGGTCACATAGAGCTGGCCCTGCTCCTGGGCAAAAGTGGGCGCAACAGCGCAAAGCGTCACCGCCGCACATATTGCCAACGCACGCCTGGCCTTCTGCCAGGTTGCAAGTATTGCGGTCTTCACCGGCCGCTACCCCGAGCACTCTGACGCGTCTTCTCCGCCGGCTATTCTTGCCGGGAATTTGAAAACACGTGGGTTACACAAACTCTTGTGCCTAACCCATAGCGCGCCGGGCTTAACGGCGGCTTACTCCAATAGGGACAAAGCCCTATTGTCCCACGATCTGCGGCAGTGCCGCCAGGTCGTCCGGTGTCATCTCGGCGGCTGGCTGGTCGGCCAGCGCCGCCATGCGCACGGTGAGTTCCTGCGCCCGGGCGGCATCCATGGCCGCTAGGATGGGCGACATCTTGCGCGGATTCATGGTCTTGGCGACACGCAGCAGCACATCCATGTCCAAGGCATTGAAGATATTGGCGGCGTCGCGCGGCTTCATGGTCTCGTACATGGCCACGATGCCGGCAAACTGCCCGGCCTCCATTTCCTGGCGTTGATCGACCAGCGCGGAAATCTGCGCTTCCAGCGCCTCCAGCGTGGTCTGCCGCTCGGCCACGCGCTTTTCGGCGGCGTCGACCAGCGAGGCGCGCAGGGCCAGGTCTTTCTCGTAGGCTTCGAGTTCCGTGCGGCGCGCCGCCAGCGATTGCAGGATACTGTCCTGCGTGGCCGAGCCGCCCTGCACATTGGTCATGGGCACGGGCACGCCGCTGGCATCGACCTGCATCGGCACGGCGTCGCCGGAGGGGAAACAATCCAGCGCCATGGAATCCACAAAACTGCTGGTCCCGGGGTCCGCGGCGGCGCCTTCGGCAGGCGCGGTCTCGCCATGGCCGGCGGCGGCAGCTGGGGCAGTCGTGGTCACCGAGCCGTTTTCTTTCAACTCGGCATCGACAGCGACGCAATTGTCGCCCGATGTGGCGGATGCCGGCGTGGCATGATCGGCCGCGGGACTTTCGGCCGGCGCCGGCTCACCATGACCGCTCGCTGTCGTCTCGGAGGCCCCTAAAGTTGGAGCCGTATCGGACAGTGTCGGTGCGGAATCGTCGAGAGTGGTTTCGCCCTCAGGGCCCGGCGCAGCTTCGCCGCCGCTGGCGCCTGCCGCCCGTGCGGCGGTCACGCCAGTAAGCACATAGCCGCCGTTGGTGACCAGGCCGATGGTCTTGAACACCAGGAGGGCCGCAACTGCCATGACCACGACAGGAAGCAGGCGAACCGTTTTCACGCGGCAACCCCGCGATTGCGAACGCGGGAGGAGAGCTGTTCCAGCGCCGACTGCACCTTGTTGGGCTGCTCCACAGGCTCGGGGACCTGGCTCTGCCGGGCAACACTGGTGATCTTGGCGATGCGCTCCAGCACGGCGGTGCCGGAAGTGACGTGATTGGCGAGTTCGATACCGAAGCGCTCGGCTTCCTCAAGGCGGGAATTGAGCGCCAGATCGGCTTCCACCGCGGTCTGCTTGAGTTCCTTGATCGCCTGATTGGCGAGATTGGTGGCGCCCACCAGATCCGCCACCATCTGGCGCATCACATCCTTGTCGGCATGCAGCCGCTTGAGGCGCTGGTTGAGGACCATGCAATAGCCGATGGTCAGAGCCAGAAGTACGGCAACCGCGCCTTCCACGAAAATCCCGAGGGGCAAACCGAACATCATCGTCCTTCCACTGTGTCGTCGAGTTCCTCAAAGGCCGCCATGGTAACCTTGGGAGGATTGAGCGGCCGGGTAACCCGCACCGAAACATGATTGCCGATATGGCCCATAATGGCCTCGGTGAGTTCCACATCGCCGCAGCGCAGGCGCACCGGATCGCTCGGCGTGCGCTCGAACATCACCATGTCGCCGGTCTTGAGATTGAGCACGCGCGACAGCGGCAATTCCTGCTCATGCAACACGGCCTCGATCTCGACATCGGCCGAATAGATTTCGGTGGCCAGATGGCCTTCCCAGATCGGGTCGCGACCGAACTTTTCACCCATGAACATCTGCAGCAGCTGCTCGCGGATCGGCTCGATGGTGGCGTAGGGCAGCAGGATTTCGATCTTGCCGCCGCGATCGTCCATCTCGATGCGCAGCTCGATCAGGATGGCGGCATTGCCCGGCCGGGAAATCGCGGCAAAGCGCGGATTGGTTTCCATGCGCTCGAGCTTGAAATTGACCTGCGTCACCGGTTCGAACGCGCGGTGGGTATCGTCGAGAATGACTTCGATCATCCGTCGGGCCAGCGCCAGCTCGATGGTCGTGTAGGGCCGGCCCTCGACGCGAATATTGCCGCCGACCCGCCGGCCGCCCAGCAGCACGTCGATCATCGAATAGATCAGCGAGGAATCGACGGTCAAAAGCCCGTAATTCTCCCATTCCTCGGCCCGGATCACCGACAGGATCGCCGGCAGCGGGATGGAATTGAGATAATCGCCGAAGCGCACCGAGGAAATGGAGTCGAGTGTGACTTCGACATTGTCCGAGGTGAAATTGCGCAGCGAGGTCGTCGTCAGCCGTACCAGGCGATCGAAGACAATTTCGAGCATGGGCAGGCGTTCATAGCTGACCAGCGCCGAATTGATCAGCGCCTGCACGCCCGTCAATTCCACATTGCTGCCCACGCTGGCGTCAAAGCCGAGCAGGCTATCGATTTCGTCCTGGTTGAGGACGCGATCGCCGCTGTCTTCCCCGTCGCCTGCGGCGCCCTCGATCATCGCCGCCCATTCGGCAGCGGCTTCGGCGGCACGCGCTTCCTCGGATTTGCCGGCGGCATCAAGGCCCCAGTTTTCCGACAGCTTGTCTTGATCGGTTGGTCCAGCCATCACTGCACCAGGATTTCCTTGAACAGGATGCTCTCGACCCGCTGCGGATAGATCGCCACGTTGACGCGGCGCGTCAGCTCTTCCTTGAGGCGGTAGATGCCGGCGGAGCCTTCCAGATCGCTCTTGCGCAGCTCGCGCAGATAGACCTGGAACGCGTCGGTCACCTTGGCAAGGCTTGGCTGGATCGCGGTCATCACCTCCTGATTGGCCACTTCCAGCGCGATGGTGAGCCGCATGAAGGATTCCCCGCCAGCCTCATTGCTGAGATTGACCGTCATCGGCGGCAAATTGAAAATGAAGGTCGGCGTCGCCGCGGCAGCAGTGGCGCCATGGCCATCGGCCGCGCCTTCCGCAGAGCTTCCCGACGAGAGGAAATAATAGAGGCCCGCCCCGCCCAGCAGCACGACCACGGCAGCGGCCCCGATAATGAGGAAGAGCCTGGGTATTCCCTTCTTGCGGGCGGCGCCTTCACCGGCTTCTGCTTCAGCGACCATGCCAACCTGCCAAACACGAGGAATTCCGGACGATTCCGGCTCTGCGTCCAGCTAAGCGCCGGATGGTTAACGATTGGTTACAAACACACGCAAAGCGGCAAAATTTGCCGGGCAGCTTTTGCCGCAAGGGAAAAGACTAACCCGGCAAGGCTAAGCCCGCCAAAATCCTATCCATCTGATTTTATTAAATTTTCAGACTTGGCATGGTTTCTGCAATGTAAACGGCGAGGCCAAGGCTTGGGGAAGTCGGCGGCTTCGGGGACGTTAACACCGGGGATCAGCGATGATCGGAAACGCGCAACTGATCAGCCTCAGCAGGCAGATCGCGCTACAGCGGCAGATGGATGTGGTGGCCAACAATATGGCCAACATCAACACTACCGGCTTCAAGGCCGAGAACCTGCTGTTTGAAGAATACATCATGCCGGTCGCCCGCGACCAGGATTTCCAGACCCGCGACCAGCCGCTCTCCTATGTGCAGGACTGGGCGACGATGCATGACATGTCGGGCGGCGCCATGGTGCAGACCGGCAACGAGCTCGATGTCGCGCTCAATGGCGAAGGCTTCTTCGCCGTGCAGACCGGCGCCGGCGAACGCTGGACCAAGTCCGGCTCCTTCCAGATCAGCAATAACGGCACGCTGGTCGACCTCAACGGCAACCCGGTACTCGGCGAAGGCGGTCCGATCCAGTTCGGCCCCGAAGAAAGCGGCATCGAGATTGCCGCCGACGGCTCGGTCAGCTCCAGCGCCGGCCCCAAGGACCGGTTGCGCCTGGTCGAATTCGCCAATGTGCAGGACCTGACCCGCGAGGGCGCCAATCTCTATGCCGGCGGCACGCCCGTCGCGGCAACCAATACCCGCGCCATGCAGGGCTTTGTCGAACGCTCCAACGTGTCGGGCGTCTCCGAAATGGCCGAGATGATCCGCGTCACCCGCTCCTACGAATCCATCGCCTCGCTGACGCAGAAACAGGACGAGCTCCGCCGCTCGGCCATTCAGCGTCTCGGCGATGCCAACGCTTAAGTCCTGAGGAAAAGCCATGAAAGCCCTCTACATCGCATCGACCGGCATGAGCGCTCAGGAACGCAACGTCGAAGTTATTTCCAACAATATCGCCAACATGCGTACCACTGGCTACAAGCGCCAGCGCGCCGAATTCCAGGACCTGCTCTACCAGCAGATCACCCGCGCCGGCTCGCAAACCTCGGACCAGGGCACCATGCTGCCGGCCGGCCTCGAGATCGGCTCGGGCGTGCGCACCGTCTCCACCCCCCGCGTGATGAGCCAGGGCAGTGTGAGCATGACCGAACGTGAGCTCGATGTCGCCATTCGCGGCGAAGGCTTCTTCATGGTCACCATGCCCGATGGCCGCACCGGCTACACCCGCGACGGCTCATTCGAGCGCAGCGCCGAGGGCACGCTGGTCAATTCGAGCGGCTATGCCATCGAGCCTAATATCACCATTCCGGGCACCGCCACCTCGGTGTCGATCTCGGCCGATGGCGTGGTCGAAGCCTATCTCAACAATGACACCAACCCGACTGAGTTGGGCCAGCTCCAGCTCGCCCGCTTCGTCAACAAATCGGGCCTGGAATCGCTGGGCGATAACCTCTTCACCGAAACCGCCGCCAGCGGCCCGGCTCAGGTGGAGCTGCCCAATCGGGACGGCACCGGCAATCTGCTGCAGAACTATCTCGAAATGGCCAATGTCAATTCGGTCACCGAAATCGCTGATCTCATCGCTGCCCAGCGCGCCTACGAGATGAATGCCCGCATCATCTCTGGCGCCGACACGATGATGCAGGCCACCAGCCAACTTCGCTAAGGGAGAGCATAGATGACCCGTACATTGCTTGCCGCTCTCGCCACCGCACTGCTGATCGGCACCGCCTTTGCCGCGCCCGTGCTCAAGACCGACATCGTTGTCTCGGCCGCGGTGGTCACCGTGGGCGACATGTTCGAGCAGGCCGGGATCGACGCCGAGCAGCCCCTGTTCCGCTCGCCCAAGCCGGGCACCAGCGGGTTGGTGCCACTGGCCGACATCACCGCAGCCGCCGCGCGCGTGGGCATTACGGGGTTCGACAATAGCGGCGCCACCGCCAGCCGCGTGACTCGCGCGAGCAGCGTCGTGGATGAAGCAAGCCTCACCGCTCTGATTACCGCCGACCTGCGCCAGCGCGGTATCATTGCCGATGGCATGACGGCCGACATGCTGTTCAACACACGCATCGCCCCGTTCAACGCCGAACCGGTCGCCGAGCCCGCCAGCATTATCAGCCTACGCTACCTGCCGGGCACCGGCGCCTTCACCGCCCGCTTCGCGATTGCCGGCGAAGCCCAGCCGCTCGATGTTGCCGGCACGATCGAACTGATGATCGCGGCGCCCCATCTCAAGGCCAACCTGCCCGCGGGCGCCGTGCTGTCGGCCGACGATATCGAGATGCGCCCGGTGGCGCTGCGCTTTGCCGAGACCGCAGGAATTGCCCAGTTCCACCAGCTGGTGGGCATGGCGCTGACTCGTCAGACCCGCGAGGGCATGATGCTCAAGCCATCCGACGTCGCCATCCCCCAGCTGATCGCCAAGAACCAGTTGGTCACCATCTATTTCCGTAAGGGCCCGATGACGCTGACCGTCAAGGGCCAGGCCATTACCAGCGCCGCCACCGGCGGGCCGGTGCAGGTGCTCAACCTCATCTCCAAGCGCGTCATCAACGCCACCGCCATTGCCGCCGGTGCTGTCGAGGTCAGCGCCGCCCCCCTTTCAATTGCCGGCCTCTAAGCTCAGGAGCCCCTAAAATGCTGCTCGTCAAACTCTCCGCCCTGCTGCTGCTCACCGGCTCGCTCGTTGCCTGCACCACCACAGATCGCCTCGCCAATGTGGGCAAGGCCCCGGTGCTGACCGCCATCGAGGACCCCACGACCGTGGCCGGCTATCAGCCGGTGCGCATGCCGATGCCCGAAGCCATTGCCGATACCTACCAGGCCAATTCGCTCTACCGCACCTCGGCCCGCGGCTTCTTCAAGGATGAGCGCGCCCACCGCATCGGTGATATCCTGACCATCGTCGTGACCATCAATGACAGCGCCCAGATCGACAACGCCACCAATTCCAGCCGCAGCGCCACCAATAGCGCCGGCATGGGCGGCATCCTGGGCACTGCCATCAAGGACGTTTCGGCCGGCGCCATCGATCCCTCCGCCGCCGTCGACTTCACCTCGGGCATGGCCAATAAGGGCGCCGGCTCCGTCAACCGCTCGGAAAGCCTGGAAACCTCGGTTGCGGCCGTGGTCACCCAGATCCTGCCCAACGGCAATCTGGTGATCGAGGGTCGCCAGGAAGTGCGGGTGAATTTCGAAGTCCGCGACCTGATCGTTACCGGCATCGTGCGCCCCTCCGATATCCGCGCCAACAATACCATCCCCTCGGCCAAGATCGCCGAAGCCCGCATCTCCTACGGCGGCCGCGGCCAGATCACCGATGTCCAGCAGCCCCGCTACGGCCAGCAGGTGATGGACGCCATCCTGCCTTTCTAGGCAGCGCGCCACCTCCCAGTTTCCCGCCGCACATTCCCCCAATGGTGCGGCCGGGCGCTCCCGGCGGAGTCCAGAAGGACCTTGCCTGGCCGGCTCCAGAACAGATCCGGCCTTCCCCAGAGGCGCAGTCTCCCCGGCTGCGCCTCTTCCCCTTTTATGGGCACACCTTGCCCTTAACGCCGAGCTATGGAACACCTCTGGGCGCAAATTTGGAGCCTGCCCATGTCCTTCAGCAAACTCGACGATCTCGGCCGCAAACTCGAAGCGCTGGAGCATGCGCTGTCCATTCTGGGGGCTGACGAAGCCACCCACATGGCCGTTGGCGGCGGGGAAAAGCGGGCCGAGGCCATGTCCAACCTGGCCGGGCTCTATCATGCCCAATCGACCGCGCCCGAAATCGCCGATTGGATCGCGGCGGCGGAAACAGAGGTTGAGTCGGAAGACCAGAAGCTGGCGCTGGTTGAATTCCGGCGCAGCTATGTCAACGCCACCTGCCTGCCCACCGAATTCGTCGAGCGCCGCACGGCGGCTACCATGCGCTCGGAACAGCTGTGGCGCGAGCTGCGCGCCAAGAATGACTGGGACAGCTTCCTGCCGGCATTTGAAGGCGTCGTGGCGCTGGTGCGTGAAGAAGCTCAATTGCGCGCCGAGGCACTGAAGCTGGCGCCCTATGACGCGCTGATGGAGCAATACGATCCCGGCAATCGCACGGCCGATCTCGATCTGGTGTTCGGCGATCTCAAGAGCTTCCTCAAGGGCTTCGTGCCCGAGGCACTGGCCGCCCAGGAAGAACGCCTCGCCAAGCGGCCCCGCAAGGCGCTGAGCGGCCCCTACCCCATTGAAAAGCAGCGCGAGCTTGGCCTTGCCGCCATGCGCGCGGTGGGCTTTGACTTCACCCATGGCTCACTGGCCGTGTCGCACCACCCCTTCTGCGGCGGTGTGCCAACCGATGTGCGCATGACCACGCGTTACCGCACCGACGAATTCCTGTCCTCGCTGATGGGCGTGCTGCACGAGACGGGTCACGCGCTCTACGAGCAGGGCCTGCCCAAGGAGTGGTCGCACTGGCCGCTGGGCAAGGCACGCGGCATGGGCATTCACGAAAGCCAGAGCCTGTTCGTGGAAATGCAGCTGTCGCGCAGTCCCGAATTCTGGGAATTCGCCCTGCCGCTGGTGCATCTGCATCTGGGCGAAGATGCCATTCCCGGCTGGGACATCGCCGATATCCTGAGCGAAGTGAACTATGTCGAGCGCGGCTATATCCGCGTCGATGCCGACGAAGTCACCTACCCGCTCCACGTCATCCTGCGCTACGAACTGGAACAGGATCTGGTCAACGGCAAGCTCGAGGCCAGCCAGATTCCCGAGGCCTGGGACGCCAAGATGACCGAATATCTGGGCCTCTCCACCCTGGCCGACCCCAAGGACGGCCCGATGCAGGACGTACATTGGCCGGGCGGGGCCTTCGGCTACTTCCCCAGCTACACACTGGGCGCCATGATCGCGGCCCAGCAATGGGCAGCGCTGGAAAAGGCACAACCCAAGGTGCGCGAGGACATTCGCAAGGGCGACTTCACCGGCGTCAATCAGTGGCGCTCGGACAATATCTGGAGCCAGGGCTCGCGCTGGTCGACGCCTGAGCTGATTACCCGCGCCACGGGCGAGCCGCTGAATGCGGACTTCTTCAAAGCGCATTTGAAGAAGCGGTATCTGGCGTAGTTTTGTAGATAGATCACAGCGGTAGAGGCAACGGCGGAATCAATTTTCGGTCGGCCCGCCCCACCACCACCGTCATCACCCGGCTTGTCCGGGTGATCCATCGCCCCGCATGCGCTGCAACATGGATTGCCCGGACAAGCCGGGCAATGACGGTGCGACGGGTATGGATCCCAACCAGCGAATCCCCAGTAGACCTCATCCTGAGCTTGTCGAAGGACGAGGTCGTGGCACTCAAGCCTCCACTCGCCCGACCTCGTGGTTCGACAGGCTCACCATGAGGTCTTTGGGGGCAAAGAAGCCGCCAAAACTTGACATCTCCACCACCCTGCCTATTTTCAACCCACCCGCAGCACAGACCGGACGGTACCCAATGGAATTCTCGATGACCGACTGCCTCATCCGCATCGCTCATTCGGAATCTGTCCATGCCTACCTCCATCACGCTGCACCAAGTCTCCTATTCCACGCCTGACAATCAGCCACTTTTCACCGGCCTCGACCTCAGCTTCGGCAGTGAACGCACCGGACTGATCGGCCGCAACGGCACAGGCAAATCCACCCTGCTCCGCCTGATCACGGGAGAGGTTTCACCCTCATCCGGCTCGATCAGCATAACCGGCACGCTGGGCGTGCTGGAACAATCCGTACAGGTCGATCCTGCTGAAACGGTCGCTGGCCATTTGGGTATTGCCGGTGAACTCGCGCGGCTGAATCGCCTCGAACAGGGTCTCGGCACTGCCGACGACGCCGGCGAAGCCGACTGGTCCCTGCCCGGCCGCATCGAGACTACGCTGGCCGAGGTACAATTGCCGGCCCTCGACACCGACCGCTTGATATCGACATTGAGCGGCGGCCAGCGCACCCGGCTATCGCTCGCCCGGCTGATCCTCGCCAAGCCCGACATGATCCTGCTCGATGAGCCCACCAATAATCTCGACGCCGATGGCCGGCAGGCCGTGGCCGACCTGCTGCATCGCTGGCGCGGCGGAGCGATCGTGGTCAGCCATGATCGCACTTTGCTGCGCGAAATGGATTCTATCGTCGAACTCACCAGCCTGGGCGCCAAGACCTATGGCGGCAATTGGGACCATTACAGCGAGCGCAAGGCGCTGGAACTGGCCTCGGCCGAGCACCAATTGGCCTCGGCCGAACGCAAGGTGGCCGAAGTCGACCGCAAGCTGCAGGCCGTCGCGGAGAAGAAGGCGCGCAAGGATGGCGCGGGTAAGCGCAAGGCGGCCAAGGGCGACATTCCGCGCATCATGCTGGGCGGCATGAAGGAAAATTCGGAAAACACCAGCGGCGGCAATGCGCGGCTGGCCAGCCGCTTGCGTGCCGAGGCATCTGAAGCCGCCAGCGAGGCCAGATCACAGATCGAAATCCTCACCCCGCTCTCTGTCACATTGACGCCCTCGGGCCTTCCAGCAGGTCGCACCGTATTGCAGGTCGATAGCCTCAGCGGCGGACCTGTGCCCGAGGCGCCGATCATTGCCAACGCCTCGTTCAGCATTATCGGGCCGGAGCGCGTGGCCATCACCGGCCCCAATGGCTCGGGCAAGACGACGCTGCTGCGGCTGCTGACGGGCGATCTGCCGCCCACCGCTGGCGCGGTGCGTATCCTGGTGCCCTATGCCCTGCTCGACCAGACCGTGAGCCTGCTCGACCCTGCCCTCAGCATTCGCGACAATTTCCGCCGCCTCAATCCCGATGCGGATGAGAATACCGGACGAGCGGCGCTGGCTCGCTTCATGTTCCGGGCCGACGCTGCGCTGCAATTGGTAGGTACGCTCAGCGGCGGGGAAACCCTGCGGGCTGGACTGGCCTGCACCATTGGCGGTAATAATCCGCCGCAATTGCTGATCCTCGACGAGCCGACCAACCACCTCGATATCCATGCCATCGAGCAGGTGGAGGCCGGTTTGCGCGGCTATGACGGAGCCTTGCTGGTGGTCAGCCATGACCGCGATTTCCTCGACGCCATCGGCATCGAGCGGGAGATCGCGCTGGGGTAAAACCCGCCGCTGCGCTTTTTTTGAGAATGAACGGAATCTGAATCCGGGGTTCAGTCAGCGTTCCGGCTCGCCTGTTTAAACCAATCGTCATCGGCAAGAAGCGCTCGGAGGGAGCGCCGCCAAACAGGAGAAGTCAAATGAAGCGCATCGTCATCACCACCGCAATCGCCGCAATGCTCGCCGTCACCGCAGCGCCCGCCATGGCCGCTGGCGTCTGGGTCAATCAGTGGGGCTTCGGCAATGCCGCCGGCGGCAACCAGTCCGGCTGGAACAACAGCCTGGGCATTTCCCAGACCGGCAATTGGAACTCGGCCATCGGCCATCAGTCCGGCCACAACAATGTCGGCGCCATCGGCCAGCAGGGCAATAACAACTATGGCGACACCTGGCAGCACGGCAACAACAATGCCGCCGGCGTCGGCCAGTTCGGCGACAACCACACCGCTATCCTGACCCAGGACGGCAATGGCAATGTCGCCGCCGGCGTGCAGGTCGGCAATGGCTGCAGCGCTAATGTCACCCAGGCCGGTGCCGGCAATGTCACCGCGTTCGTCCAGGCCTGCCCCTGATGCTTGATGACCTTGAGCCGGAAGGGCCTGTTCCTTCCGGCTGCATCCTAGAACGGGAGATTTTTAGAAATGCTTAGCTTCGACAAACGTTTAGGCGTCATCCCTGCCCTGTTCGGCCTAAGCCTTGCAGCCTTCGCCGTGACCAGCGGGCAGGCCGGAACCACCACCACCGGCCCGGTGCAGTGCGGCATAACCTCGACCACCCAGAACGGCATGCTCATGCTCGAAGGGGCACTGCGCACCGATGTAGCGGTCAATGGCTCCTACCAGTTCCGGCTGCAAAGCTCGGGTTCTGGCGGCAGCAGCAATATCAGCCAGGGCGGCAATTTCTCGGCGGCGGCGCATGACAAGGTTTCGCTCGGCAAAGTCATGATCAATGCCGGGTCCAAATATGATCTGGTGTTCGAAGTGACGGCCAATGGCCAGAAACTCGATTGCGATCAGGACCTTGTCACCACGCTTTGAATCAAGACTGCATCGCCGACACCCATAGGGGCTTCAGTTCGCTGAGGCCCTTTTTGCGTTAGCACTTTGGCCCAATTGGTGCACGGACTGTGAACGCCGAGTGAATATCGCGCTCCAGATCGGTTCAGCCGCTCCCCTGCATAGTCAAACCATCAGCTGGACAACAGCCAGCGCACAACAAACAGGAGAGACGCCATGACCACCAAGATCATCAAGACCACTCTTGCCGCCCTTGTCGCTGCCGCCATCGGCGTCGCCGCGATTGCCACCCCGGCCACTGCCGCCGGCCAGGTTTCCATCAGCTACGCCCCCACCAATTCCGATGAGGCGCAGATGCTCGGCCTGGGGCTTGGCCTCTATTCGCTGTTTCAGGGGATGAACGCCACGGGTGCCAATGTCAGCCAGCACGGCAATGGCAATTCCGCTGGCGGCAGCCAGACCGGCTCGGGCAATAACGGCGTCATCGTGCAGAATGGCAATGGCCACAACGGCACGATCCATCAGAATGGCGACAACAATAGCTGCGGCCTGTTCCAGTTCGGCCAGAACACCAATGGCTCCTGCGTGCAGAACGGCAACGGCCAGTCCAGCCTCACCGGCGTGTTCGGCTTCTGAGCTGATGGATGTGGAAACGACAAAGGGCCCGCTTGTGGCAAGCGGGCCCTTAATTCTGTGGTGCTATCGGATCATTCGTCGCGGTAGACCTTTTCGCGCCGCTCATGCATTTCCTGGGCCTCGAGGCTCAGCGTCGCGGTCGGGCGGGCATCGAGCCGGGCCAGGCCAATCGGATCGCCGGTTTCCTCGCAATAGCCATAGGTGCCATCATCAAGGCGCTTGAGCGCGGCATCGATCTTGGAAATCAGCTTGCGCTGGCGATCCCTGGTGCGCAGTTCCAGCGAGCGATCGCTCTCCGAACTGGCACGATCGGCCATATCGGGGTGGTTCTGGCTTTCTTCCTGAAGATTGGCGAGCGTCTCGCGGCTTTCGCGAAGGATCTCGTCCTTCCAGGTATTCAGCTTAGCCCGGAAATACTCGCGCTGGCGCGGATTCATGAACGGCTCGTCATCACTGGGCCGGTATTCAACTAGGTCAACAACCGAAGACATCAGTAGACTCAACTCCAATGCACCCCTTAGGCGGCCTATATATGCGCGCAGGCGAGCCCGGGCAAGCACACAAATGACCCGGTGGACAACGCGACAAACCGCCCCGTGCCGGCCGTGTACCCGATAATCGGCGACGGTTTGATGAATGGCGGTTCGGAATTGTGGTTTGGCGCGATGAGCTGTGCGGGTGCGATGGCGTAGGTTCGGTCTGTGCGAGGCAGGCACCTGCCCCTCCGCTCGCTGCAAATGCTAGGCTGCCTCGATTTCGAGGATCAAATCTTCCACAGGACCATGACTGCCCCGAGCGGATTTACCATGCCAAAGAGGATAAGCACGATCACGGAAGAAAGCGCCCATAGCCCCCAAAATATGCGAAAACGGCCCGTCAAATAGCCAGCCACGCAGAGCGCCAAGTTTATGAAGCCGCAAGCCAGCCCAATGAACAAGCTTCTGACGCCAAATGCGGCAAAAATGCTGGGCACAAAGCTGTTCAATATCAGAATGACAATAAGAAGCGAGATATCCCATGATGCGGGTTTCGCGATTAATTTAGCCACTCGGTCACGGTTCCTACCACTCTGCTCAGACGCAATTTCGTTCTTTCGGACCATCACTGCAACGCGAAGTGACATGTTGCTACAAAGATGGTGAACGTCCGCTTGCAGGTTTGGTAACTGAAGGAACCGCACCATGGACCGAGGGCTGCCACAGCATTGGAACCAATGCCACAAACGGAGCGAATGATTGGATCGGTCACAGGACGCAGGTGAGCGGATCGCCATCATCTCCGATGTGCATGGGAATTTGACGGCGCTGGAAACAGTGCTCGCGCATATCCAGCAAGCCGGCATTACCCGGATATTCAACCTGGGCGACCTGGTGGGCAAAGGGCCGCGGTCGTCTGAGGTCGTAGATCGCTGTCGCGCAGTGTGTGAAGTCACCGTCGGCGGTAATTGGGACGCCGATGTTTCGGGACATCCCGATAATGGCCTGCCGGTGCTCAAGTGGCACCGCGCACAACTGGGTCAGGAGCGTCTGGCCTATCTCGCTTCCCTGCCCGGCAGCTTCGACTTCATGCTCAGTGGCCGGCGAGTACGGCTGTTTCACGCCAGCCAGACCGGGGTGTTCAACCGCGTGCATATGGCCGGGCCGCGCGAGGCGCATCGCGCCATGTTCGACAATACCAACTTCACCGGTTTCGGCCCCGAACCGCACATTGTGGGTTATGGCGATCTTCACACCGCCTATATGCTCAATTTTGAAAATCGCACGTTGTTCAATGCCGGCAGCGTGGGCAACCCGCTTGAGATACCCTTGGCCTGCTATGCCGTCCTGCAAGGCGCCTACGGCGCCGAGGCCGCGCTGCCCTGGTCCATCAACTTCGTCCGCCTCCCCTACAATATCGAAGGCGAAATCGCCGCGGCGCAAGCCAGCGGCATGCCCGATCTGGGCCACTATGCCAATGAGTTGCGCACGGCAGTCTATCGCGGCCGCACGCCCAAAGATTCGTAAGGGAGCGCCTTTCATCGGCGCTGCTCGTCTAGCTGATTGCTAGGCTATGGGTTACGCTGCTGGGGTAGACTGGAGGGGAGACGGCTTTCGTGAAGACGGCGATCATTTTTGACTGTGAGTTTTTGTGCCTTATCGATTCACCCCGCCGAATGTGGAACGGCCCTCAGGACCCTGACCCAATCATCGCCCAAGTGGGCGCTGTGAAGCTGGGCCTCGAAGACGATTTTCCACTGATCGAAAACTACCGGGCTCATGTCCTGCCCTTGGATAGGCACGGCAAAAGATACGCTCTTGACGCCTTTTTCACCGAACTGACGGGAATTACCGAGGACACCATTGCAGCCGAAGGCAGGCCACTACAAGAGGCCCTTGACGGACTGGACCAATTCTCCGATGGGGCCGGCTTCTGGTCTTGGGGCAAGGACGAGCTGAACATGCTGGGCATCAGTTGCTTTGTCGCCGGTATCGTGCCCCCAATTCGTGCCTCCCGCTTTAACAACGTAGTCAAGCTGGTCCTCGCTGCCGGCATGCCGGAGGAGGACTTGAAGAAAACCAAGAGCAGCACTCTGGCAGACTATTATGGCGTCCAGCATCCACCGTTGCAGGGCCACGATGGCCTGGACGACGCGCTCTCGATCGCCTATGCGCTGCAGCATCTCTTGCAGACCGGAAAATTGATGCCGGAGGCGTTTGACCGCGGCTAGGTGCTTTCAGCCGGGTGCGTCAGTGGGCATGGCGGCGTGGCGGAACCGTGAGAGTAGCAGGGCTGTGCCCGTCCCCACCATTATTGTGCCCGCAATTGTCAGTGCGGCCCGATCGCCGAATTGCAAGGCCAGCCAGCCGCCTAGCGGCGCTGCCAGCGCGATCAGGCCCCAGTTTATCGAGCGAATCGTCGTGTTCATCCGTCCCCGCAGCCGCGAGGGCGTCACCGCGTTGCGGAAACTCATCTCAAGGGGGCCGCGCAGGCCAAGCCCTATGCCATAGACGAATTGCGCGGCGCAGAGCGCATAGAGTGCGACGCCAGTCTGCGGCGTCACCGCCACCATCAGCCAGGCGAACCCGGTCAGAAAGTCGCAGCAGAGGATGGCCTTGCCCGTCCCGAGCAGCCGCGCCGTCCGTTCCGCCAGCCCCGCCCCGATCACCCCGGCCAGACCCGCCATTCCCAGCGTCAACCCGACGGCGCCCCCATCGAGACCCAGGCGCGTCGCATGGAAGATGTAAACCGTTCCGGCGATAGCATTGCCGATGAACCAGACATGCAGGCAAAGCGCATAGGGAGCGAGGAACGGATGCCGGTAGACCCAGGCAATTCCTTCCCGCAGGTCGGCGCCGAGCGAGGACCGCGCCGTGCGCTCGGCGGGCTGCCTGCCGGGCACGCCGGCCAACAGCACCGCCGAGGCGGCGTAGGTAGCAGCGTTGATCAGCATGGTGACCGGCGCGCCAACGACACCTGCCAGTACCCCTGCAAGCAAGGGGCCTAGTGTCTGGGCTGCGGTATAGGTCTGGGTCAGCGCCACGTTGCCCGAAGCAAGAAGGCTTGGCGGCAGCAGGTCGGCGGTGAATGATTGATGCGCCCCACCCTGCAATACCGCAGCGGTGCCGAGCAGGAAGACCAGGACCGCCATCCCAAACGGGGAGAGCATTCCCAACAAGCCCATGGTGGCAATCGCCAGCAGCAGCACACAACTCGCAATATCGGTGGCGATCAGTAATCGCTTGCGCTGCACACGATCAACGACCACGCCCGCCAAAAGCCCGAACAACAGTGAGGGCAGCCACTGCGCGGACCGCACCCAGCCGATCTCCAGCTGGTCGGCATTGAGCGTGTGGATCAGCAAGAGCTGCAGCGACAGTCCGAAAATGAACGTCCCGAAATTGGAAAGCCCATCAGCCATCCACAGCCGCACGAAGCCGGGATAAAGCAGCAATTGACCAAATGAAGCCCGCTCAACTTTGGTCACCGCATCACTATCCTGCAGGGTCGCAATGCAGTTTTGGTAGCGATGATTGCCAAGTTCATCAAGGCGGGGATCAGCGAGCGGCAATATCGGCTCGTCCCATTTGGCATAACCAGAGAACCCGCCGATGCGAGAGCAGCCTACGCGCTGGGCCAGTGGCAAACCCGGTATCGGCTTTCGCTTGCGGCGTTTGACCGCTTTTAGCGGGAGGCGGGTGATTTTCCGGAGATGCCCACGGCCGCCACGAGCCAGTCGCAAAACGTCCTCTCCGACATTGTGAGCTTGGCGAAGCTCCGTGCCACCAGCCAATATGCACCATTTTCAATATCCAGATCGAACGGTGCGCGGAGGTGGCCATCACTGAGGAGGCGATCGGCCAGGTGACGGTCAGCAAGGGCGGCGCCATGCCCGAGCTGGGCGCTTTGCAGGGCTATCGCGGCGTTTGAAAAAACCGGCCCCCATGTCGGGCGTACCTGGACCCCGGCAATAGCAAGCCAGCGCTGCCATGGCGCTTCGTTTTCGTCTCGCAGGAGCGGAATTTTTGCAATGTCCAAAGGGGATTTAATCTCGATCTTCAAGTGCCCGACAGCGACCACGGGCGTGAGCAGATTGTCGATAAGATGCCGGGCCTCCAACCGTGGCCAACTCTTGTCGGTGAGGCTGTAGCGAACGGCGACGCCAGCATCGTCACCGCTTAGATCCACGAGCATCGAACTGCTTTCAATCTGAACATCAATATCGGGGTGTGCGATAGTGAACTCGGCAAGCCGGGGGATCAGAAACAGCGTGGCGAAGGTCGGTTCGACGCTGACGAATACTCGCTTTTTGCGTGGCGGCGCGAGCAGTTCGGACAAGGCCGTGTCGATGGCATCGAAACTCTTCGTCAGTTGCCCCAATAGCCGCGCCCCGCCCGAGGTCAGCCGGACATTGCGATGCCCCCGCTCGAACAAGGCGCCGCTGAGTTGGCCCTCGAGGTCCCGGATTTGCCGGCTAATGGCGGCTTCGGACACGGCCAATTCTTCGGCCGCCTTCTTGAAGCTCTGGTGCCGACCAGCCGCTTCGAAGGCGCGCAACGCGGTAAGGGGTAGACGGCTGCGCTTCATCGGACAACCTCAGGTTATCTGAGCTGCCTTATACTCGTTTGAGCGATCGGCGCCAACGGCCTAGCGTCATCCGACCACAGACGCGGAGAACAGAAATGACGTCTTTGATCGGAAGGCTGATTCACGCACTGATTCAGGAAATCAAACTGGAGTATGAACTTTATGGTGGCATCCGGGACATCCCAGACGATCCCCGGCTGCTCAATGACATTGGCTACACACGAGCCGAACTTAAAGCAGCACTCATTGCAGAGCGAAATGCCGCCAGCCAGCGGCGACGCCTGGCTGCGCCGGAAAATGTCCCCGCCTACGAAATAGACCGGAATGTGGTCCAATCGGGGTATTAACTCTGGAGCCAGACAGCTATCGGCCTGGCGGCAGCGACGTCCTCGATGGCACGGCAGTCCTTTAGGCTAATCACAGCGGCGGCGGGTTGTGCTCGTGCAGGTCGACGCCGGGGATGTGGGGCAACCAGGGTTCGCGGCGGATGGTCCAGACTTCGAGATGGGGCGGGATGTCGTAGGGGGCGGTGTCGAGCGTGCCGAGGAAGATTTCGACGCCATCTTCGAACAGGAAGAACAGGCGCGAGCCGCAGGCGGGGCAGAATTGGCGGCGGTCATAGGTTTGTACATTGCCGGTCATGGTGAACTGGTCCTGGCGCTAGTTTGCCGTGGCTGAAAAGGCCGAGCCGGTCAGCTTGCGGCACTTGGTGCAGTGGCACAGGCCGGCAATATAGGGCTCGCCCGAGACTTCGTAGCGCACGGCGCCGCAGAGGCACCCGCCCGTCCTGATCTTGTCACTCATGGCGGTTTCACTCCCCTTTGGCCGGCACCGAATGTTGCATTTTCCGGACGAAGTCGACGAAGGCCCGCAGCGGTGCGGGCACCAGCTGGCGGCCGGGATAATAGAGGAATGGGCCGGAAAAGCTGACCCACCAGGGCTCGAGCACCGGCAGAAGTGCGCCGCTGAGGAAATGCGGGCGCAGCCAATCTTCAAACAGGGCCACAATGCCGGTGCCGGCAATGGCGGCATCGATGGCCAGTTCCGTCGCGGCGCCGGCCTGTACGATGAGCGGACCTTGCGGCTCGATACTCACCGTCTCGCCGTTGCGCTCGAAATCCCAGGAGAACAGTACACCGCTGGGAAAGCGGCCTTGCAGGCACGCGTGGCTGAGCAGATCGCGGGGGTGTTCGGGGCGGCCGCGACGGCCCAGATAGGCGGCGGAGGCGCCCAGGGCAAAGCGCTGCACGCGCGGGCCGATCGGCACGGCGATCATGTCCTGGGCTAGGCGTTCCTCATAGCGAATGCCGGCATCGCAGCCAGTGGCCAGAATATCGACGAAACTCTCCTCGGCGACGATCTCCACCCTGATATCGGGATAGGCGGCGAGGAAGGCCGGGATGATGGCGGGCAAGACGGTGCGGGTGGCGCTGACCGGCACATTGAGCCGCAGCGTGCCCATGGGCTGCTCGCGATGGGCATTGACCACATCCATGGCCGCCTGGATTTCCTGCAAAGCGGGCTCGAGCCGCGCCAGCAGGTCGCGCCCCGCTTCGGTGGGCAAGACGCTGCGGGTGGTGCGGTTGAGCAGCCTCACGCCCAAGGCAGCCTCGAGCCGGCGGACGGCATCGCTCAGGCTCGACGCGCTCTTGCCCGTCTCGCGGGCGCCATCGCGAAAGCCGCCATTGCGCACAACGGCGGCGAAAGCCTTGAGGTCATTGAGATCGGGACTCATTGTACGCCTTATCGGACAGCCCGTGCGGATTGTGACCCATTATTCTGGCAATGGGCAAACCTTATCTTGGCGGCGTAATAATGGAGATGATCATGTCCAACTTAGCAGCAGCCGGAACCTTTGCCCTGGGCCAGCGTCACGTAAAGCGCCTGGGCTATGGTGCAATGCAGCTCGCCGGCCCCCACGTGTTCGGGCCACCGCGCGATCCCGACGCCGCTCGCGCCGTGTTGCGCGAAGCGATCGCGCAGGGGATCAATCATATCGACACCAGCGACTTCTATGGGCCGCACATTACCAACCAGCTGATCCGCGAGGCGCTGCCCAGCTATCCGGACGATCTGGTCATCGTCACCAAGATCGGTGCCGTACGCGGAGCCGATGCCTCGTGGTTGCCGGCCTTTTCCGCTGCCGACCTGGCGCAGGCGGTCGAGGATAACCGTAAAAATCTGGGCCTCGACGTACTCGAAGTGGTCAACCTCCGGATCATGTTCGGCATGGGGCCGACCGAGGGCTCGATCGAGGCGCCGCTGACGGCGCTGGCGGAGCTGCAAAGCCGGGGCCTGGTGCGCCATATCGGGCTGAGCAACGCCACCGCGGCGCAGGTGGCCGAAGGGCGCAAGCTGGTGCCGATCGTATGCGTGCAGAACCAGTACAATCTGGCGCATCGGGAAGATGATGCCCTGATCGATGAGCTGGCGCAGGCGGGCATTGCCTATGTGCCATTCTTCCCGCTGGGCGGCTTCACCCCGCTGCAGTCATCGGCGCTGTCCGAGGTGGCTAGCCGGCTGGGTGCCACCCCGATGCAGGTGGCGCTGGCCTGGCTACTGCGGCGCTCGCCCAATCTCCTGCTGATCCCCGGCACGTCCTCGGTAGCGCATCTGCAGGAAAACCTGCTCGCCGCCGATATTGTGCTGTCGGACGAGGACATGACCGTGCTCAACGGCATTGCCGCGGCGAAATGAGCTGATGCCCGGCCGCTGTTTGCAGCAGGCCGGGCCCCTGCCCCGCGCTAGTACATCGACTTCTTGTATTCGACTTCGAGATCGGCATCGATCTGGCGCATGGCCTCGGCGTCGCTGGGCGCACCGGTGGTCTGGTCCAGGATGATCTTGGACAGCGAGGGCATGTCACGGCGATCCTGAAAGTGTTCAGGGTCCCACAAATGCGAGCGCCGGAACGCCTTGGCGCAATGCATGAAGGCTTCGCTGACCTTGATCACGATGGCGAGCTTTGGCTGGCGGCCATTGACGCTCATCCCGCCCAGAATGGCCGGGTTAGTTACGAGGCTCGCCTGCCCGTTGACGCGCAGCGTGTCGTCAAAGCCGGGAATGATGAACAGCAGGCCAACATTGGGATTGGCCAGGATATTGACCAGGCTATCGAGCCGGTTATTGCCGGGACGGTCCGGGATAGCCAGCGTGTGCTGATCGAGAATTTCGACAAAGCCGACCGGATCGCCGCGCGGGCTGACATCGGCCCGGCCATCGGCATGCTGGGTGCCGATACACACGAAAGGCGAGCGCCGGATAAAGTCCTGCGCATAGCTATCGAGCAGGCTCTGGCACTTGTGAATGGCCAGCGCCGTTTGCGCCGGAAATAGACTGCGCAGCGTCTGCTCATCGGTGATGGTGAAGTCCGGATCGACCTTGAAGTCCGGCATTTTTGGCTCTCCCCTCCAAAATATGAGGTACGTACCTCAAATTTGATTGGTAGCGGCTTTTTTGCCGGCGGGCAAGCCGGCTCGATGCTCGGCTACCCGCCGCCGCGAAAGCGCTTGCCGTGTTCCGCCATCAGGCGTATTTGACGCATGTCGCGAAAAGCGACCGCTTTCCTTGATCCGCTCAGTGGCGGAGTAAATAGGTGGACGAATGGTCGTCCAGGTGGTCAAGCACAAGCCGTCCATGCCCAAGGCATGCCTCGGCCAGCGGCTCCAACACATCACCGCCTGACACGATCAGGCTCAATCGCGCACCATGGGCGCCGCGCGGCGCTGCATGTTTGCGCCGGAGCACGGCCACATGAACAGACCCCTCGCCGTCATCTTCACGGCCATTGTCCTCGATGCCGTTGGCATCGGCCTCATTTTCCCCATCCTGCCCTCGCTGCTGCAGGAGGTGACCCATGCCGAAAACGTGGCGCCCTATATCGGCATCATGACTGCGCTCTATGCGATCATGCAGTTCATCTGCGCGCCCGTGCTCGGTTCGCTCAGCGACCGGCTCGGACGGCGGCCCGTATTGCTGATTTCCATCGCGGGCGCCGCCATCAACTACCTGTTCCTCGCCTTCGCGCCGAGCCTGTGGCTGCTGCTGATCGGCCGCGCCATTGCGGGGCTGACCGGCGCCAATATTTCGGTGGCCATGGCCTATATCACCGACATCTCGCCTGAGGATAAGCGGGCACGGCGCTTCGGCCTGTTCAATGCCATGTTCGGCATCGGCTTCATCATCGGCCCGGTGCTGGGTGGCGCCTTGGGCGATCATTGGCTGCGGCTGCCCTTCATCGCGGCGGCAGTGCTGAACACCGCCAACCTGCTGCTGGCCTTTTTCGTGCTGCCGGAATCGCGCACCCCCAGCAAGGCGAAGATCGACTTGGCTTCGCTCAACCCATTGCGGCCGCTGCGCTGGGTGTTTTCACTCAAGAGCCTATTGCCGGTGGTCTTCATCTTCTTCGTGTTCAGCGCCACCGGCGAGGCCTATGGCACCAGCTGGGCGCTGTGGGGCAATGACACGTTCGGCTGGAACGGACTGTGGATCGGGCTGTCGCTCGGCGCCTTCGGCATTTGCCAGACGCTGGCGCAGGCTTTCCTGCCGGGACCGGCGGTGAAGCTGCTGGGCGAACGCGCCGCCATCCTGACCGGTATCGGCTGCGCGTGCCTTGCGCTGACCGTCATGGCGCTGGCCAATCAAAGCTGGATGATCTTTGCCATCATGCCGATCTTTGCGCTGGGTGGCATTGGCGTGCCGGCGCTGCAATCGCTGGCGACGCGACAGGTCGATGCCAGCCAGCAGGGCCAGTTCCAGGGCGTGCTGGCCTCGGCAGTGAGCCTGGCCTCGATCGCCGCACCGCTAGGCTTTTCCAGCTTCTATTTCGTCGTCCAGGCGCAATGGCCCGGCGCGATCTGGCTATCGGTGGTGGCGGTCTATGCGCTCAGCGTACCACTGGTGCTCGGCTTGCGGCTGAACCAGCCGGAGGCGGCGACCTAGGCGCCATTAGCGACCGCCAATTGAGCGGCGAAGGCGCGCTGATAAGCCGGGCGCGCCCGAGCGCGGTCACAATAGGCCGAAAGATTGGCAAATTCGTCGAGAATCCCCGATGGCCGCACGCGCAGCAGCACATGGACCATCATCAAATCGCCCGCGCTGAAGGCGCCATCGAGCCAATCGGCATCGCCCAGGCGGGCGGCGAGGTCGCGCAGATAGGCGCGGATGCGATCCTGAACCAGCGGCAGACGTGCTTCGAACCAGGGCTTGTCGCCTTCGCCGAATTTGAGGGTCTGCAGTTCGAGGATCGGCGGCTCTACGGTGCTGGCGGCGGCAAACATCCAGGTAATGGCGCGGGCGCGGCCATTGGCATCGTCGGGCAAGAGGCCGGCATGGCGCTCGGCGATGTGGAGCACGATGGACCCGGTCTCGAACAGGACGAGATCGCCTTCTTCATAGGTGGGAATTTGTCCAAAGGGTTGCAGCGCGCGATGGGCGGGCTGTTTCATTTCCGCGAAGGACACGAGCCGGACATTGTAGGGCTGACCCACTTCTTCAAATGCCCAGCGCACGCGCATGTCGCGCGCCAGTCCCTGGCCACGGTCGGGCGAGCGTTCAAATGCGGTGATGGTGGGGATCATGACAGGCTCCGGATGGTGATCATCGACTTCACTGCCCCAACGAACGGCCGGGCCGGACTTCGACACGGCCATGCAAAAAATCCAGGCGTCCCCGCTGTCGAATCCGGCGCCTATTGGTCGTCGTGGTGGGGAACGGGTATAATACCCCTTCGCTCCATCATGTCTGAGGGGACTATCAATGATTGCGAGACTGAACAGCCTTTCTCCCTATGTCCTGGCGATCCTGAGAATTATCACCGGCCTGCTCTTCGTGCATTTCGGCCTGCAGAAACTCTTCGGCTTTCCCGTGCCATTTCCGGTGCCGCTGGACGCGATGACCACAACCGCCGGCGTGCTCGAACTGGTAGGCGGTGCGCTGGTGACCATCGGGCTCTTCACCCGGCCAGCTGCATTCATCCTGTCGGGCATGATGGCGGTGGGCTATTGGATCGGGCATGCGCCCATGGGGTTCTATCCCGCGGTCAATATGGGCACCGGGGCCATCTTGTTCTGCTTTATCTATCTCTATCTGGTGTTCGCCGGGCCGGGCGCCTGGAGCCTGGACGGCAAGCTGAACCTGCCCTGGCGGTGACGCCTTAGAGAAACCGGCCCAGCTTGGCCAGTTCGACCCGGACACGCAGTTCGATGTCGTCGAGCACGGCATCGAGCCCAGGCATCGAGCGCTCGCGCACTTCGCTCAGCAGGATGACGAGCTGATCAAGCCTGTCGGCGCCGACGCGGCCGATCAACAGGTCTGCCTTGATGGCGTCGAGCGTGTCGAGCAGCGAAGCGCCACGGCTGACGGCGCGCTTCTTCTTGCCGGCCAATGGGTCTTCGACAGCCTGCAAGGCCAGGATCGCGTCGATGCCGGCACTAGCGGCCATGGGCGCGGCAGCGGCGGTGCGCACGGCACTGTCTTCGCCGGCCGGAACGAAGGCCATGCCCGAGCCGGCGCGGCCTGCGGCGCTACGGCCACTGACCCCATTGGTGCGAGTATTGGTTTCGATGCGCAAAGCCAGACTCAAATCAGTTCGGTGCCTATCCCCGGCAAAATCTGCCGCAAGGCGTTAACAAGAGCTTAATCGACCCGGCAAGAATTGCTTAGCGCTGGGCCATTACCCCTCTTAGCTCCAACTGCGTGAGCATAAAATCCATTTAACTCAAAGACTTGCTGCGAAAGTCGTCGCTTGGCACGCTTTTCGCAATGTCGTCGTCAAATGCCGCGCCATGGGGATGGAGCGGCCGAATGACGGGGATGACGATGCACATGATCTTGCGACGGCTCGCGGCAACTGCCCTCAGCGCCGCCCTGCTGCTGGCTCCGATGGCCGATGCCTTCGCCGCGGCAGCGCGCATCAAGGACATTGTCGACATGGAAGGCGTCCGCGAAAACCAGCTGGTCGGCTATGGCCTGGTGGTGGGGCTCAACGGCACGGGCGACCGGCTCAACAATTCCCCCTTCACCAAGCAATCGCTGCAATCCATGCTGGAGCGGCTGGGCGTCAATACGGCGGGCGAGAATGTGCGCACCGCCAACGTCGCCGCCGTCATGGTCACCGCTAATCTACCGCCCTTCGGCACGCAGGGCTCGCGCATCGACGTTTCGGTGGCGGCCCTGGGCGATTCCGATAGCCTGCAGGGCGGCACGCTGCTGGTGACCCCGCTGCTGGGCGCCGATGGCGAAGTCTATGCCATTGCGCAGGGCCCGGTGAATATCAACGGCTTCAAGGCGCAGGGCGATGCGGCCACTGTCATTTCGGGGGTGCCGACCACGGGGCGGATTTCCTCGGGTGCGGTGATCGAGCGGGAGATCGATTTCCATCTCGGCTCGCAAACCTCGCTCCGGCTGGCGCTGCGCAATCCCGACCTGACCACGGCGCGGCGCATCGCGCTCTCGATCAATGATTTCATCGGCGTGCCCACGGCAACGCCGGAGGACCCGGCGACGGTACGGGTCACCCTGCCCCGCGGCTTCAACGGCAATATTGTCGACCTGCTCACCGACATCGAACAGCTGATGGTGGAAACCGACCAGCCGGCCAAGATCGTCATTGATGAGAATTCCGGCATTATCGTCATGGGCAAGGATGTGCGGGTGTCGAGCGTTGCCGTGGCCCAATCCAACCTGACGGTCACCATCGCCGAAAACCCCACCGTGGTGCAGCCGGCCCCGTTCAGCGATGGCGTGACGGCGGTGGAGCCGAGCACCAATCTGGATGTCTTCGCCTCGGACAAGGCGCTGGCCGTGGTCAATGAATCGGTGACGCTGCAGGAATTAGTGGATGGGCTCAACGCGCTGGGCATAGCGCCGCGCGACCTCATCGCGATCCTCCAGGCCATCAAGGCCACCGGCGCGCTGCAAGCTGAAATCGAGGTGCTGTAATGGTCGAGGCCATCGCCAAGCCCGGTTCCACCCTCAGCGCCAGCCAGATCGCCAAGGTGCGCCAGCAGGCCGAGGAATTCGAGGGCGTGTTCCTCAACACCCTGACCAAGACCATGTTCGAAAGCGTCAAGAGCGAGAACGGTTTCGGTGGCGGCTTTGGCGAGGAAACCTGGCGCTCGATGCAATCGGAACAACTCGCCAATTCCATGGCGCAAAATGGCGGGCTCGGCATTGCCGACCAGCTGATGGGCGACCTGCTGACCCTGCAGGAAGCCGCCAACGCCCAGAACAGCCTGACACTTCCCAAGGGAGCCTATTGAGCATGACCGCCGCAGCCCGCCTCGCCGCCCTCGACAGCCTGCCGGCCGACGATCTGTGCCAGATGGCCGAAGTCGCCCTCGCCGCGCTTGTCGATATCATGAACCAGGAAACCGTGCTGCTGCGCACCGGCCATATCAAGCAGGCCAGCACGCTGACGCCCGACAAGACGCGGCTGGCGCAGGACTATGTGGGCTTTGCCCGCGCCGTGCAGCGCCAGGGCGATCGCCTGCGCGCCGAGGCTCCCAAGGCCATCGACCGGCTCAAGCAGGGACATGAAAGCCTCGCCACGCAGATGGCGGAGAATCTGCGCGTGCTGGCGACGGCGCGGACCGTGACCGAAGACCTGCTGACCGATGTGGCGCAGATCGTCGGGCAGCAGAACAAGGCCAAGACTTATGGCCGGGCTGGCGCGGTGGCGAGCGATCCGGCGAGTTCGGCGCGGGGGATTGCGGTTAATCGATCGATGTAGGGGTGGTGCCTGCGGCAGCATCGCACCCCTCACCCTGTAATTTCTTCTGGACGAAGAAATTACGGTCCCTCTCCCACAAGGGGCGAGGGTTGGCTCCGAGTGTCAGTCGAACCACCGAGCCCACTTCTCCCCTCGTGGGAGAAGGTGCCCGAAGGGAAACCGAATTCGCGAAGGCGAATTTCGGTTGGGATGAGGGGCCTCATAAGGTGTGCCGCCCCCTCGGCATTTGAATCTAATCCGCCCTAAACCGGTAAGTGCGCCACAATCTGTTCGTGCCTAGGCTGCCACTGCATTCGTATATGCAAGGACAGCGTCATGGTCACCGCAATCGCACCCGAGCCGATTGGCCCGAGTCATACCAATATTTCGGATTACCGCTATCGCGCCGCGCTGGGCGAACGCACCGTTTTGCCGCAAAGCACGCCATCCGCCCCCAAGAATGCCAGGTCGAACCCGGACCGCGAAGAGCGCTCCAGCGATAGCGAACAGGAAGCGCCGGCGCGCGATTCCTCGTCCATGTTCGCCGCGGCGGTAATTGCCGGCGCCCTTGCCCCGACGCCACAGACGCTGGCCGAGCTGTACCAGCGCATCGGCTCCGCAACCATTCCCCCCGAATCCATGGCGCGGCTGAAAGACTTAATGGCCTGATACGTTGGGCCCCATAGCCTTGTCCTTGCCACAAAAGCCCCGGACAACGGGGCTTTGTTCTGTCTGGAGGCCCAGATTCCGCCGGATTCTGCCCCGGTAGCAGGCTCTTCACCTGCTTTTAACCGAGCTGAGTAATCCTCAAGATCAACGCAAGCTGCGGCATCAAGTTAACGATTTTTTATGCCGCCCCGTGCATGCTCCACGCTGTCTCAGAATGAGGCGTCAAAGCAAAATACGAGTCTCCTAGAAAGGGAACTTTACCATGGCTGATATCAATCTCACTGCCGCCGTCCGGTCCAATCTCTCCTCGCTGCAGAACACAGCGACGCTGATGGCCAAGACCCAGGACCGCCTGTCGACCGGTAACAAGGTCAACTCGGCACTCGACAACCCCACGAACTTCTTCACTGCCGCGTCGCTCAACAGCCGCGCCGGTGACCTGAACAACCTGATGGACTCGATGGCTAACGGCATCAAGACCATCGAAGCTGCCAATAACGGCCTGACCTCGATCACCAAGAACCTGGAATCGATGCAGTCCACCCTGCGCCAGGCTCGCCAGGACAAGTCGTTCCAGACCCAGTCCTACACGCTCGATACCGCTGCCACGACCGGCAATATCAGCTTTGAGGGCGGCGCTGTCGGCGACACGGCCGTTGATGTGGCCCTGACCAAGACTGTAAAGACCGCAACCTTTACGGGCACGGTTGCCGCTGCTGACACCGGCAAGCAGTTCACCATCAGCGATGGCACGACTGCTACCCTCGACATCACGCTGGCGACCGGCGACACCGCCACCGACATCGCCAACAAGATCAACACCGCTGCCACCACTGCCGGCAATGCCATCACCGCCAAGGTGGAAAATGGCCAGCTGAAGGTCTCCAACAGCACTGGCGCTGCGATCACCGTTGCTGAAGGCACCACCACTGGTGGCGCGGCCGTTCTGGGCTTCGGCGCCGACGCAACCGCCGCCAAGTCGACCGACGAGCTGGTCTCCGAGATCAACAAGAACGACGACCTCAAGGGCAAGATCCGCGCTTCCAACGACAACGGCAAGCTGCGCATCGAGAACCTGTCGACCCAGGCGCTCGACGTGACCCAGGGCACCACTGCCTCGGAAATCGCCGGTAACTCCGTGCGTGCCGATCTGGCCAACCAGTTCAACGAACTGCGCGACCAGCTCGACAAGCTGTCGGACGATGCTTCGTTCAACGGTATCAACCTGCTGCGTGGCGACAAGCTGAAGATCACCTTCAACGAAACCGGCACCTCCTCGATCGACATCCAGAGCAAGGGTGAAGATGCAGTCAACGCCGCCAACCTGAAGCTGTCGACGACCCTGACTGCCAAGGACCTGGACAGCGACGCCGGCATCGATGCCTTCCTTGACCAGGTCAAGGGCGCCCTGAACTCGGTTCGTTCGCAGGCTTCGTCCTTCGGCTCGAACCTGTCGATCGTGCAGAACCGCCAGGACTTCACCAAGTCCATGATCAACACGCTCGAAACCGGTGCTGGCAACCTGACCCTGGCCGACATGAACCAGGAAGCTGCCAACATGATGGCGCTGCAGACCCGCCAGTCGCTGGGTACCTCGACCCTGTCGATGGCCAACCAGGCTGACCAGAGCATCCTGCAGCTGCTGCGTTAATCGCACCGCAAACAGCTTGAGGAAGGCGGGCTTTCGAGCCCGCCTTTTTCTTTGTCCGCTCGGACTAGAAAGCGCCGCAAATGGCGCTAGTGTGAGCGCGCAAACGAATATGTGAAGGAGAATGCCTTGGCGCTAAAGGTCGAACTCAAGCCCGGCGAGAAACTGCTGGTGGGCAATTGCATCATCACCAATTCCGAACAGCGCTCGCGGCTGTTTATCGACGGCAAGGCGCCCATTCTGCGTGAAAAGGACATCCTGACCACCGACACGGCCGACACCCCCGCCAAGCGCATCTACCTGGCCGTGCAGCTGATGTATATCCAGGAAGACATCACCACGCTGCGGGACGAATATTTCACGCTGATCAACGATTTCGTGAGCGCCGCCCCCTCCACAATTTCAATTGCGGACCGTATCAATAACGACATCTTAACTGGCGACCTGTACAAAGCTCTCAAGACAGCCAAAGAGCTGATTCAGTACGAACAGGACCTGTTTGAGCATGCAGCAATACGGCGCGGCAGCCTATCAGACGACAGCCAAGACGGTTGAATCCCCCCGCGAACGAGAAGCTGCGCTGCTCATCAAATCCGCCGCGAGCTTGCAGTCCGTGCGCGACAACTGGCCGGCTGACAGCGAAGTGCTCAAGGGCGCGCTGACCTTCAATCGCAAGCTCTGGACCATTTTCATGACCTCGGTGACGCGCGATGACAATGCGCTGCCCGCCATGGTGCGCCAGAACATCGCCAATCTGGGGATGTATATCCTCAACGAGACGCGCGAGATCCTGCTTGATCCAGTGTCCCCCAATCGGCTGGACACGCTGATCAACATCAACCGGCAGCTGGCGCAAGGTTTGCGCGCGAACTGAGTGTGATGGAATGAATGAAAAGGCCCCGCATTGCGGGGCTTTTTTGTTTTCGAGGGGTGGTCAGAGAAACGTCATTCATCCACACGCTCGGTGTCACCCCGGCGCAGGCCGGGGCTCATCCTGAGATGGTAGACCTGCCGCAAGGTGCGCGTACGTTCGCATTGCCACTTGGCGGCACAACCACGATCTCAGGATGGACCCCGGCCTGCGCCGGGGTGACACCGTGGGTGGGTGCGCTCCTGCCCTACTTCATGAAGTTGACGAGGCTGAGCTGGCTGATCATGGAGGTGGCCTGGTAGCTGGCTTGCAGGCGCGTCTGCAGGGCCAGGATTTCCATGGCGACGTTTTCCTTGCTCACCGTTTCCACATCGCTCAGCAGGTTTTCCAGCTGCAGCTTGTAATTGGAATGGCGGGTGGTGGTGTTGTTGAGCGCGCTGCGGGCCATGCCCAGTTCCATGGTCAGGATTTCCACCGAACCGCGCTTGACGTTGTGGGCCTCCGACAGCGCCGATTGCTGGCGCTCGGCCATGGCGTCGAAGCGGCCCGTGGCAGTCGGATCGCCATCGGGATAGGTCTCGACCGACATGGCGGCGGTGGTGCGCATCAGGGCGAGCAGGCCCGATTCATTGGCCTGCAGGCCGTAATTGACGCGGGTGGAATCGTCGATCTGGGCGGTGACGCTCTGGCGCGGGTTGCCTTCGGCCAGGATGGCAGCGTCGGTGACGACGCCGGTCAGCGCCTTGGAGAAATTGGCCGCAGTGGCGTTCACATCGGCCCCGATGGTGAACTGGCCGGGGCCTGCCTTGCCGACCACGGCGGTGAGCGCCATGGTGCGGGTGGTGCCGTTCGGTTCGGTCAGGGTAATGTTGACGGTTTCCCCGGGCGCGGGAATGGCGGTGAATTGCGCCGTGGCCTGGGACGGATTCGTCGCCGTGTAGCCGGTGGTGATGCTGGCGGTGGACGCCGAAATGCCGCTGACCTGGAAGCCATGGGCGGCCGAGACAGGCTGCTTTTCGCCCAGGGTGACATTGGCGCCATTGGTGCCGATCTCGAGGCGTCCCAGGCCTTCGGCGGCGACTGCGGGGGTCTGGCCGGTATACCACATGACCGTGTCGGCCTCGGTGGCGAGCCGCAGGCTGGTGGGGGGATTGCCGCTGCTCTGATCGACCCGCAGCACGGGTTCACCCGCCCCGTTGAAGAAGTTCTGCGACGCGGCGAAGGTCGAGGCCCCGGACAGGGTCGTGCCGCCCACTTCGACCAGCTTTTTGTCGAGCGCCGTCTTGAAATTGGCGGCGGTGGCCTCGGCATCGGCGCCGATGACGAATTCATTGATACCGCCGGGCGCATCGGCCGCTGCGATCGCCCGCATGGTGATCTGCGTTTCGGTGCCGTCGGGCAGCGTGAAGCCCATGGAAATGGTCTGGCCGGCCGTGATCTGCTCGGCCGGCGTGGGCGCAAAGGTGACGCCGACCTGATTGCCCAAAGTCCCGCCACCCGCCGCCGGCTGCGAGATGGTGACAGCGCCGCTGGTGGTGGAGATGGCGGACACCTTCATGCCGAAGGGATGCACGCCATCCTCGGCCAGATTGACCGTCGTGGTACCCGCCGCATGCGAGGATTGCAGGCGCCCGCGCCCGTCAAGGCCGGCATCGGCGGCCTTGCGCTCGGTGACCACAGCCTTGAAGCCGGCGCGACCGCCCTGCCCTTCGAGCAGCGTCGTGGTATCGGGCAGCGGCGCCTTGTCGGTGTTGGAGCCGCCAAACAGATAGCGGCCGGCAATATCGGAATTGAGTATGGTGACCATCTCATCCAGCCGGCCATAGGCGAGCCCCGGCACCGTGGCCAGGTTGATATTGTTGGTGCCGTATTGCCCCTGCACGGCCGAACTGCGGCCCTCGGCCTCGAGCTTGTCGAAGCGCGCCATGGCATTGTCGAGAAAGCTCAGGCGCAGATTGACCGTGTCGATATTGGCGGAGAAGGAATCGATCTTGGCAAGGCGCGAGCGCACCGAGATCGACATGGGCAGATCGTTCCCCATTTCGGCCAGGGTCGACGCCTTCATGCCGGTGCCCAGCTGGACCTGCAGCGTGGCGAAGCGATCCTGCATGCGCGAGATGACGGAGAACCCGGTCTGGATCGGATACATCGACTTGTTGACGATCATTCAGGGGTCTCCTCAGGTCGAAGCAAACAGGGCGTCGAGCAGTTCCTTGACCACCGACACGATGCGGGCATTGGCGGCATAGGCATTTTGCAGCTCCATCAGCCGCGCCATCTCGGCATTGACGTCCACGCCGTATTCCGAGGACATCTGGTCCACAATGGTATCGAGGGTCAGCTGGCGATCATCGGAGCGGGTCAGGGCCGCATTGATGCTGGAGCCCTGGAAATTGAGCACCTGGCCGATCATTTCGCCCAGATTGCCGTTGAGCTGGAAATTCTTGGAATCGGCGGGGTTGCCACCGGAAACCAGCTGCAGGCTGCTGAGCTGGCCGATGACGAAATTGGCACGATCGGCATCGCCCAGCGTGCCGCCCACTTCGTGCTGCACCATCAGGCGATTGTCGGCCAGGATGGCGCTATTGACCGTAATGCGGGCGGCAAAGCCCTGCTTCTGCGGCGGATCGCCATTGAGATTGTTGGTGAAGGAGGCGTCGCCCTGATCGACGAACAGGTTGAACGCCAGGCCATCGCCCTGCACGCCTGAGGCGGTGGTGCGCACGGCAGCCGACTTGACCGTCGTTGGCCCGCCCGCGCCGGCATCGAGCACGCGGATATTGCCGGCGCCCGTGCTGGAGATCGTCAGATTGGGCAGCTTGCTGCCCAGCATGTTTGCCGCCGCGGTCGCATCGCCGGACAGGTTGATGCTGATAACGCGCTGCCCGGTGGCGTCTACATAGTCCTTGCCATCGGTGCTGTTGACCACGCGAACGCGGCGTTCGACGCCGTTCTCGGTATAGGTCAGCAGCATGTCATTGCCGGGCTGCATATTGGCCAGGTTCAGATCGAAGCCATTGGCGCCCGCGGCGCTCGTGGCCGTGCCTTGCGCGGTCTTGGTCGAGAAGGCCTGGGCCAGGCCCGCGGCGATCTCGTCGAGCTGGTCCTGGGCCTCGACCAGGGTGCGGTCGCGCAGGGTGACAAGGCCCGCCAATTCCCCGCCCTGCAGGATGCCCTGGGCCACCAGATCGAGCTTGAGGCCCGACGGGGTGGTCAGGATCAGCTTGCCGACCGAGGTCTGGTTCTGATCGACATTGAACTGCGAATTGGGAGAGAGATTGCCCGCGCTTTCAAAGGAAAATTGCCCGACGCCATTGTCCAACTGGCCGACGCCGGAGCGGGTCATCAGCGAAACGGTGCCATTGGCGCGGTAATCGGCCTGCACGTCGACCAGCTCGGCAACACCCGAGACCAAACGATCGCGCTGGTCCTGCAGGGAGGCGCGCGCGGAATCGGTCATGCCCAGGTCGAGCATGCGGTTGTTCACTTCGGCCAGCGAATTGAGCATGCCGTTGAGATTGTTGACGTGGTTGGCGATCTGCCCTTCGGTTTCCTGGCGCATGCCCTGGATGGTGCCGGACAGGCGATTGAGCGTCTCGGCCATGGTCTGGGCGGAGGCGACAGCCTGCGAGCGGGCTGCGTAATTGTCGGGGCTGGTCGCAATGCCCTGCAGGGTCTTCTGCAGATCGGCAAAGATGGTATCGAGCGAACCGGCGGTGCCGGGCTTGCCCAGCGCGCCTTGCAGGCGATCGAGATAATTGGCCTGGATGCCCGAATTGGCGGCGTCGCTGACCTGGCGGGTGTAATAGGTCTGCAGGCTGGTATTGAAGGCGCGCACCGTGCCCTGCGTGCGGGCATAGCTGCTGTTCTGCGAATTATAGTCGACGACGTTGAGCGACTGCCGGTGATAACCAGGCGTGCCGGCATTGGCCACATTGCGGCTGAGGATGGAGAGCGCATCCTGGCTGGTGCGCAGACCCGAAACCGCATTTGTCAGAGATGTCGTCAAACCCATGTCTTGGGCTCCTCACGCGAGAACCGGGTCCGCAGCCAGTGCCGCGAACCCAAACTGTCGCCGCTGCGGCTAGCGGATCATGTTGAGCGCTTCCTGCAGCATCTTGTCGGCCGCGCTGACGATGCGCGTGCTGGCCGCATAAGCCTGCTGGGTCACGATCAACTTGGTGAATTCGTCCGAAATGTCGGTGTTGGAGGCTTCGAGCGCGCCGCCCATAATGCCTTCGCCGGTGAGATCCAGGATGGCCTCGCCCGATTCCGAGGTCGACGCGAATACACCGCCATCGAGCCGCTTGAGCGAGTTGATGGCGTTGAAATTGGCCGTCACCACCTGCGCCATATCGATGCGTTCGCCATTGGAATAGGTGGCAACCACCCGGCCATTGTCGTTGATGGCCACCGAGACGAATTCACCGGCGCCATAGCCGTTCTGGTTCAGCGTCGAGGTGTTGGCCTTGCCGTTCACGTCGGCAAACTGGGTCAGCCCGTTGGTGTCATAGCGCAATTCCACATCGCCCACGCCAACGCCGTTGATATTGAGGCCGGTCAGCGTGGTGGCGCCGCCCGTCGGAGCTGCCAGCGAGCCATTGGCGGCGAACTGGAAGGTCTCGTTGACGCGGGTCCACTGCGTCTCTGTTCCGTCCGCATTGCCGTTGGACATGTAGTAGAGGTGCCAGGTGTCGCTGCCGGGCGGGGTGCTGGTGGCGCTATCGACCTTGGCCCAGCGCATGGTCACCTCGGCCGGGGCGCCGTTCTGGGCATAAACCGTGATGGAGCCGGCCGGGATCGTGTTGGTGAGGAATTGCGCGTTCTGGTTGGCGGAGATCGCGTTGACCGGTGTGCCATTGGGCACCGAGCTGACCGGCGGCGTGGTGGTGAATGAGGTCGCAAGCCCCGCACTGGCCGAGGCCGTCATGGCAAAACCCGAATTGGTGGGCATCTCGATCTCCAGATTGCCGCCGACGATGCCGACGGTCGAACCGGCGCCATTCGGGCGACCCTGCATATGGGTCTCAACTTCCGCCAGGATCTGCGCGACCGTCTTGCCATCGGTGTCGATATACATGTTGGACGCGTTATTGGCGGGCGGAGCGCCGGCAGCGGCCGAGTAGAAATTGTAGTTGAACGCCGTACCGCTGATCGCGATGGTCAGCGACTGGCCCACCATGCTGGCGGGCGTGGCGGTGAACGCCGCGATCGAGACAGCCCGCGCGGGGGTGAAGGTGCTCGGCAGGTAATCGCCCGCACGCATCAGCTCGCTATTGGGCACCGAGGCCTTGTAGGCGTCGGTCTTGGGCAATTGCGGCAGGTTGGCCTGGTAATTGATGCGCGTGGTCTGCTGGGCCGGCAGGAAGGCATTGGAGAGCTTGATGACGGCGGGGGCCGAGCCCGAGACGTTGCCTGTGGCCGGATCGATCGCCAGGCCCTTGAGGTAGTAGCCGGCGCCGTTGACCAACAGGCCATCCTTGTCGATCTCGAAATCGCCGCGGCGGGTGTAGAAATTGGTGCCGGCAAAGGTACCATCGCCATCCGCCTGCCCGTTCTTGGGCTCGACCACGAAGAAGCCGTTGGAATTGAGCGCGATGAAGGTCTCGTTCGCCACCGTCTTGATGTCGCCCTTGACGTCATTGGTGCCGCGCGACTGCGCCAGCACCGCGCCGGGCACCTGGCGGCGGATCGGGGCGTCGGGGATCAAATCCAGGAAATCGGTCTCGATGCGCTTGTAGCCAGTCGTTTGCGAGTTGGCGATATTGCCGGAAATGTTTTCCAGCGCATGTGCCTGCGCCCGCAGACCCGTCACCGCACTGGAAAGAGCCCCGTAAATACCCATCAAAAACTCCTGAAACTGCTCGCGCTGGTTGCGCCTGTTCAGCACGGATAGGAGCAAGTAGGGTGCCAACTGCACTTGGCATTGATTTTAAACGATAATTTGCGCGCACGCTGTGCAATTGCGGCGAAAACCGGCAATTGAGTCCGGGCCTACCGGCAGAAATTGCCGCCCGCTTGTCTGATGGCGGCAAGTGCATTAATGCACAAAGACACTGCGCCCGGGATCACCACCGCCATGCTGTTCAAGTCCGCCGATGAGTTCGTGAAGGCCGAGCGCCGCACTGTGACGGTGTTCGGCATGGCCGGCGTCGGCAAGACGCGGCTGAGCAACATGCTGCGGACGTCGCGCTGGTTCCACTATTCGGCCGATTACCGCATCGGCACGCGCTATATGGGCGAATATATCGTAGACAATTTCAAGCGCGAAGCCATGAAGGTGCCGTTCCTGGCGGACCTGCTGCGCTCGGACTCGATCTATATCTCGTCCAACATCACTTTCGACAATCTCGACCCGCTCTCGAGCTATCTCGGCACGCCCGGCAATCCCGATAAGGGCGGGCTGCCGCTGGCCGAATATCAGCGCCGGCAGGAGCAGCATCGCGTGGCCGAGATTGCCGCATTGCAGGACGTGCCGCATTTCATCGAGCGGGCCAAGGAACTCTATGGCTATGATGATTTCATCGCCGACACCGGCGGCTCGCTGATCGAGGTGATCGACCCCACTGACCCGGAAGACCCGGTGGTCAGGACGCTGGCGGCTTCCACCGCCCTGCTCTACATCCGCGGCACCGACAAGGACGCCGCCGAACTGGTGCGGCGCTTCAAGCAGAGCCCCAAGCCGATGTACTACCGCCCACCATTCCTCGTCGAGAAATGGGCCGAGTACAAGGCGCTCAACAAGATCGCCGAAGACTGCGACGTCGACCCGGCGGGGTTTGGCGCCTGGGGGTTCGAGGCGCTGCTGCATGACCGCCTGCCCCGCTATCAAGCGCTGGCGGATAATTTTGGTTATGTCGTTGAGGCATCGGATCTCGCCATGGTCCGTGACGGTGACGAATTCGTCGACCTGATGGCCGCTGCGATCGAGAGGCGAATGCGTTAGCGCGTTCTCCCATTGGAGACGCGCCGGCCTTGAATCGCTTTCCGATCATTCTCGCTTAAGAGGCTGATATGCCTATTCGTATTCCCGACAATCTACCTGCCCGCAAGACCCTCGAGGACGAGGGCGTCTATGTGATGGATTCCACGCGCGCCGCGCGGCAGGACATCCGTCCGCTTGAAATCGGGCTGCTCAATTTGATGCCCAACAAGGAGCGCACCGAGACCCAGTTCACCCGGCTGATCGGCTCGACGCCGCTGCAGGTGGACCTGACGCTGGTGCGCATCACCGACCATCAGTCCAAGCATACCTCGGAGGATTATCTCAAGACCTTCTACAAGACCTGGGAAGAGGTGCGGACCAAGAAATTCGACGGCTTTATCGTGACCGGCGCGCCGATCGCCAACCTGCCGTTTGAAGAGGTGCGCTATTGGCCCGAAATGCTCGACATCATGGAGTGGACCAAGACCAATGTGCACCACGCCATGTTCATCTGTTGGGGCGCGCAGGCGGCTTTGCACCATTTCCATGGCGCCAGGCGCTACCGCATGGACAACAAGGCCTTCGGCGTATTCCGCCATCAGGTGACCAATCCGCGCTCGCCTTTCCTGCGCGGCTTTTCGGACAGCCCGATGATCCCGGTATCGCGCTATAACGACATCGACCGGACCACGCTAGGCGAGAACCTGGAAGTGCTGATCGACAATGCGGAGATCGGCGTCTCCATGCTGGGTGATCTCAAGCACCGGGCGGTCTATTTCCTCAATCACCTGGAATATGACAACCGCTCGCTGGCCGACGAATATGAGCGTGACGTCAAATCGGGGCTGGACACGCCGCCGCCGGCCAACCTCTTCCCTAATGGGGACACCAGCATCGAACCGGAAAACCGCTGGCGCAGCCATGCCCATCTGTTGTTCCAGAACTGGATCAACGAGATCTACCAGACGACGCCGTATGACATGGACGAGATTGGCAAGTAGGCAGCGGGGCTAAGTGCCACTCGCGATCTGCCTCCCTC
>UCAU01000013.1:0-8729 GCA_900470445.1 Hyphomicrobiales bacterium | reverse complement strand
GGGGAGGGGATTGGATCGTGGCTCCCTGACCGCAAAGCCAACCGCCACTAGGGCGTGTGTCGGCTAGACACACGCCCTAGCACTATTCTTAAACCGCGATCTTGCCGCCGCCCTGCTTGGTGATGACGACGACCGAGGGGCGCACGGGGAGTGCGTCGTCGAAGTCGGGCCAGCGGGTGGAGAGGTCTTCGTAATAGGAGACGCGGCCGAAGCCGTCCCAATCGTCGCCGCCATCGCCCGGATGCTGCACGGCGACGAAGGCCGTTTCATCATCGGGGGTGAAGAGCGGGCCACACATTTCGGCGCCGACGGGCACGCGGAAGAACAGCTTGGAGGTCGCGCGGGCATCGCCCTCGGTATCCACAGCCCACAGGCCATCGGTGCGGCCGGTGGCGGTGGGATTGTTGCCATCGGTCGAGACCCACAGACGCCCCAACGAATCCACCGCGCAATTGTCGGGCATGCCGAACCAGCCATTGACAGTGGTGTCGGTCGAGAAGGTCGATCCGACTTCGGCAATCGAGGGATCGCCGCATTTGAGCAGCACTTCCCAGGTGCCGGTGGTCGCAGCGAAATCGCCATCGGCCTCGGCAATCTCGATGATGTGGCCGAAGGCATTCTCGGCCCGCGGATTGGCCGCGTCGACCTGGTCGGCCTCACGCTTGGTGTTATTGGTCAACATGACATAGACCTTGCCGTTGACGCCGTTCGGCTGGATGTCTTCGGGACGGTCCATCTTGGTGGCGCCGAGCAGATCGGCGGCCAGGCGGGTGGCAATGACGACATCGGCCTGGCTGGCAAAGCCATTGGCTTCGGTCAGCGGACCTTCGCCCTGCACCAGTGGCAGCCAAGCAATGCTGCCGTCTTCGGCGAATTTGGCGACATAGAGCGTGCCGTCGTCGAGCAGATCCATATTGGCAGCGCGGTCATCGGGATTGAATTTGCCGGCGGTGACGAATTTGTAGACATAGTCGAAGCGCTCGTCGTCGCCGAGATAGAACACCACGCGGCCGTCCTTGTTGACGATCGACTCGGCGCCTTCATGCTTGAAACGGCCCAGGGCGGTGCGCTTCTTGGGGATGGAATTGGGGTCCATCACGTCCACTTCAACGATATAGCCGAAGCGATTGGGCTCGTTCGGCTCCTTGGAGACATCGAACCGGTCATAGAAATTGGCCCATTCGTAGGAGCCTTCCGGAATGCCCAGACGATCATAGTTCGCCGCTTCCGGGTGACCGGCCGGAAGCTCGCCAGCGAAATAGCCATGGATGTTTTCCTCGGCCATCACATAGGTGCCCCAGGGCGTTACGCCGCCAGCGCAATTGTTGATGGTACCGAAGACTTTCGTGCCGCTTGGGTCGGCATTGGTCTGCAGGCGCGCATGACCGGCGGCGGGGCCGCTGATCTGCATTTCGGTGTTGACGGTGACGCGGCGATTGAGAGCGCCATCCTTGACGACAGCCCATTTGCCGTCGGTCTTCTTGATCTCGACAATGGTGCCGCCATGGGCCGCCAATTCGATATCGACCTGCTCCTTGGAGAGCGGGTTGAGTGTCATTTCGCCCTCGGCCAGCGTCACGATGCCGGGGAACATCAGGTGTGGGTTGGTATATTCGTGGTTGACGACCAGCAGGCCATGTTCGGAGGAATCCTCGAAGGGGATATAGCCGACATAGTCGTTATTGTAGCCGAACTGGCGGGCCTGGGCCTCGGCAGTCTGGGCTGTGGGGTCGAATTCGGGGGCGTCGGGGAACAGGCCATCGCCCCAGCGCAGCAGGATATCGGCGTCGTAACCTTCGGCAACGTGGTGGGTTTCGTCGATCCCCGCTTCCACTTCGGGGAAGGAGAAGGCCGAACCACCGGCTGCCTTGGCATCCTGGGCGGTGAGCAGGGCCAGCGGGCTGACCGTCGCGGCAATGGCGGACACGGCCAGCGAACCCTGGAGGAACCCGCGGCGCGAGAACCGCGCGCTGATCAGCTCGCCCATGGTGGGATTGGCAGTCATGTTGCGCGGCGGCGCATCGGCCGCTTCGAGCTGGGACGTCTTGAAAATGGGGGCTTGGTCGTTCATCGCGGAAAGCTCCTCAACAGCCTGAAAGTTTTGAACCATTCCAATCTGTAGGCAGAACGGCTGACAGACGGGCGACAATTGCATGACGTTTTGACGACAGGGGTTTTGGCTGCTGGCTCAAACACTTGAGCGGGCGGGCGGAATCGTCGCCTGTGGATAGCCCCTTGCACGCCGCTCTTGCATTGTCGCCGCCAGCCCTTACTTTCTGCGGGCACATGGGAGGCTCGACGTTTGGCTCAATCTCCAACCACCATCGTGGATGAACTGGGCATTGCCCTGGCCAATCTGAGCGACGCCGCGACCGGCGCCTTCACCCCGACGCTGCGGCTGGGGGTGACTGGGCTGAGCCGGGCGGGCAAGACTATTTTCATTACCGCGCTGGTGCATAACCTGCTGACGGGCGGCCGCCTGCCGGGCTTCACGCCACTGGCCGAGGGACGATTTATCGGCGCGCGGCTGGCTGAATATCCCGACGCGACCATTCCCCGCTTCGCTTATGAGCGGCATCTGGAAGCGCTGACCGGCAAGACGCCGATGTGGCCCGACAGTACGCGGCAGATCTCGCAACTGCGGATCGTGCTCAAATATCAATCCAACCGCTGGTATTCGGGGCTGCGGGGTCCGTCGACGCTGAACCTCGATATTGTCGATTATCCCGGCGAATGGATTTTGGACCTGCCCCTGCTGGGCCTGTCCTTCGCTGAGTGGAGCGCCGAGGCGCTGGAGCGGGCGCATCGCCCCGGATCGGGCAAGGAGGCCAAGCCATTCGTTGAACTGCTGGGGTCCATTGATCCGCATAAGGAAGCCAACGACCCGGATGCAGAAAAACTCGCGGCGGCGTTCACCGATTATCTCAGGCGGAGCCGGGAGCATGGGGCGCTGTCCACCCTGCCCCCGGGCCGGTTCCTGCTGCCGGGTGACCTTGAGGGCTCGCCCGCACTGACCTTTGCGCCGCTGCCGCCTTCGGACCAGCGCGCCCGCTCATCGAGCCTTTATGCCATGCTGGAGCATCGCTACGAGGCCTATAAGGACCGTATCGTGCGGCCATTCTTCCGCGATCATTTTGCCCGGCTGGACCGGCAGGTGGTGCTGGTGGATACGCTGCGGGCGCTCAATGCCGGGCCGGCGGCGGTGGCGGACCTGGAGACGGCACTGACGGCGGTGCTGTCCTGTTTCCGGCAGGGCGAGAGCAACCCGCTGCTGCGGCCGTTCATGCGCAAGATTGACCGCATCCTGTTTGCCGCGACCAAGGCCGACCATGTGCATCACACTAGCCACGACCGGCTGGAGGCGATCCTCAACCGGCTGGTGGCGAGCGCCAGCAAGCGGGCGCGGTTTGCCGGGGCGGAGACCAAATCCATTGCGCTGGCAGGCATTCGCGCGACGCGTGAAGGCAGCATTGTCGAGAATGGCGAGACGCTGCCGACCATTATCGGCACGCCCATGGCCGGTGAGGTGCTGGACGGCACCAGCTACGACGGCAAGACCGAAATTGCGCTATTTCCCGGCGATTTGCCGGAGCGGCCGGATTCATTATTCGAGGATGGGACGCCCGTGGCGCTGAACTTTCTGCGCTTCACCCCGCCGCAAAAGCTCGACCGCAACGCCACGGGCGACGTGGTGCTGCCCCATATCCGGTTTGACCGGGCGCTGGATTATCTGGTGGGAGATTGGCTCGCATGAAACGCCCTATTGCGCGACCAACAGCGACGATCGCCGAGGACAGCGAGGCGCTGCGTGTGCCGCGCGCCTTTGCGCCAGCTAAGGTGGAAATTGCCGAGATCGATTTTGACCCGGCCGTGGATGAAACCCTCGCCGCGCCACCGCCCCGGCCCATGGGGTGGCTTGGACGGCTGGCCTGGACCACGGGTGGCGTGCTGCTGTCAGCGGGGCTGGGGCTGGCCGCTGACCGGCTGATCCGCGATCTGTTCGAGCGCAATGAATGGCTGGGCTGGGTCGGCATCGGCGTGTTGGTGCTGTTCGTGCTGGCCGTATTGGTGCTGGCGGCGCGGGAAATGTTTGCGCTGCGACGGCTGAAGGTGCTCGATCACCTGCGGAACGATGCGGCACAGGCGACGGCCGACAATGACCAACACAAGGCCAAGCATGTGGCGGAGCGGCTGGAAGCCATTTATGCGGCCCGACCCGATCTGGCGCGGGCGCGGCAGCACGTGGCCGATAATTTGCCGCATCTATTTGACGGGCACGAGGCCATTGCCCTGGCCGAACGCAGCCTGATGGCGCCGCTCGATGCGCGGGCCAAGACGCTGACGGCCGCCTCGGCGCGGCGGGTGGCGCTGGTGACGGCGGTGTCGCCGCGCGCCTTGGTCGACATTGCCTTCGTGATCTATGAGAGCATTCGGCTTGCCGGGGCCATTGCGGCGCTTTACGGGGCCCGTCCAGGCTTTTTCGGCTCTTGGCGGCTCACCGGGGCCGTGCTGGCGCATCTGGCGGTGACGGGCGGCCTGGTGCTGACCGATGGCATTGTCGAGCAACTGGTGGGTCAGGGGCTGGCGGCCAAGCTATCGGCGCGGCTGGGCGAAGGCGTGGTCAATGGGTTGATGACGGTTCGGGTGGGTATTGCCGCCATGCGCGTGGTGCGGCCACTGCCGTTCGAGACGCAGAAGCAGCCCATGGTGCGGGATTTTATTCCGGAACTGACCAAGGTTACGGCGGACGCAGGGAAGGCGAGTTAGGGGGCTGTTCTCGAACGGAGAGCCACGATGCAATTCCCTCCCCCTTGAGGGGAGGGTTAGGGTGGGGGTGCTGCGGCCTCCAAATGCTCAATATTCGTGGAGACCTCAGCACCCCCACCCTCGATCCCTCCCCTCAAGGGGGAGGGAGGCAGATCGCGCCACAAACGTCCCACCCCCAAAAAACAAAAAGGCCCCCGGGCTTCCCCGAGGGTCTCTTTCACGCCGCTTGCGCAGCGACTATCCCTTCGCCGCATTCGGCCCCACCGGCTTGAGCGTCAGGGGATCGAAAAACGCCATGGCCTGAGTGCCATCGGTCTTGGTGATGAAGGCCTGCACGCAACCATTCCAGTCATTCACACTGGACACATTATAGCCCTCGCGCTTGAGCCCCTGTTCGATGCCAAATTCGTGGTGCCGCACCGAATAGCTGGTGTCGCAACTCACTGGCGATACCGTATTGGCCGAGAGCGTATTGGCCTGCGCGGGCAGGGCAGCGGCACCCAGAGCCAGGCCGGCAGCGGCTATTGTCATGAAAAGCTTGATCATTTTTCCACATCCTTTCGTGTGTTGTGGATGTGATGACTGTGATCCCGCTTTTGCCCCGCCGCCAGTTAAAGCCCGTTCACCTGCATTACGCTTCGGACAGGCTCGTAAGGAGCGCTTCCAGAAAAAGTGGCTACCGGTTTTTCGGTTCGGAAGCGCGACGAAACAATGGCCTTAGTAGACCTGCTCAAGCGTGTTCGGATCGAAGAATTGCATGATTTCCCCGCCGCCCGGCTGGCGCACAAAGGCGCGGATACAGCCATTCCATTCCTCGGCCCGCGTCGCATCCACCCCGATCCGGCGCAGCCGCATCAGGTTGATCTCGTGCCGGTCGTCCGAATCTATCGTGCCGATGCGGATGCCCCCGCTGATCCGGATCCCGCCCGAGCCCCAATCGCCCCCGGTGCAAAACGGCGCCGCCGTGGCGGGCGTGGCCGCCAGCAAGGCCAGCGCGAAAACGCTCATCAATTTCTTGGACATGGCAATCTCCTCATTCCGCCTTCATGTGCCCAGCGATTGTGGCAGTCTCACGCCGGCTTTTCCCGCCGCCGGATCAACACCACCACCGCCGGAATGGCAAAGCTCAGCATCAGCAGCCGGATCACATGGTGTGCCGCAATAAACGCCGTGTCATAGCCCAGCGCAATCCCCAGCGCGCCCATGCCCTCCAGCGCGCCGGGCGATAGCCCCAGCCAGATCTGCCCAAAGGGCATGTCCACCAGCAGGCTGACGATCCAGGCCATGATTGTCACGATGCCCACGGTCATCGCCGTCGCCACCACGCCGCCCTTGGCCGCCGTAATGAATTCGCGGGCCGTGATTCCGGCAAAGCGCGAGCCGATCTGCGCCCCCACCAGAATAAAGGTCAGCACCACCAGCGGCCCGGGCATGGCCTCGGTATAAAGCCCGCCCAACTTGGCCGCCGTCGCCGCCGCCATCGCGCCCAGCACCAGCCCCGCCGGCACTTTGAGCCGGATAAACACCAGCCCCACCGCAATGCACCCGGCCGCCAGCGCCAGCAATTGCCAGACATCGAGGAACTCGCTCGCCACCGGTGGCGCAAAATGATCGATCGGCAAAAACATCGCCCCGATCGGCACCACAATGGTCAGCATGAGAATGCGGATCACCTGGATAATGGCGATCTGGCGCGGCTCACCCACCCCCGCCGAGGCAATGCCCATCACAAACGACAAATGCCCCGGAAACGAGCTCATATAGGCCGTGCCGGTATCCAGCTTGAACACCGCCGACAGCATCCAGCCGGTCAGCGAAATGATCAGCACCAGTTCCAGTGCCAAAGCCGCCAGGCTGACCGGCCAGCTGGCAATCAGGCTCAAACTATCGGGCGCCACGCTCGCCCCCATCATCATGCCCACTAGTACGAACACCACATCGCGCAGCCGATTGGGAATGCGCATCGGCAGTCCAGCCATCGCGGCTGCCGTCACCGCCAGTGCTCCGCCCATCAACCAACCCGCCGGCATGCTCAGCGCGGTTGCGACGGCACCCCCACCGGCCGAAATGGCGAGGGTCAGCAGGGTAGGGTAGAGATTTTTGACGAGAGGAGAACCAATAGACATTGTAGGTATGCGCCTCTACTCAGCGGGAGACCATGACCGGTGATGCGCTTTTTGCTCGATCTGCCGGGCCGTTTTTTTGAAATTGTCGGCAAGATAGCCGTGGTGATGCTGCCAATTCTACTGGTCTGGACCCTTTACGGCATTGCCACGGAGCACTGCATATCGTTCCGGCGCGGCCAATCCTGCATGAATGACGAACCCATAAGTTTCTGGTTTTTCACCGGTCTGATCAGCGTTTCGCTTATGGTCTATGTGATCGCAGCGATTTTCTTGCTGCTCAATGTCCGGAAGGCTCTGCGCGAGCGCCGCAATCTGCGAGCCCAGCAAGGGGGAAAGAGACGGTAGAGCCTTGCGCCCTCAGTTTCTGCGCCTCCCTCCCCTTGATGGGCTTCGAGCCGTCCCGCAGGGCAAATCGCTCCAGTGGAGCGATTTGAGGGGAGAAGGCCATGAGAGCTATGCTCGAATGGCCAGGAACGAGGGTGGGGTGAGGGGAGCCACCAAGGTTCGGGCTTAGGGAGCCTACCCCACCGGCATAGCCCGCTCCGCCAGCCGCACCCAATAACTCGCGCCCACCGGAATAACCGCGTCGTTGAAATCATATGTATCGGTATGCAGTTCCGAGCTGTCCCCATTGCCGAGGAATATATAGGCCCCCGGCCGCTCTTCCAGCATGAAGGAAAAATCCTCCCCGCCCATCGATGGCGGCACGTCCGCATCCACCCGGTCCGGCCCGGCCACCTCAGCCGCCACTTCGGCGGCAAAAGCCGTCCGCCCCGGCTCATTCACCGTCACCGGATAGCCCCGCGCATAGCGAATGCTCGCACTTGCGCCAAAGCTCGCCGCAAACTGGGGAACCATCTCGCCCAGCCGCGCCTCGATAAAATCCTGCACTTCGCCATCCAGCGTGCGCACCGTCCCGGTAATCTTGGCGGTCCGGGAAATCACATTATCGGCTTCCCCGGCCTCCACCATGGTCACCGACACCACGGCGCTTTTGAGCGGGTCGACATTGCGCGACACAATGGTCTGCAATGCCGTCACCAGATGCGCCGCCACCATGATCGGGTCGATCGTCTGCTGCGGCCGCGCCGCATGCCCGCCCACGCCGGTAATGTCGATGTAGAACCGGTCGGTCGCCGCCATGATGCCGCCAACCCGAATGCCGAAATGCCCAATCGGCATGCCCGGCCAATTGTGCATGCCATAGACTTCGGAAATGCCGAAGCGCTCCATCAGCCCGTCGCGCACCATTTCCTTGCCGCCGCCGCCGCCTTCTTCCGCCGGCTGGAAAATCACCGCCACGCGGCCATCAAAATTGCGCGTCTCGGCCAGATATTTCGCCGCGCCCAGCAACATGGCCGTGTGCCCGTCATGCCCACAGGCATGCATCCGGCCCGCCACACTGCTGGCATAATCTTTCCCGGTCTTTTCCGTCACCGGCAGCGCGTCCATATCGGCGCGCAGCCCAATCGTCTTGCCGCTGCCATTGCTGCGCCCATTGATGATACCCACCACGCCGGTCCGACCCAACCCGGTCACGATTTCATCGACCCCGAATTTGGCCAGCAATTCCGCCACCTTGCCCGCTGTCCGCTCCACATCGAACAGGATTTCCGGATGCGTGTGGAAATCCCGTCGCCAGGCGGTAATCTCGTCATGAAATTCGGCAATTCGGTTCAATACGGGCATCAAAAAGTCCAAAACAGGCAAAGCTAACGTCAATGTCGCTGCCCCAAAGCCCGCCGTCAACCGTGGCCACACTGTCCGCCGCAAACCATGTCGTGTTCTTGGCTCCCAACCACACCCCACCCAACGGGTCATTCCGGCGCGGGCCGG
>UCAU01000084.1 GCA_900470445.1 Hyphomicrobiales bacterium | reverse complement strand
AGGGGGTACTCCAATCCCTCGGCTCCATCGCCTTCCTCCCCTCGATGGGGAGGGACTGAGGGTGGGGTGACGGGAGCCCCAATCCAACGGCCCTTCACAACTCCGTTCCCGCCATCGGCCAGCCCTTTTGTCTCCCTAGTACACCGCCACCCAGCGCACTTCGGAACCCACCTTGCCGACTTCCCCCATTATCATCACCGGCGCCTCCTCGGGCATGGGCAAGGCCGCCGCACTCCAGCTGGCCCAGTTGGGTCACCCGCTCGTCCTGCTGCTCCGCGATGGTCAAAAGGGCAGGGACGCGCACGCCGAAATCGTGCAGCGCTCCGGCAATCGCGCCGTCGAGCTCGAACATGCCGACCTGTCCTCCCAAGCCGATATCCGCGCCGCCGCCGCCCGCATCACCGGGCGCCACAAGCGCCTCGCCGGCTTCATCGCCAATGCCGGCGCCCATTTCAGCGAGCGCACACTTTCCCCCGATGGCGTGGAAATGACGCTCGCCATCAATCACCTCGCCCCGTTCCTGCTCACCCATCTCCTCCACGACGCTCTCAAGGCCCATGGCAGCGCCCGGATCGTGCTCACCGCCTCCAGCCTGCAATTCCCCTTCGACTTCTCCGACTACAATCGCGACCGCGCCTATGACGGCTACCGCGTCTATGGCCAGACCAAGCTCGCCAATGTGCAATTCACCTTCGCCCTGGCTCGGCGCCTCGAAGGCGTCGGCATCACCGTCAATTGCCTCGCCCCGGGCCTCGTCCGCACCGACGTCTACCGCCGCACGCGCGGCGCCGCCCGCTTCCTCGCCCGCACGGTGCTGGCGCCGCTCATGGCCTCGCCCGAAAAAGCCGGCCAAAAACTCGTCCGCCTCGCCACCGATCCGGCCCTGGCGCAAACCTCCGGCGTCTATTTCAAGCATTACAAACCCGCCCGAGCCATCCCCGCCGCCTATGACGAAGCGGTCCAGGAACAGCTCTGGACCCTAAGCGAGCAATTGACCGGCACCACGGCTTAAGATTGTCGTTCAGGCCTAGGGAGCCACGATGCCGTCCCTCCCCCTTGAGGGGAGGGCTAGGGTGGGGGTGCCGCGCCAGCCAAATACTCGATGCAAGGGACTTCAGCACCCCCACCCCTTCACCTTTGCCCCCCAATGTCCTATCTATGGCCCGACGCGAGGACGACCTTGCGCTTTCCAACTTTCCGGCCGGGACGACCCGCCACAGCTAGGAGTAAATCCCATGGCTTGGGTCTATCTCGCCATTGCCGGCATCTTTGAAATGGGTTGGGCCATCGGCCTCAAATATACCGAGGGGTTCACCCGCCCGCTGCCCACCATCCTCACCGTCGGCGCCATGATCATCAGCGTCATCCTGCTCGGCATCGCCCTGCGCGATCTGCCCGTGGGCACCGGCTACGCTGTCTGGACCGGTATCGGCACCGTCGGCACCGCCATCCTGGGCATGTATCTGTTCGGCGACCCCGCCACTGCCGCGCGTCTCGCCAGCATCGGCCTGATCATCGCCGGCATTGTCGGCCTCAAGATTTTGTCCTGATCTTTCAATCCTCTACGGCGCTGGCATGAATCAAAATGCCAGCGCCTTGAATCAATCTGCGAACGCGGCCATCCGCCAATCTGTGACAAAAAGTCCGATGCGCCGCCACGGCATTGCCGCTTCCCGAAATTGTTAATAGCCAAACCCGCGATCCTTGCTAGATTCGGTTTCGTATCCGCCGATCGCGTCGCCGGCCCCCAGTTTTGGAGAGCAATAGTGCCCTTGCGTTGGCAGGAAGTGGCTATGCCACTTGCCGTGATCCTCGTCCTTCTTCTTCTCAAACATGTTCCCGCCACCGCCAGCCTGCCGCTTGCCCGCGCCGCCGGCGTGGTCGCCTTCGGCTATGCCGCATTCCTGGCGCTCCGTCTCGTGCAGGGCGAAGAAGCGGTCAGCGTTGATGGCTGGACCGAACTGCGCCCCTCCATGGTCGAATATTTCGCCTGCTACGGCGCCGCCGCCCTGGCCGTGGTCCTCATGTCCGCCGTCATTTTCGTCGGCAGCACGTCCATTGTCGAACCCACCCAGATGCTGGCCGCGTTCACCGCCGCCACGCTGCTCGGGGCAGGGGCCATCGGCATCGGCATTGGCGGCCTGTTCACCCGTGTCCGCTGGAACAATACGCTGCTCGAACACCACACCGCCTTCGGCAAACAAACCAGCCTGGCCTGGTCGGATGTGAGCAGCGTTCGCCCCAATTGGCGCGGCATCACCATCGCCACCCACGATGCGCGCAAAGTCACCTTCTCCCAATTCCACTCCGGCGCCGCCCAGCTGGCCAAACACGCCACCAACCGCGCCCGCCGCAACGCCGAAACCGCCACCAAGGCCTTCGCGACGCTCTAACTTCCCTCGCCCCTTGAGGGAGAGGGACGGCATTTCTGCGTTCAGCAGAAATGACAGGGTGAGGGGTTCTGCGTTCGCCTATGCTTCAATGCCATAGAAAAGCGACCGCCTCATCCCAACCGACATTCGCCTTCGCGAATTCGGTGTCCCATCGGGCACCTTCTCTCTCAAGGGGAGAAGGGGATCCGACGCCCCATCACGCTCCTTGATCCCCAATCTATTCCTCTTATCCCCCACCCCCAAACCTGCCCCATACTCCCTCCATCTTCCGGGATACGGGCGGCGCTGCAGCGACGAGCGTCCGG
>UCAU01000083.1 GCA_900470445.1 Hyphomicrobiales bacterium | reverse complement strand
GGGGAGGGATTGAGGGTGGGGGTGCTACGCGCCCAGTCACCACAATTCCTCCACCCCACAATGTCATTCCCGCGCAGGCGGGAACCTCCGTTCCGAGGTCTAGGGATCGTAAAACATAGGTTCCCGCCTGCGCGGGAATGACCCCGTGATAGGTCGAGCAGCTCGACAGCCCCACTCCTTGCCTTTTGCCCGCCTCAGGCGCAGTCTTCCCCACAGAAAAACCGCCACTTACGCCAGCATCAGACGAATGCCGGCGACGACAGGACGGTGACAGGGAGCCGCCCTAGTATGGCAGCCCTGCCGGATGGAACGACGTCCGGATTTTTACATGGGAGGATCTATGAACAAGCTGCTTCTCGCTGCGCTGGTTTCCGGCGCACTCGCGCTCCCCGCTTATGCGGCGGACTATACCATTATGGCGCCTGCTGCCCCCGGCGGCGGCTGGGACCAGACGGCCCGCACCATGCAGGAGGCTCTCCAGGCCGAAGGCATTTCGGGCAATGTCCAGGTCACCAACGTTCCCGGCGCCGGCGGCACCATTGGCCTCGCCCAGTTCGTCAACCAATATAATGCCAATCCCAATGCGCTGATCGTCGGCGGCTATGTGATGGTGGGTGCAATCCTCACCAATGCCTCGCCCGTCTCGCTGGCCAATGTCACCCCGATCGCCCGCCTCACCGGCGAATCCGACGTCATCGTGGTGCCCGCCGCCTCCGAACTCAAGACCGTCGATGACCTCGTCGCCAAGCTCAAGGCTGATCCGGGCTCGGTGTCCTGGGCCGGCGGTTCGGCCGGCGGCGTCGATCACATCGCGGCTGGCCTCTTCGCCAAGACCGTTGGCGTCGATCCCACCACCGTCAACTACATCGCCTATTCGGGCGGTGGCGAAGCCCTGGCAGCCGTGCTCGGTGGTCAGGTCACCGTCGGCATTTCGGGCCTCGGCGAATTCGACGCCCAGATCCAGTCCGGCGACCTGCGCGCCCTGGCCTCGACCGGCGCAACCCGCCTCGAAGGCTCTGATATCCCGACCCTGAGCGAATCGGGCGTCGACCTCGTGGTCGAAAACTGGCGCATGGTCGCCGCTGCCCCCGGCATCACCGAAGAGCAGAAGGCCGCCATCTCTGCCGATATCGACAAGATGGTGCATTCGGAAGCCTGGAAGGCCGCCCTCGCCACCAAGGGCTGGGCCGACATGTACCTGGCTGGCGCCGACTTCGACACTCAGCTCGCCGCTGATACCGAAGCCACCACCGCCATCCTGAAAGACATTGGCCTGGTGCAATGACGACTGGGCAACCCAATCTCTCGCGCCGCCCCGATGGGGCGGCGCTTGTCATAGCGGCCGTGCTGGCCATCATCGGGGCTGTCATCATCTGGCAGACCTCGCTGATGCGCGTGCCCCCCATTCAGGCGCGCGTCGGCCCCACGGTCTTTCCCTATGTCATCGCCGGCGGGCTGTTGTTGCTCTCCATCGGCACGGCCTTGGCCGCCTTCCGTGGCAAGTTCCCCGCGCGCGAACGCGATAATTACGGCCCCATGGCCTGGATTATCGGCGGCCTCGTCGCCCAATTGCTGCTGCTGGGCTGGGCGGGTTTCTCGATCGCCACCGGCCTGCTCTTCGCCTTCACCGCCAAGGGCTTCGGCCGCGGCCCATTGTGGCAGACCATTCCCATCGGCGTGGTTTTCGCCTTCGTCGTCTGGTTCATTTTCTCGCGCGGCCTGCAGCTTTCCCTGCCCACCGGCCCGCTCGAACATCTCGTTCCCTGATCGGAAGGCGCTGATATGGATACCTTCGGTCTGCTCGCGCAGGGGCTCGTTGCGGCCCTCCAGTGGCAAAATCTCATCTATGGCCTGATCGGGGTGACCCTGGGCACCGCCGTCGGCGTGCTGCCCGGCATCGGCCCGGCGCTGACCGTGGCCTTGCTGCTGCCCGTCACCTATCGGCTCGATCCCACCGGCTCGCTGATCATGTTTGCCGGCATTTATTACGGCGGCATGTATGGCGGCTCGACCACCTCCATCCTGCTCAACACGCCGGGCGAAAGCGCCTCCATCGTCACCGCGCTCGAGGGCAACAAAATGGCCCGCAAGGGCCGGGGCGGACCCGCTCTCGCCACCGCCGCCATCGGCTCCTTCGTTGCCGGCCTCATCGCTACTCTGGCGCTCGCCTTCCTCGCCCCCTGGGTGGTCAAGGTGGCCCTGTCCTTCGGCCCCGCCGACTACTTCGCGCTGATGGTGCTGGCCTTCATCACCGTCTCGGCGGCCTTCGGCAACAGCGCCCTGCGCGGCATCACCGCCCTGTTCATTGGCCTGGGCCTGGGCGTTATCGGCATTGACCTGCAAACCGGTCAGTCGCGCCTCGCCTTCGGTATTCCCGACCTGCTCGACGGCATCGAAGTCACCACCCTGGCCGTGGCGCTGTTTGCCATTGGCGAAACCCTGGCCATTGCCGCCACTCCCAACCAGATCAAGGAAGAAGTGCTGGCGGTCAAAGGCTCGGTCTGGATGACCGCGCAGGACTGGAAACGCTCCTGGGGCGCCTGGCTGCGCGGCACGCTGATCGGCTTCCCCATCGGCGCCATGCCGGCCGGTGGCGCCGAAATCGGCACTTTCTTCTCCTATGCCACCGAGCAGCGCCTCACCAAATATCCCGAGGAATTCGGCCACGGCGCCATCGAAGGCGTCGCCGGTCCGGAAGCGGCCAACAATGCCTCCGCCGCCGGCACGCTCGTGCCGCTCTTGACCCTGGGCCTGCCCACCTCGGCCACCGCCGCCATCATGCTGGCCGGCTTCCAGCAATTCGGGCTGCAGCCCGGCCCCTTGCTGTTCGCCAACAATGCCCCCCTGGTCTGGTCGCTGATCGCCAGCCTCCTCGTCGCCAATTTCATGCTGCTGGTGCTCAATCTGCCGCTGATTGGCCTCTGGGTCCGCCTGCTGACCATTCCCAAGCCTTGGCTCTATGGCGGCATTCTGGTCTTCGCCACTCTGGGCACGATCGGCGCCAATGGCGCCATGTCCGGTCGGCTCGGCCCCATTCCGTTCTCGTTCGAATTGGGCATGCTGCTGGTCTTCGGGCTCCTGGGCTATATCCTGCGTCGCTTCGATTATCCCATCGCGCCAGTCGTCGTGGGCCTCATCCTTGGCCCCATGGCCGAACAGCAATTGCGCCGCGCGCTGGCCATCAGCCAGGGCGATCCGATCATCCTGGTGCATTCCCCGATTGCCGTGGTGATGTATGCCGTGGCGCTGGTCGCCATCGTCCTGCCGCTGATCATGCGCCTGCGGGGCAGGGGGGCAGTCCTCAGCTCCCTCGCCGCCAACGAAGACTAGGTGCCCTGGTAGACCTCATCCTGAGCCTGTCGAAGGACGAGGTCGTGGCACAATGGCCTGAAAAAGCAAAAAGCCCGGACGCGCCATTACAGCGCATCCGGGCTTTTTCACGTTGATCGGCAACTCGATACGGGTCGCACAGGGAGGGGCCAGCGCCCCGCTTCGAGCAGGGAGACTTACCTGCCGATCGAACGGAAAGCGTCAGCGTCGATGCCGAGGGACTTGAGGTGCTTGGTTTTGGGCATCCGCCCGGCTTCCACCGCGTTGGACACAGCAGCAGCGCTGCCGAACACTTCCACGAAGGTGCCAAGGGCTGCAAAGAAACGATTGTTCCGATGAGTGCTCATTGCCATTTTCCTCTCAAAGCCCGGCCAGATCGCCGTTCGCTTTCATGAGTGTGTAAATGGGCTCATCCCCGCCCGCCCGGTAGGGCCATTCCATCATTCCAGCTATGCGTCTAGCGCGAACGCCTGGCTAGAAATGCCCATTTTCAGCCGATATTCCAAACACCCACCCACTGCCATGCACTGAGCGCATGGAATTTTGCGCAAGAATAAGACCGAACACGGAGCCCACCCTCGCCCCTTGAGGGA
>UCAU01000098.1 GCA_900470445.1 Hyphomicrobiales bacterium | reverse complement strand
CCTCAATCCCTCCCCACAAGGGGGAGGAGGCAGATCGGGGCGCTCCGGTTCAGGTGAATGCTTAGTCCCCACACACCTTGCGGCCGCGGGGATATCTCAAGATGGGCCCCGGCCTGCGCCGGGGTGACACCGTGGGTGGCGCAAGCGCTCAGAGCGGGCGGCGGCGTTTGATGGCGGCGATGCGGTCGGCGTCTTCGGCATTGAGAAAGCGGCCGCGCTCGAGGATTTCCAGCGAATATTCGTCATAGGTCAGGCCCAGCTTCTCGGCCCGCCGGGCGCGCAGCAGGGCGATGTCATAGGGCACATCGAACGCCGCCTTCTGCGCCGCCGCCCATTCGAAATAGGTGCCAATCCCACTGGCGCCCCAGGGATGCGGATCATCATCCAGCGGTGGGCCGTTATTGGACAGGCGGGGCGGATCGGCAGGCTCGGTCATGCCGGAATGATCGACCGGCCGGGCCGGAGCGTCCAATGAATGTTTTCGATGGCGGGATTGGGCGCGTTTATGGGGTGGAGTGCAAGGCGGGCGGACATGCAATTGGGGCTATTTGCGGGGCTGAGGGCAAGGCCCGGCCGGGCTAGAGAAGCACAAGCGGGGGCAAGCAAAGACCAAGCGCGACCGGGGCGGCGTGAGCTGGCGATGACGTGGACAGTGGTGCTTTCGCCTTGACAAGAGGGGGAGAAGAGACGAGCGCTGGGTTTAATACCGAGGTGCGCGTAGATGGCAATGGTTCCGACCGCGCCAGCAGCAAAATGGCTAGCGTATCAGGCCCACGAGTTCGTCCCACGACATAACGCGCCACCTGTAGGCGAGGACCTTCGATGGGATAGATGCGTCCGAGTGCGCCCGAACATGGATACACTGCCTTTGGGAGCGGAAGGCGGCCTCTACCAACACATCCAGGAATGTACATTGTGGCGCAGAATCTGAAAATGTGATCAGCAGTTGGGCAGACGCTACTTCCGATGCATAGGTGCTTGCGTCAGGTCCTATCGCCATTGCAACTTTGTCGCCAACCTGAAAACCCGCACGCGCCATGTGGCTAGCCAGCGCGCGTTGGTCTTCACTCTCGCAGGCAAACAGAACTTTATTTGCCGATTGAGCAAGCGCTCGAAGTCGCTCCATGATCCGTTTCTCTAGATCGTCAAACGCGCCCGAAGAGAAGGAGCCGCCTATGTTTCCGCCCATTCAGTTCCCCTATATTCTAGACAGGCTATGCAGCTGCCGCAGGGCTTGCCACCAACGTGGCATGAGTAGTGACGATCTATCCCTATTTCAGCCGCAACTCTAACAACGTCTTGTTTGCTGAAATCCCGCAACGGACAGACTATCCGCATTTTGGTGCCGAGGCTAACAGACAACAAGCTCTCGGTAGCCTCCAAGAAGGTATCGGTTTGGTCGGGAAATATCGCTGAGTCTTTTATCAAGAATCCTAACGCTAAGGTCATGCAACCACGATTGTAAGCAACACTGGCTGCGATCGTAAGGAAAAGAAGGTTCCTATTGGGCGTAAAGGCGTCGTCTACAACGTGTTTTTGTGGCGAAGTTAGACCCGTTTCAATGTTTTGACCAAAACTAGAGAAGTCAAATACCTCTGGTGGGTGGAATTGATGAAGCTGACAATTGCTCAGCAGGCTTGCGAATTCATCATCATGATTGCGCTGTCCGTAATTTATAAAAACGGGTAGCGCCTTTAGGCCTTGTCGCTGAAATAATTTCAGACAGACTGTGGAATCTAGGCCGCCCGATGACAAGCAGACTACGTCAAACAAGAGCCGGCTCCGTTATCCGGTTTGCACGGACGACGCGGGCGCAAGACCAAAGGATAACGTCAAGCTTTTCAAGGGTGATTTCGCGATCGGAGGCGTAAGATCGGAGCTTCTCCTCAAGTGAGTGATAAGTCTCTATTTCGTCTCGGTCCGCCAAAATTAACTGAGAAATCCTAGCGATATGGCTGTCAATAATCGCCAGGTCGTCACCCCACCCTACATTCCGCAAAAGCATGCTCGCTTGTTTGGGGCCTATGCCGGCGTACGCGTTGACGAGGTATTCTCTCGCGGCAGTCGGAGATTCAAAACGAGTGTCGATCTCAACCAATATATTCGTGTCTGCACGGAATTTCCGCCAAGAGTCAGCAAGCTGTTCCGATTTTCGGTTCATAAAGCGAAGCGAAATGAAGCGGCGCTCTAGAGCCGACTTTACCGTTGATAAGGTGTCACCAGACAAGCACAAATCGTCGAAGCTGTCGGACAGCGTCTCTGCCGCTGCTTTGGCTTTGCGGGTGCGCTCCTGACTTGATGAAATGCAAAAAGCTAGCTCGAACCATATTTCCTTCGGATCGGTGCGCCGACGAAATACCGGAAGTGAGAGAATGCCGTCGCGACTATCCCTAATGAGACCATCCACCAAGTCTATGACTGTTTGGGCGGTGATCATCATATTGTCACGCGCTCCGCGAATGTGGTCTCAATAAGCATCATTGCTTTCTTCGGGTCCGCCTGGATTGCTCGGACAATATTGGCAAAATTGTTCAAGTTAATCGCCGCGGTCTGTACATAGTAGTCACTGGAGCTGTCCAACACAAATTGGGCTGGCCACGATACCGGCTCGATCAGCTTTCCAATATTCTTACTGTGCTGGAAATGGTACAATCGCATATCGGATGAGCAATAGGTTCTGCACCATTCGAGGCCGTCGCAACAGTCAACGCCTACTTCCGCAAACGCGGCAAACGACATTGGGTTTCCACAACCCAGAATATGCAGCTTCGTTTCCGTTTCCTCTGAGATTGCTTCCTTGATCCTTCGAGCAAGGGCGACGCGGGCGCTTAAACCGTCGCCTAACTCTCTCTCGGTCACGGCAACGAACGTGCAGGTGCGTCGCTCAGCGATGTTTTTCACGAGCTGTACCGCATGGTCGTCACTAAAGCGCGATTTGCTGACCCGTTCGCGAAGGTGGATTACTGGTATTAGCTTGTTATCTGGGATGGCTCGTTGTTTATCGAGAAGAGTGTCCAACTTGTCGGCATAACTTTGCCAGCCCTCGACACTCAAGTCAGGAAAGTGGTCAAAACTGAAAGCAAAATCAAATAAATCCGGCTGCGCGGCCGCAAGGAAGCTGTCGATACTCCAATCGAGACTTGCGCCATAGCGACTCCAGCGCGAGGTCTCATAGCCCCCGCTGTCAAGAAATAGCACGCCTCGCTCCCGAAACGCGCGACACATACTCGCCAGACTACCGTCTGTATCCGCAACTAGGTCAAACGCGGAAACAAGACTCACAGGTTCTTGCATAGTAATTTGTAATCTTAGCGCATCTACTGGGCTAAGTTGAGTTTCAAACGACGAGATTGAAGGAATTAGTATTGGCAGCGCCAGCGCTCTGCCCTCAACTGGCAGCAATTCCATTGTCGCCACCCCCCGAACATATCGCGCAACTATGTGCGGCAATGTGTAACGAAGTGTTAACCACGTTCAAGTCCCATGGCACTCTATAAGCAGCATTATTTTGGCGCTGCGAAACACCGCCTTGGCGGAATTGCGGCTCGAATGACCCGTACCGAATGGCGATGATTCCTTGATAGAGAATGCCAACGCCTAACTCACTTCCCCACTCAACGTATCCAACTCCATCTCCTTCAGCCGCTTGACCTCGTCCCGCAGTCTCGCAGCCTTCTCGAATTCCAAATTGGTCGCCGCTTCGCGCATCTGGGTTTCCATGTCTTTGATGACGGCGGCCAGGTTGGCGCCGACTTCGACGCGTTCTTTGCCGTCTTTGCCTTTGCCGATGGAAATCGTGACGTGGTCGCGTTCGTAGACGCTGTCGACGATGTCGTGGATGTTGGAGCGGACCGAGGCGGGGGTGATGCCGTGTTCGGTGTTATAGGCGACCTGCTTTTCGCGGCGGCGGGTGGTTTCGGCCAATGCGCGCTGCATGGAGCCGGTTTCCTTGTCGGCATACAGGATCACGCGGCCATCGACGTTGCGCGCTGCTCGCCCAATCGTCTGGATCAGGGAGGTTTCGCTGCGCAAGAAGCCTTCCTTGTCGGCGTCGAGAATGGCGACGAGGCCGCATTCGGGGATGTCGAGGCCTTCGCGCAGCAGGTTGATGCCCACCAGCACGTCGAAGGCGCCCAGGCGCAGGTCGCGGATGATTTCGATGCGCTCGATCGTGTCCACGTCCGAGTGCATGTAGCGGACCTTGATGCCCTGTTCGTGCATATATTCGGTCAGGTCCTCGGCCATTTTCTTGGTGAGGACGGTGACGAGGGTGCGATAGCCGGTTTTGATCGTGTTGCGGATTTCGTCGATCACGTCATCGACCTGCGCCTTGGCGGGGCGGATTTCGACCGGGGGATCGATCAGCCCGGTGGGGCGGATGACCTGTTCGGCAAAGACGCCCCCGGTCTGGTCCATTTCCCACTTGCCGGGCGTGGCCGAGACATAGACCGATTGCGGCCGCATGGCGTTCCATTCCTCGAAGCGCAGCGGGCGATTGTCCATGCAGCTCGGGAGGCGGAAGCCGTATTCAGCCAGGGTCGCCTTGCGGCGGAGATCGCCGCGATACATGGCGCCGAGCTGGCCGATGGTGACGTGGCTTTCGTCGACGAAGACCAGGGCATTGTCGGGCAGGTATTCGAACAGGGTCGGCGGCGGCTCGCCGGGGCGGCGGCCGGAGAAGTAGCGGCTGTAATTCTCGATGCCGGCGCAGGAGCCGGTGGCTTCCATCATTTCGAGATCGAACAGCGTGCGCTGTTCGAGGCGCTGGGCTTCGAGGAAACGGCCGGCGCCGTTGAGTTCCTGCAGGCGCGCCGCGAGCTCGCTGCGGATGGCCTTGATGGCCTGGTTCATGGTGGTGCGCGGCGTCACGTGGTGGGAGTTCGCGAAGACGCGAATGAAGGTGAGGTCGGCGCTCTTTTTGCCGGTGAGGGGGTCGAATTCGACGATGGATTCGATCTCGTTGCCGAACAGGGAGACGCGCCAGGCGGCGGCTTCATAGTGGGCGGGGAAGAGTTCGATCGTGTCACCGCGGACGCGGAAGGTGCCGCGCACAAAGCCGGTATCGCCGCGCTTATATTGCAGGGCGACAAGCTTGGCGATGACCTCGCGCTGGTCGATCTTCTGGCCCTTTTGCAGGTCCACGGTCATGGCGGTGTAGTCTTCGACCGAGCCGATACCGTAAATGCAGGACACCGAGGAGACGATGATGACGTCGTCGCGTTCGAGGATGGAGCGCGTGGCCGAGTGGCGCATGCGGTCGATCTGCTCGTTGATGGTGGATTCCTTCTCGATATAGGTATCGGTGCGCGGCACATAGGCCTCGGGCTGATAGTAATCGTAGTAGGAAACGAAATATTCGACCGCGTTGTCGGGGAAGAAGCTCTTGAACTCGCCATAGAGCTGGGCGGCGAGGGTTTTGTTGGGGGCCAGGATCAGCGCGGGGCGATTGGTCTGGGCGATGACCTGGGCGGCGGTGAAGGTCTTGCCCGAGCCGGTGACGCCGAGCAGGACCTGGTCGCTCTCGCCATTGTTGATGCCTTCGACCAGTTCGGCAATGGCGGTGGGCTGGTCGCCGGCGGGCTGGTAATTGGTGACCATGCGGAAGGGCTGGCCGGCGAGGCGTTTCTCGAGGCTGTTCTGCGCCTTGTGCGGCACCCAGGGGGAGCTTCCTTCCACCTCCTTGCGGCCATGCAGGATGATCTGTTCGAGCGCCTTGACCGTGGCGGTGACGCCGACGGTTTGGGCGTCTTCCACGGTGCGGCTGGAGCCGGATTTGGACTTGGCGCTGGAGACCACGCTCTGCAACTGCGCCGCGGCGTTCTCGTTTTGCGCGCTACGCGCCGCTGGCGACGGCATGTGGCCGAAGCCGGCCTGGGGGCTTTCGCCCATGCCGGAAAAATCGACGCGGTCGACGGAATTGATCTTGGTCTTGGCGGTCTTGGCGGCCATGCCGGTGGCGGTGTCGTTGTTCGACTTGGTGCTGCGGCGCTTTTCCAGCGCGGTCTTCTTCTTGGCGGCATCGGCCAGGGCCTTGGCNNCGGCTTTCTGATCGGCGCGATCGAGGGCGCGCTTGTTCTTCATGCGCTCGGCGTAGAGCGGTTTGCTCGCAGCGATATCCTCGGCCTTCTCGATCTCGCCGAGAAAGTCGTCGATGGAGAATTCAGCTTTACCGGGGCGCGCGGATTTGTCGGCCATGAAAACACACTTGCTCTGGGGGAGCGTTGAAGATGGGGAATTGCACGGCATATTGCAATGTTTCGCCGACATTAGCATTACATGAACGGAGACGGAACAGGGCTGCTGACAGGGGGTGTCAGTACGAATGGGGTGATGGGGTAACTTCATGGTACGACAGAAAATTATTTGGCCATGTCGCCCTGCCGCTGGTTGCCGGGGCGGGTGGCGGCCCCTAGAAAGAAGGCGGG
>UCAU01000081.1 GCA_900470445.1 Hyphomicrobiales bacterium | reverse complement strand
CCTATGAGCGGCCGCCGTTGAGCAAGGAGGGCATGCTGGTTGAGCTGTTTGCGGCCAAGACGATTGCAACGGCGGCCGCTCATAGGGCAGGTGGCTCTCCCCACCCACCAGCGTCACATCGCCCGCAAATCCCTGCTCCCGCAGCGCCACAGCAGCCCGCGCACCACATTCGCCGGCGCCGACAATTACATAGTGCTGGCTCATATGGTCCTCCAAAAATCCCCTCATCCGCCCCTGCGGGGCACCTTCTCCCACGAGGGGAGAAGGGAGGGCTCGGGCATTAACATCCACCGGCCCCACCCTCGCCCCTTGTGGGGGAGGGACAGACCTGACGCGTTCAGTGGGGGGGGGGCTGCGATGCTGGTGCCTACACCTCGATAAACACCGCCCCGTCCTCAACCTTCACCGGATAGGTCCGCAGGTTCACACAGACCGGCGCGCCCTTGGCCTCGCCAGTCTTGTAATTGAACCGTCCATTATGTTTGGGGCATTCGATGATGTCGTCCATCACCAGCCCATCGGCGAGGCTGATCTGCTCATGCGTGCACAGCCCGTCCGTGGCAAAATACCGGTCCTCCGGACTGCGATAAATCGCGTAAACCCGCCCCCCATGGTCAAAGCGGATCACGTCCTCCTCGTCCACATCGCCAGCCCCACAAGCCTCAATCCACTGCGCCATTCTCACTCCACCCACACTGTCATTCCCGCGAAAGCGGGAACCTCTGTTTGCTTCTCACTCCGCCGCCACCCCATTATGCAGCTCCTCCCGATACGGCTTGGCCGTCGCCGGCAGCTCCCGTTTCAAGAAGTAGTCCTCATTGCGCAGCTGCCGCAGAAACGCCGGCACCATTTCGCGATAGCCATCGAGGATCGACTTGTTCGGCGCCGGCAGGTCATGCTTGATCAGCTCATGCAGCTGCGGCAGTGCGTGATAGGGGATCATGGGAAACATGTGGTGCTCCACATGGTAGTTCATGTTCCAATAAATGAACCGGCTCACCGGATTCATCAGCACCGAGCGGGAATTGAGCCGGTGGTCGGTTACATTGTCGGCGAGCCCGCCATGCTGGAGCAGGCCAGTCAACACATGGTGCCAGGCACCGTAGAGCCGGGGCAGGCCGATCAGCATCAGTGGCAAGATCGACCCCATCCACAGCGAAAGCGCCAGCGTCGCCAGATAGATAGCCAGCCAGATACGTGCCACGCGGATCACCTTGGCATGCTCCATTTCGGGGATGAAGCTCTTCTCCTCCGGCGTCACCACGCCGGCAGCGTTCCGCACCATGTCGAGCATGGCGTAGCCGGCGTCGAGAATGCCGAAGAAGTTTAGGATCACCCGGAACAGGTCGGGCGGCCGCATCACGGCGATTTCCGGGTCACGGCCGACGATCACCGTATCGGTATGATGCCGCGCATGGCTCCAGCGCCAGGTCACCGGATTGCGCATGATCATGAAGCAGGCGATCTGATAGACGACGTTGTTCATCCACCGCGTTTTGAACGCCGTGCCATGCCCGCATTCATGCCAGCGGGAGTCCGAGGCCGAGCCGTAAAGTACTCCATAACCTAGGAAAAACGGCACGGCCCACCAACTGCCCCAGAAGTAGATACCGCCTGCCGCCAGCACCAGCATGGAGCCGAGCCAGATCACGGTGTCGCGGATCGCCGGGCCGTCCGAGCGCTGCATCAGCGCCTTCATCTGCTTGCGGTCGACTTCGGTGTGATACCACTCGGCGGCGGCCAAGCCGCTGGCTATCGCGGCTTCCGAGCTGGGGCCGAGCAGGTTGTAGTCGCGTTTCGCAGTTTGGGCCAATTGTGCCTCTCGATGCTAACAGTCCGCTAGCGAATTCCCTGCTTTTGATGCTGGCAAACTTGCGGCTTTTCCGCAATCGGCGCATGATGGTTTCTATCATCGCTATCATCTCTGCGCATTTGCGGATGATGAGAACTTGCAGGAGCCCGTTTTGGCCCGTCGCCCGACCGTTGCCGATATCGCCCGCATTGCCGATCTGAGCGTCGCCACAGTCGATCGGGTGCTCAATGGCCGCCTGCCGGTACGCCAGGAAACGGCCCAGCGGGTCTTCAGCGCCGCCGAGCAAATCGGCTATCACGGGTCCGGCCTCATCCGCCGCCGGCTCGAGCAAAACCTGCCGCATTACCGGCTGGGCTTCCTACTGCAACGGCCGGATCAGTTGTTCTACCAGGACGTCGCGACGGCGCTGCAACAGGCCAGCGCCAGTCCGACGCAGTTCCGCGTCACTCCTGCTATCGCTTTCCTCGCCAACCAAACCCCAGGTGAAATCGCTTCGCGGCTGGCCGAAATGGCGCCGCGCGTTGATGCCATCGCCATGGTGGCCGTGGATCACCCCGCCGTTACTGCGGCAGTGCAGGAGGTCGAGGCGGCTGGAAAGCCGGTGTTTTCGCTGCTCTCAGATTTTGCCGCCGGCATCAGGCGCGGCTATGTCGGCACCAATAACCGCAAGGTCGGCCGCACGGCTGGCTGGCTGATCGCCAAATCCGCCAAGGCCCCGGGCAAGGTGGTGGTCTTTGTCGGCAGCCACCGCTTTCACGGCCATGAAATGCGCGAGATCGGCTTCCGCTCCTATCTGCGCGAGGCGGCGCCCGAGCTGTCGATCATCGACACCCAGGTTAGCCTCGAAGACGGCGCGCTCGCCCATGAAGCGACGCTCGATCTGCTGCGCCGCCATCCCGATCTATCGGCCATCTATGTCGCCGGCGGCGGCACCGAGGGCGTCATCACCGCCCTGCGTAACGAGGGCATGGCGGGCCGCATCGCCCTGGTCTGCAATGAGCTGAACCCGGTGACCCATGCGGCTTTGGCCGACAATATCGCCACCGCCGTCATCGGCACTCCGCTCGCCGCGCTGGGCCCCAGCATTGTCAGCCTGATGGCAGCGGCGCTGGCCCATCCCGCCGCCGATTCTGCCGGGCAGACCTTCTTGCCGTTCGATATCTATGTCTCCGAGAACATCTAGTCTGGCCGGTTGAAACGTTTCTAGTCGCACGAATATTCCGTTTGACCGCGGATTATGCGGTCCATTCTATCGTATTTTGGAATGAACATTCCGCATTGACAATAGAACAGAACCCGTATTTCATTTGATCCAACGAGAGATCGGGTCCGGCCCGGCGATCCAGGGAGTGCGAGGCGTGTCCACCAGCCAGTCGATGGATTTTGCCATCAACCACATGTCGGCGCCGCAGTTGCGGCTGCCCGAATTCTTCGCGCTGGCCCGCCAATTGGGCGCCCCGCGCGTCGAAATCCGCAATGACATCGCCGGCAATGCCATCCTCGACGGCACACCCGCAGCCGAGGTAAAAGCTCTCGCCAGGGCAAATGATGTAACCATCATTTCCATCAATGCCCTGCAAAAATTCAATCAACCCTCCGCCACCCGCCTGGCCGAAGTCGAAGCCCTGGCCGACTACGCCGCCAACGCCGGCGCCCAGGCTTTGGTGCTCGTTGCAGCCAATGATGGTACTATCGCCGACGCACACCAAAGGGTGGAAAATGCTAGCGGACTGTTAGCATTGATAGCGCCAATCTTGCGCGAACGTGCATTGATTGGCCTCGTCGAGTGCCTGGGCTTTGAAACCTGCTCGCTGCGCTCCAAACGCGAAGCGGTTCAGGCGATCGACAATGCCGATGGCCGCGACGTGTTCCGGCTGACCCACGACACGTTCCACCATCACCTCGCCGGTGAGCCCGACCTGTTCCCCGAGCTGACCGGCCTCATCCACATTTCTGGCGTCGATGACCCGACGATTGCTGTCCGCGACATGCGCGACAGCCATCGCCTACTGGTCGGCCCCAAAGATCGCCTGGGCAATCTCGAACAGATCGCCGCGTTGCGGGCAGGGGGCTATTCTGGTCCGCTCTCGTTCGAGCCCTTTGCCGAAGAGCTGCGTCACCTGGCCGATCCGGCTGCTGCGATCAGCCAAAGCATGAATTTCATCGTCTCGGGGCTCAAGGAGAAGGCCGCGTGACCAGCTAATTCCCGAGCAAGGGAAAGATCCGGACATAATGGGTGCGACCGGACGCCCAGCTCTCTTGGAGGAGAATGAGCAATGAAGAAGATCGTAATGGCCGCATTGGCGACCACGATGCTGACCGGCTTTACCGGCGCCGCAATGGCCGAGACTGTCGGCGTCACCATGGCCGCTTTCGACGACAATTTCCTGACCGTGCTGCGCAATGGCATGGGCGACTATGCCAAGACGCTTGATGGCGTCGAACTGCAGGTCGAGGACGCTCAGGGCGACGTGTCCAAGCAGATGAGCCAGATCCAGAATTTCATCGCGTCGGGTGTCGATGCCATCATCGTCAATGCCGTGGATACCGACGCCACTGCGCCCATGTCGCAACTGGCCGCCGATGCGGGCATTCCGCTGGTCTATGTCAACCGCCAGCCTGTGAACCTCGATACCCTGCCGGAAAAGCAGGCATTCGTCGCATCCAACGAAGTTGATTCCGGCACGCTCGAAACCAAGGAAGTCTGTCGCCTGCTGACCGAAGCCGGCAAGACCGAAGCCAATATCGTGGTCATGATGGGCGAACTGTCCAACCAGGCCGCCCGCCAGCGTACCCAGGACGTGCATGACGTGATCGCCACGCCCGAATGCTCATTCATGAAGATCGCCGAAGAGCAGACGGCAAACTGGTCACGCCAGCAGGGCGCCGATCTGGTGGCCAATTGGCTCTCGGCCGGCATCCAGTTCGATGCCGTGGTCGCCAATAATGACGAAATGGCCATCGGCGCCATCCAGGCCCTCAAGGCCGGTGGTGTAGCGATGGATGCGGTGATCGTGGGCGGCGTGGATGCTACGCAGGACGCGCTTGCGGCAATGGCTGCTGGCGATCTCGATGTGACGGTGTTCCAGAACGCCGCGGCCCAAGGCTCCGGTGCGCTCGACGCGGCTCTCGCGCTCTCCCGTGGCGAAACCGTGGAACGCGAAGTCTGGGTGCCGTTCGAACTGGTGACCCCGGCTAACCTGGCCGATTACCAGGCCAAGAACTGATCTCCTGCCGGCGCGTCCCCAACGGCGCGCCGGCATCTTTCCTTGAACAGAGTTTGAACATGAAGCTGACCACAGCCCTGCTTGGCGCAACGGCGCTGCCCTTTCTGCTATCGGTGCCCAGCCACGCCGAAAATATCGGCGTCTCCATGGCCCGCTTTGACAGCACCTTTCTCACCCTGCTGCGCAATGGCATGGAGGCCCGCGCCGCCGAGCTGGGCGATGTGACGATGCAGGTGGAAGACGCAGTCAACGACCCCAGCAACCAGCTCAATCAGGTCAGCAATTTCATCGCTTCGGGCGTTGATGCCATCATCATCGCCGCCGTGGATGCCGATAGCACGCCGGCTATGACGGCGCTGGCCGATGCGGCCGGTATTCCCATCATCTATGCCAATCACCCGCCTGCCGATCTCGATAGCCTGCCGGCCAAGGCCGCCTTTGTCGGCTCCAACGAAATCGATTCTGGCACGCTGCAGACCAAGGAAGTCTGCCGCCTGCTGGGTGGCAAGGGCAATGTGCTGATCCTGATGGGTCCGCTCAACAATCATTCGGCGCTGCAGCGCACCAAGGACGTGCATGACGTCATCGCCACCGATGACTGCAAGGGCATGAGCGTGCTCGAAGAGCAGACCGCCAATTGGGATCGCCTCGAAGCGGCCAATCTGATGACCAATTGGCTCTCCTCGTCCCTCGAATTCGACGCCGTCATCGCCAACAATGATGAGATGGCCATCGGCGCCATCCAGGCGCTAAAATCGGTGGGCCGGGACATGAATTCCGTGCTGGTCGCAGGCGTCGATGCCACGCCCGATGGTCTGGCCTCGATGGCCGCCGGCGATCTCGACGTAACCATTTTCCAGAATGCCCATGCGCAGGGCGCTGCGGCCATCGATGCCGCTCTCGCCTTGGCGCGGGGCGAGCCGACCGAGCAGCAAATCTGGGTCCCCTTCGAATTGGTGACCCCACAAAACATGGCCGACTACGTCAATTAGGCAGCAATCACGCGGACGCGCCGGTGAGCCCAGCGCGTGCCGCAAATTCAGGGCAGGAGGCAGCGATGGTTAGTCCGCAGACAATGCGTGCGGTGCGTGAAAGCGGGGCGGTGCCCAATGCTTCGCTGCTGCTCGAAATCTCCAATGCCCGCAAGGAATTTCCCGGCGTTGTGGCGCTCGATGATGTGTCGCTCAAGCTGCGCCGCGGCACTGTTCATGCCCTGATGGGCGAGAATGGCGCCGGCAAATCCACGCTGATGAAAATCATCGCGGGCATTTACACGCCCGATAGCGGCGAGGTGAAGCTGCGCGGCGTCAATATCCAGCTCAAGTCGCCGCTCGATGCGCTCGAGAACGGCATTGCCATGATCCATCAGGAACTCAACCTGATGCCCTATATGAGCGTGGCCGAAAATATCTGGATCCGGCGTGAGCCGCTGACCCGTTTCGGCTTTGTCGATCATGGCGAGCTCAACCGGCGCACGGCTGCGCTGTTTGCCAAACTCAATATCGATATCGATCCCGAAGTGCAGGTTTCAACGCTCTCCGTCGCCAGCCGGCAGATGGTCGAGATCGCCAAGGCGGTGTCCTATGAGAGCGACGTGCTCATCATGGATGAGCCCACCTCCGCGCTGACCGAAACCGAGGTGGCGCACCTATTTTCGATCATTCGCGACCTGCGCAGCCAGGGCAAAGGCATTATCTACATCACCCACAAAATGAACGAGCTGTTCGAGATCGCCGACGAGTTCTCGGTGTTCCGCGATGGCCGCTATATCGGCACGCATGCCTCGACGGACGTGACCCGCGACGAAATCATCCGCATGATGGTGGGGCGCGAAATCACCCAGATGTTCCCCAAGGAAATCGTGCCGATTGGCGATGTGGTGCTCTCGGTCAAGGACCTGGCGCTCAAGGGCGTGTTCTCCGACATCAGTTTCGACGTGCGCGCCGGGGAAATCCTGGGCATTGCGGGGCTCGTTGGCTCGGGGCGCTCCAATGTGGCCGAGACGATTTTTGGTGTCAGTCCGGCCACCAGCGGCAGCATTTCCATCAATGGCAAGCCGGTCACCATCGGGTCGCCCACCGTGGCCATCCAACACGGCATGGCCTTCATCACCGAAGACCGCAAGGAAACCGGGTGCCTGCTGGCGCTCGATATTCAGGAAAACATGCAGCTCGCCGTGCTGCAGGATGGCTATACCAAGTTCGGTTTCGTCACCCAGGGCGCGCTGTCGCGCACCTGCGAAGAGATGAGCCAGAAGCTGCGCGTCAAAACGCCCAGCCTTGATGAGCGGGTGGAAAACCTTTCCGGTGGCAATCAGCAAAAGGTGCTGATCGGGCGCTGGCTGCTGACCAATCCGAAGATCCTCATTCTGGACGAGCCGACGCGCGGCATCGATGTCGGTGCCAAGGCGGAAATCCACAAGCTGGTCAGCCAATTGGCGCGCCAGGGCGTGGCCGTCATCATGATTTCATCCGAACTCCCCGAAGTGCTGGGCATGAGCGACCGCATCATGGTGATGCACCATGGCCGCGCGACGGGATTTTTGGATCGGGCCGAGGCAGATCAGGTGAAGATCATGGATTTGGCGGCACGATGATGGACCAGTTCCCCCTCATCCGGCGCTGCGCGCCACCTTCTCCCACGAGGGGAGAAGGGGAACTCCGTGTCAGCCGAATAATCGAAGCCCACCCTTCTCCCCTCGTGGGAGAAGGTGCCCCAAAGGGGCGGATGAGGGGGCCTTTCTTTGCTCCCACGACAAAACATTTGGGGAGGACCCAGCCATGACCACATCATCAGAAACCCTCGCAACGCCGCGGACGCGGCGGCGCAAATTGCCGACGGAGTTGTCTATCCTGCTCGTGCTGGCCGGCATTGCGCTGACCTTCGAACTGCTCGGCTGGATCTTCATCGGCCAGTCTTTCCTGATGAACCAGCAGCGGCTGACCATCATGATCCTGCAGGTCTCGGTGGTCGGCATCATTGCCGTCGGCGTGACTCAGGTGATCATCACCGGCGGCATTGACCTTAGCTCCGGCTCGGTCGTGGGCATGACTGCCATGATCGCGGCCAGCTTCGCCCAGTCTGCCGATTGGGCCCGCCCGGTCTATCCGGCGCTGGTCGGGCTGCCGGTCATCATCCCGCTGGTGATTGGCCTTGCCATCGGCACCCTGGCCGGCATCATCAATGGCTCGCTGATTTCCTACACCAAAATCCCGCCCTTCATCGCCACTCTGGGCATGATGGTGTCGGCGCGCGGTGTGGCCAAATGGTACACCAAGGGGCAGCCGGTTTCAGGCCTCACCCCCGACTTCACCTTCATCGGCATGGGCATCTGGCCGGTGGTGATCTTTCTCGGTGTGGCGCTGATCTTCCACATCGCGCTGCGCTATACCCGCTATGGCAAATTCACCTACGCCATCGGCGCCAACCCGCAGGCGGCCCGCGTTTCCGGCATCAATATCGAAAAGCACCTAATCAAGGTCTATGCCATTGCCGGCATGTTGGCAGGGCTTGCGGGCCTGGTCACCGCCGCCCGCGCCCAGACGGCGCAGGCCGGCATGGGTGTCATGTATGAACTCGACGCCATCGCTGCGGCCGTTATCGGCGGCACCTCGCTGGCGGGCGGGCAGGGGCGTATTACCGGCACGGTCATCGGCACCATTATTCTGGGGACCATGACCTCGGGCTTCACCTTCCTGCGCGTCGATGCCTACTATCAGGAGATCATCAAGGGCATGATCATCGTCGCCGCCGTGGTCACCGACCAATACCGGCAGCGCAAGCGGAAGAAGGTCTGATTTTCGCCACCCCACCGGCGCATCGCCATCGCGTGCATTAGAATAACCGCGCCCCACGGCGCCACTACCCGGAGACTACAAATGACTGTTCGTTTCGGCCTGCTCGGCGCCGGCCGCATCGGCAAGGTGCATGCCAAGGCCATCTCGTCCAATCCAACCGCCCAGCTGGTGGCCGTGGCCGACGCCTTCGAAAAGGCCGCCACGGACATCGCCGGCCAATATGGCTGCGAAGTCCGCAGCATCGAGCAAATCCTGTCGGCAACCGATATCGACGCCGTGGTCATCTGCACGCCCACCGACACCCATGCCGATCTGATCGAGCAGTTCTCCCGGGCCGGCAAGGCCATCTTCTGCGAGAAGCCGATCGACCTCAATGTCGAGCGCGTCAAAGCCTGCCTCAAGGTCGTCGATGCGGAAGGCGCCACCCTCATGGTCGGCTTCAATCGCCGGTTCGATCCCCATTTCATGGCCGTGCATGACGTGATCGCCAAGGGCGAAATCGGCACTGTAGAAATGGTCACCATCGTCTCGCGCGACCCCGGCGCCCCGCCGGTCGATTACATCAAGCGCTCGGGCGGCATTTTCCGCGACATGACCATCCACGATTTCGACATGGCCCGGTTCCTGCTGGGCGAAGAGATCGACGCTGTCACCGCCCAGGCCTCCGTGCTGGTTGATCCCGCCATAGGCGCGGCCGGCGATTATGACAGCGTCTCGGTGATGCTCTCGACCGCCTCGGGCAAGCACGCCACCATCTCCAATTCGCGCCGTGCCACCTATGGCTATGACCAGCGCATCGAAGTGCATGGCAGTAAGGGCGCCGTCTCGGCTGAGAACCAGCGCCCGGTCTCCATCGAAGTCGCCAACGCCACCGGCTATACCCGCCCGCCGCTGCACGACTTCTTCATGACCCGCTATACCGACGCTTATGCGCGTGAAATCAGCACCTTCGTGGATGCGGTTGAATCAAAATCTCCGGCTTCACCGAGTGGGTTGGATGGTTTGATTGCGCTGGCGCTGGCGGATGCTGCGCTGAAATCGGTGAAGGAAAGCCGGGCCGTGAAGGTCAGTGAAGTGCTCGGGGTGTTGGCGGATAAGTCGATCTTCCAGGGGCGGTAGGGGATCGAAGTACCCCCACCTAACCTCCCCCTGATAGGGGGAGGGACCGTTCTGTGACTAAAACTCGATCCAGCCAAAAGCGCGGAGAGATTCCTCCCCCTATCAGGGGGAGGCTAGGAGGGGGTATCCCCTACTTCAAAAGCCACTCATGCTCGGGCGCATTGTGGAACTTCCACACCCGCTTGGGCCCGGCCATTACGTTGAGATAGTACAAATCATACCCCGCCGTGGTCGCCACCGGGTGATAGCCCCTGGGCACCAGCGTCACGTCGCCGTCCTCGATCGCCAGCGCCTCATCGAGGCTGCGGTCATCGGTGTAGACGCGTTGGAAGGCGAAGCCCTGCGGTGGGTTGAGCCGGTGGAAATAGGTCTCTTCCAGCTGGCTCTCGTGGGGCAGATTGTCCTGGTCATGCTTATGCGGCGGATAGGACGAGGTATTGCCCTGGGGGGTGATCACTTCAACTACCAGCAGGGAATGGGCCGAATTATCGTCCTCGGGCATGATGTTGTAGACATGCCTGATATTGGCGCCCTTGCCGCGCGTGAGGCGCGGATGGGTGCCCGGCGGGATCACCTTAGCCTTGAATTCGCCGCCACCGGGTGCGGTGCAGACGGCCAGCTCCAGCGCCGTCGTTGCATCCACCGCCCATTCGCTGCTCCTGGGCACATAGACCGCCCAGGGCGCGCCCTCGAACGGGCTCATGCGCTCGCCGATTTCGCCGAAATCCACGCCATCGACCGAAATCCGCGCCTTGCCGCTGACCAGCACCAGGCAAAGCTCGCGATCCCCCCCTTCGCCGCCGGTCACTTGGCCGGCCGCCAGCTTGTGCAGGGCAAAGCCGACATAGGTCCAGCCGGCCGATGCCGGAGTTACGTCATGAACCAGGCCCGTCTTGGCTTTCGGACGGAGGCGGAGGTGGGAGTTGCTCATCGGTAGGGTCCTCCTTGGGGAAGGCATAAAAGAAATTGTAGAGCGAATAGGCCAAAGCCGCGCCCACCAGCACGCCCCAGAACGGCTCCTTGCTCCAGAGCCATTCATAGGCGCACCACACCGCCAGAAACCCGGTGATGGCAACGCGCCGCCACAGGGGCTTGAACCATTTAAGGTCGTCTGCTTTCAAAACCGATCCGCCTTCTTCTTGAGAACCTGACCAGCCTTTAGCATATCGCCGGCCGAAAACTCACCCCTTGGGAAAGCCCTCGGTCTCGACGGTATAGCCAGCAGCAGTCATCACCCGCATCAGCTCCTTGTGGCCGACTTGCGCCATACGCAGCGGCGGGTTGGCCTTGGGGTCCTGCTCGGCCTCGACGACAAACCAGCCCTCATAGCCATAATCGGCAAATTTCTGCACGATGGCGCCGAAATCGAGCGAGCCATCGCCCGGCACGGTGAAGGCGCCCAGCGCCACCGCATCGAGAAAGCTCTGCTTGCTCCGATCCAGCCCATCGACAACCGAACGGCGAATGTCCTTCACATGCACATGGTTGATGCGGGAATGGTGATTGTCGATGGCCCGCAACACATCGCCGCCGGCAAAGGCCAGATGCCCCGCATCGAGCAACAACGGAATGCCCGCGCCCGACGCTTTCATGAAGGCATCCAGCTCCGGCTCGGTCTCGACCACGGCCGCCATATGGTGGTGATAGCTCAGCGGCATGCCCTGATCGGCACACCATTCGCCAAATGCGGTGACCTTTTTGGCATAGGCCTTCATCTCATCGTCGGAGAGCCTGGGCTTGGTGGCCAGCGGCCTGGAGCGGTCGCCCTGAATGGAGCGACCCACTTCGCCATAGACGATGCAGGGCGCATTCACCGCCTTGAACAGCTCGATCATCGGGGCGATGCGGTCCTTGTTGGCGGCCAATTCCTCCTCGACCAGCGTGCCGGAAAACCAGCCGCCACAGAGCGTCACGTCCGCCGCGCGCAGGATCGGCAGCATCACATCGGGATCGTCGGGAAAGCGGCGGCCCTTTTCCATGCCGGTAAACCCGGCCGAGCGCGACTGGCGCAGGCATTCTTCCAGCGACACATCATCGCTGAGTTCCACCAGATCGTCGTTCCACCAGGCGATGGGCGACATGCCGAGTTTGGCTTTCAATTCGTCTCTCCTGCGCGTTCGCGCCTAGTACCCCCTCCTAGCCTCCCCCTGATAGGGGGAGGGACAGATCGGGGCTTTCGTAAATCTCACAACACCCACCACGCGGTTCCTCCCCCTATCAGGGGGAGGCTAGGAGGGGGTATTCCGATCCAGGTTTTTACCCCGCCCGCTGCGCCTTAAGCGCCTTCACATAACCCTCGCGGGCGGCATTCACCTGCGGCCGATCACTCACTTCCGGCACTGCCACATCCCACCAGGAGCCACCATCATCGGTGGTGATCAGCGCATCGGTATCGATCACGATCACCGTGGTTCGGTCCACGCTTTCGGTTTCGTGCAGCGCCGTTTCCAGCTCGGCAATCGAGCCGACCTTGCGCGATACGGCGCCCATCGCGGCGGCGTGGGCGACAAAATCGATTCCGGGCAGAGTGACATGGTGGGTATCCTTCAACAGATTGTTGAAGTTGGCGCCGCCCGTGGCCATTTGCAGCCGGTTGATGCAGCCATAGCCTTCATTGTCGAGCAGCACGATGGTCAGCTTGGCGCCGAGCATGATCGAGGAGGCGATCTCGGAATTGAGCATCATATAGCTACCGTCACCGACCATGACGACCACGTCGTCCTGCGGCCGCGCCAGCTTGACACCCAGCCCGCCGGCAATCTCGTAGCCCATGGTGGAGAAGCCGTATTCCAGGTGATAACTGCCCGGCTTGCCGGCCTTCCACAGCTTGTGCAATTCGCCCGGCAGGCCGCCGGCGGCGCAGACCAAGGTGGCGTTCTCGCGGGCGCGCTGCACGGCCCCGATCACCTGGGCATCGGAGGGCAATTCGGCATTGGTGCTCGCAGTCGCCTTGTCGGCGGCGATCAGCCATTCCTCCTTGCCCGCCTCGGCCTTTTCGGCCCACGCGTCCTCGACGATCCAGCCTGGCAGTGCGGCATGGAGGGCATCGAGCCCCGCCCGCGCATCGGCCACCAGCGGCATGCCATTATGCTTGTGGGCGTCGAAGGGCTGCACGTTAAGGCCGATAATCTTGAGGTCCGGGTTCTGGAACAGCGCCCACGACCCGGTGGTGAAATCCTGCAGCCGCGTGCCCACGGCCAGCACCACATCGGCGTCTTGAGCCAGCGCGTTGGACGCCGACGAACCGGTAACGCCAACCGAACCCATATTGAGGCGATGGTCGTGGGGCAGGGCGCTCTTGCCGGCCTGCGTTTCCATCACGGGGATGCCATGGGCCTCGGCAAAAGTGCGCAGGCTGTCGGTCGCCTGCGAATAAAGTACGCCGCCCCCGGCAATGATCACCGGCTTCTTGGCCATGCGCAGGGCCGCGGCGGCTGCGGCGAATTCCTCGGCATCGGGCATCACCCGGCGCGGCACCCAGATTTTCTCGGCAAAAAAGCTCTCGGGATAATCATAGGCTTCCGCCTGCACGTCCTGGCACAGCGAGAGGGTCACCGGGCCGCATTCGGCCGGATCGGTCAGCACCTGCATGGCGCGGCGCAAGGCGGGAATGATCTGCTCGGGCCGCGTGATGCGGTCGAAATAGCGGCTCACCGGCTTGAAGCAATCATTGGCCGAAACCGAGCCGTCGCCCCAATCTTCCACCTGCTGCAAGACCGGGTCGGGCAGGCGATTGGCAAACACGTCGCCCGGCAGCAACAGCACCGGCAGGCGGTTCACATGCGCCAGGGCGGCCGCCGTCACCATGTTCAGCGCGCCCGGCCCGATCGAAGAGGTACATGCCATGAAGCGCTGGCGGAAACTGGCCTTGGCAAAGGCAATCGCCGCATTGGCCATGCCCTGCTCGTTCTGCGCCCGATAGGTCGGCAGCGTATCCTTGATGGAATGCAGCGCCTCACCCACGCCGGCCACATTGCCATGTCCGAAAATGGCGAACACCCCGCCAAAGATCGGCACCGTCTCGCCATCGATCACGGTCTTCTGCATGGTCAGAAACCGCGCAACAGCCTGCGCCATGGTTAGTCGGATCGTGTTCTGGCTCATTGGACTCTCCTGGTCTTCCGGCCCCGCGGTCTTCGCCTCCCTCCCCCTTGAGGGGAGGGAATGAGGG
>UCAU01000080.1 GCA_900470445.1 Hyphomicrobiales bacterium | reverse complement strand
GTGTTCTTGGTGAGCGGGGAGGGCGGGTAGGGAGGCAGAGGCGGGAGGCGGGGTGCTGCGGCCGAGGCAAACGGATAGCTAGGCAAGGCGCCTTTTTTCCCCGCCCGCATTGCCCCCATGCCGGCAAACTTGTAGATCGGGTATTGCGTGACCAGATAGGGTCGTCTCGACACACAAAAGGCCGCCAATACCATGACCGATCTCAAGCTTCTGGCGCTTGATACCGAAGATCTCGATGTGCTGTCCGCCCATGTGCAGGATGCCGTGGTGCGGGTGGCGGATATGGGCTATGCCCGCGGCGACCGGCGCTTTGCGCTGCTGATGAACCGCTATGATTGGGAAAGCGACAAGCCGCGCGGCAAGGGCGTGCGCAAGCGCGCTGCGCTGCATTTCGATGCCGTGCAGTCGGTGGTCACGGCCGGGTTCGATCCCAATGCCCATGATGGCGNNGGCTCGGCGTCGAATGCCTTGAAGCGCGCCTCTCCGACCTGGGCGCCGCCTGGGCCGCCACCGCCAAGCCCGCCCACACACTCGACTGACCAATCCTTAGACCGACAGGAATTTCATGCCGATCCGCCTCGACAGCGCCAGCCCCGATTTCGAGCAAGCCTTTGTCGCCTTGCTCGGCGGCAAGCGTGAAAGCAGCCAGGAAGTGGGCGACATCGTCGCATCCATCATCGCCGACGTGCGCGCGCGCGGCGACGTGGCCGTGGCGGCACTGACCAACAAATTCGATCATGCCGGCGTCACCCCGGACACGCTCAAAATCAGCCAGGACGAGATCGACGCCGCCACCGCCCGCGTCACCCCTGACGTCATGAGCGCGCTGCAATTCGCCCATGACCGCATCCGGGCCCATCACGAAAAGCAGCGACCCGAAGATCACATTTATACCGATGATCTGGGCGTCACCCTGGGCACCCGCTGGACGGCCATCGACGCCGTCGGCATCTACGTGCCGGGAGGTCTTGCCTCCTATCCCTCCTCGGTGCTGATGAATGCGGTGCCGGCCAAGGTCGCCGGCGTCGAGCGCATCGCCATGGTCGTGCCCACGCCCAATGGCCAGCTTGCTTCCGCTATTCTCGCCGCCGCCAGGATTGCCGGCGTCACCGAAATCTACCGGATCGGCGGCGCCCAGGCTATCGCGGCCCTCGCCTACGGCACCGCTGCTATCCCCCGCGTCGACAAGGTCGTTGGCCCCGGCAATGCCTTTGTCGCCACCGCCAAGCGCCAGGTCTTCGGCCAGGTCGGCATCGACATGATCGCCGGCCCCTCCGAGGTCCTGGTCATCGCCGATGGCTCGGCCAACCCCGCCTGGGTTGCCGCTGATCTGATCGCCCAGGCCGAACACGGGGCAGGGGCCCAGTCCATTCTCGTCACCACCGAAAAAGGCCTGGCCGACGCCGTCGACGCCGAGGTCGACCGCCAGCTCTCCCTCCTTCCCAAGCAGACCATTGCCCGCCAGGGCTGGGACGAATTCGGCGCCATCATCACCGTCGGCTCGCTCGATGAAGCAGCGGATCTGGCCAATCGCATCGCCTCCGAACACGTCGAACTGGCGCTCGATGATCCCGAAATGATTCTACCCGCGATCCGCCATGCCGGCGCGATCTTCCTCGGCCACCACACGCCCGAAGCCATTGGCGATTATGTCGGCGGCTCCAATCATGTGCTGCCCACCGCCCGCTCGGCGCGATTCGCTTCGGGCCTCGGCGTGCTCGATTTCATGAAACGCACCTCCATCCTGCGCTGCGATCCCAGCTCGCTTGCCGCCCTGCGCGAGGCCGCCGTCACCATTGCAGAGGTGGAAGCCCTTGATGGCCATGGACGGTCCATTTCCATCCGGCTCAATCATTGAGCATCACGATGGGAACAGCGGGCGAAATCGCAAGCTCCGATCGCCTGGTGACCGTCACGCTCGATCCCAACACCATCACCTCGATCAATCCCGACGAGGTGCATGAATGGCGCATCGCCATTTATGACCTGCTCGAAAACAACAGCTTTCGCCCCGCCCGCGTCACCGCCAAGGGGCCGTTTGCGCTGCATATGTCGATCATCGGCAATTTCATCGTGCTCGATGTGCGCCACCCCGAGACCTTCCAGCCCATCGCCGCCCACTACCTCTCGCTTACCCCGTTCCGCCGGCTGATCCGCGACTATTTTCGCATCCGCGATGCCTATTACGAGGCCATCCGCTCGGCCCAGCCCTTCCAGATCGAAACCGTCGATATGGCTCGGCGGGGCCTCCATAATGACGCCGCCGAGCTGCTGCGCACCCGCCTCACCAACAAGATCATCATCGATCTCAATACCGCGCGGCGCCTCTTTACCCTCATCTGCGCCGTCCAGCCCTATGCCAGCCGGATCGACGAGAGCAAAAGCGAATTGCCCAGCGTGCTGTTTGTCTGCTCGATGAATTCGGTGCGCTCGCCCATTGCGGCGGCCCTCGCGCGCCAGGCATTTCCCGGCCGTATCATTGCCCGCTCGGTGGGCGTCAATGGCGGCAAAGCCGATCAGTTCGTCCATGAGGTCATGGAAGAGATCGGCATTGATATGAGCGTGCACACGCCCCATATCCTGGATGAACTGGTTGCCAACCGTTTCGATCTCGTCATCACCCTTTCCGACGATGCTCCCGAAGCCGTGGCCCGCAAGGGTCTCGAGGCCGGTGCGGTTGAGCAATGGCAGGTGGCTGATCCTTCGCTTGTGGAGGGCAGCCGCGAGCTGATTTTGCAGGCCTATCGCGATCTGCGCGACAGCCTGCGCAAGCGCGTGCGCACGCGCTTGGAACCATTGGTTTCAGGAGCGCTTCCAGCAAAAGTGGACCCCACTTTTGCGGTTCGGAAGGGCGACCAGAACTGACTTGCGCGGACGTGGCGCAAGTGGTTCACAAATCCTTTGAATTCCTATAGGTTGCGCGCAATTTCCGGCCCCCGGGCGGCAAATCGATGCCCCGTGGGTCCTTTCAGGAGACAGTATGGCGAAGGAAGAAGTGCTCGAATTTCCGGGCGTGGTAACTGAATTGCTTCCCAACGCGACCTTCCGGGTCAAGTTGGAAAACGAGCATGAAATCATTGCTCACACCGCTGGCCGCATGCGCAAGAATCGCATCCGTGTGCTGGCTGGCGACAAGGTCCTGTGCGAAATGACGCCCTATGACCTGACCAAGGGTCGCATCACCTACCGCTTTAAGTAAGGCACCGCGCCGATGGCCAGCCGTCCGGAACTCATCCTGGCTTCCGCCTCGCCGCGGCGTCTTGCCTTGCTCAACCAGATTGGCATCGAGCCCGAGCATCTGGTGCCCGCCCACGTCGATGAAACCCCCGAAAAGGGTGAATTGCCGCGCAAGCTGGCCCAGCGCTTGGCCGATCTGAAGGCTTTGACCGCTCAACACAAGGCGCGCTCCGCCGGCTATGGTGCCGGAGCCCTCGTGCTGGCCGCCGATACGGTGGTTGCCGTTGGCCGCCGCATCCTGCCCAAGGCCGAGACCATGGAAGAGGCATCCCAATGCCTTGCTCTGCTCTCGGGCCGCGCCCACCGAGTTTATACCGCGCTGACCGTGCTGACGCCTTCGGGCGCCAAGCGCCAGCGCCTGGTCGAAACCCGTATCCGCTTCAAACGCCTCTCCACTCGCGAGATGGAAGCCTATCTGGCCTCGGCCGAATGGCGCGACAAGGCCGGCGGTTACGCCATCCAGGGCATTGCCGGGGCGTTCGTCGTCAAGCTTGTCGGCTCCTATACCGGCGTCGTCGGCCTGCCCCTGGCGGAAACCGCCTCGGTCCTCGCCGGGGAGGGCTATCCGGTCCATTTCAACTGGCTCAACCAATCCGCGCTGTCCGGCGTCTGATGGCCAAAGCCCCCGTCAAAACCTGCCCCATTTGCGGCAAGCCTGCGGTCGAAAAATACCGCCCCTTCTGCTCGGCCCGCTGCGCCGATGTCGATCTCAACCGCTGGTTCACCGGCAGCTACGTCATCCCCGCCCGCGACGACGAGCCGGTCAACGACACCTCCATCCCCGGCATGGACGAAGACGATAATATTTAGTCATCGCCGGACTATGCCGCCCGCTGAGTAGACCTCATGGTGAGCCTGTCGAACCACGAGGTCGTGCCGCTATTCCTGCACCATTCCCAAACTCCTTTTCCACACCCCCTTTTCCCGCTTGCGCGCCAAAAACCCTTCCCCTATAAGGCCCATGGCTTGACGCCGGGCGGTCCTTCCGCCCCGTTGCCCGGGTAGCTCAGTTGGTAGAGCAGCGGATTGAAAATCCGCGTGTCACTGGTTCGATTCCGGTCCCGGGCACCACCACTATTTGGTGGCGTTGAAATCATTGAAGAATTTGGCGTTTTATCTAACAGAAGTGCGGTCTTAGCGCCCCTGTTAGATAGTTTTGTTCGCGCCTTGTCCCATTGACTTTTCAGATTTAGAAAAGTGTTCTACGAGCCAGTCCCGGCTTTCATCATAGACGCCATAGCCAGCTTACGTTTTTCGGCTTCACGTGTGTAACGCTCAACTTCCTTGAGGGTCTTGTGGCCACTCCAAGCCATAATTTCGTGCGGCGTAGCACCATTCATCGCCATGCGAACGCAAGCAGCCTTGCGCAGCCCGTGCGAACTACATTGTGGCAGCTCGGCCTGGTCACACCACTGTCGCATCTTGTTGCCAAATCCAGCGGCGGTGAATGGCTTGCCTAGGTCGTTGAGCAGGTAAACCAAATCTCCAGTTTCGGTCGTATCCAGGATCGTTCTGAGTTCCGGAAGAATCGGCAACTCCATATGGACTGGATGTTTCTTTCGCCCCTTAAACTGCGTGAAGACTAGTCGGCCATTTTTTTCATGGGCCGCGCCAATTCGATGCACGTCACTGCGGCGCTGGAATGTGTAAAGACAGAGAGCTAGAGCAAGGCGGGCTTTGGTTCCCACTGGGTGACGCTTCTCGTATTGCTCAACCTCTTCGAGGGTCCATGTGTGGAATCCGTCTGGGTTGTTGCTTTTTCTATAGGCTACGTCTCGAGCAGGGTTTGTTTGCGATAGTGACACCTCAGGGAGGCATGCCCACTTGAACACAGCCCGCAGGGCCTTCACGCGGCCATTCGCAGCCTCTGGCAAATCCTTCTTTCTGTCACGTAGAGTTGCCACCCCCTTAGCGGAGAACCTGGAAAGCGGCATAGCACCAAACTTGTTCCCATTTGGCTTGTCTGCCTGGGTTGGTTCATCCAAACAGGACTGCAATATTTGCCTGCGTACTCTTTGCGTTCCTACGTCGAGGTTCGCGAACTCGGTGCCGGCAAAGTATTTTTGGCAAAGCCAAGCCAATGTGTTCTCTTTGGGAGCCTCCAGAACATTCTTCACCGGCGGCAGATCGCCAGCCTTCAGACGCTCATAAAGTTCCATCCACTCCTGGGAGTACGGAACACCTCGCATGCGGATGTCCTTTTGCCCCTTCTTTCGAAAGTAGACATACGCCTCTCCTTTGACTTTGTACTCAATGACGTATTTCGGCAGCCGCTTTCGTTCTATCGTGGTCATGCTACCGCCCATTCATCATCCAAATCATCATCGCCCCCAGGGAGGGCGGCAAAAGATTTCTCGATTGCTCCGCGTGACCAGACGCGCCGCGCATCAATTTGCTTTGGCTTGGGCATGCGACCATCCCTCACCATTTCGTCAAACTTAGATGGCGAGACATCAATAAAAGCCGCGGCGACCTCCCTCGACAAGCCGATCGGGGGGAGGCTTCGTGGCAACGCGTCACCGCGACGATGACGGGGCTGGTTATCGTTATCCGCTTTCATGCGGACTCCTCATCATCATCATCTTCCTCATCGACACGAAGCCAATAACGGATAGCCTCAGTCGTAGCGTATGCAGCCTCTTCGGGCAGCATAAGTCTCCCGCATTCGTCGGCTGCGTGTAGGGTGTCAAGAAGCTCATCCATCAGCACGTGGGCCAGCCCATCGTCACGGAACCACTCACCGCGGATGCGATAGGCCGCCAGCGCATCGTGTATCGTGTGCTCGCATTGTCGCTCTGCAGCTATTGTTCTGAGCAACGTTAGCGAGTCAGGGTTGCCCGTTTGAAGGGAGTGGATGCGTGTATTGCCGTTGCAGTACCCAACCTTAAATGCATTCTGCGAACTAGAACGCACAATGTAGACAAAGTCCCTGCCTGTTCGATTATCATTTGCGGCTTTCACTTGGCTTCCTCCGTGTCTCTGGACGCCGTATCCGGATGGTGGGCAGGCGCCGGGCATCACCGTCTTCAGCTTCGCCGGCGTCGGCCCGGTTGTCGATTTCAGCGTAAGGGTCGATCATGGGGTGCTCCTGGCGCGGATGGCGGAGGCGGCGAGGGAGCCGATGATTGCCGCTTCCAGCGTCGACAGATCGGTTCCGTTCGTGATTGCCTCATTGGCGGCAAGTGCACACGCTTCCCGTTCGCGTTCTTCCCCGCGCTTTTCAGCAGCGAGGATGGCACGGGCAAAGCCAAGGTGCAGAACCATTGCGAATGGGCTTTTGTCATAAGCCTCCTGGTTCACTGGTGGCATGGCCTTGAAGGCCTCGTCCCACACTTCCTGCGGGCACCAATCCGGCTTACTCATCTTCCCGTCCCTCCGCTGCGGTTAAGGCGGAACGGCCGGCGGGGGTGATGCGGTAGCCGGAATGGCTTTGATTTGGGTTCCGGCCGTATTCCACAAGGCCCGCCAACTTGAGCCCGCTCATTGTGTCGTGGCTGGCCCCGCCGCCTGATGTATGGCCGTTTCCGTCCGGTATAGACCGGTGGGCAACAAATTGGTCATGCAGGGACAGATATTCCAGTGCAAGCCGGTGGCG
>UCAU01000079.1 GCA_900470445.1 Hyphomicrobiales bacterium | reverse complement strand
GTATAGGGCGCGTTGTTGTTTTCGAAAGTGCCGCGCCAGTCTTCCGGGATCAGCGTGGGATCGGCGTCGGAGATGGCGTTGATGTCGCTTTCCAGCGCCAGGGTAACCACGTCGGCTTCGAGGCCGTCGATGACGGTGCGAGCCTGGGCGCCGGAGCCACCATGGGTGGTCTGGACGGCCACGGTCTCGCCCTTGGTCTCCTGCCAATGGGCGATGAATGCCTGGTTGAACTGCTGGTAGAGCTCACGTGTCGGATCGTAGCTCACATTGATGATCGTGCGGTCCTGCGCATGCGCGGTGACCGCAAAGCCCAGCGTGAGCGAAGCCGCCAGCGCGGCATAGGCCAGAAGTTTGGTCGCCTTGAATGTGGTGGCCTGCATCGGGCCCTCCCTGAGTTAAGTTCCCATATAAACCCTATCAGCTCAGTCGTGTTTTGCGAGGGCTGGGCTTTTCTCTGCGGCGGCAAACGGGAAAAATTATCGTGCGGCGAGCCGTGTTCGCGAAATATGGAGCGCGGGACGCCTTACTCGGCGACCGCCGGCACTTCTTCGGCGACCGCCGGAACTTCGCTGCCCGACGGGGTGCGATTGACGCCGCGATGGGTAGTCTTGGCCCAGTCGAACGGGCTTCTGGCCAGCGCGTAAAGCGCCCGTATGGTCGCCCAGGCCACGAGCAGCCAATAGAGCGGCAAGCTCAATTGGATAGCCAGCAGGGCAAACCGGCGCTGCCGGACCAGGCCCGCCATATTGACAACAATGGCCGAGCCGGAGCCGATGCCCAGCGCAATCAGGCAGGCCCAGGACCATAGCCCGTCGCTATCCATCAGCGGTTCGCCCAGTCCCAATCGCACCAGCAGCAACAGGATCAGCGCACTATGCAGCAGCGGCGCCAGGATCATGCCAAGCACCAACACCTCAAAAGCCAGCATGCGGCGCCAGCCGATATCGGCGAGCAATTGCAGCGGCCGGCGATTATGCACAATCAGGGTCTGCATCCAGCCCTTGATCCAGCGGGTGCGCTGCCCCATCCAGGTCGCCAGCGCGACTGGGGCTTCCTCCAGTGTGGTCAGCGCGATGACATCGACGCGGTGGCCGCGCCGGGCCAGCCGCACACCCAGATCGGCATCCTCGGTGACGTTGAACGCGTCCCAGCCGCCCAAGGCGCGCAAGGTGGCCAGCCGGAAATGGTTTGAGGTGCCGCCCAAGGGTGCCACCAACCCCCATTTGGCCAGGGCGGGCAATAGAACGGTGAACAGGCCGGCATACTCGGCGGCGAACATGCCGGCCAGCCAATTCTCCCCGCCATTGTCGATCACCAATTGCGCCTGGATGCATTCGATATCCGGCGCGTCGGCAAAGCGCTGCGCCACCAGCCAGAGCTGGTCGGGCTCGGGCGTATCCTCGGCATCATAGACCACGACCAGTTCGCCCTGGCAAAGCGGCAGGGCGAAATCGAGCGCCTTGGGCTTGGTGCGCGGCAAGGCATCGGGCACGGCCAGCAGGGAGAAGCGCGGATCGCCCAATTGCCGCCGCACCGCCTCGAGCGTTGCCACCGAGCAATCCTCGACCACGAATTTGATGTCGAGCTTTTCCGGCGGATAGCGCAAGGCACCCAGCGCACGGAACAATTGAGGCACCATATGAGCCTCGTCGCGCAGCGGCACCAGCACGCTATAGATGGGCAGTTCGGCCGGATCAGGCGGATGTTTGGCCGACGGCCGAGGCGGATTGGACACGCCGAGCGCGGCCAGGCGAATAAAAGCCGGCCCCAGCAGCAGCAAGGCCCAGACCGGCAAAAGCCAGACCTCGCCGGTATGCGGCGCCAGCAAGACCAGGCAAAACAAGGCCAGCGCCAGCCCGACAAAGATATTGCGCGCCGGCACGGTCAGTTCGAGTTGGGCGGCGGCATAGGGCCAGCGCCGGGTCAGGTTCTGCCTGGCGCCATCGACCAAAGCCGGCGCCGCCGCCCGCACCAGATAATCGCGCAGCGCGCTTTCCGGCACGAGGCAGAGCCGCCGGGCCAGATCGGGATTGTCGAGCCGGCGCGCCTGCAGCCGCAGCAGGCCGAAGAAATCGGGGGCACTGAAGGCAATTTCCGTGTCGAACAGGGTGACGCGGAACAATCGGACCTCCGCCAGCGCCTCGAGCCGAGTCGGGGTCGTCTGGCCGCGCAAATGGATGGGCACCGTGTCGTAAAAGGCAAAGCCGGCCCAGCGCGCCGCCCGCTCCATGACGAGGGTTTCCCCGATCCCCAGGCTCGCGGCGCAATAGCGCAGCGGATCGACCTCGCGTTCCAGCGCCGTCTCGAGCACGCGCTGCGCCGTGGCCGCATCGGGACAATGCTCTGCCAGAACGGCCTGGATCAGGCTTTGAGCGGGCGACATGAGCTCAGCTCATCGGCGCTGCCACCCATGGTCCAAGCGTCTTCGTCGCGCGCATGTCATGCTTGTCGCGTTCACCTGGCACAGCCCCCTTTGCCCGGTCGATCCGCATAAATACTGACTAAAATTTAGCGGGTACGCAAGCCACAAGCTGCGCTAAGTCATTGTCAGTCAAAAAGAAACGGCCGCCAGAGGGCGACCGTTCGAGTAAAGCGTTTTACAAGCATCGTTTCGCCGCGATGCGGCTCAGTGCTTGGTGCCGAACTGGTTCGGATTGAAGTGATAGGCGGTCGAGCAAAATTCGCAGACCACCTCGATTTCCCCATCGACCGCCATTTCTTCGCGATCTTCGGCAGTGAAGCTCGTCGCCAGCATGTCTTCGATACGGTCGGCCGAGCAGGTGCAGCGCTCGACCATGGGCAAGGGCGAAAACACCCGCACGCCGGTCTCGTGGTAGAGCCGGAACAGCAGCCGTTCGGGCGACAGGTCGGGATCGGCCAGTTCGACATCTTCGAGCGTGGTCAAAAGAGCCTTGGCCTCGCTCCAGCCATCGGATTCCTCGAAATCGGGATCGGCGGTATGCGGATTGTCGAAATTGCCGTCGCCGGGCAGGTCCGCCATTCTGGACAGGCCATGCTCGGGCAGGTGCTGGATCAGCACGCCACCGGCGCGCCAATGAGGGCGATGATCGCCCTTTTGTTGGAATTCGGCCACCGCGATCCGCACCATGGTGGGGATCTGCTCGGACTGCATGAAATAGGTATGGGCCACTTCTTCGAGCGAATTGCCCTCGAGCGCGACAATGCCCTGATAACGTTCGGTATGCGGACCCTGATCGATGGTCATGGCCAGATGCCCCTTGCCGAGCAGGTCGGCGGGACGGGTCCTGCCGTCTTCGGCGGCCTTGACCAGCGCATCGTGATCAAAGCGGGCGTAGCCGCGCAGCCCGTCGGGGGCGTCGAAATCGACCACGATCAGGTTCACCGGTCCATCGGTCTGGGTCTGCATGATGAAACGGCCCTCGAATTTGAGGGAGGAACCGATCAGCCCGGCCAGCACCACGGCTTCACCCAAGAGGCGCGCCACGGGGGCGGGATAATTGTGGCGGGACAAAATCGTGTCCAGCGCATCGCCCAGGCGGACGGCGCGGCCGCGTGTGTCGAGCTTGTCGAGGGTGAACGGCACGACGGCGTCATCGCCAGTTTCCGGCCGGTCGAGCCCCAGGGCAGTCATCAGGTTCTCGGTCATTGCAGTCGAATCCGTCGTCATTCTTTTGGCTTTCGTGAGGCTAAACCCTCAAGGCGAAACGTTCTAGCGCATCACGCACAACAACAGTGTCATTCCCGGCACGCGGGAACCTCTATTCCGTTCAAGCAAAACGGAGGTCCCCACTTTCGCGCGGACGACACAGCGGTTGGTGGCACCGCAACTGCGATGAGCTTCTGGTTGGGGCGAGCCAAAAAATGGTGGTCTTCGAGAACCGGAGCGGAGCGTACATAGGTACGTGAGCGCCGGTTGCGCAGAAGACCGCCATTTTGCAGGCCGTCCCGATCAGAAGATCGAAGCAGTTTAGTTCGTTTCGACCCCAAAGGCCCAGCAGAGTATGGCTTTTTGGGCGTGCAGGCGGTTTTCCGCTTCGTCCCACACGACCGATTGGGGACCGTCGATCACCTCGTCGGTCACTTCGTCCCCACGATGGGCGGGCAGGTCGTGCATGAAAAGAGCGTTTTTGTCCGCCAGCGCCATCAAATTGGTGTTGACCTGGTACGGTTTCAAGACCCGGCGGCGTTCGGCCACGTCCACGTCGCCCATCGACACCCAGGTGTCGGTGATGACGAGGTCCGCACCCTCGACCGCCTCGCGCGGGTCTTCGATCAGTTTCACATAGTCGCCGGCCCGGCGGATATCCTGCATCAGGTCCTTTTCCGGGCTATATTCATCCGGCACGGCAATGGTCAGGTGGCACTCGAACAGCTCGGCCGCATTCACCCAGGAATGCAGCACATTGTTGCTGTCACCGACCCAGGCCACCTTGGCGCCTTTGATATTGCCGCGATGCTCTTCAAAGGTCATCAGATCGGCCATGATCTGGCAGGGATGGGCGCGGCGTGTCAGGCCGTTGATCACCGGCACGGTGGCGGCCTCGGCCAGATCGAGCAGATCGGCATGGGAGAGAATGCGGATCATGATCGCATCGACATAGCGGCTGAGCACCTTGGCCGTATCGGACAAGGTTTCCTCGCGGCTCAGCTGCATTTCCTGGCCGGAGAGCATGATGGTCTCCCCACCCAATTGGCGCATGCCGACATCGAAAGAGACGCGGGTGCGGGTCGACTGGCGCTCGAAAATCATCGCCAGGACCTTGTCCTTGAGCAATTGCGGCCGGTCGCCTTCCTTGAGGCGCCCCTTGAGCGAGACGGCGGCATCCAGCATGCCGCGCAGTTCGGGATAGGTGAAATCGTCGATCGAGAGAAAATGGTTTGGTGTGCCGGTCGTCGTCATGGGCCGGGTTTCCTTATGTGACGCTGATATGGTCGGCAAAATGCCGCGGGTCTGCTGCTCCTCCACTCAGGGAGGAGGGAACAAGCCGCGTCGTCGACGCCCAAAATGCCACACAGTGGACGTCATGTTACCCGACCGCCGGAACCGACGCCGTTTCGGCCTCGATGGCGTCGAAAGCGGCGGCGATCTTCTCGACCGCTTCGATAATGTCGACTTCGGTGACGATGAGCGGGGGCAGCAGCCGCAGCACATTGTCGCCGGCGGCAATGGTCAGCAACTGGTGATCGTCGCGCAGGCGGGACACCAGATCGCGCACCGGCGGGGCGATCTTGATGCCGGCCAGCAGGCCCTTGCCGCGCAATTCGAGCACGTAATCGGGATAACGCTGGGCCAATTGCTGCAGGTGCCAGGCCAGCTTCTGGCCCATCTGGTTGACGTGATCGATAAAACCGGGCGCCAGGATGCGGTCGAGCACGGCATTGCCGATGGTGGAAGCCAGCGGATTGCCGCCATAGGTCGAACCATGCGTGCCGGGCACCATGGAGGCCGCGACATCGCCCTTGGCGAGGCACGCGCCCAGCGGGAAGCCGCCGCCGATAGCCTTGGCCACGGCCACGATATCGGGGGTGATGCCGCTCCATTCATAGGCAAAGAACCGCCCGGTCCGGCCATAGCCGCACTGCACTTCATCGAGCACGAGCAGCATGTCGTTCTCGTCGCAGAGCTTGCGCAGGCCCTGCATGAATTCGGGGGTCATGGCGGTCACGCCGCCCTCGCCCTGCACCGGCTCGATCAGGATAGCGCAGGTCTGCGGGGTGATCAGCGCCTTGACGCTGTCGAGATCACCCGGCTTGGCATGCTTGAAGCCAGGTGCTGCGGGGCCGAAGCCCTGCAGATAATCGGGATTGCCGCCGGCGGCGATGGTGCCGAGCGTGCGGCCATGGAAGGAGCCGGTGAAGGCAATGATCTCGTAGCGCTCGGGCTGGCCCTTGGCCCAGAAATAATGCCGTGCCGTCTTGATGGCGCATTCGATCGCCTCGGCGCCCGAATTGGTGAAAAACACCGCATCGGCAAAGGTGGCGTCCACCAGCCGCTGGCCCAGCCGTTCCTGCTCGGGAATGGTGAAGGTATTGGCCGTGTGCCACACCTTTTCGGCAGCCGCCTTGAGCGCGGTGACCAGATGGGCATCGCCATGGCCCAGGGCATTGACGGCGACGCCGGAATGGAAATCGAGATAGGATCGGCCATGCTGGTCATACAGGCGCATGCCTTCGCCCCGCTCGAAAGCGAGTTCGGACCGGGCATAGGTGCCGTAGAGCGCAGACATATGGTCATTCCTTCTGGTGCAAGCACAATTGTGAGGGGCGTGGCATTCGCGCCACAAAAATCAAAAACGCGCTCGTTGCGCAGCGCGTTTGCGGGTCAGAGTTAGGCCATTTTTGTCAGATAAGTCAATGTTCCAGGCCCAAGTGCCTGATTTGACTCAATGATCGTTAAGGCAATTTTAACCAGTGAATATTCGGGGATATCCTTCCCTGACTCTTGATCCTGATTCAGCCCATGGCGTATCCTCCTCATCGTTGGGGACACGATATCTCGTGTGGCGGACCCGCCTAACATACGACCGCTAGAGTTTACGGCTGCCAAGGTCCAATTTGGCAGCACAATGAAGGATTCTGTTTTGACGATGGATTCAGGAGCACAAGCGGCGGGCTGGACTGACGAGCGCGTCGAAACTTTGAAGAAGCTCTGGATGGAGGGCCTGTCGGCCAGCCAGATCGCCGGGGAACTGGGCCAGGGCGTTACCCGCAATGCGGTTATCGGCAAGGTGCATCGCCTCAAGCTTTCGGCCCGTGCCAAGCCCACCAATACCGCGCCGCGCGCCCGTCCGGCGCCGCGTCCCGCCCCCCGCCGGGTGGCTAGCCCCTCGGCCAGCCTCTCCTCCGGCAGCGGCGGCGCCAGCATGATGGGCGGCGCCGTCAAGGCCCGCATGAGCATGCCGCGCCCGCAGACCATGGGCGCTACTGCGCTCGCGGCAAGCCCCGAGATCGAGACTAATCTTTATGTCGCGCCGGCCGCGGCCGAGCTCTTCATTCCCGAAGACAAAAGGCTCAACCTGCTGCAGCTCACCGAGAGCACGTGCAAGTGGCCGATCGGCGACCCGCTGACCAAGGACTTCTATTTCTGCGGCCAGCATAGCCTCGAAAGCGGTCCCTATTGCGAGTTCCACTCGCGCCGCGCCTATCACCAGGTCGACAAGAAACGCCGCTAAAAGCTGCGACCTAGCTGGACATGACAAGAGGGCGCCGGGGGCGCCCTTTTTGTTTGCGCGGAAGCAGCCAATTCACAACCCGGCTCACCCAACCGCGGTGTCATTCCNNTTTCGCGGGAATGACACCGTGGAGGGGGGGGTCGGCATCTGCCACACTATCGTAAGGAACGGCCCCCTACGGCAGCAGCACATCCACCCGCATCCCCTCGCCCACCTTGCTGCGAATGACCAGCTGCCCGCGGTGGCGGTTGACGATGTGCTTGACGATGGCGAGCCCCAGGCCCGTGCCCTTTTTCTTCCGGCTGATATCGGCGTCCATGCGGTAGAAGCGCTCAGTGAGGCGGGGCACATATTCCGGCGCCACCCCCGGCCCGTGATCGACCACGGTCACCATATGCTGGAAACCCGCCCGGCCCGCCGGTGCCAAGCTCACCTCGATAGTCTTGCCATCGGCGCCATATTTGATGGCGTTGTCGAGCAGGTTTTCGAACACTTCATAGAGCTGGGAGCGATCGCCCGTGGTGATCGCCGTGCCCGACGGCAGGCTGAGCACGATATCGAGTTCGGCCGCCTTGGCCTGGGTCATCAGCCCCTCGCGCACTTCGCGCAACAGGCCTGCCAGATCGATGGAGCCGGTGGGGCGCACATGCTGGTGCATTTCGATGCGCGAGAGACTGAGCAGATCGTCGATCAGCTTGCTCATGCGCTCGGCCTGTCCGCGCATGATGCCGAGAAATTTTTCGCGCGCCGCCGCATCCTTGGCCGCCGGACCCAAAAGAGTATCGATAAAGCCCAGCAGTGAGGCCAAAGGCGTGCGCAATTCGTGGCTGGCATTGGCGATAAAATCGCTGCGCAGCGCATCGACCCGCTTGAGCTCGGTCAGGCTCTGCATGGTCACCACCAATTGGCGAGCCTCGTCCTCGAACCAGTCGGCGCCCTCGCGCCGCAGCGGCGCGACGATCACCTTGTCCCAGGTTTCGGACGGCAGGGTTTCGTGCAGCTCGATGGTGCGGGTCGTGCCGCTGCGGATCACCGCGTCGATGGCCTGCACCAGTTCGGGATTGCGCAGCGAGAAGGTGATCGGATTGCCCGGCAGCACATTGGTATATTGCCGCCGCGCCGCCGCATTGGCATGCACCACCACGGCGCGCCTATCGAGCACGAAACACGGATCGGTCAGCGCATCGGCAAAGGCGGTGATGGGGATCTGCTCATCGGCCACCAGCAGGGGCATGGCCGGCGCCGGCACGGTCTTGGTCAGCGTCACCACGCCAACGGGCAGCAAGGCCATGGCGGCGACGATGGCGAGAAAAGCGATAATGGCGGGGAGCACAGGCAGCCAGCCAAACAGCACCAGCGCAACAAATACCCCGAAAATTCCAGCCAGCAGGCTCGATTGGGCGCCGAGCCGCGCCAGGATCTGGGTCAGGGCAGAAGCAGGCGGCGATGCGGTCTTTTGGTCCATGTTGCGCCAATGCAGAATCGAGGGCTTCATCGTGGCCCTTGCACTCAAGGGCGGCTTCATAGCACGTTCAAGATGACAACGGAGCGACAACCATGAGCGATCCCTTCGAGGGCTTCGATATTGAAGATCCAGACCTGCCCAAGGCCATTGAAAAGCACGCCATGAGTTCGGGCGGCTACCCCTACGAGGATAAGCTCGACAGCAAGGTTTATGAAGCCGAGATGTACAATCTGCAACGGCAATTGGTGCTGCTGCAGGCCCATCTGCAGGCGAGCGGCGAGCGCGTGGTGATCGTGTTCGAGGGGCGCGACGCGGCCGGCAAGGGCGGCACGATCAAGGCCTATCTCGAAAATCTCAATTCCCGCTACAATCTGATCGCGGCGCTCCCCAAGCCCAATGATCGCGAGCGCACGCAATGGTATTTCCAGCGCTATGTCGATTGGCTGCCGGCGGCAGGCGAGACGGTGCTGTTCGACCGCTCCTGGTATAACCGGGCCGGCGTGGAGCCGGTAATGGGGTTCTGCACGCCCGAGCAGACCGAGGCATTTCTGGACGAAGCGCCCGAATTTGAAAAACGCATCACGCGCGATGGCATTCACCTGTTCAAATTCTGGCTGTCGATCGGCCAGGAAATGCAGCTCAAGCGCTTCCATGACCGCCGCCACGATCCGCTCAAGGTGTGGAAGCTCTCGCCCATCGATCTCGAAGCCCTGGGCAAGTGGAATGCCTATTCGGCGGCGCGCGACGTGATGCTCAAGCGCACGGACAGCAAGCACGCGCCCTGGACGGTGATCCGCGCCAATGACAAGCGCCGGGGCCGCCTCAACGTCATCCGCACCGTGCTCGACACTCTGGATTTTCAGGGCAAGAGCCCCAAGGCGATCGGGGAGATCGATCCCAAGATCAAGATGAACGCGGATGCGTTTTTGAAGCTGAAGAAGAGTGAGTAGGGGATACCCCCTCCTAGCCTCCCCCTGATAGGGGGAGGGATCTCTCCACTCTTTGGACTGGATCGCGTTCAAACCACAAGGCGGTCCCTCCCCCTATCAGNNGCTAGGAGGGGGTACTCGGATGCCCGAACATGCCCCCTACGGCACCCCACCCGGCTCGATCGAGCCAATCCGCTTGCTGGCAATCGGCCAGGCAAGTTCCGTCACCCGCGCAATGATCGCCTCGACCAGCGTGAACAATGACCCATTGGCGTCCCATGTGCGATCGAGCGCCGTGCGGCAGGGCAGCACCAGCTTGGCATAGCGCGAGACCGGGCTCATCCATTCATCGGTGATCAGGATGATCTGCGCCCGCCGCGCCGCCAGCTCCCCCGCGGCCTCGAGCAGGCTCGGATCATAGCGCCGCACATCGAACAGGATGGCGGTGTCGCCGGGGCGCACATCGATCATCTGGTCGGCGCGGGTGGCCGGGCGGCCGTCGAAGCGGCGCATGCCGGGGCGGATCAGCCGCAAATGCGCTTCCATGTAACCGGCCAGGAAATCGGTGAAACGGCCGCCGCCCAGATAGCACTGGCCCTTGGCCTCGGCGATGCGCTGGCAGACGGCTTCAAATTCCGACGGCGGGATCAGCCCGGCAGAACCGCGTAGATTATCGGCGGCTTGGCTCACGAACCGATCGAGGAAATGATTGTCGCCACCGGCACCGACATTGGCCGATTGGCCGCGCTGCAAGGGCGATTTGGCGCGCTCCTCCAGCTCATCGCGCAAGGCTCGCTGGAAATCGGGATAGGATTTGTAGCCCAATTGGGAGACGAAACGCAGCACGGTGGCTGAACTGGCGCCGGCCTGCTGGCCGAATTCGGCGACGGGCGCCAGACCCAGCGTGGGATAGGCGCCGAGCAGGCCACGGGCGGCGCGCTTTTCGGCTGGGGTCAGCCGGTGAATGGCATCATGAATGCGCGCCGCGACGCTTTTTCCCTCCAAGATCGCCCCCGGTTTTCTGAAATTCAGATTTCAGTATTGACAGATTTTGCAATTACGGAACACTTGATACAGAAGTTAATTGGCCACGCGTAGAGGGAAAGTGGACGTTAGCGCAGAAAAATCGGTTCGGGTTCTCAATGCGCGGGGGCAATCGCCCTTCGTCATCGTATGCGACCACGCCTCCAATCGGCTGCCGGCCAAATATGGCGATCTGGGGCTGAGCCATGCCGAGCGAGTCAGCCATATTGCCTGGGACCCCGGCGCGCTGGCGGTGAGCCGCGAGCTCTCGCAGCTGCTCGATGCGCCGGTGGTGCAATCGACGGTCTCGCGGCTGATCATCGACTGCAATCGCGATCTGGACGCGCCGGACCTGATCTGGACGCTGTCGGAGGCAACGCGAATTGCCGCCAATGAGAAAATCGATGCAGAAGAGCGCCAATACCGCATCACCCATTTCCACAAACCCTATCACGCCGCGATCGAAACCCTGCTCGAAGCGCGCCGCCATGCGGGGCAGGAAACGGTGCTGGTCTGCATGCATTCGTTCACGCCGGTCTATCACGGCGTGGCGCGGCCTTGGCCGATCGGGCTGATCCATGGGACGGACACACGCTATACCAAAGGGCTGTGCGACGCGCTCAAGGCTGAGGCACCGCAGCTGAATATCGGCTGGAACGAGCCCTATGCCGCGCTCAACGGCGTGACGCTGACGCTGGAAAAGCATGGCGACGGCCGCGGGCTCGACGCCAGTATGATCGAAATCCGCAATGACGAAATTCTCGAACCCGCCGGCGTGACCCTCTGGGCCGACCGGCTGGCCCGTTGTCTTGAGACCGCACGATTGGCGCGGAAAGAGGCGATGGCAGTCTAAAACTTTCTGACTTCACCGGGGCTAACAATCAGGGGACGTGATTATGGCTGAGACAAGGAAGGTCGGCAGTGTCGCCTATGCGACACGCGACAAGGACTATTTCGAAAAACGCGGACTAACCCGCTATGCGGGCATCTGGTCGCTATGGGCGCTGGGCGTCGGCGCGGTGATTTCCGGCCATTTCTCCGGCTGGAATTTCGGCTTCATGACCGGCGGCTGGGGCGGCATGGTCGTGGCTGCCGGCATTATCGCCATCATGTATCTGGGCCTGGTCTCATCGATCGCCGAAATGAGCCCGGCTTTGCCCCATACCGGGGCGGCCTATTCCTTCGCCCGCACTTCGATGGGGCCATGGGGCGGCTTCATCACGGGCCTCTTTGAAAACGTCGAATATGTGCTGACCCCGGCGGTGATCGTCACCTTCATATCGGGCTATTTCGGCTCGATTACCGGGCTCGACACCGCCTATTATCCGATCCTGTGGATCGTATTCTTCGCCATCTTCCTCGCGCTCAACATCTATGGCGTGGCGCTCAGCTACAAGGTCACGCTGGTCGTGACGCTGATCTCGCTGGCGGGCCTGGTCTTCTTCTGGTTCAGCGCCTTCCCCCATATCGATTTCTCGCGCTGGGCGCTCAATATCGGCGTCGGCCCGGATGGCGCTGCGGTCGAATTGCCCGAGGGCAATGGGTCGTGGTTCCCCTTTGGCTGGCAAGGTGTTTTGGCCACCCTGCCCTTCGCGGTCTGGCTGTTCCTTGCCATCGAGCAGGTGCCGCTGGCCGCCGAGGAATCGGTTGATCCCAAGCGCGACATGCCCAAGGGCATCCTGCTGGGCTTCTGCACGCTGTTGTTGTCAGCGTTCATGATCGTGCTGCTCAACCCATCCATTGCCGGCGTCGGCTCGTTCAGCCTCGGTTCCTCGCTCGAGCCGGCACTGCAGGGTATCCGCGCCATCTATGGTGACGCTGCCGCGCCGATCTTCGGCATTGTCGCCCTGATTGGTCTGGTCGCTTCTTTCCACACCATCCTCTATGCGCAGGGCCGCCAGGTCTATTCGCTGAGCCGGGCGGGCTATTTCCCCTCCGCGCTGTCGGTGACCCATCCCAAATACAAAACGCCACATGTCGCCATGGTCTCGGGGGCCCTTTTGGGCTTGGCCGTGATGCTGGTGATCTGGTTCGTCAATGGCGGTGGCGGTGCCGGCGAAACCCAGCTGGGCGATGATATTATCGGCTCGGTGCTGCTCAACATGGCGGTGTTCGGCGCAATGCTGAGCTACATCATGCAGGCGCTCAGCTTCATCATCCTGCGCCGCAACCTGCCCAATATCGAGCGGCCGTTCCGCTCGCCGGTGGGCATTCCCGGCGCCGTGCTGACCATCATCATCGCGGCAATCACCCTGTTCTACCAGCTGCAGGATCCCAACTTCTTCAAGGGCGTGATCTGGGTGGTGCTGTGGTGCGCGGTGGGCATCGTCTACTTCGCCATTGTCGGCCGCCACAAGCTGATCATGTCTCCGGAAGAAGAGTTCGCGCTGGAACACAAGGCCATTGCCTAAGGGCTAGGTTCTACTCCCGCTCGCTATGCCGGAGGGGCATTGCGGGCGGGCAAGCCACAAAACAAACGAGGGAAATATGGCCTATTCATTGGAAGCGCTGCGCGAGGATGTCGCTGCCGGCAGGATCGATACCGTGCTCGTGGCCTTCCCCGACATGCAAGGCCGCATGATCGGCAAGCGCTTCCAGGCCGAGTATTTTCTCGAAACCGCCAATGACGAAACCCATGGCTGCGATTACCTTTTGGCCGACGATATCGATATGGAGCCGGTGCCCGGCTATGAGGCGGCCAATTGGGCCAAGGGCTATGGCGATTTCGTCATGAAGCCGGACCTGACCACCCTAATGAAGGCCAGTTGGCTCGAAGGCACGGCCATCGTGCTGTGCGATCTCAGCGATCACCATCACCACGAGCCCATTCCGCATTCGCCGCGCGCAATTCTCAAAGCCCAGATCGAGCGGCTCTCGGCCATGGGCTACACCGCCAATGCGGCAACCGAGCTCGAATTCTACCTGTTCGACGACGATTATCGCAGCATCAGCCAGAAGGGCTATCGGACGGCCCAGACGGCGGGCGATTACATTCAGGATTACCACATCTTCCAGACCACCAAGGAAGAAGGCGTGATGCGCGCCCTGCGCAAGCATTTGCAGGCCTCGGGCATTCCGGTGGAGTCCTCCAAGGGCGAATGGGGCCCGGGCCAGGAAGAGATCAACGTCAAGTATTCCGACGCGCTGACCATGGCCGACCGCCATGTCGTGCTCAAGAATGCCACCAAGGAAATCGCCTATGCCCAGGGCAAGGCCGTGACCTTCATGGCCAAGTGGGATTATGCGCTGGCTGGCTCGTCGAGCCATATCCACATGTCGCTGGCCGACAAATCGGGCAAGCCGTTATTCGTCGATGGCAAGGACGAGCGCGGCATGAGCGATCTGATGAAGCATTTCATGGCCGGGCAATTGGCCTATGCCCGCGACATCACCTATTTCCTCGCGCCCTATATCAATTCCTACAAGCGCTATCAGGCCGGCACATTCGCGCCCACCAAGGCGATCTGGAGCCCGGACAACCGCACCGCCGGCTTCCGCCTCTGCGGCGAACATTCCAAAGCCATCCGGGTCGAATGCCGCATGGGCGGGGCCGATCTCAACCCCTATCTCGCCATCGCGGCGCTGCTCGCGGCCGGGATCAAGGGCATAGAAGACAAGCTCGAACTCGAACCCGCCTTTGTCGGCGACGCCTATGTGACCAAGAAACTGCGCGAAATCCCCAAGACCCTGCGCGAAGCCACCGATACATTGCGCAAATCCAAAATGCTCAAGGACGCCTTTGGCGAGCAAGTGATCGGCCATTACGTGCATACGGCGGAATGGGAACAGGCAGAGTACGATCGCCGCGTGACCGATTGGGAGCTCAAACGCGGGTTCGAGCGGAGCTAGCATTCCGTAAGGGAAATCGACCCATCCCCAACGTCATTGCCGGGCTCGTCCCGGCAATCCATTGATATCTCCACACACGCGGCACGATGGATTACCCGGACAAGCCGGGTAATGACGCGGTGAAGGAACTACGAGGCTTACTCATGACTGACACCGTCAAGATCATCTCGCCCATCGATGGCAGCACCTATGCTGAACGCCCGCTCGCCAGCGGCGCCGAGATCAACGCTTCCGTCACCCGCGCCAAGGCGGCACGGCTCGGTTGGGGGGAGTTGACCATTGCCGAGCGCGGCAAGATCGTTTCCCATTTTGTCGATGCACTCTTGTCCATGAATGACGAGATCGTGCCCGAACTCGCCTGGCAGATGGGCCGCCCCATCCGCTTTGGCGGGGAAAAGCGGGGCGTCGAGGAACGCGCCCGCTATATGATCGACCTGGCCGCCGAAGCCCTCGCCCCGGCCGAGAAGACCGGCAAGGAAGGCTTTACCCGCTACATCACCCGCGAGCCGCTGGGCACGGTGATGGTCATCGCGCCTTGGAATTATCCCTTCCTCACCGCCGTCAATTCCATCATTCCCGGGCTGATGGCGGGCAATGCCATCATTCTCAAACATGCCAGCCAAACGCTGCTGGCCGGCGAGCGCTTTGCCGCTGCTGCGCGCCAGGCCGGCCTGCCCGAAGGCATTTTCCAGAACCTGGTGCTGGGTCACGCCGATACCGAAAAGCTGATCGCTTCGGGGCAGATCGACCACATCAATTTCACCGGCTCGGTCGAGGGCGGACGCCGCATCGAGCAGGCCGCTGCCGGCACCTTCGCGACGCTCGGGCTCGAGCTGGGCGGCAAGGACCCCGCCTATGTGCGCGAAGATGCCGATGTGGCCAATGCGGTCGAAAACCTGGTCGATGGCTCGTTCTTCAATTCCGGGCAGAGCTGCTGCGGGGTCGAGCGCATCTATGTGCATGCGTCCATCCACGACGATTTCGTTGCCCGCTTCATCGACAACGCCAAGGGCTGGACACTGGGCAATCCGCTCGATGCCGATACCATTGTCGGGCCCATGGCGCGCGGCAGCTTTGCCGATCACGTCCGCCAGCAGACCGAAGAGGCCGTGCGCGGCGGAGCGACGCGGCACCTCAATTCCAAACACGCGCTCGACAAATCCGGCTCGCCCTATCTGGCGCCCGAAGTGCTCACCGGCGTCAATCACCAGATGAGTGTGATGCGCGAGGAAAGCTTCGGTCCGGTCGTCGGCATCATGAAAGTGGCCGACGATGCCGAGGCCATTACCCTGATGAATGACAGCCCCTATGGGCTGACCGCTTCTATCTGGACGCAGGGCCTCGACATTGCCGCCAAGCTGGGTGCCAAGATCGAGACCGGCACCGTCTTTGCCAATCGCTGCGATTATCTCGATCCGGCTCTGGTCTGGACCGGGGTGAAAGACACCGGCAAGGGCGGCGGCCTCAGCGAAATCGGTTACGCGAACCTTAGCCAGCCCAAGTCGTTTCATTTGCAGCGGGTTTAGCGCAGCGCTTCTCCCACCCACGGTGTCATCCCGGCGCAGGCCGGGACCCATCCCGAGATTTTTCCCCCGCCGCAAGGTGGATCACAAGTGACCTGGCGGCAAGACACACACCTCAGGATGGATCCCGGCCTGCGCCGGGATGACACCAAGGGTGGGTCGAGACCGAGATAACAACGAGGCCCACAATGACCAAAGCCAACTGGAACTACCCCACCGCCATCAAGTTTGGCCCCGGCCGCATCGCTGAACTGCCCGAAGTGCTCACGGCCACGGGCATTACCAAGCCGCTATTCGTCACCGACGCCGGCCTCGTCAATCTGCCGGTGACGCAAAAGACCATCCAGCTGCTTAGGGATGCGGGCATTCCGGTCGGCGTGTTCGCCGAGGTTAAGCCCAATCCGATCTCGGCCAATGTGGAAGCCGGCATCAAGGTGCTGCGCGAGGGCGGGCATGATGGCGTCATCGCCTTTGGCGGCGGCTCCGGCCTCGATGTCGGCAAGGTCATCGCCTTCATGGCGGGCCAGACCCGCCCGATGTGGGATTTCGAGGACATTGGCGATTGGTGGACCCGCGCCGATCCGAAGGGGATTTTCCCGATCATCGCCGTGCCGACCACGGCGGGCACGGGCTCGGAAGTCGGCCGGGCCGGCGTCATCACCGACGAAACGACCCACACCAAAAAGGTCATCTTCCACCCCCTGATGATGCCTAAGGTGGTGATTGCCGATCCCGAATTGACGGTGGGCATGCCCCGCTTCATCACCGTGGGCACCGGCATGGATGCGCTGGCCCATTGCCTCGAAGCCTATTGCGCGCCCGGCTATCACCCGCTGGCCGATGGTATCGCGGTGGAAGGCATTCGGTTGGTGTTCGAAAACCTGCCCAAGGTCGTGGCCGACCCCAATGATGTGGAAGCCCGCGGCCATATGATGAGCGCGGCGGCCATGGGCGCCACGGCCTTCCAGAAGGGCCTGGGCGCCATTCATGCGCTGAGCCACCCGGTGGGCGCCCTTTATGACACCCATCACGGCATGACCAATGCGGTCTTCATGCCCTATGTGCTGATGGTCAATAAGCCAGTCATCGAAGCCAAGATCGCCCGGCTGGCGGCGTATCTCGGCCTGTCGCCAACCTTTGAGGCGTTCCTGCACGCCATTATCGGCCTGCGCCTGCGGCTCGACGTGCCGCATACTTTGGCCGAGTTCAAGGTGGATGGCAGCAAGCGCGAGCTGATCGGGGACATGGCGATCGTCGATCCCACGGCGGGGGGCAATCCGGTGGAGCTGACCAAGGCACGGGCGCTGGAGATTTTTGATCGGGCGATGGAAGGAAGGGTTTAGAATACCCCCTCCTAACCTCCCCCTGATAGGGGGAGGGACCGTTCAGTGGCTAAAACACGATCGAGCCACAAGAGTGGAGAGATCCCTCCCCCTATCAGGGGGAGGCTAGGAGGGGGTATCCCCTACCCCACAATCTCCCGCACCGTCTCCGCCGCCCCCACGTCAAACAAACTATCAAGGTGTTCCACCACATCGGCGCCGAACACTTCATTGTCGGCCAGATCGTCGCCGAACACCTCGGTCAGCCCGACCAGGCCTTCATACAGCTCCTCGGGATCGCCGCCCGCGCCGGCAGAAATCGCCATCATCCGCATGGCAAGCGGATCGCGCACGTCGATATTTTCGCCCTTTTCGTCAATGCCCATGACATAGCGCATCCAGGCGGCGACCCCCAGCGATAGCCGCTCGATGCTCTGCCCCGCGGCCAGCCGGTCGCGGATGGTGCCGAGCAGGCGTTGCGGCAATTTCTGGCTACCATCCATGGCGATCTGCCAGGTGCGGTGCTTGAGCGCGGGATTGGCAAAGCGTTCTAGAAGCTGGTCGCGATAGGCGCCCAGATCCGTGCCCGGCATATCGAGCGTGGGCATGACTTCCTCACTCATCAGCCCATGGATCAGCGCCACAAAGGCCGGGTCGCCCATGGCGTCGGACACATATTCGTGGCCCGCCAGATAGCCCAGATACGCCATGGTCGAGTGGCTGCCATTGAGCATGCGCAGCTTCATGCGCTCGAACGGCTCGACATCCTCCACCAGCTGCGCGCCGGCGCGCTCGAAGGCCGGGCGCCCATCGGGGAAATTGTCCTCGATCACCCATTGGGTGAACGGCTCGGTCATGATCGGCCAGGCATCGTCCGTCCCGATCAATTCGGCCACCGTGGCGCGGTCGGCATCGGTGGTCGAGGGCACGATGCGGTCGACCATGGTGCCGGGGAAAGCCACCTTGTCGGCAACCCATGCGCCCAGCGCCGCATCGCGCAGGCTGGCGAGCTTACTGACAATGCGCTTCACCGTCGCCCCGTTGGAAGGCAGATTATCGCAGCTCATCACCGCAAAGGGGGTGATCCCGGCCGCATGCCGCCGCGCCAGGGCTTCCACCAGCATGCCGGGGGCGGATTTCGGCGCATTGGGATTGGCCAGGTCATGCACGATATCGGGATGGCGCTGATCGAGTTCGCCGGTCGCCGGATCATGGCAATAGCCTTTTTCGGTCACCGTCAGCGAGACGATGCGGATTTGCGGGCTGGCCATCAGCGCCAGCAACTCTTCGCGTTCGGTATTGGCGTCGAGCACTTTCAGGATCGAACCGATAACCCGCGGATGGGTACCGGCAGCGTCACGCACGGCAATGGTATAAAGCCCGTCCTGCGGCTCCAGCGCGTCCTTGGTGTCGGGGCGGCGCAGGCTCGCGCCGACAATGGCCCAGTCGGGCTGGTCTTTCAGCAGATCGTCGACATAGACCGCCATATGCGCGCGGTGAAAGGCGCCAATGCCCAGATGGACGATGCCCGGGGTGATCGCAGCGCGATCATAATCGGGAACGGCAACGCCCTGCTTGATGGCGGCGAGGCTGGTGGCGCTAAGGCGCGTCATGAAAGTCTCCGGCTCAAAATCGGCGTCACTATAGAGGCCTTCCATCTTGTATGGAAGATCATTGACGAGCTAATACCTGTCCTACACACGATGTCATCCCCGCGAAAGCGGGGACCTCCGTTCCCTCACAAACAGAGGTTCCCGCTTGCGCGGGAATGACACCGTGGGTAAGCCACTTGCAACAGGGTAGGAGAGGCGGTTTGGCACAGCAGCGTTTCATCAGCATCGGGGAATGCATGATCGAGATGAGCGGGGGCGAGGATCGCCAATACCGCTTGGGCTATGCGGGCGATACGCTCAATACCGCCTGGTATATGCGGGCGCTGCTGGGCCAGGATTGGTCGGTCGATTATTTCACCGGGCTGGGCGAAGACCGCTATTCCGACGATATCCGCGCTTTCCTTGAAGCCCATGATATCGGCACCAGCCATATCCGCACTGTGCCCGGCCGCCGCCCCGGCCTCTACATGATCCACCAGGACAAGGGCGATCGCCACTTCACCTATTGGCGCGATACCTCCGCGGCCAAGCTCCTGGCCGACGACAAGCAGGCGCTGCACACCGCGCTCGAGGGCGCCAGCATGGTGTATTTCTCGGGCATTACCCTGGCCATCCTCGCCCCCCGCGCCCGCGGTCGCCTGCTCGGCGCCATCGTCAAGGCGCGCGATGCCGGGGCAAAGATCGTCTTCGACACCAATCTGCGCCCGGCCCTGTGGACCAGTCCCCGCGTCATGGCCTCGGTGCTGACCGCCGCCGCAACGCTCTGCGACATCGTGCTGCCCACCCATACCGATGAAGCTCCGCTGTTTGGCGACAAATCGGTGGAGGAAACCGCCGACCGCTATCTCGAACTGGGCGTCGAGGAAGTCGTGGTCAAGGACGGCGCCGGGGAAGCGCTGATCGCCACCGCCACCGACCGCGTCAAAGTCGCCCCCAAGCCCGGCGCCAAGGTCGTGGATGCAACCGGCGCCGGCGACAGCTTTAACGGCGCCTATCTCAGCGCGCGAATTGCGGGCAAGTCACTGCAGGAGGCCGCCGAAGCGGCCCATCGCGTGGCCGGCGTGGTCATCGGGCAAAAGGGCGCCTTGGTCGATCCGAAGCTGGTGCGGTAGGGGTTCAAAACGACCGATCACCCTGCTCCTGCATATAGGCCAGTTCCGCTGCCGAACTCCGCCGCCCCAGTGCCGCATTGCGGAACGGAAACCGGCCGAAGCGGGCAATGCAGTCGCGGTGACCGCTCATGAAATTCAGTTGCTCGGCATCGCCCAAAGCCGCGAACAGCCGCACGCCCTCCTCCTGGATCACCAGCGATTCGGCATGCATGAAGGGCATGTAGAAAAAGCTCCGCCACGCCGGTTGCACCGCCTGGTCGGCTCCGGCGGCAATGGCTTCCTGCGCCAGCACCAGGGCCATCTTGTCCTGCGCGAAAGCTTCGGCCGAACCGCGATGCAATTGTCGCGAAAACTGGTCGAGTACGACTATTTCGGCCAGCCGCCCCTCCGATGTCCGCCGCCAGGTCCAGGCTTCGCCCCGCGCCACTTCGGCATGGCTTTGCGCAAACGCCTCAGCCAACGCCGCGTCGAATTCGGGCTTGCCGCCGAACCAATCCTCCTTGCCATGGTCGATGAACCAGAACCGGATGACATCGTGACTGCTGCGCATCGACCTCTCCCCTAAACCGTGATGATCGCCTTGATCAGCCCCTCGCGTTCATGCGCCCATTTGGGCAGATTTTGAGGCACATCGTCCAGGCTCGTGGCATGTGTAGCCAAGCGGTCGGTGGGCACGTCGCCCCGGCGGATGGCTGACATCACATGCTCGAAATCCTCGCGCGTAGCATTGCGCGAGGCGCGAATGGTGAGCTCGCGGCGATGGATTTCGGGGTCTTCCCAGCTGAGTGTGCCCTTGACCACGCCGACCAGCGTCAGCGCGCCGCCATTGCGGCAATAATGGATCGCCTGGTTCATGGCGGGAATGGCGCCGGTGGCGTCAAATACCGCGTCAAAGCCGCTGCCCATCTTGGCCTTGAACGCCGCGCCCTCGCGATCCCCCAGCGAAGCCGCACCAAAGCCAAAGCCGCGAGCCGCTTCGAGCTTGTCGGCGGCGGCATCGAGAATGGTGACATCGGCGCCGGCAATGCGGGCAAAAAACGCCGCGCCCAGCCCGATCGGCCCACCGCCCACCACCAACACGCGCCAGCCCGGCTTGAGTTCGGTGCGCCGCACCGCATGGGCGCCAATGGCCAGAAATTCCACCATGGCCGCGTCACGCAGCGACAGATCGCCGGCCGGATAAAGATTGGCCTCGGGCATGACGATCTCCTCGGTCATGCCGCCATCGCCATGCACGCCGAGCACGCTCAGCGTTTCGCAGCAATTGGTCTTGCCTTCGCGGCAGGCCGGGCAATGGCCGCAGGGCAAATAGGGGTTAATCACCACCGGATCGCCCTCGCGCAGGCTCGTTGCGCCATTGGCGTCGAGCACCACTCCGCTCAATTCATGCCCCATGATGCGGGGATATTGCAGGAACGGGTGCTTGCCTTCGTAGATATGATAATCGGTACCGCAAATGCCGATATGGCGGATGCCCACCCGCACCCAGCCCGCCTTCAGCGCTGGCCGTTCGATCTCGATCAATGCCAGTTCGCCCGGCGCGGCGCAGGAAATGGCTCGCATGTCTGGTTCTCCCACCTCATTGGCGGGAGAACTAACATGTTAGCCTAGGCCTCGACCACAATTTTCAGCCGATTGCCGAACGGATCCTGCGTTTCGATGCCGCCATCCACCTCGGCAATTGGCGCATCGGCCGCAGCCAGCCGGCTCTTGACGCCATCCAGCGTCGCCGCATCCGGCACGACGATGGTGAACCAGCGCAGTCCGGCCGATCCGGCTTGCGGCAGGCCGGCATTGGGACCGGACCAGATGTTGAAGGCAATGGTGTGCGGCATGTAGTCGAGCCCGACATCGCCCATGCCGAAGGACTCGATCAGCAGGAAGCCGGCAAAGCCGATGACGTCGCGATAAAAATCCATCGCCATATGCAGGTCGTTGACATGGACATGCACGTGGCCGATCCGTGTGCCGGCCGGCATGCGGGGCGCGAGCACGGGGTTCTCGCCCAGTTCCGCCAGCAGGCCATCGAGATCGATGGGGTCGCGGCCTGAATGCGGCTTGCCTTCCTTGGTCACGGCATAATGGCCCTTGTCGGGATCGCTCAGCGTGCCGCGCCATGGCGTCTCGAAGGTGATTTCGATGCCATTGCCATCGAGGTCCCACAGGTAAATCGCCTCGGACACCAGATGGTCGGTGGGCGAAATCCGCACATTGCGCTGCAAGGCCCGCACCGCCATCTGCGCCAGGTCAACCCGGCGCGGCACGTGCACAGCCACATGATAAAGCCCGATCGTATGCCGCTGGCTGGGGCGGACAGCGCCGGTTTCGAGCACGATCAGCGGCTTGCCGCCGGCGCCCAGGGTCAGTTCATTCCCCTGTTCGGCGATGAGATCGAGCCCCACCACATCCTGCCAGATGGCAAGGGCGCGAGCCCGGTCGGTAACGGCGATATGGACCGGACCCAGACGAGTGGTGAGGGGCAGGACAGGCTGGGACCGAACATCGGTCTGGATGCTGGCATCGATCACGATGGCCTCCTAGCATGGATGATTGAGCCTAGAGATAGGCGCAAGCAGGCCCGCCGGGCATCCCCAGTTCATCGAACAGTGTGATCGGTCTGGCTACGGATCGGCGACAATCAGGGGATTTCGATGTCTTCGGCCAGCTTGATCAGCTCGAACCGGCTGGCGCGGATGTCCATTTCCATATGCCATATGCCGGGCACGGGAATGGTCAGTCCCTCGACACGCCAGACGCCGTCCTGTTCGATGGCCGCACGCTTGAACGGTTCGATACCCAAAGCCGGTTCCGACAGCGTCACGGAAACCTCGATTGGCGAGATCGGCACGCCCTCGATATCGGTCAGCCAGATGTCCAGAGCCACCGGCCCCGCCTGCCCCGGCGTCAGGCTGACCATGGCCATGGTCTTGGCGTCCATCAGGTGAAGCATCAGTGGCTCAGCGGGAACACTCGCCTCGACCGTGGCGAGCGCGCGCGGCGGCGGCGTGAAACGCCAGCCGGCCACAAGGCCCAGAATGAGGAGGATCAGCAGCGCTTCGAGCACGATGGATTGGCGTAGCCGCTGCCGCGCGCTGGCGTTGCCAGCCAGAGCCGGCTTGGTCAGCCATTGCCGGTTCCACAGTGCCAGGCTGAACAGCACGGCAAGCAGGCAGAGCTTTGCGCCGAGGATCAAGCCATAGGGCGCCAGCCAGTGCGGACCGGGCCAGCCCATCTGGATCGCTGCCAGCGTCACGCCGGAAACGACGATGGGCGCCACGGCAAAGGGTACGAAGCGGGAGAATTGCGCCAGCGCATGGTCCGCCGCAACACTGCGCTCGCGCAGCAACAAAAACAGCGGCAGCAGCGCGCCGACCCAGAAGATAATGCCCGCAATATGCAGGAACACGGCTGGCCGGGTGAGCCATTGCGGGCTGGCGGCGCTGGCATGGCCGCTCAGCGCCAGCGCAAGGGCGCCAATGATCAGTGCAAGCCAGGCAAACACCGCCGATGCCTTGCCCCTGGGCATGCACAGCGCCGCCAGCGCCAGCAGGAATCCGACGCCGATGGCGAGAACCGTGGCGCCATAGCTGGTGGCAAAGCCGGTCGCCAAAATGCGCTGATTGGCCGACAGCAGCGGCAGGCCGAGCGCGTCCAGCCCTTGCAGCCACAGGCTGAGTGCGGCAGCTGGCAGGCCGATAATGACCAGGCCGATAGAGGCCCTTTGCGCCCCCGGCGGCAGGCCCGCAACCGATCCGAACACCGCCCCGCCAATGCCGGCGAACAGGGCGATGAACAACACTGCCTTGCTGGCCCACAGCATCACAGCGACAGCGGGATCACTAGCCTCCGCCGCGGCAGCCCCGGTGATCGTGCCAATGGAAAACACCAGCGAGCCACCAATCGGGTGGCCATCGGTGGACACGACCCGCCAGCTCAGAACATGGGTGCCCTGGGGCAGATCAGTCGGCAGCGTCACCGCCACCGTTTCGCCCCCGGTCGTGTCGGGAAGCAGGTCGGTTTTGCCGCCAGCGCTGTCGATCAGGCTGATGGCGAGCGGGCTGACGGGCTCGTTGAACTGCAGCTGCACCGCCTGCGGGGCGCTATCCAGCACGGCGTTTTCGACAGGATCGGTCGACAGCAATTGCGCGTGCGCCCAGGCCTGCATTGGCGCAAGCAGGGCCAGCAGCAGGCCGAAAACAAGGATGATCCGTGAATGGCGCATGGCGCACTCCATGGCTGAACTTTGAGAGCCGCGATCCCCGCTTTTTTCGCGTATGCGAAAAAGCTGACCTCCCTCCCACTTGTGGGGAGGGATCGAGGGTGGGGGTGCTGAAG
>UCAU01000097.1 GCA_900470445.1 Hyphomicrobiales bacterium | reverse complement strand
TCCGCATCGCCTCCCTCCCCTCAAGGGGGAGGGAGGCGATGCGGAGATTCTCGTTCTACCGTTACTTGGCCGGTGGGGTCGGCTCGCCCAGCGAGAGCATCAGGCGATTGGCCCAGTTGAAGAAGGCCGAGGTGGAGATGACGTCGGCAATTTCGAAATCATCGAGGCCATTGGCGCGCAATTGGGCGATTTCGGTTTCGCCGAAGCGGGCGGGGGTGTCGGTGAGGGCGACAGCGGCGTGTTTGACGCTGTTCCAGCGCTCGCCCAGGTCCGCGCCCAAGCCTTCGTCGAGCAGGCGCTGTACGTCGTCGCGGCGCTTGGAATGGGTCGAGGCGAAGCGGGAATGCACCGAAGCGCAGAAAATGCAGCCATTGTGCCGGGAAGTGGCGGTGGCCGAGAGTTCCCGCTCGGCGCGCGGCAGGCCGCCATTGGGATTGTAGAAGATATCCTTGTCCGCCTTGGTGCGGGCTTCGAGTACTTCGGGATCGCGCGCCAGCAGCATGAAATAGGGCGATTTGGAGCGCGAGGCGTCGACGAGGCCAGCCCAGTGGCGGTCAGTCAGGTCGGCCTCGGTGAGCGGGTCGAGCCATGGAATCCAGCCCAGTTCAGCCTGGGTGAAGGCGACGGGCGGCACGTTATCCGGGTGAGAAATCGTTGTGGTCATCGGGTGTTCCTCAGGAATTGGCGCCGGCCGCGAGGGCCTGGGAGAAGGTTGCTTCTGTCGTGGTTTGGCTGGCGGAGGCGGCGAGCGCGGTCAGCCCTTCGACCAGGCGCACCTGGAAGGCGAGATAGGCGACGAGCTGGGAGAGGGTGACAATGCCGTCATTGCTCCAGCCGGCGTCGAGCAGGGTTTGCAGGGCCTCACGGCTCGCATCGCGCGGGCGGAAGACCAGCAGGTGGGCGTGTTCGAAGGCGGCGGATAGCTTGGCGCCGAGGAATTGGCGGCTGTCTGGCGCCACGGCATAATGCAGGCCGGGCTTGTTTTCGGGGGTGAGCGGGCCGGCGGGATAATCGCCATAGGGCCCCTGCACTGCGCCGCGCTCGGTTTCGCTGCCGACGATAACGGCGAGGGCCGGGCCGCCTTCGAGCAGGGTCAGGCGGTGGATATAGTGATCGGTCAGCCCCAATTGGCCGTGCAGGCCCGCCACGAACCCGGCAATGGCGAAGCGCTCGAGCAGGGAGACGGCGCCGGCATCTTGGGGGGAGAACAGCGCGTCATAGGCTTTTTGAACGTTGTCGCGCGCGATTTCGCGGTGGCGGCGGATCTGGTCGAGGCGCGAGCCGGCGGTGATGGAGAGCAATTGATCGATCAGATCGGCATGTTGGGCACCCATGGGGAGCTCCTTTCATGGTGAAGACGGGTTTCAGCCGGCGACGGCAACGCGCGGCAGCTGGGAGGCAAGGGTGCGCCAGCCGAGGGCCGGGGCGACCTGGGTGGCGATGAGTTCGAGCGAGCGCAGGATCAGCTCGTGCGGGGGATCGACGGAATGGACCTGGAAGGAAATGTCGGTGGCGCGTTCCAGCGTGTCGTCGGCGGCAAGGCTGGTCACGACGTCGTCCACGGTGCCGACATGGGTGTCGAAGGCGCGGATCAGGTCGGTGAGGCTATCGCCATTGATGATGTGGCCGATGGCAGTGAACTTTTCGGCGATGCGGCGCAGGCCGATATCGGCCCAGTGGAGGGCGGTTTGCTGATCATCGGCGACGAAGAGGGTGCGGGAGGCGAGGATGCGGGGTTCGCGGCCGGGCGGGAGGGCGGCGAGATAGGCGTCGATGATGGGGTGCTGGAGCTCGGCCAGGGTTGCGTTGGGATTGTCCTTGTCGCGGGGCTGGGTGCGCGAGAGCATGAGGCCATCGCCGGCCTCCCCTGCCCTGCGGCCGCCATCGACGGAGAAGGTGGCTTGCCAGATGCGGTCGAGCAGGCCCTTGCCCTCGGGATAGAGATGATTGCCGCCGCCGACATCTTCGCCGGCCAGGGCCTTGCGGACGATGGCCAGATTGGCGGCGTGGATGGGGCCGCGCTGGGCGCTGTCGAGACCGAAGGCGCCGAACGAGCTGGGCGTGCCGCCGCTGCCGACGCCCAGCTCGAGGCGGCCATTGCTGAGCAGGTCGAAGACGGCGGCATCTTCGGCGACGCGCAGGGGGGCTTCGAGCGGCAGGGTGACGATGCCGGTGCCCAGGCGAATGGTGCGGGTTTGCGCGGCGACATGGGAGAGGAAGACGAAGGGGGCGGGCAGACCGCCCTCGTCATGGCTGAAATGGTGCTGGGCGACCCAGGCGGCGTCAAAGCCGTGGCGCTCGGCGGTGACGATCTGTTCGGCGGCGAGGCGATAGCGTTCGCCGGGGCTGGCGTCATCGAGGAGGCGGGTGAAAAAGCCGAGGCGTTTGCCATTGTGCCGGGTCATTGGGCTGCTCCTGCATAGTATCGGGCGGGCGTCGAGAGGTGCCGGCCGGGGATGGCGGCGATGAGTTCGCGGGTGTAGTCGGCGCTGGGCTGGGTGAAGACGGTTTCGACTGTTCCGGTTTCGACGGCGCGGCCGGCCTGCATCACGGTGACGGTGTGGGCCACCTGGCGGACCACGGCGAGGTCGTGAGTGACGAAGAGATAGGTGAGGCCAAGCCGGTCCTGCAGGGATTGGAGGAGGCGCAGGATTTGGGCCTGGACCGTGACGTCGAGGGCGGAGACGGCTTCGTCGAGGACCAGCACGCGGGGCTCGATGATGAGGGCGCGGGCGATAGCGACACGCTGGCGTTGACCGCCGGACAGGGCACGGGCGCTGCGGTCCAGGGTGTCGGCGGGGAGGCCGACCTGGTCGAGCAGGGCTTTGACGCGGTCGAGGCGTTCGGCCTTGCCCACGGGCTCGAAATTGCGCAGCGGTTCGCCGATGATTTCGGACACGCTTTGGCGCGGATCGAGCGAGGCGAAGGGGTTTTGGTAGACCAATTGCACATTGCGCCGGAACTGGCGCAGGGGTTCGCCGGAAAGTGCGGTGATCTCGGTGCCGAGGATCGTGACGCGGCCTGATGTGGGGCGCTGGAAGCCGACGACGGTGCGGGCGGTGGTGGTTTTGCCGGAGCCGGATTCGCCCACGATGGCGTGGGTGGTTCCGGCGGCGACGGTGAAGGACAGATCATCGACCGCGCGGAAGAAGTTGCGGGAGCCGACGGGGAAATCCTGGGTCAGGCCGGTGACGGCGATGGCCTCGGGCGCGGCGGCGGGGGCGGTGCGAAATGCTGCGGGCGCGAGGGATGGCGCGTCGGCCAGCAGGCGTTTGGTGTAGTCGCTGCGCGGGGTGCCCAGCACCTGGCGGGCGGGGCCCTGTTCCTGCACCTGGCCCTGTTTGAGCACGATGATCCGGTCGGCCCGGTCGGCGGCGACACCCAGGTCGTGGGTGACCAGCAGGACCGAGGTGCCGAATTCGGCGCGCAGTTCATCGATGAGGTCGAGAATGCGGCGCTGCACGGTGACGTCGAGCGCGCTGGTGGGTTCATCGGCAATCAGCAGGGCCGGACGCAGGGCGATGGCAATGGCGATCAGCACGCGCTGCTTCATGCCGCCGGAGAGCTCGTGCGGATATTGGCCATAGCGCAATTCAGGCTGATCGAGGCCAACGCGGGCCAGCAATTCGATGACGCGCTGGCGGCGTTCCTTGCCGTCCCGCACGCCATGCAGGCGCAGGATTTCGGCAGTCTGGGCGCCAATGGTCAGCACGGGATTGAGCGAGGTGCCGGGATCTTGCGGAACCAGGCTAATGCTTTTGCCGCGAATGTGGTCGAGGCGCCGATCGGCCCAATGGGCGATGTCGGTGCCGTTGAGGCGGATGGCGCCGCGTTCGATGCGGCCATTGTCGGGCAAGAGGCCAATCACGGCCTGAGCTGTGGTGGTCTTGCCGGAGCCGGACTCGCCCACCAGCGCCACGACTTCGCCAGCGCCGACCGTGAAGGACACGTCCTGAACGACGCGGCGCCAGCCGGCGGCATCGCGATAGGCAATATCGAGGCCGGTAACGTCGAGAATGGGCGGGGCGGCGGCAAACGCCAAAGAGTTCATGATGTCCTCCGCAGCGACTGGCTGATGCGATTGGCGGCGAGCACGACGAGGATGACGGCCAGGCCAGGGAAAGCGGTGAGCCACCAGGCCGAAGTCAGATATTTGCGGCCCTCGGAGATGAGCAGGCCCCATTCGGGAATGGGCGGCGGCGCGCCATAGCCGAGGAAGCCAAGCGTCGAAATGGCGAGAATGGCGGTGCCGAATTGAAGCGCCGCATAGGAGATGATGGTGCCCAGGGAATTGGGCAGCACATGCCGCCACAGCACGGCGGAGAAGCGGCCGCCGCTGCCAAAGGCGGCCTCGACATAGTCGGCGCGGCGCACGCGGATGACTTCCGAGCGCATCAGGCGGGCAAAGCTGGCAACGGTGGTGACGCCGACTGCCGCGGCGACATTGATGGTGCCGAAGCCCAGAATGATGATGATCGAGAGCTGCAGCAGCAGGCCGGGGATGGAGAGCATGACATCGACCAGCCGCATGATGATGTCATCGACCTTGCCGCCGATGGCGCCGGCGAAGAGGCCCAGCGCGGTGCCGCCGAACAGGCCGACCGCCACCGCAACAATGGCGCCGGAAAGGGAATTGACCGAGCCATAGATGATGCGCGCCAGCACATCGCGGCCGATTTCGTCGGTGCCGAGCCAATGGGCAGCGTCGGGCGCCTTGAGCTGGTTGCCGGCAATGCCGATCGTGCCGCTATGGGGGGTGAAGAGGCCCGGCGCAACGGCCCAGGTCGCGACGATGGCAATCACCGCCCAGGCCAGGATCAGCGTCAGATCGATATGGCGGAGGCCGCGCAGGCTGATGCGGCCCGGACGGGCGACGAAGAGGTCGAGGCTGCTCATGCTGTCGCTCCGATCGAACGTTTGAGGCGCGGGTCGATCAAGGGGGCGGCCAGATCGACCAGGAGGTTGATGACGACGAAGCCGAAGGCCGCGAGGATGACGATGGCCTGCAACACGGCGGTATCCTGATTGCTGACGGCCTGTTCGGTGACGCGGCCAATGCCATTGATGCCGAAGACGGTTTCAGTGACGACGGCGCCAGCCAGCAATTCGCCGAACAGCACGCCGGCAATGGTCAGCACCGGCAGCAATGCATTGCGCAGGACGTGGCGCCACAACACCCAGAGGCGACTGGCGCCCTTGGCGCGGGCGACGGCGACAAAGGGCTGGGTCTGCACTTCATCGAGGCTGCGAATGAGGATTTGGGCCAGCGGCGCGGCGATGGGGATGGCCAGCGTTGCCACGGGTAGGAGCAGCGCCTGGAACTCGGATGGATTGATCACCGGGACCAGCCGGAAGCGGAACGAGAAGATCTGGATGAGCATGATGCCCAGCCAGAAGACCGGCACGGAGACCAGCAAAGCCGGCAGCGAAACCAGCAGATTGCGCAGCCAGGCGAAGGGCGCGAGCGTGGCAGCAAAAGCAATGGTGCCGGCCAGCAGGACGGCGAAGACCAGCCCGAGGCTGGCGAGGCGCAAAGTGGGCGGCAGGTTGGTGGCGAGCAGGGTATTGACCGGCACACCGGCCTGGATGGAATAGCCGAAGCTGCCTTGCAGGAAATTCCACAGCGTATTGCCATATTGCGCCCAGATAGGCGCGTCAGCGCCATAGAGCACGCGGATTTCGGCGATCTGTTCGGCCGAGAGGCCCATTTCGGGGTTCTGGTATTTGATGAGGAGCGCGTCGCCCGGCAGCGCCTGCAACAGCAGGAAGGACGCAGTAAAGGCCAACAGTAAAACCACTGCGGCCTGTCCGATCCGGTTCAGCAGATTTCGCGTCATCAGCCTATCCCTTTTTGAAAAGGTGAGATGCCGCCCCCGGCGGAGGAGAGCCCGGGGGCGGCGACGCTGGCTAGCGAGGAGCGAGCCAGGTGTTGTAGAAGCTGGGACGCGCCACCGCGTCAAAGCTGATGCCATGCACGTAAGGCGCGCCGGCGAAGACCTGTGGTTCTTCAAAGAACGGGATCACATAGGCCTGATCGAGCAGGTAGGTCTGTGCCTCGCCGGCCAATTCGAGCCGCTTGGCATTGTCGGGCTCGGAGGCGATGGCCAGCAGCAGCTTGTTGAGATCTTCATCGACAAACTGTGCGTTGGGATTGAGCCCGCCCTTTTGCAACAGGGCATCGCGATTGGTCGGGTAGAAATTGGACTTGATCACGTCTGGATCGGCGCGGCCGACCATGGCCGAACGGATCGGAGTCTTGAGCGGATCGAGCTGGTCGGTGGTGGCGCTGCCGGCATCGCCCGCCAGCACGTTGAGCTTGACGCCGACCTGCGCCCATTGCTGGCTGACCAGCTGGAAGGTGGCGCGGTTCTGCGGCTGGGGCAGCGATTCATAGACGCTGAGTTCGAGCTTGACGCCATCCTTTTCGCGGATGCCATCGGCGCCCACCACCCAGCCGGCTTCGTCGAGCAGCGCCTTGGCCTTTTCAGGGTCATAAGCGAGCTTGGCGGAGAGATCGACATAGCCCAGAGCGGTCGAGGCGATGACCGAGGTAGCCTTGGGGTAATGCGAGGAGAACAGCGTCGAGACGATCTCGTCGGTATTGGTGGCGGCGGTCAGCGCCTGGCGGACGCGGATATCGGCGACCAACGGATTGTCGGGGCGGAAGACGGCATTGTTGTTGACGCCGCGCGTTGGCGCGGAATGGATCAGATAGCCCTGGGCTTCCACCTGGGGCTCGTCATAGGCCTGAATCTGGCGGATGAAATCGGCCTGGCCGGCGAGCAGCGCGCCGATACGGACGCTGTCTTCGGGGGTGATGATATATTGGATGGCGTCGAGATAGGCGCGGCCCTGATGCTCGAAGCTCTTGGGACCCCAGGCATAGTCTTCGCGGGCCTTGAGATTGAGGCTTTGGCCCAGGGTTTCGCTTTCGACCACGAAGGCGCCCGAGCCGATGATCTTGGTGGCGTCGCCCAATTCGTTGAAGGGCAGATCGAGCGTGGCGGGGGACACTAGGCCCGAGCCGATGACCGAAGTGCCCTGCAGGAACCCGGGGGCCGGCGCCTTGAAGACGAATTTGATCGTCAGCGGATCGATGACTTCGCTGTGGTCGTAATTGGTGATGACCTCGGAAACCGGGTAGCCCAGTTCCTTATTGCCCAGGCCGAAGGTGTCGAAATTCTTGGCGACGGCGGCCGCATCAAGCGGGGTGCCGTCGGAGAAGGTGACGCCGGGACGCAGCTTGAAGGTGTATTCAGTCGCGTCGGCATTGATCTCCCAGCTTTCGGCCAGCCAGGGTTCGTTCTTGAGGGTTTCGGGGTTCTGCCAGGTCAGCTTATCGGTGATCTGGTTGAGAATGCCGCTATTGGGGTAAAAGCCGCCCGCTGGAGGGTAAAGATTGGTGTGGGCCTGCTGCTCGAGATAGACCAGCGTGCCACCCTGCACTGAGGTTTCCTGGGCATGCAGCGCCATGCTCGAGACGCCGACCAACAGCAGGGCCGAAAGAGCTGCGCCAGCAAAACGCCTCGCGCTCGGAAGTAAAATTCGTGACACAGCAGGTTCCTTTCAACCAGTGGAGGGCTCGCCTCCCGCTCTGTCCAAAATGCTATTCCGATCCGGCCCGAACTCAATAATGTCTATTAAATTGGTAGGCTATATTGAGAAGGAAGACGGCAAAGGCGATGCGCCGCTCGGGGCGCTGTTAGAAATTCTTCGTCGTGTGGAAAGAATGAGCCGTCCCCAGGGGCCGGCTTGGGCATGGGAGCCTCGGTCCGCCTCCCTCCCCCT
>UCAU01000089.1:1673-8479 GCA_900470445.1 Hyphomicrobiales bacterium | reverse complement strand
GGAGGGAGGCGGATCGCGGCCCGCTTGGTTCAGCGTTAACTCCTTGGCGGAGCGATGGATTCGCGTTCGATGAATTCGCATTCGATCTTGATTTTTTGCAGGCGCTCGTCCTGGTCGGCGGCCTGGTAGCCGTCGAGCAATTGGCCGACGGCCCAGCGGGCCATTTCGTCGTGGGGCAGGACCATGGTGGAGAGGCGCGGATCGAGATAGGCGGAGAGGTCTTCGTCGTCGAAGCCGATGATGGAGAGGTCTTCGGGGACACGCATGCCCAAGGTGCGGGCGGCTTCGTAGCAGCCGATGGCCATACGGTCGTTGAAGCAGAAAATGGCGGTGGGCGGATTGGGCTGGGAGAGCAGTTCCAGGGCGCGTTCGCGGCCGGCGCGGATGGTCCAGCCGCCCAGGGTGACCAGCTGGTCCTGTTGCGGAATGCCCCATTTGTCCATGGCCTGGCGGAAGCCTTTTTCGCGATCGACCGAGGCCTCGAGAATGGTTTCGCCGGCCAGGTGCGCGATGCGGCGGTGGCCCGCCTTGAGCAGGGCTTCGGCCGCGGTGAAGCCGCCCACCAGATCGCCCGGGACCACCGAGGGATAGCGCAATTTGCGCTCGTAGCAATTGAGCAGAACCAGGGGCAATTCGCCGAACCTGTCGGGCACGCTGACCTGCCGGGTGATCAGCGAAGCATAGAGGATGCCGATGGTTTTCTGCGACACCAGCAGGTCGATGGCGGCTTGCTCGAGGGCCGGATCGGAACGGGTGCAGAAGGTGGCGACGGTGACATCCTGCAGGGCGGCTTCGTCGCGGGCGCCGACGATGAAGGGCGGGGCGAAGGGGGTGGTAGAGACTTCGTCGATGATGAGGCCGATGACGCGCTGGCGGCCTTCGGGCACGGGATGGGCCTTGCCGCGGCGATAGCCCAGCGTTTCGGCGGCGTCGAGCACGCGGCGGCGGGTAAGCTTGGAGATGCGGGCATTGGTGACGCCGTTGAGGACCAGGGACACAGTGGCCTGCGACACGCCGGCCAATTCGGCCACATCCACCATGGTCGCGCGCTTTTCCAAGATTTTGGCCCCTCAAATCACAACGGCATTGAGCAGCCTTTTAGCTGAATTCGTGCACGGACTGTTAGCGTTGAGACTCGCAAATCGTGCCCCCTTGCCAGCACCGCGGAAGGGTCATAAGGTGATAATAATATAACTAATACTTCGAGGGATGAGGATGGAACGCGCTCAAGCCAGAGCCGAGCAAACACGACCAGCGGCACGCCGCAGCCTGTCGCTGGACGGGGTCTGGCAGTTCCGGCATGAGGACGGGCCATGGCGGGAGGCGCATGTGCCTTCCCCCTGGCAGGCCGAATTTTCCGACCTGGTCGATACGAGCGGCCGGGCGGTCTACAAGCGCAGTTTCACGCTGCCCGAGGGATGGGGCGCGGGCGAGCTGGCGCTGAAATTCGGGGCGGTGAGCTATTTCTGCGAAGTGCTGCTCAATGGCACCCAGGTCGGCAGCCATGAAGGGGCGTTTCTGCCGTTTGAAATCGTGCTGCCGGGCAAGTTGCTGAAGGCGCAGAACGAGGTCGAGGTGCGGGTGACCATGCCGTCGGCCGACCAGCGGGCCTATCCCGATTATCCGTTTGGCGAAGTACCGCATGGCAAGATCAGCTGGTATGGCCGGATTGGCGGGCTGTGGCAGTCGGTGTCGCTGGAAGCGCGGGATGCACGGCATGTGCAGAGCGTGGCCATTGCGGCGGGCATTGATGGCGCGGTCAGTGTCGATCTTGGCTTTGCGGCGGCGGCTGCGGGATTGCCGGTTCGGATTGTTGTCGAGGATGCCGATGGCGCCGTGGTGGCGGAAACCGAGGTGGCGGCGGGCGAGGCTGTTACCGCCAAGCTGTCGGTGGCTGATCCAAAGCTGTGGTCACCGGATAGTCCCAATCTTTATGCGCTGACGGTGGAACTGGCGGATGCCGATGCGGTGACGCATAATTTCGGCTTCCGCAGCATCGAGGCGCGGGATGGCAAGCTGTTGCTGAACGGCGAGCCGCTTTATATGCGCGGCGCGCTCGATCAGGATTACTATCCCGACGGCATCTATACGCCGCCATCGCTGGAATTCCTCGAGGACCAGGCGAAGAAGGCCAAGCATCTGGGGCTCAACCTGCTGCGCTGCCATATCAAGGTGCCGGACCCGCGCTATTATGACGTGGCGGACCGCTTCGGGCTGTTGATCTGGACCGAAATTCCCAATGTGGCCAATTTCACCGCCAAGGCGGCAGCGCGGATGCGCGCCACCATGGAGGGCATCCTTGAACGCGACCGCAATCATCCTTCGATCATCGCCTGGACGATCATCAATGAGGATTGGGGCACGCGCATGCTCGAAAATGGGGAGCATCGCCAATGGGTGAAGGACACTTATGATTGGCTGAAGGCCAAGGACACGACGCGGCTGGTGGTCGACAATTCGGCCTGCTTCCCCAATTTCCACGTCAAGACCGATATCAACGACTATCACTATTACCGCTCGGTGCCCGAGCGGCGGCAGGAATGGGACGACATCACCGCCCAGTTTGCCGCCGGCGCCGACTGGACCTTCTCCTCCCTGGGCGACGCCGAACGTCGGGGCGACGAGCCACTCATCGTCTCCGAGTTCGGCGTCTGGGGGCTGCCTGATCCGAAGAAGCTGCGTCGCAAGGACGGAAGCGAGCCGGACTGGTTCGAGACCGGTTCGCTGTGGGGCGATGGCGTGGCGCTGCCGCATGGCATCGAGGAGCGCTTTGGGGCGCTGGATCTGGACCGTACCTTTGGCTCGTTCGACGGGTTTATCGAGGCGGTGCAATGGTATCAGTTCATGAACCTGCGCTACGAAATCGAGACCATGCGCGAGCATGCCTCGATCATGGGCTATGTCATCACCGAATTCACCGATGTGCATTGGGAGGCCAATGGCCTGCTCGATATCGAGCGCAATCCGCGCGTGTTCCACGATGTCTTTGCCACGATCAATACCGATATCGTCATCGTCCCGCGGCCGGCGCGGTATTCGGCCTATGCCGGAGAGCAATTGCCCTTTGCCATTAAGGTCGCGACGGGTGGGCTGAGCATTCCCGAGGGCGCGGTGTTGCGCTGGAGCGGGGCGGTGAGCGGCGAGGTCTCCGTGGGGGCGACGGGGACGGTTTCGACCGTGTCCATTGACGCGCAGCTGACGATGCCGGCGGCATCAGCCAATGAGATGGCGCGGATCGATTTCGTGCTGGAGGCGGGCGGGCAGGAGCTGGCGCGCAATAGCTGCGATATTGCCCTTTATGCGGCGCGCGGGACGAGCGAGCTGCCCAGCATTGCGGCGGCTGATGCAAAGCTCGCGGATTACGCCAAGGGGCTGGGCTATCGCGTGGTGCCGACCGATGAGGCCGATATCGTGCTGTGCCATGCGGTGGATGGCGAGGACGTGGAAGCCATCAAGGCGGGGGCGCGCTATGTGATCCTGGCCGATGGGTCGGTCAAGACCAACAATAATCTGCGCACCGATATGCCCGATGGCGAGCTGCCGCATCGCAGCATTGTGGCCGATGGGCGCAAGTTCCGGCCGAGTCTTGATCAGCATTTGCCGGGGATTAGCCTGGTCGAACGGGACGGCACGATCTGGCGGGGCGACTGGATTGCGGGCTTTTCCTGGGTGCGGCGCGATGGGCCGTTTGCCACTATTCCGGGCGGGCCGATCTTTGACCTCTCGTTCTCCGATGTGGTGCCGCATCACCTGCTGACCGGGTTCCGGCCCTGGGAATATGGCTCCAACGTGCATGCCGGCATGGTGGTGGGCTGGGTGCATAAGCCCGCGGCCATTATCGGGGAAAAGCGCGTGGGGCGTGGCGGGGTGGTTGCCACCACGTTCCGGCTGACGCGGGAAGCGCCGGGGGCTGATCCGGTGGCGGCGGCATTGTTCGATGCGGTGGTGCAGACGGCGGTGGAGTTGCAGGTGGATCACGGGGTTTTTGGGTGAGCACTTTCCCTTCTCCCCTTGTGGGGGAAGGTGCCCCGTTAGGGGTGGATGAGGGGGCACTAGCGCCGCTGCGGAGGAGAGAACCCCTCACCCTGGATTTTTGCTGAACGCAAAAATCCAGTCCCTCTCCCACAAGGGGCGAGGGAAGGGCCGGTGGGCGGGGCGACGAATAAGCCGAGAAATCGGCATGAATGGCCGAGGTGAGATGGCGAAAATGCCGCCGCCGGGGCCAGGAGGAGGAATGATATGGCCGATATCGTGCTGAACGAGGTCAGCAAGTCCTATGGCGCGGTGAGTGTGCTCGAGAAGGTGTCGATGCACATCAAATCGGGCGAGTTCATCGTGTTTCTGGGGCCTTCGGGCTGCGGGAAATCGACGCTGCTGCGCATGATTGCCGGGCTTGAGGTGGTCAATGAAGGGGAGATCCATATCGGGGACCGCCGGGTTGACCAATTGCCGCCCAACCAGCGCGGCGTGGCCATGGTGTTCCAGAATTATGCGCTTTATCCGCATATGACGGTGCGGGCGAATATGAGCTTCGGGCTGCAGAATATCGGCACCGATAAGGCGGAAATCACCCGCCGGGTGGAGGATGCGGCGCGGATGCTTGAAATCGTGCCGCTGCTGGAGCGGCGGCCGGCGCAGCTTTCGGGCGGGCAGCGGCAGCGCGTGGCGATCGGCCGGGCCATCGTGCGGGAGCCCGAAGCATTTTTGCTCGATGAGCCGCTGTCCAACCTCGATGCGGGGCTGCGGGTGCGGACGCGGGTGGAGCTGGCGCAGCTGCATAACCGCATCAAGGCGACGATGATTTTCGTCACCCATGACCAGACCGAGGCCATGACGCTGGCGAGCCGGATCGTGGTGATGAACAACCGTAGGATCGAGCAGATCGGCACGCCGATGGAGGTCTATTCGCGACCGGCATCGCGCTTTGTCGCGGCCTTTGTCGGCTCGCCGTCGATGAACTTTTTGGCCGTGACGGGAATTGCCGACAAGGGCGGCAAGGCGGCGGTGACGGCCGGCGGTTCGGTGATCGACACGGGCATTGCGTTCGGGGCGCTGCCGGGGGCGGAAGGGCTGACGCTGGGCGTGCGGCCGGATGCCTTGCGGGTGGCGGCGGATGGATCGGGGAGCCTCACGGGCAAGATCGATATCGTCGAGCGGCTGGGCGACCGGACGCTGGTGCATGTGCGGCTGGGCGATGGCGCGCTGGTGGTGGCCGAGGATGCGGGCAACAGCCTGCTGGAGCCGGGCATGGACGTATCGCTGCGGGCGGACGGGGCGGCGACGCATATTTTTGGCGCGGATGGGCGAGCCTATCACGCCAGCTGATTTCGCATAACGGGGGCCGGGCGAGCGCTCAATGCGCCGGGCTGCCGACAGGAGGAGACATTGGGCATCCATTTCGGGAGGAGTGAATCATGCTGAAATCATTGAGACGATTGGCGCTGGTTTCGAGCGCTTTCATGGCCCTGGCAACCGGTGCCATGGCGCAGCAGAACGTGGTCTGGTGGGACTTTCTCGCCGGCGGCGACGGCATTCGGATGAAGGCACTGATCGACGGCTTCAATGCCGAGCATCAGGGGGAAATCCAGATCCAGGGCACGACGCTGGAATGGGGGACGCCGTTCTACACCAAGCTGCAGACCTCGGCGGCGATCGGGGAGGGGCCCGATATCGCGACCTATCACCTCAGCCGCATTCCGCTGGCGGTCGATAGCGGTACGCTGAGCGAAATCACCGACGAGGACATGGCGGGCGCCGGCATTGCCGATGGCGATTTTACCGCGGCGGCGTCGGACGCAGGCAAGGTCGATGGCACTCGCTATGCCGTGCCGTTCGACCAGCATGGCCTCATTCTCTACTATAACAAGGACATGCTGGGCGAAGCCGGCATGCTCGACGCGAATGGGCTGCCCACCGGGCTCGACGGGCTCGAGAATTTCGATGCCGTGCTCGCCAAATTTACCGGCGAGGGCAAGTATGGCATTTCGACGCCGACGGGCGATCGCTACCGCACCATCTATAGCCTGTTCGGCCAGCAGGGCGGCACCATGTTCGACGAAGCCGCGGGCGGGTTCTTCCCGACTGACGAGGACCTGACCAAGCTGACGAATGCGATCGAAGTGGTCAAGGGCTGGGTGGACAAGGGCTATACGCCGGTGCAGGTGGAAAGCCCGGCGGCGCTGGCGCTGTTCACCTCGGGCCAAGCCCCCTTCTTCATCATGGGCAATTGGGAAGTTCCCACCTTTGTCGATCTGCATGCCAAGGGGGAATTGTTCGAATGGGGCGCGGTGGAACTGCCGACGCTGTTCGAGAACAAGGCCGCCTGGTCTGACTCGCATGCCTTCGTCATTCCGGCCAATGCCGGCAAGGAAGTCGATCCGGCCAAGCGGGAAGCGGTGATGAAGGTCATCGCCTGGATGGACCAGCACTCGCTCGACTGGGCGGGCGCCGGCCATATCCCGGCCTATAATGCGGTGCGCGACAGCGCGGAATTCAAGGCGCTGAAGCCGCAATCGGACTATGCCGGCTTTGCCGATACGGCGGTGTTCGATCCGCGCACCATTTTGGCCGGTCCTGCCGCGCCGCTGGGCGATGCCTGGACGAACTACATCAATCCGGCCACCACGGGCGATCTCGAACCGGCCGATGCCGCGGCGCAGATGCGGGATGATCTGAACGGGCAGTTGTAGGAACCACGGGCGCAGGGCTTTCGCCTCCCTCCCCCTTGAGGGGAGGGATTGAGGGTGGGGGTGCTGAACTCTCAACAGGCGTTGAGTTTGTTGAGGCCGCAGCACCCCCACCCCCGC
>UCAU01000089.1:0-1623 GCA_900470445.1 Hyphomicrobiales bacterium | reverse complement strand
GGGGAGGGGACTGGATCGGGACTCTCCCCGTTGGGTGAAAAGTCTCGGTTATTGCAAGCGGGAGGAGACCGCCATGCTCAGGGATAAACGCCAGGAATATTTCACCGCCTTCATTCTGGTTGGGCCGTTCGTGCTGATCTATGGCGCGTTGTTCGTGTGGCCGACCATCCAGATGGCGCTGCTCAGTTTTACCAAGGCGCCGCTGATCGGGCCGGGGGAATGGGTGGGGTGGGACAATTACGTCAAGATCCTCAGCCACAAGCTGTTCCATGCTGCGTTCTGGAATACCGCCTATTTCGTTGTTCTGACGGTGATCCCCAATACGCTGGTGAGCCTTGCCATTGCGCTGGCGGTCAATCGGCTCAAGGGGTGGCAACAGGGCTTTGTGCTGGCCTGTTTCTTCCTGCCCTATATATTGCCCGTCTCGGTGGTGTTCCTGGCGTGGAACTGGATCATCGATGTGCAATATGGGCTGGTGCAATATGGGGTGCGGCTGTTCAATGGCGGCCAGCCGATTTCGCTGACGCGCACCATTCCGCTGTTCATGCCGACCGTGGCTTTCGTCACCATCTGGTGGACGCTGGGCTTTAATGTGCTGCTGTTCATTGCGGGCCTGCGCAATATTTCGCCGGAAATCTACGAGGCGGCGGCGCTTGATAGCGCCGGGCGGTGGCGGCAATTCACCCGCATCACCTGGCCGCTGATCTGGCCGGTGACGGCTTTGGTGTTGACCATTCAGCTCATCGCGCAGCTCAAGATTTTCGACCAGGTCTATCTGTTCTCGATCGGCGGGCGGCAGGACGCCACGATCGTGCTGGTGCAATATGTCTATAAGCTGGCCTTCCAGCAGAACAAGGGCGGGGAGGCGGCGACGGCGGCCATGCTGCTGTTCGGGATGATCATCATCCTGAGCGTCCTGCAATATCAATTGCTGCGCGCGCGAGGTCAGAAATGAGTGTCGAGGCTCTTCCCCGGCTGGCCGAGGCCAGCGCACCAGGCGGGCGCGACCGCGCCATCGATATTGGCGGGCTGATCCTGACGATCATTACCTTCGCTGCGGCGCTGGCGGCGTTTTTCCCGATCTATTGGGCGATCATCACCTCGGTAAAGCCCGATGGCGAGGTGATTTCGGGCAGCAATAGCCTGTGGCCCAGCCGGTTCAGCTTCGACAGCTATATCCATATCTGGAACAACACCAATATCGCCATCTGGTACGTCAATTCCATGGTGACCTCGCTGATCATCACCGCTTTGGTGATCGTCAGTTCGGCCGGCTGCGCCTATGCGCTGAGCCAGCTGGATTTCCCGGGGCGGCGGGTGATTTATGTGCTGATCCTGGCCTGTTTCATGGTGCCGATGCAGGCGTTGATCGTGAACCATTTCGTGCTGATGGCGCAGTTCAAGCTGCTCAATAGCTGGGCGGGCATCATCCTGCCGCAGCTGATCGTGCCGGTGGTGATCATTGTCTACAAGCAGTTCTTCGACTCGGTGCCCAAGGAGTTCCGCGAGGCGGCGCAGATGGACAGCGCCGGGCATTTCAAAATCCTGTTCCGCATCTATCTGCCGATGAATTGGGGGGTGACGGCGGCGCTGGCCATCATCACCTTTATCGGGGCGTGGAAC
>UCAU01000086.1 GCA_900470445.1 Hyphomicrobiales bacterium | reverse complement strand
CAGGTGGGGGGCGCCTTGGTCCGGGAGTTCGTCGCGATTCGAGGCGGTGGCGAAGAGGGCGATATTGACCTGCTGGCGGTGGGGCAGCGGGTAGCAGACGGCGTGGTAATTGGGGGCGAAGAGCACGGAGACGCGGTCGAGTGCGATCTGGCCGGTAAGGGCTTCGAAGGGCAGGAGGGTGCGCCAGGCGACGCGGCCGCGCCAAGTGGCGGGCGGGCCATTGAGCAGCGCAGTGCGGGTTTTTGAATGCACACCATCGGCCCCGATCAATGCATCGCCACGCAGGGAACGGGTTTGGCCGCTGGCATCTTCGAGTGTGATCGAGACGCCATTCGCACTGGTGACAGTATCCCATGCGCGGATGCCGAAGAGGATATCTATATTGGCGAAGCGCCGGCAGGCCTTGTAGAGCGCGTCGGCGAGGTCGGCGCGGTGCATGACGGCATAGGGGGCGCCGAAGCGGGTGCGCATGATGGCGCCCAGTTCCAGCGTGACCAGCGGGCGCTTGGCGCGGGCAGGGTAGAGGTCGATGCCGGTGGGTTCGAGGCTATTGGCCGTGATGGCTTGCTCGAGGCCCAGGGAATCGAGGATGCGGCGGGCATTGGGGCTGATCTGCAGGCCGGCGCCCAATTCGGACACGGCCGGATTGCGCTCGAGCACAGTAACATTGGCGCCGAACTTGGCGAGCGCCAATGCGAGCGTGAGTCCCGAGATGCCCGCACCGACGATAAAGAAGGTGCGGCCGCTGCTATTTATTTTAGGAAAACTCAAGCAGCGTCAGCGTGATAGACGGCCGAGAGCGGGTTGGCGGTGCCGGCGGCGAGGGCCGGATTGTAGACGTAATGGGTCGAGCAATAGGGGCAGACGGCTTCGCTGTCCTTGCCCATATCGATGAAGATATGGGGATGATCGAAGGGCGGCAGGGCGCCGACGCACTGGAATTCCTTGGACCCGACCTCGATCTGGCGGAGGCCTTCGGTGTTGTGGAAGTGGGGCGTGCTGCCGTGGGCTGCCATCGGGGATAACCTGGATAGATGATTTTGTTGGCCGGACCATAAACAATGGGCCGGGCGAAAGAAAGGTCTTCCGGGCAGTCACATTTGCCCAAACAGGTGGCACCGATTGGGCGAATAGGTTAGCGGACTGTGCACGTTGAGATGTTGCTGGGTGAACCAATTGCCAAACTTTCAATCCGATGGCCTGACGCTGGCCTATGAATCCTTCGGCGATGGCTTCCCGGTATTGTGCATCCATGGCTTCGCCTCGAGCGGCAAGGTCAACTGGATCGATACGGGCTGGGTCGAGGCGCTGACATCGGCCGGATATCGGGCGATTACACTGGACAATCGTGGGCATGGGCAATCGGACAAGCCCTATGACACCGAGGCCTATTATCCGCAGGTGATGGCCAAGGATGCGGTGGCGCTGCTCGACCATCTGGGAATCGAGAAAGCGGCTGTACTGGGCTATTCGATGGGCGCACGGATTGCGGCATTCATGGCCTTTCAGGATGAAGAGCGGGTAGTGTGCGCGATCTTTGGCGGCATGGGGATGAATCTCATCAATGGGCTGAGCGACGGCAATGACATTATCGCCGGGCTGCGGGCGCCGGCTCTGTCGGGGCTGACGCATCCGACGGCGCGGCAATTCCGGATTTTTGCCGAGCATACCGGCGCGGACCGAGAGGCGCTGGCGGCCTGCATGGAGACGTCGCGCGAGCCGATGGCGCGGGCCGATGTGCGGCGGATCAATGTGCCCGTGCTGGTGGCAGTGGGGGAGGCCGACGAGATGGCCGGCTCGCCCGAGCCGCTGGCGGAACTGATTCCTGGGGCGGAGGCGTTCGTCATTCCCAAGCGCGACCACATGCGGGCAACGGGCGACGCGAAATTCAAGGCTGCGGCGCTGGAGTTTTTGGGCAGGACATTGCCTGCCAACAGGCATTCGTGAACCAAACGGGCCGCTAAGGCTTTGTTTTGGAGCATGAGATGGCTTATATCGGTAAGTCTCGATGAAGCGGAGCCTCGCCCAATGAGCGTCAGCGCAAAGAAATCAGCCGAAATCCAGGCCGTGGATCCCGTTTGGGAAGCCGTGCGCGCCGGGGCCAGGCAGATCGTGGCGGCCGAGCCTTCTTTGTCGAACATGGCGATCTCAGCTGTACTCAATCACGAGACGTTCGAGCAGGCGCTGGGGCATCGCCTTGCGGCGCGGCTGGACCATGACGATGTTTCGGCCGATCTGATCCGGCAGGCCTTTGCCGAGATGATCACGGATTTCCCCGATATCGGGCATGCGGCGCGGGTTGATCTGGCGGCGACGCTGGAGCGCGATCCGGCTTGCCACCGAGCGGTTGAGCCGCTGCTGTTTTTCAAGGGCTATCAGGCCATCCAGACGCACCGGTTTGCCCATGCCATGTATCTGGCGGGGCGGCGGGATTTTGCGCTGTACCTGCAAAGCCGGGCCAGCCAGGTGTTTCAGGTCGATATCAATCCGGCGGTGCCGATGGGCAAGGGCATCATGCTCGACCATGGCACGGGGCTGGTGATCGGGGAGACTGCGACGGTCGGCGATAATGTGTCGATGCTGCAGAATGTGACGCTGGGCGGCACGGGCAAATCCGATCAGGACCGTCACCCCAAGATCGGCAATGGCGTGCTGATCGGGGCCGGCGCCAAGGTGCTGGGCAATATCCGCATTGGCGATTGCTCGCGGATCGGGGCGGGTTCGGTGGTGCTCAAGGAAGTACCGCCGCGGGTGACCGTGGCGGGTGTGCCGGCCAAGGTGATTGGCGAGGCTGGATGCGCGCAGCCGGCGCTGGTGATGGATCAGGAATTCCTAGTCCACGATCTCAACGGCTGAGCGGGTCGATTTTCCGATGATGCCGGCCTGCAACCGGCACTCGTCTGCGCTTCCGGTGCTCACGTACGAAAAGTACGCTCCGCTCCGGTTCTCGACGACCACCGGTTTCGACTCGGCCTGACCGGAAACTCAACCGTTCAGTGCTGACTGAGGCTTGAGTGCAATGCGCCACGACCTCGTGGTTCGACAAGCTCACCATGAGGTCTACTGTGGCAGCCGGGCTGTTGGGCTGCTTGCTCTGAATTTGCATTGAAACACGGTGTCATTCCCGCGAAAGCGGGAACCTCCGTTTGCTGTCTTTTGCATCGTAAAACAGAGGTTCCCGCTTTCGCGGGAATGACATTGTGAGTGGGTGGCTGATGGGGTGCAAGCCCTTGGGCCTTCAGCATGGATCCCGGCCTGCGACGGGATGACGTTATGGGGAGGACGGGTCTTGCCCTGTGGGGCGGGGCAGGATGAGCCGGGCGCGCTGGCTTTGCGGTGCTGCAACTGGTCATCGGGGCTTGTCACCGCTAAAATGGGACGGAACAGGGGTTGTTTGCGTTTAGCGGGTGACTAGATTGCCGCCTCAACCCAAATCAGCAGGATACGCATCGTGAACCATCCCGAGATCATCAAGCTGCAGAAATTCCTGCAACTCAAATTCAACAACAAGAATATCGACGTGCGGCCGCGCGCCAAGCTGAATGATTCCGTCGAGGTGTTCATCGGTGATGAATCGATCGGGCTTATTCATCTGGACGACGAGGATGGCGACAAGTCGTACATCTTCAATATGTCGATCCTGGATATCGATCTGGACGAAGTCTGAGTTCCTAGCGCGGGCCTTCCTTCTCCCCTTGAGGGAGAAGGTGCCCCGCTTGGGGCACCGAATTCGCGAAGGCGAATTTCGGTTGGGATGAGGGGGTGTCTTTCTGGGCATCTGGCATGGGATAGCTCAGTACCCCTCACCCTGACCTTCCGCTGAACGCGTCAGGTCTGTCCCTCTCCCACAAGGGGCGAGGGAGGCTCCGTGGGTGGGGAGAGGGTAGAAAGAAGCCCCGCTACCAAGCCCCGATTTTTTCCAGCCAGAGTTTCATCTGGGTGTCGAACTGGCGCCAGGATTGCAGGGCTTTGGCGTCGAAGACGTAGACGGCGGCGATGCCGCTGGGCAGGTAGACGGTGCGCACGCATTGTTCGGGGGCGCCGGGCTCGATGGGGGCCATGCATTTGGCGACGAAGGCGTTGGCCGAGAGCGGGTCGTACCAGACGCGCTCGCCTTCGTAGCCGGCCGCGGCGCCGAGCGGTTTGCCGACGAGGCCGGGGATGCCGGTCAATGTTTCATCACCAAATTGATGCAGATAGACGGCGTCGAGCAGGGCGCTGCTGGTGCGCGCGCGGCTGCGGGGGAGCAGCATGACCTGGACGGGCAGGGGCGTGGCGCCCTCGGGCGCAAACATCAGGGTCAGGTCGATCTGGTTGGTGAAGCCGTCGCGGATTTGTTCGCCATAGCGGAACCAGGCGGTGGGAATGGTCAGCTCGCGCCCGGAAATGGTTTGCACGATGGGATTGCCATCCTCGAGCGCGGGGGTGGGCGTGCGCGAAGTGCGGCCCATTTCATCGAGCAGATAGGCGGCGCCCACGGCCAGCAGCAAAGCCAGCACGGCGATGCCGGCGAGATTGAAACCCAGGGAGGCGGGAGGATGGCGGGGCGTAGCGGGCGCCGATTGCGAGCTCATGACCAGCATTAACCAGATTTGGCGAGCGGAGGTGACAATCGATAGGGCGGTCAATATGCTTAATGAAGGGTTAATTTCAGGCGCGCGGCACAATAATGCCGGCGCGTAACAGGGCGGTTGGGCATGGCCAAGGAATTGCTGCTGGCGGCGTTTCTCATCGGGATCGGGCTATGTGTCGCGGGGGCGGGGACGCACCTCTACCAATGGCTGGCGCGGCAGCAAGCCATTTTGCGCTTTGACGGCAAGACCTACGTCGCCGCGATGGGGCATCTGGCGATGAGCTTTATCTGCGGACCCTACATCATGTTGCAGCTTGGCTGGCAGCATGAGGACAACAGCACGCTATCGATGACCTCGATGCTGGTTGCCTCGGTAGTGGCGTTCGGCTGGGCGTTCGTGACGGGGATGCTGTTCATGGGCATGTACGTCGCGATTAGATACTAGGACCGACAGCATCAGTAGACCTCATGGTGAGCTTGTCGAACCACGAGGTCGTACCCGGATCGTGCCACGACCTCGTCCTTCGACAAGCTCAGGATGAGGTCCACTGAGGTGAGCGCCAGCTTTGCGATTGCCAAAAACAATGAAGCCGGCTTCCGGGGAAGCTGGCTTCATTCTTCAGACCCCTATCAGGGTTAGGCGTGAGCGTTGCGGCTCGGGCGGGGTCCGGAAAGCGGTGATCAGTTGATGCCGGCGGTGGTTGCGACGACGATCTGGCGGCTGTCGATCATATCGACCCATTGGCCGGCATTGGCCTGAGACTGGCGCTTGACATAGTGGTAGGGGGTGTCGCTCCAGAGGCGCACGGCGCCGTCCTGGTTGTCGAGCACGAGGTCGCCGCGATCGGTGCGGACGATCAGCACGGCATGGCCTTCGCCATTGGCCTGCTTGACGATGGCCATCAGCAGGGTGCTGACGGGCCAGCCGGCATTGATCAGGTCACGGCGCTTGGCCAGCGCGATATCTTCGCAATCGCCATAGCCATTGGGATAGGTCCAAAATTCGTCGACCTGGTAGAGGTCGAGGTCGGAGACCGGGGTGACGTTGCCATTCACATTGGCATTGATCTGCAGCAGTTCGGACCAGCGGGCTTCGTCCAGCGGCACAGCGGACACGACATTGTCGTTGCGGCGGCATTCGGCGGGGCGGGACTTGCAGAACTCGGCATGGCCGACCGGGATGCTGGCGGGGGCATCGACGACCTGCACGAAGGCGACATTGGTCAAGTCGAGGGCCTGGGCCGGGGCGGCGATGGCGGCGAGGGCGAGAAGTGCGCCGAATATTGCCTTGCTGGTGAAAAACATTGTGTGGTCTCCCTGATGGAAACCACGTTAGGGACCGCCGATTTCGTCGATCCGAAAACTGCAATGCAGTTTTTATGCAAGTTTTATGGATTGGATTCAGGGGTAGTTTACTATGCGGGGGCGGTCTGCTCTTCCCTTCTCCCCCTTGTGGGAGAAGGTGCCCGTAGGGCGGATGAGGGGGCTAGCTCTGGCATTGAAGCATGGGAGAGCGCAGGACCCCTCACCCTGTAATTTCCTCTGGACGAGGAAATTACTGTCCCTCTCCCACAAGGGGCGAGGGTGGACCCGGTGGTTAGTTCATCCGCAGGTTTTGCTGGACGACGGTGAGCATTTCCTGGGCGGAGGCGAATTCGACTGCGACGCCGTTCTGGAAATGGCGGACGACGCGGGCGCGCATGCGGCCCAGGGTGACGGGCGTGCCCATGGCGGGGCGCACGTCGAGTTCGATGGCGGCGCCGGAAAGCGAGATGTCGATGATCTTGCAATTGTAGCGGCGGCCGTCGTCGAGGACGACGGTGGAATGGCGGATATCGGGGACGACGCGCTCGTGGCGGCGGTCTTCCGGCAGGTTGAGGATATCCTTGTTGGCGAGCCAGGTGAGTTGGGCCGCCATCTTGTCGCGCTTGCGCGGGGAGGCGGCGATGTCCATCTCGAAGCCCCCATCCATCTGGGACAGGATGGTGCCCTCGATGCGGCCGACATGATCGATATAGGCGATGACGCGCTCGCCGACGACGCCGGCAACGGGGGCGATGACCATGGCGTCGCCGGGGGACATTTCGATGACCTGGCAGGGAAATTCGCGGCGGTCGGCCAGCATGTAGCGGCCCAGGACCGAGACTTTGACGCGCTGAAAGCGTGCCGAGTCGGCGCGCGTACGCGCAGGGGCAATGAATCGCGGTGATTGGATGTCGTCGCTGAGCATTGCCGCCGGTCGCACTGTGTTTCCACAATAAGCTAACCGGGTTTGGTTAACGCTTGGTATTGGGATTTGTCGCCAATACCAAGCCAAGTGGGCTAAAATGCCGGCAAAAGCCTTGGCAGTTTACTTACTGCGGCCGCCATCGATAACGGCGAGGTGCGCGTAGCGCCGGGCGCTGCGGCCATAGACCGTGGCGGGCATGGGCATGTGGGGGCTGACGCCCACATAGCTCATGTCATTGCCCACATTGGTGGCGACTTCGCGCACGGTTTCTTCCATGGCCACATCGTCGGGCCAGATCAGGCGCAGGCCGGTAATGCGCTGCTCGAGAATGGGCTGAACGCCGAGCCAATAGGGCTCCTCCAGCGCCGACATGGCGCCGAGCAGGCGGGTGTGGGTGGAGCCATTGTGGCGCAGCGGCATCAGGATGGTCTCGAAGGACACCTTGGTGTGCAGCGCTGTGGTGCCCTGGAAGGTGACCAAGGCTACGGCGTGATCCTCGGTGACGGCGCGGATCAGGGTGTCCATGGCGTCGCGGTCGCGCTCATGCCAGAGATCGTTGAACGAGCGGCCCTTGAGCTCGCGGCAGTAACTTGTGCACAGGTGCGAGCCCGCGAGGCGGAAAGAGAACTTCTCGGCCTCGTCGAATTCGAGAATAAAAGTATTGGCGAGCGCTTCGCGGATGCGCGTGGGGTCGATATCCTTCCGGTCCGGAGCGCTGCGGGACCCCCGGATGGCGTTCCAATAATCGTAGAGGGTCCGAGTGCTGGTCTGCTGCATTGCTGTTGTTCCGCCGATGGCCATGCGACCGCTCCCCGCCTTTGAGAAAAGGCACAAGCCGCGACTCCACATTCGCAAATGGCTGGGGCAAAAGCGCCCTTAAAGGATAGTTAAGGTTAACGCGGCTGTCCCAATGTGGAAAAGAAGAGCCAAAGCGGCGCGGCGCCAGCGAGTCGGGGTGAAGTGATGGTCGAACAAGGGCAGCCACCAGGCCAGCCGGGGCGCGAGCCGGTGTTCCTGTTGCCGGGATCGGTGACGGCTTTGGTGGGGGTGATGGTGGTGATTCACGCCGCATCAACCTTCGTGCTTAACCAGCAGGGCTATAACGACTTCATCCTGTGGTTCGCATTTTTGCCGCTGCGTTTCGTGGTGGCGGGGAATGATCTGTCGGCGGCTGTGCCCCTGATCTGGACCCCGTTCAGCCATGCGCTGATGCACGGGGGCTGGGATCACCTGCTGATCAATGTGGCGTGGCTGGCGATTTTTGCGACGCCGGTGGCGCGGCGCTATGGGGCCGGGCCGATGCTGGCGATCTTTTTCATCTCGGCGGCAGCGGGGGCGGCGTTCTTTGCGGCGACGACGCTGTATTCAGGGACGTATCTGATCGGGGCTTCGGGGGGCGTTTCCGGGCTGACCGGGGCGGCGGTGCGGTTCATTTTCCAGCCGGTGATCGTGGCGCAGCATCCCGAGACGGGCGAGCGGGTGATTGTGGGGCGGCATCTGGCCAGTTTTGGCGACCTGATGAGGGATGCGCGGGCGCGGATGTTCGTGGTGATCTGGGTGGTGCTGAATGCTGCGGTGCCGCTGCTGCCGCTGCTGACGGGGACGGCGATCGGCGTGGCCTGGCAGGCGCATCTGGGCGGGTTCTTCGCCGGGATTTTGCTGGTGGGGTTGTTCGAGCGGAAGGGGCGGTAGGGCTTCGGGCATCGGAGTACCCCCTCCTAGCCTCCCCCTGATAGGGGGAGGGATCTCTCCACTCTTGGAGTGAGTTCGAGTTCCGACCACAAGGCGGTTCCTCCCCCTATCAGGGGGAGGCCAGGTGGGGGTATCCGCTGCACAAGAAAGCAAACGGAGGTTCCCGCTTTCGCGGGAATGACACCGTGGGGAAAACGGGATGACGCCCGGACCTAGTAAACCTTAGCGGGATCGAACAGGCGGGGCAGGCCGGTGTCCTTTAGGGCTGCGGTTTCGCCCGTTACTTCTACCTGGCGATAGAAGCAGGATTTGCGGCCGGTGTGGCAGGCGGCGCCGCGGCCGGTTTGTTCGACGGTCAGGACCAGGGCGTCCTGGTCGCAATCGGTGCGCAGCGCGACCAGCTTTTGCAATTCGCCCGAGGTTTCGCCTTTTTTCCAGATTTTGTTGCGTGAGCGGGACCAGTAATGGGCGATGCCGGTTTCCAGCGTCAGGGACAAGGCCTCGGCGTTCATATGGGCGAGCATCAGCACGTCCTTGCTCGATGCCTCGATGGTGACGACGGTGACCAGGCCCGCAGCGTCGAAGTGCGGGGCGAAGAGGGTGCCTTCTTCCAGTTGCTCGTGGGAGAGGGCGGCGGGATCGGCGAAGGTAATGCTCATGCGCGGGTTTTAGCGCGGGCGCGGCTTTTGCGCTAGGTGATAGGTCAAGGCGGCGCGGAGGCAAAGGGCGAGTGGCTGAGCCGGGAGAGGCGCAGCGGCGGGCAGGAGAAGCGCACGATTGCCATCGAAGGTGAAATCGTCAGCGAAATGGGCGCGGAAAGTGTCGATCAGGGTCGTTTGGCAGTTGAACAGGACTGCGCATTTGTCGGGCGCCGAGCGGACCATGCCGAGGCGGATGGTGGAGCCGCTGCGGCTGGCCTCGGTGAGATAGGCGGGTTCGCCCCATTTGAGCGTTTCGGTGAGGGGGCCGACGCCGGTGGTTTGAGCGGCGATGGTGAAGATCAACTCGCGGATGGTCAGCAGACGGTGTTGCACCGGCTCGGGGTAGCGGGCGAGGGCCTGCACTACCGGTTCGGGCACTGGCGGGGCGCTGGCTAGCTGTTCTGGCATGGTTGATCCCCCATGCGATTAAACATAGTGGGCGCGGGGGAAACAGGCAAATCCAGTTGGCGGCTGCTTCAGCACCCCCACCCCGGCCCTCCCCACAAGGGGGAGGGAGAAGAGGGCTACCGCTTGCCGACCATGGCGAAGAAGCGGTCTTGTTCCTGGCGGTCTTCGGCGAAGACGCCGGTGAAGCGGTGGGTGATGGTGGAGACGCCGTGGGCGTGGACTCCACGCATGGACATGCACATATGTTCGGCTTCGATCATCACGGCGGCGCCGCGGGGACCAAGGTTTTCGTTCAGCGCGTCGATGATCTGCGCGGTGAGGTTTTCTTGGGTTTGCAGGCGACGGGCGAAGACTTCGACGAGGCGGGCGAGCTTGGAGAGGCCGACCACGCCATCGTGCGGCAGATAGGCGATGTGGGCCTTGCCGATAAAGGGCACCATGTGGTGCTCGCAATGGGAGCTGAAGGGAATGTCGCGGACCAGCACGATATCGTCATAGCCGCCAACTTCCTTGAAGGTACGGTCGAGCACGGCTTTGGGGTCCTGGTCGTAGCCGGCATAGAGCTCGCCATAGGCTTTGGCGACGCGGCGGGGGGTGTCGAGCAGGCCTTCGCGCGTCGGATCATCACCGGCCCAGGCGATCAGGGTGCGGACGGCGGCTTCGGCTTCTTCGCGCGTGGGGCGAACCGGGGCGCTTGCCATGCGAGGCAAGGGAAAGGGTGGCTTGACGCTGGCATCCATCTGGTCGGCTCCTTGTGGCACCGCATTGAAAGGCTGCAATAGCGACTTTTGGACCAGTGGGACGTGGGCGATGTCCTGACAGCCCGGGTGCGAGCACCTATATAGGAGGCTGGACACAGGCCGACAAGAAACAGAATTGTTCGTTTCATGGAACTCAGCGATCTCTATTCCGATAAAATCCTCGATCTTGCAGGAAATGCCCGCCAGCCGCCGCGGCTGGCTGCGCCGAATGCCAGCGCGCGCAAAACCAGCCGGGTTTGCGGCTCGACCATCGAGGTGGACCTGGTGGTGCGGGATGGGGTGATCGTTGACTACGGGCACGAGATTTCGGCCTGTGCGCTGGGACAGACTTCGGCGGCCGTTGTGGCGCGGGAAATCGTCGGGACGCCGGTGGACGAGTTCCGGACGGTGCGGGAGCAGATGCATGCCATGCTCAAGGCTGGCGGTGTGCCGCCGGTGGGGAAGTGGAGCGATCTGAAATATCTGGAGCCGGTGCGGGACTATACGGCGCGGCATATGTCGACGTTGCTGGTGTTCGACGCAGTAGAGGCGGCGCTGGAAAAGATCGAGTCGGCTGAATCGGTTGCGGCCGGTTCTTGATGGATCGCGTGATTTCTGGATTTTGGCGTGTCGTGGATTTGCCGTTCAAGATTGCGGCGGTGTTTTTGATCACGGTCTATCGGTACACGCTGTCGGCCTTTATGGGGCGGACGTGCCGGCATTTGCCGACCTGTTCGGAATATACGCGCGATGCGATCTGGCGGTTTGGGTTTTGGCCGGGAGGCTGGATGGGGCTGGCGCGGTTTGTGCGGTGCCGGCCGGGCGGGACGCATGGTTATGATCCGCTGCCGGAAGCGGTGCCGGAGGGGGCGCGGTGGTATGCGCCCTGGGGGTATGGGCGGTGGAAATAGGGGCGCCCTCGTGGTTCGACGGGCTCACCATGAGGTCTGCTGTGGTGATCTCCATTCCTTCGTCATTGCCCGGCTTGTC
>UCAU01000060.1:37718-111953 GCA_900470445.1 Hyphomicrobiales bacterium | reverse complement strand
CGGGTCAAGCCCGAGGGAAAGCGATTGTGGCGTTCTGGAATGGTGCGCACCCGTTGAGAGGAAAGTGGCCCCGCCTCACCCCCGCGACTGATACACATACCCCCGCACCGAAGCCGGAACCTCCGCCTCCAGCCACTCCCGGAACAGCCGCGTCTTGCGCGGTTCCCGCCGCCCCTTGGCAATGGCCAGCCAATAGCCATGCGGCCCGCTCACCGGCAGCTCGAACGGGCGCACCAGCCGCCCGTCGCTCACCGGATCGGCGCTCATCATATCCACCGCCATCAGCACGCCCTGTTCGGAGATCGCCGCGTCGAAGGCCAGTGACGGGTCCGAATAGGTCGGCCCCGGGGGCAAGCCATCGCGTGCCAGCCCCGCCGCATCCAGCCACAGGTCCCAGCTCAGCATCGTGGTCTGGTCGCGGATCATCGGCACATGCAGTAAATCGGCCGGCGTCTTGAGCTGCCGCGCCACTGGAGGCGCACAGACCGGCTGAAACGCCTGCCCGCCAATCATCGTTGCCGTCACCCCCGGCCATTTGCCCAGCCCAAAGCGAATGCCGCAATCCATGTCCGGCCGGCTCAGGTCAATCATCTGCGCCGTCACGGTCAGCCGCACTTCGATATCAGGATGCAGACTGGTGAATTTATTGATCCGCCAGATCAGCCAGCGGCTGGCGAACACGCCGCCCACGGTCAGGTTCAGCACGCCCTCGTCACTGCCCTTGAGCGTGGTCAGCCCATCCTGCAGGGCCGCAAACCCGGCCGTCAGCTGCGGCAATGCCTGTTTGAGCGCCGGCAAGGGCACGAGCCCGCTCGGCGTGCGCTCGAACAGTTCCATGCCCAGCCGCTCCTCGGCCCGCCGCACATGCTGGCTGACCGCACCCATGGTCACGCCCAGTTCCTCGGCCGCCGGGGCGAGCGAGCCCCGTCGCGCCACGATTTCGATGGCCCGCAAGGCATTGAGGGGGATGGAAAACAGCGAACTCATATAGATTTTCTATACCTGAGCCCAGCTCTTGTCCATTGTGGTAACCCAACAGAAGGCGCATTGGTTTCGGTATCAAATAGATACTGACCGAAAGGAGGTCACAAAATGTCAAACCTGCCTGCAATGCTTCGTCACCTGCTTTCCTGGCTTACCCCGCGCGATGGCATCAAAACCCATCCCGACCAGATGAGCCTGCAGGAATGGGCCGATTTGCCGCCTTATCACCCTATCGCCGACCGGGCGCCGTGCTGAGGCCATAATCAGGCGCTTGAAGGGGAGGGAACCAGCCCGCATGGGCGCCCGCCTTCAAGGAGATCTCTGATGATCCGCACCTTCACCGCGCTGACCCTGCTGCTGGCCGGCACCGCTGCGCTCGCCGCCCAGGAAGCCGCCCCTGCGGCGCCCGCCACCCCGCCGGCCGCCAATATCGTGGTCGATCCGCTGGCGCCGATCGACAATACGCCCAAAAATGCCAACCTGCTGACCGGTCTCTACGCCACCAAGGCGGTGATCGAATTGTGCAGCGTCACGGTCGATCCCGCCGTGCTCACCCGCATGACCAATGACCAGAAGCGCTTCGAAGCCGGCATGGGCATGGACGAAGCCACCAGCCAAAAGGCCTATACCCAGGTCAAGGGCGACGTCGAAAAGACCACGCCCGACTGCGCCGAAGGCAGCACCGACCGCCAGAGCGTCGACGCCGTCGTCTCCATCTACGCCAATCAGGGCGCCGCTGCGGCTGCCCCGGCAACAGCGCCCGCGGCTTCGGCTGCACCCGCCACGCCAGCAGCCCCTGCTGCCCCCGCCGAGACAACACCTCCGGCCACCCCGGCCCAATAGTCCGCACCGGACTGGCATTCCCCACAATGCCATCCCCGCGAAAGCGGGGACGGCCTACTCACAAATCCGCGCCGTACAGCTCTTCCCATGGCACCCCAGATCGAGGTGCAAATGATCATGGTGCTCTGCATTGGCCTCCGGCCCGAGCACGGTGGTAAATCCCGTACACCCCGCATCATGGGCAAACCGCAGCAGCCGCCCCTCCGGCGCCGTAGCGGGCGACCAATCCCCCTCGACCCCGATGCTCCGCCCATCCGCCAGCGTAAAACCCGTCACATCCACCGCGTTGGCAAAGCCATGTTCGGAGGTGAACCCCGCATCCGCATTGTTCCGCTTGCGGCACATATAGCTGGTCCCCGTCGCGACTTCAGCCAGCGGACTATCCAGCGCCGATGTCGCATAGCCATCCACTGCGGCCACCCAGCCGGGCAGGGCTGATGCCATCTCGCAATTGGTGATGACCGGTGACGAGAGCGGTACCATCCGCCCATTGGCCAAAACAGCCGTCACCGTCAGCGGTGAGTGCTCCCCGCACATATCCTCGCTCAGCGGCGGATTAGCCTCTGCCTCCACCAGCCCCAGCAACACCGCCGGACACGCCGTCTGATACACCCGATCCGCCACCACATCCTCGGCGGGCTTGGCTTCAGGCGCCGCACTCTCCTCCACGACCGGCGCGTCATGGTCCCCCGGCCGCTTCTGCGGCAAAGGCGGCGGCGCCTCGGCCTCCACCGCTTCCGGTCGTGGTCGTGGCGCCGGCGGTTTGGCCTCCCCAGCCTGCGGCGGCGGCTTTGTCAGCCCCTCCACCATATCCTGCAACGGCTTGAATAAATCCTGCGCGGCCACCGGCATGGCAAGGCTCAGGACGGCGGCGAAGGCGACGGCGCGGGGCAAATGCATGGTCTCCCAACGCCCGGCGCCGCTACCCGTTGCAAAAAGCCCTTCTTAACCCCGCTTAAACCATCTTTGCGGGTCCTGCGGCATCTGCTATCAGCGGCCCTATGACAACGCCGCTCTCCCATATCCGCAATTTCTCCATCGTCGCCCATATCGACCATGGCAAATCCACCCTGGCCGATCGCCTGATCCAGACCACGGGTGGTCTCGATCTGCGCGAGATGAAGGAGCAGGTGCTCGATTCGATGGATATCGAACGCGAGCGCGGCATTACCATCAAGGCGCAAACCGTCCGGCTGACCTATAAGGCGCAGGATGGCGAGACCTATATTCTCAACCTCATCGACACGCCCGGCCATGTCGACTTCGCCTATGAAGTCAGCCGCAGCATGGCCGCCGTCGAGGGGAGCCTGCTGGTCGTCGACGCCTCCCAAGGCGTCGAGGCCCAGACGCTGGCCAATGTGTACCACGCGCTCGACGCCAATCACGAAATCGTCCCGGTCCTCAACAAGGTCGATCTGCCCGCTGCGGACATTCCGCGCGTCAAGCAGCAGATCGAGGATGTCATCGGCATCGACGCCTCCGAGGCCGTCGAAATCTCCGCCAAAACGGGCCTCAATATCGAGGGCGTGCTCGAAGCCATCGTCACCCGCCTGCCCCCGCCCAAGGGCGATATCGCGGCCCCCCTCAAGGCGCTGCTGGTCGATAGCTGGTACGATACGTATCTGGGCGTCGTCGTCCTCGTCCGCATCATCGATGGCGTGATGAAAAAGGGCCAGCGCATCCGCATGATGGCCTCCGGCGCGGTCTATGAGCTGGATCGCGTCGCCGTCAACACGCCCAAGCTGGTCGAAGTCAAGGAACTGACCCCCGGCGAGCTCGGCGTCTTCACCGCCTCGATCAAGGAAGTGGCCGATACCAATGTCGGCGACACCATTACCGACGACAAAAAGCCCACCGCCCATGCCCTGCCGGACTTCCGCCCGGCCCAACCCGTGGTGTTCTGCGGCCTCTTCCCGGTCGATGCCAGCGATTTCGACGAGCTGCGCGCCGCCATGGGCAAGCTGCGCCTCAACGACGCCAGCTTCTCCTTCGAAATGGAAACCTCGGCCGCGCTCGGCTTCGGCTTCCGCTGCGGGTTCCTGGGGCTACTGCATCTGGAAATCATCCAGGAGCGCCTCTCCAGAGAATTCGATCTCGATCTGATCGCCACCGCCCCCTCGGTGGTCTATGAAATCGTCATGCGCGATGGCGAGACGCTTCAGCTGCACAATCCGGCCGATCTGCCGGACGTGATGCAGATCGAGGAAATCCGCGAACCCTGGATCAAGGCCACCATTCTCACCCCCGACGAATATCTCGGCAGCATCCTCAAACTCTGCCAGGATCGCCGCGGCATCCAGTCCAACCTGAGCTATGTCGGCAATCGCGCCATGGTCGAATATGACCTGCCGCTCAATGAAGTCGTGTTCGATTTCTACGATCGCCTGAAGAGCATATCGAAGGGCTATGCCAGCTTCGATTACAAGCTCGATACCCACCGCCCCGGCGACCTGGTCAAACTGACCATCCTGGTCAATGCCGAGCCCGTCGACGCCCTCTCCATGCTGGTCCACCGCTCCGTCGCCGAAACCCGCGGCCGCGTCATGTGCGAAAAGCTCAAGGAACTGATCCCCCCGCATCTGTTCGTCATCCCGATCCAGGCGGCCATCGGCGGCAAGATCATCGCCCGCGAAACCGTCCGCGCCATGCGCAAGGACGTGACGGCCAAATGCTATGGCGGCGACGCAACGCGCAAGCGCAAGCTGCTCGACAAGCAGAAGAAGGGCAAAGCCAAGATGCGCCAATATGGCAGCGTCAACATCCCGCAAGAGGCGTTCATCAAGGCGCTGAAGATGGGGGATGATTGAGCCCCTGCATCCGAGAGTGTTACGGAGACGTAGTCCCCTTCCCTCGGTCTAGGCGAGAATAGTTGCGACAGGGTGATTCCGTTGCGATGCTGGAGGGGACATGAGATTCCTGCAGGATGGTCCTGCAATTCCTGATGAATTGCTTTGGGCGAGGGACCAGGGGCGCACGCTTTTCTTTTGCGGTGCGGGCGTTTCCAGAGCGCGTGCGAATCTTCCCAACTTCTTCGGCTTGGCCGAGGCGGTAGTCACAAAGCTTGGCGTATCCCGCGACAGCCCGGCGTTTAGACTTATCCGTGAGGCTGCCGAAATCGATCGGCGTGTTGGCATCTCAGGAGTAATCTCCGCTGACCGCGTCTTTGGGCTACTTGAGCGTGACTTTTCATCGCCAGACATCGAACAGGCAGTAGCAGAAGCACTGCGTCCAGCTGCCAATGTTGATCTCGTCGCCCACAAAACCTTGCTCGACCTAGCAACGACGCCAGAGGGCGCCGTACGTCTCGTGACCACCAATTTCGATAGGTTATTTGACGATTGCGGCCGCTCGCTCCAGACATGGCAACCCCCAAGACTACCGGACCCATCCCGCCCTGAGGAAATGAATGGGATTATCTACCTCCACGGCAGGGCCACGCCCGCATACAGCGGCGCCGAAGGGGACGGCTTTGTGTTGTCCAGTTCAGAGTTTGGCCGCGCGTATCTATCGGATGGTTGGGCGACGACATTTATTAGAGAAGCGCTGCACCGTTATGTGGTCGTTTTTGTCGGCTACACAGCGGACGACCCCCCCGTGCAATATCTGCTGGAGGCGCTTCAGAAGGCGACAGGCAAAATTGAACGGGCCTTCGCGTTCCAGCCGGGAGAAGGCGAGGATGCTGCCGGACGTTGGCGGCACAAGGGCGTCGAGGCCATCCCCTATAGCCCAAACGACAACCATTCTGCGCTCTGGTTGTCTCTTGAATCGTGGGCAAAACGAGCTCGCGATCCACAAGCTTGGCAAGGCAAGGTCATCGACCAAGCGAGGAGGGGCCCAGCCAGTTTGCTAGCCTATGAGCGCGGGCAGGTTACGCACATAGTGTCCACATATGAGGGAGCGAAGAAGTTTTCCGAGGGCGATGCCCCTCCACCAGCAGATTGGCTCTGCGTATTTGATCCATATCGGCGCTATGCGACACCGAGCCGAGCTGGCTCGTCCTCTGATAAGAGTCCCTACATCGATCCTTTCGATCTGTACGGCTTGGATTCTGATGTACCGGCGGGCAAGGTCGATCCAGAAAATAGCTATGCCAAACGTGAGACGCCAACTGAAGCTTGGGACGCGTTTGCACAGAATCGACTAGATAGAATTTCAAACCGCGATGAAAATCTTGCCGCGCTACGAGGACATTGGGCGTTCCATAGTCCCCGCCTATCGCCCCGCATAAGCCAACTTGGTGTTTGGCTGGCCAAAGTATGTGATCAGCCAACCTCGGTCTGGTGGGCATCGCATCAATCGGCACTTCACCGCACAATTCAGGAGTTTATCAGCTGGGAGCTTGAGAGGTCAAAGAGGGAAATTTCGCCGTTGGTACGCAGAGCCTGGCGTGGCCTGTTTGAAGCCTGGAAACGACCACCTGAGGGACAATTCAATAGAGATTGGTATGACCTAAAGGCTCAGGTAGAGCGGGAAGGTTGGAGTAGTGGGATTGTTCGGCAGCTAGGCGAAATCTGCCAGCCATTTCTTGTAGCCGAGCCCAACTTCTGGGCTTCTCCAATACCGCTAGAAGGGGCAGGGGCGGAAGACGCTCTCTTAAGAATCGACGTCAGGTATCCAGACTTCCATGAAAAGCTCACAGTCCCAAACGAGTGGGTTTTCTCCACTGTAGAAGTATTACGGCAAGACCTTGAGCTAGCTGTAGCGCTGGAACGAGAGGTGGGCGGCTATGGCCTTGATATGATCAGCCCCATTGTTGCCGACGAATCTATGGATGGCGACACGTACAGTCGTTCGCATGGATTGTCCGGTGCTGTGATCCGATTTACCCAGTGCTTTCAGCAGTTGGCAGACTTTGACCGCCACGCCGCGAACATGGAATTTGCACGCTGGCCTAAGTCAGATGATACGGTGTTTGCAAGACTAAGAATATGGGCTTCCGGCCTGTCCAGTGTTGTCACAAAAGCCGAATTTTTGTCAGTGTTTGACGGATTAAGTAGTAAGGCATTCTGGAACATTCACCACCAACGCGATTTGCTTTTGGTCCTTTCGCGGCGTTGGGCGGAACTCAGCGTCACAGCACGTAAGACACTTGAGAGAAAAACTCTGAAAGGGCCGCCTCGGTGGCGCGGGGAGAAGAGGGTGGCTTTCTTGGAAAGGCGGGCCTGGGAGGTACTCAATCGTATCCACTGGCTCGCGGACGCAGGGTGTCGCTTTAGCTTTGATCTGGCGGCGGCCACCGTCGATCTAACGAGGACGGCTCCTTCTTGGAGGAAGGGCTATGCCGCCCGTGCGGCGGAGTCCTTGGAAAGTCGTTCTGGTTGGGTTCAAACAAAGACAGAGCACTCGGAGCTTCTCGGCGTTCCACTCTCGCTCGTGCTCTCGACGGCGAAAGCACATAGCGGGCGAACCGGCGATTTCCTTGTCGAAAACGACCCGTTTGCAGGGTTGGTCGTTGAGCGCCCTGTACTCGCTTTTAGAGCCCTGACCCTTGCAGCAAAGGCCGAGGATATTCCAGAATGGGCCTGGCGATCTTTCTTGACCTCGTCGGCGCGGAGAGAGGATCGTGCACGCCTTGTCTGTTGCATTGCTCACCGGCTCGCTAGCTATCCAGATGAAAGCCTCGCCGGTATTTTGAGGCCCGTAGCCGATTGGTTTCGTGATGCCAGTGCTGTGCTCGCACGGGAAAGTCAGGCCACGTTTGACAAACTTGCCCGGAAGCTCAGCGGGATACTAAGGGCGCATCCGGATCGCGGAAGTTCTGGTGTTGGGAGAAACGGCGAGCCTGATTGGACAATGGAGGCGATTAATTCACCGGCCGGCAAGATTGCCGAGGCCATGTTCAATGACCCAAGAAAAAATGGGCTTATCGCCCGGCAGGGTCTTCCCGCTGCGTGGCTACCCCATATAGAGGCGCTTCTGGGTCTTCCGGGCGATCTCCATCGCCACGTATCGGTGATACTGTTTCACAATTTGAACTGGTTCTATGCTGTGGACCCAGCATGGACCGAGGCGAACCTCTTGCCGGAGCTCCGTTTGAACCATTCGGACGACTGTGATGCTGCTTGGTCCGGGTTCTTGTGGGGCGCGACGACCCCAAATCGTGACTTGTACCGTCGCCTTAAGGACCAGATACTTGCTTTGGCCGTCAGTCCGCCGCCATCTAGCAGGTCCCATGATGAGATTATTGCCGGCTTAGTACTTGCCGGGTGGGGGACGGTTGATGAACGCACCGGTGAGCGTCTTATTTCAGATGATGAAATTCACACTTTGATCCTCGGCGTTGAAGATGAATTTCGTACGCGTTTGCTTTGGCAAATCAATCACTGGATAAGCGAAAAAGCAGATGTCTCGGAGCCAAGCTGGAAAGGGCAGTTATTAGCCTTTCTGAAGGTGTGGCCACGTCAGCTGTCAGTCAAATCGGCTAATGTTTCGGCCCGACTGTGTGAGCTCGCCTTCGCAAGCGCCGAGCAATTTCCCGATGTCGTCGAACTGGTTACGCCTTTGGTGACCACGATTGAACGCGATCACCTATTTTTGCCGGAGCTGCGTGGGTCCGGCGAGAATATCGTTGATCGCTTTCCGGAGTCCGTTTTGTCCCTTCTTGACAAAGTGTTGCCCGACAATGCCTTGGCTTGGCCGTATGGTATCGACACGATACTTAATAGGCTTGCTGACGCCGAAACCTCACTCCGTGCTGACGCTCGCTTGATCAGGCTTATGACCAGATGGGACGCGCGGTAAAACTAATCCCCGCCCCTCGACCCCGCCTTACCCTCTCCTGTCCGGCATCCCGCCGCATCAGGAGTCCCAGCTTGTCCCGGTCCAAAACCCCGCCCCGTGTCACCCATGCTCTGGCTGCGCGCCATGAAGCGCTTTGGTTGCGGCTGACGGCGCTGCACGCCCAGATCGCCGCCGTGGCGGCGCGGCGGCCGCAGGCGCCGGTATCAGTGCAGACGATCAGCGTGGCCGAGGCGCTGTTACGCGATGCGCAGGTCTTTCTCGGCTTGGGTGATGCTCTGCCCATGGCGGCGCCCGATCATGGGGGCCTGCTGACCCAGCTTGGCCAGGTGCTGGCCGGGCTCGATGCCTGGGAGGCCACCAATGCCGAGTGGCGCGGTGAGCTCAATGCCTTTGTCTGGAAAGTGGTGGGCGATACGCCTCTGCCGGTGCAGCGGCTGCGGCCCAAATTGAGCGCCGCCACGGCGCCGCATGCCGATCCCGATTATGCCGCCTATAAGGCCAAAATGCTCGATCTGCGCGACAAGCTCGCCCTGCGCATCGACCAGTTCCGCAATCGCTAGGGCAAAAATTATCCCGTTTATGCCCGGCCCCGCAATCACGCCTAGAATGCTGCCCAGCTTTCGGGATACGGGCGGCGCTGCAGCGACCGGTGTCCGAAGGCCAGCCGGGGAAGGGCGGGTCGCGCCGCCTTTCGGGTCGAGCGGAGGTGACTTTCGGGCGGGGCGCTACGGCAAGCCGCTGGGGTTGCGATCGCGCCGTCCGATAAAGTCCCGGCGCCCCGAGGCGGCGCTCGTCTCACTTTCAAAATTACCAGAGGCGACACCGCCTCGGGGCCCGCTCGTCAAAATCTCCCCGGAGGCCCCGTGCCGGCCGGCGCCTTGGCGCGCCTTCTCGCGCCGCGCGCGAGCCGCTATGCTGGCAAACGACTCGTTCCCGGATATTTCGATGACCCAGCTCGCCGATTTCACCCTTCCTTTGCTCGATGGCACGCCCCAGCCGCTCGCCGCCTATGCCGGCCAGCCCGTGCTGATCGTCAATACCGCCAGCAAATGCGGGCTGACCCCGCAATATGAGGGGCTGGAGGCGCTCTATCGGCGCTACCGGGATCAAGGCTTGGTGATCCTGGGCTTCCCCTGCAACCAGTTCATGGGGCAGGAGCCGGGCACGGCCGAAGAGATCGCCGAATTCTGCTCGCTGACCTATGACGTGAGCTTCCCACTCTTTGCCAAGCTTGAGGTCAATGGACCAGGCGAAAGCCCGCTCTACACTTGGCTCAAATCCGAGCATCCCGGCGATATCGAGTGGAATTTCGCCAAATTCCTCATCGGCCGCGATGGCCAGGTCGCCGCGCGCTTCGCCCCCACAATCCTGCCCGCCGATCTCGTGCCGGAGGTGGAACAGCAGCTCTAGCGCGCCGCCAGGTGCTGGCCGGTCAGCGAATGGCCGGCCTTGACCAGATCGGCGGGCACGCCCTCGAACTGCACCCGGCCGCCATCCTGACCGGCACCGGGGCCCAGGTCGATCACCCAATCGGCGCGGGAAATGACATCCAGATTATGCTCGATGACGATCACGGTCGAGCCAGCATCGACCAGCCGGTCGAAGAGGCCGATCACGGGTTATCCTCATGATGGGTGACGCGAGCTTGCCGCATCCTGCTGACATGCCGCGTCAGCAGGCCCAATTTCGACATGGGCCCGACCTTTTTGGTCAGCCGACGGCCTTTTTGATCAGCGCGGCAAGCTTGTCCTCGTCGGCCGGGGTCAGCTTGGTGATGGCGAATGCGGTCGGCCACATCGTGCCGTCATCGAGCTTGGCGGCCTCGTTGAAGCCGAAGCTGGCATAGCGGCTGTCGAATTTGCCGGCGGCGGTGAAAAAGCACACCACCTTGCCGTCGCTATTGGCCCAGGCCGGCATGCCATACCAGGTCTTGGGCGACAGCTCGGGCGCGTTCTGCTTGACCAGGGCGTGCAGGCGCTCGGCGATGGCGCGGTCGCTGTCACCCATCTCGGCGACCTTGGCCAGAAGGTCCGCCTCGCCATCGGCTTTCTTGCCCTTCTTGCGCTCGACCTTGGCGTCCTGCATCGCTTCGAGTTCGGCCTCCGAAAAGACCTTCTTTTTGCTGGTGGCCATAAGCTTTCTCCTTGGGTTTTGGGGTCAATCGAGCCGCGTCAGCAACACGTCGAGCCGGGCCGCGAATTGCTTCCAGGCCGCCTGCGCGCCCTTGAAAGCCAGGTCCTGATCCGGCCGGAAACCGGTTTGCTCCATGCGCAGCCGCGTGCCGGAAGCAGTCGGCTCCAGCGTGAAGGTCACGACGCTTTCCAGCCCGAATGCGTCCCAGCTATAGGACAGGGTCTTGTGCGGCTCGATCGCCCGCACCTGGCAATCGATGACCACGCTGACATCGGGCCGGGGCTGGTTGCGCAGGGTGAATTTCCGGCCTTCGACCGGCTCAAAATCGGTCTGCATCAGCCATTCCTCCAGCAGATGGGGCTGGGTCAGCGCGCGCCAGATTTTCTCCGGCGTCGCGGTGAATTCGCGTTCCAGCACGACGGTGCGAATGGGGGGCGTGGTCATTGGTCCATCCTGTCGAGCAGGTTTTCGAGCGCATCGAACCGGCCGTCCCAAAAGCTGGCCATTTCGCTGGTCCAGTCGATCAGCGGCGCCAATGCTCCCGGCAGGGCCCGGTAATGGGTCTGCCGACCTTCATGGCGATCACGCACCAGCCCGGCCTGTTTCAGCACACCCAGATGCCGCGACACCACCGGCTGCGACACCCCCGCCTTGGCGGTCAGCGCCCCCACCGTAATCTCGCCTTCCCGGCACAGCCGCTCAAACAGCGCCCGCCGCGTCGGATCGGCAAGCGTTCTGAAGATCACGTCGGGCGCCGGTGCCAATTGGGACAAATCCATACCTCGTGGGCTATGGATTTATGTATAGCTGGGGAGCTATGAATGAGTCAAGGGGTGACTGCGGAGGCAATCGAGTCCCGAGGAGAACTCATGGTGAGCCCCACGAACCACGCGGTGGGGTGAGTGGAGGCAAGGTGCCACGACCTCGCCCTTCGACAAGCTCAGGATGAGGTCTGCTGGGGCACTTGGGTTGCGACGGAGAGCCCCAATCTGTTCCCTCCCCCTTGAGGGTGCTAGGGTGGGGGTGTCGAGCTCTCCACGAATTCTGAGCTGGTGGATAGTCCGACACCCCCACCCTCAATCCCTCCCCTCAAGGGGGAGGGAGGCGGATCGTGGCTTGCCCAGCTCCGTGCAAGCGCCCCGCCCCCTCAAAGGAGAGGGCGACTAAGTCGTGGCTTCTTACCCCAGGATCACATTGCCCTGCGCATCGAACAGATGAATGCGCGAGGGATCGGCGTGCACCGTCACCGTCGAACCCAGCTCGACCTGGCGCTGGCCTTCGAGCACGATGGTCATGGATTGCTTGTCGGCCGTAGTGGCGTAGACCACGGTCTGGCCGCCCAGGCTTTCCACCAGGTCCACCTTGACCTCGGCCAGCTTGATGCCTGAGCCTTCGGTGAGTGTGATGTGTTCGGGGCGGATGCCCAGCGTCGTTGCGCCGGCGATATTGCGCGGCAGGGCCACGCTATTGCCGGCGGTGTTGAGGCCACTGCCTTCGGCCTTGGCGGCCAAAAAGTTCATCTTGGGCGAGCCGATAAAGCCGGCGACGAACAGGTTGCGCGGATTGTTGTAGAGCTCGAGCGGCGCGCCGGCCTGTTCGATGACGCCATTGCGCAGCACCACGATCTTGTCGGCCATGGTCATGGCCTCGACCTGGTCGTGCGTCACATAGATCATGGTGTTTCCCAGATCATTGTGCAGCTTGGCGATCTCGACGCGCATCTGCACGCGCAGTTCGGCATCGAGATTGGACAGCGGTTCGTCGAACAGGAAAATCTTGGGCTCGCGCACAATGGCGCGGCCAATGGCGACGCGCTGGCGCTGGCCGCCCGAGAGCTGCTTGGGCTTGCGCTGGAGCAACGGCACGATCTGCAGGATTTCGGCGGCGCGCTGCACGCGTTCCTTGATCTCGGCCTTGGGGGTCTTGGCGGTTTCCAGGCCAAAAGCCAGGTTCTGGTAGACATTCATATGCGGGTAAAGCGCATAGGACTGGAATACCATGGCAATGCCACGCCGGGCGGCGGGCACTTCGTTCATGCGCTGGCCATCGATCAACAGGTCGCCCCCGGTGATCGGCTCGAGGCCGGCGATCATGCGCAGCAGGGTGGATTTACCGCAGCCGGACGGACCGACGAACACGGTGAAATCACCCGGATTGATGGTCAGGTCGATCCCGTGGATCACCTCGATATCGCCATAGGCTTTGACGAGTTTGCGCAGCTCGATATTTGTCGACATGGCTTGTCTCCTCAGGCAGCGCGGAACTGGGGCGGAACCCAGCTCTGGTAACGCGGATGGTCGGACGCGATGGGCAGGGCCACATCTTCGTGGGTGGTCGAGGAATGATAGAAGGCAGTAACGAGTTCGAGCGCCCGGCGCGAATCCGCCGAGGTCACCGGCATCGGTGCCTCACCCAGGAGAGCCGCATGGAAGCGGGCCATCTGCGTTTCGAACCGCGAGGGCACATGCTTCCAGTCCTTGAGCAGGGCGTCGATCCTGGCCGCTGTCTCGGGATTGCGCGGCTGGATGCGCCACGGCTTGGCGCCGGGATTATAGGCCTCGTAATCGCTTTCGAAGGTGACATTCTCGAAGGTGAGGAACAGGCGGGTAATTTCCTCGGCCGCGCCTAGCGTCGCGGTAAAGCTGCCCAGAGCGCCGTTTTCCAGTTCGAGGCTGGCGGTGACGCAATCTTCCACTTCAATGGCGTTGACGCGGGTGGCGACCCGGCCGAACAGGCGCTTCACGTCGCCCATGAGATAGGTGAACAGGTCATGCTGGTGGATGGCATGGGTCATCAGCACGCCACCGAGTTCGGTGGCCCATTTGCCGCGCCAGGGCACGGCATAATAATCGGGGCCGCGGCGCCACATGGTTTCCACCGTGCCGACAAAGGGCTTGCCGGCAATGCCGGCATCGATAATCGCTTTGGCCTGCTCGATGCCATCGCCGAAGCGATACTGGAATACCGGCATCAGCTTGCCCTTGGAGATTTTTTCCTGGGCAATCACCTCGTCGACCTGGGCGAGCGAGCCGACCAGCGGCTTTTCGCAGATCACATGCTTGCCGGCCTTCAGCGCCGCCATGACCATTGGGTAGTGCAGGCCGGGCGGGGTGCAGATATCGATGATGTCGATATCGTCCATGGCCAGGATGTCGTCGAAATTGGTGATGCGGCGCTCGACGTTGAATTCATCGGCGATGGGCGTCATGCGCTCGACATTGAGGTCGCAGAGCGCCAGCACCTTGTATTTGTCGGCATTGGGCACATAGCCCTCGACCAGGTGGCTGCGGCCAATGCCGACGCCGACGATGGCGACGTTGAAAACCCGACTCATTGTGCCCACTCCGTGCCGCGTTCGGCCAATTGCTGGGCGGTCAGCGCCAGTTTCATGGCGTTGAAGCACCGCTCCTGCGGCATGGCGGTTTCGGTGCGGTTGCGCACGTCATCGAGGAATTGCCGGCCGAAGGGGAGGTCGGTGGTCGAGCAATCGATATGGCGGGGGCCATCCTTGTTGACGATGAACAGGTGATCGGTGCCGGGGCGGCCGGCAATGTCGATATATTTGCGCAGCTCGATATAGCCTTCGGTGCCCAGAATGGTCAGGCGCCCGTCGCCCCAGGTGGGCAGGCCTTCGGGGGTGAACCAGTCGACGCGGATATAGCCCGAGGTGCCATCGGCCTTGAGGTGGACATCGCCCACATCCTGCAGGCCGGGCTTATCGGGATGGCCGCGATTGGCAACGCTGGCGGAAACCACTTCGGCATCCATGGCGTCCGAGAAGAACAGGAATTGTTCGAACTGGTGGCTGGCAATATCGGTGAGGATGCCGCCATAGCGATTGCGGGTGAAGAACCATTCGGGGCGATTGTTGAGCCGCAGTGAATGGGGGCCCAGGCCCACCGTATTGATCACCTTGCCGATGGCGCCCTGGGCAACGCGGTTCCCCGCTTCGACCGTGGCCTTGACCTCGAAATGCTCGGAATAGAGCACGCCATAGATACGGCCGGTTTCCTTTTGCACCTGCTTGATTTCTTCGAGCTGGGCAAAGGTGGTCATGCCGGGCTTGTCGGAGAGCACATCCTTGCCGTGGCGCATTGCGGCCAGGGAAATGGCGGCGCGGTCGGCGGGAATGGCGGCCGTGGTGATCACGGCGATCGAAGCGTCCTCAAGAATTTCCTTAGGGTCGGCAACGCGCTTCGCCTCGGGGAATTTTTCCGAAAAAGTGGCCGCCAGATCGTCTTCCACCGCATGGAAGGCCACGAATTGGCCGCCCGCGCGCTTGAGGCATTCCACCTGGCCGTAGATATGGGCGTGATTGATGCCGATAGCGGCAAATTTGATGTCAGTCATGAGCCTAGCGTTTCATACCGGTGGTGGCGATGCCTTCGATGAGCAGTCGCTGGAAGAAGAGGAAGAACAGGAAGATCGGCACGAGGGAGAGCGCCGACATGGCGAACAGGCCCCCGTAATCGCTTTCCCCGGTCGAGTCGGTGAAGGTGCGCAGGCCCAGCATGACCGTATATTGGCGCATTTCGCCCAGATAGATCAGCGGGCCGAAGAAATCGTCCCAGGTCCAGATGAAGGTGAAGATGGCGGCGGTCGCCAAAACCGGCATGGAGAGCGGGATGATGATGCGCCAATAGATGCGCCAGGGCGAGCAGCCGTCCATTTGTGCCGCCTCATCCAGTTCCTTGGGCAGGCCGCGGAAGAACTGCACCATGAGGAAGATGAAAAAGCCATCGGCCGCCAGGAATTTGGGCACGACCAGCGGCAGGAAAGTGTTGACCCAGCCAAGCTGGCGGAACAGCACATATTGGGGGATGAGCGTCACCTGATAGGGCAGCATCAGGGTCATCAACATCATGGCGAACCAGAAGTTCTTGTATTTGAAATCCAGTCGCGCGAAGGCGAAAGCCGCCATGGAACAGGCCAGCACATTGCCGATAACCGACAGGCCCGAGATGATGAAGCTATTGAGATAGAAGGTGCCAAAGCCGGTGCGCAAGCCGTTCCAGCCACGGAAATAGGCATCCAGACTCCAGCTCGACGGCCAGATGCTGGCCGAGGTGAAGATCTCGTTTTCCGGCCGGAACGAAGCGGCCAGCAGCCAGAGCAGCGGATAGAGCATCAGGATGGATGCGCCGATCAGCAGCACATGCACGATGATCGAGGTGGTGCGGCGGCGCAGTGGCGAGGGCATGCCCTCGGTCACCACGGTCAATTTAGCGGGGGCATTAATCGTCATAGTGCACCCAGTATTTGGAGGTGAGGAAGGAGAACGCCGTGAACAGCCCGACCAGCGCCAGCAACACCCAGGCAAGCGCCGAGGCATAGCCCATGCGGAAGAAGCCAAAGGCCTCCTGGTAGAGATAGAGCGTGTAGAACAGCGTCGAATTGATCGGATTGCCGGTGCCGCCCGAAATGATGAAGGCGGGGGTGAAGCTCTTGAACGCCTCGATGGTCTGGATGATGGCGTTGAAGAACACGACCGGGGTCAAAAGCGGCAGCGTGATCTTGACGAATTGCCGCCATTTGCTGGCGCCATCGAGGCTCGCCGCCTCATACATGTCCTGCGGAATTTGCCGCAGCCCGGCGAGGAAAATGATCATGGGCGAGCCGAATTGCCAGATGGAAAGGATAATCAGCGTCCACAGCGAATAATTGGGATTGGAAATCCAGCTGGGGCCGATGATGCCGAACATGGCGAGGAGCTTGTTGACCAGGCCGTCGCCGGCAAAGATCTGCCGCCACAGGATGGCGATGGCCACTGAAGCGCCGAGCAGGCTGGGTAAATAGAACAGTGCCCGATACATGGGCAGGCCCTTGATGCCGCGATTGAGCAGCATGGCCACGGCCAGCGCGAAAGCCAGCTTGAGCGGCACCGAGAAGACCACGAAGAACAGCGTCACCCGCATCGAGGCCGAGAATTTGGGATCGGCGGTGAACATGCGGATGTAATTGTTGGCGCCCACCCATTGGGGCGCCTGCAACAGGTCGAAATTGGTGAAGCTGAGATAGAATGAGGTGATCATCGGCCCGATGGTGAGGCCGAAAAAGCCGATGAACCAGGGCAAGAGGAACAGATAGCCGGGCGCATCATTCTGCCAGATGCGCGACCAGACCGAGGGGCGCTGTGCCTGCCCGGCCGGTGTAGCGATTGCTGTGTGAACCGCCATGATCAGGCTGCCCGTGCAAGGGTGGCGACGACTTCGTCGAAAAAGGCCGGGCCGGCGTCTTCAGGCGATTGCATGCCGAAACCCACTTCCTGGCTCTTGGTCTTGAGCGCCACTTCGATTTCGCCGGCAGCGGCCGGCGGGGTCGGCGGCACGGGGCCGGCAATGGCGCCCAATTGGTCGATATAGCGTACCGCCTGCTGGCTGCGTTCGTCCAGCGATGGCGCCAGCGCCGCCCGCATGGCGGAGGACGCCGGCACGCCGCGTTCGACGCCGAGCAGGGCTGCGGCCTCGGGCGAATTGACGAAGAAATTGATGAATTCCACCGCCAGTTCGGGCGCGGCCGAGCCGGCCGAAATGGCAAAATATTGCGAGGAATTGCGATAATGCCCGCCGGTCGAGCCGGTCTTGGTCGCCGGATAGATGGCGATCCCCAAAGGATCGGGCACCAGCGTCTGATAGGCGACGAGCTGGTTGGAAGTGGTGAAATTCATCGCCGCCTTGCCGCGCACCAAAGGCGAGGTTTCGAGCTTGCCCACATCGATGGCCTGCTCGTCCGGACTGACAATGGCGCGCGCCTCGCGCAGTTCGGCCCAAAGCTTGAACCAGGCAGTCACGTCTTCGGCGGCAAAGGCCGGCTGGCCCTCCGCGGTATAGAGCGCCTTGCCCTGCTGGCGCAGCCAGTTCTCGAACAATAGCTCGATGCCGCTGCCATCGGGCGCCAAAGCCACCGCGCCGCCAGTGCTTTCGGCAAAGGCCGCGCCCTTGGTCTTGAGGTCGTCATAGGTCCAGCCCATGGGGTCGATCTCGATCCCCGCATCGGCCAGCGCCTTGGCATTGTAGACGGCAGCGCCCGCAGCAACGCCCAGGCTAATGCCGATCAGCTTGCCGTCAATGGTGCCGTTATGCAGCTGATCTTCGTCGATTGAAGCAATATCGAGCCCGGCGCCGACATATTGGTCGAGCGGCGCCAAAGTGCCACGACGGGCATATTCCCCGATATAGCGGTAATCCATCTGCATGATGTCGGGGGCATTGCCGCCCGCGGTCTGCGTCGCCAGCTTGGGCCAATAATCCGCCCAGCCGAGGAATTCGCCCTCGATGGCAAGGCCGGGATGCTCCCCGGTATAAAGATCGGTCACCCCATAGGTGCGGTCAGCGCGGGCCTGGCTGCCCCAGAACACCAGCCGGAGCCGGGTATCCTGGGCAAAGGCGGGCAGTCCGCCCAGACCGCTTGCCGCCACAAGGGCCGAACCGGCCAAAAGAAATTGCCGTCTGTTGGCGACCGATACCATGCTGAAACTCCATAGGCTTATAAAAATGCCGCGCGCCAAACTGGCGCGCGGCGAAACCGGTTATCAGGACCGGCTGAGAATGGCGTTGGCGCCGCTGATCAGTTCAGGGCCGGCCTGCTCGGGCGTCTTGGCGCCAAAGCCGACTTCCTGGCCCAGGGTGCGGATCAAGGAGGCGTCGATTTCACCAGCCGAAGCCGGCGGGGGTGGCGGCAGCGGCCCAAGCAGGTCGCCCAGATTGGCCACGAAGTTCAGCGCCAGCTGGTTCTGCTCGTCCAGCGACGGCGCCACGACATCACGGGTTGCCGCGATGCAGGGAATGCCGCGCTCGACGCCCAGCAGCTTGGCGGCTTCGGGGTCATTGACGAAATAGCTGAGGAAAGCGGACGCCGCTTCCTTGTTGGCGGAGCTGCCGGAAACCGAGAAGAACATGGACGGCTTGCGGTAGTGACCGCCGCCGACGCCAGCCGCGATGCGCGGATAGCCGTTCATCCCCAGCTTGTCTTTCATGATGGCCTGGAAGCCGACCAGCTGGTTGGAGTTGGACGGCATGATGGCCGCCTTGCCCAGCACCAGCATAGTGGTTTCCACCGCGCCCGTATCGATGGCCTGGTCTTCTGCCGAGACACAGACGCCGGCATCGCGCAGCTTGTTCCACAGCGTATACCATTCGATGGCGTCGGCTTCCTCGAAGCCGAGCTTGCCGTCGGCGGTATAGAGCGCCTTGCCGCGCTGGCGCAGCCAATTGTCGAGCATGGGCTCGGAATAGGAACCATCGGCAATCACCTTCATGCCGCCACGGATATTGGCCGATTTGAAGGCCTCGCCCATGGTCATCAGGTCGTCATAGGTCCAGGCATTGGTCGGCACGTCCACGCCGGCTTCTTCGAAGGCCACGGTATTGACCAGAGCGGCCACCGAATTGGCGCCCAGCGAAATGCCGTAGAGCTTGCCATCGACCTTGCCGCCTTCGAGCTGGTCTTCGTCAAAACCGTCCAGCTTCAGCGCGCCGCCGACAAATTCATCGAGCGGGGCGATGGCGTTGCGCTTGGCATATTCGACGATGTAGCGATAATCCATCTGGATGATATCGGGCGCATTGCCGCCGGCGGTCTGGGTGGCCAGCTTGGGCCAGTAATCGTTCCAGGCCAGGAATTCGCCTTCAATCGTGGTGCCGGGATTGGCCGCCTCATAAAGGTCGGTCACCCCATAGGTGCGGTCGGCGCGGGCCTGGCCGCCCCAGAAGGTCAGGCGCAGATTGGCCGCCTGGGCCCAGGCCGGCATTACGCCGACGGCGCCAGCTGCGACCAGTGCGGAGCTGCCGAGCAGAAACTGCCGTCTATCGAATCGAAGTGTCATGTTTTTTCCTCCCATGATGCAGATATCGCCCGGCCTGCGGGCGAAACGTCGCTAGCGACCTCCCCGTCGCTAAATAACCAACTAGTTACAACACTGTGTCAGTCTCGGTCCGAAGTCAAGTCACACCGCGCCGTTCTTGTATGGAAGAATAAAGCGGATGAAAGGTCAAGGAAATAGCGCATTTGCGCAATGTTTCGTGAGCCGGCCGCCGCCGTTACGGCAAATAATTTGCGGGAATTTGCGGCCCTTCCACGTCAGCTGGGCTGGGTGCGCAGATAGTCGAGCACCATCTGCACGGCCTGCGCTTCGCGCTCCTGCAGCATGGCCACGCCGCCCAGGTCCCGGGCGAAGATCACCGACAGCGTCGCCATGTTGGAGACATAGAAAAAACCCAGCGCTGCGATGGAGATATAGAGCTGCACCGCATCCACGTCGCGGCGGAAAATTCCCGCCTCGGCGCCGCGCTGCAGGATGGTGGTGATTTGCCCGACCAAGGGGGAATGCAGCGCCTGAATATCCGGTAAAGTCTTGAGAAACCGGGCATTCTCGATATTTTCCGTGCCCAGCAGGCGCGGAAACCACGGGTTGGCGAGGAAATGGCGGAAGGTGAACCGCACCAGCCGGTCCATGGCGTCGACCGGCCCGAATTGATCCAGACTCAATGCCCGTTCGCCGCGCCGGATCTCCTGATAGGCATCGAGCAGCACCGCCCGGTAGAGATCTTCCTTGTTGCCGAAATAATGGTAGAGCAGCCGCTTATTGGCCCCGGCCCGCTCGGCAATGGCATCGACCCGCGCACCCTCAAAGCCGCGCTCGGCAAATTCGGCGCGCCCCGCGACCAGGATATCGGCCTTGGTCTTGCTCGAATTGCGCGCCCGCTTGGCTGGCGGCGCCGGCTGTGTCAGCCGCTGATCCATGGAGCCTCGCTGTGTGAACGGACCGGTTACCCCGGCTGGCCTTGCTCTCATCAGATAGCAGCGCCAGCGCCTGGGGTAAAGGCCGGGTCCGGCGGCCCATACCGCGGATACAGCTTCGCAATCGCATAATGCCATCTTGACGGCATGCCAGCGCCCCGTGTACCTAAGTAACTAAACAGTTACACAGAATGCCTGATTGGGAGGATTTTCGAATGGCGGAACAACGGCTTGGGCTGATCATGCATGGCGTGACCGGCCGCATGGGGTACAACCAGCACCTGGTGCGCTCGATCCTGGCCATTCGCGACCAGGGCGGCATCGCCCTCTCTAATGGCGACCGGCTGATCGTCGACCCCATCATTGTCGGCCGCGATGCCGACAAGATCGAGCGGCTGGCCAAGAAGCACAATATTGCCCGTTGGAGCAGCGATCTCGACGCCGCCCTGGCCAATCCCGATGACACAGTGTTCTTCGACGCCGGCACCACGCTGATGCGCGCCAGCCTGATCGAAAAGGCTTTGGCCGCCGGCAAGCATGTCTATTGCGAAAAGCCGACCTCGGACTCTCTCGAAATCGCCGTCAACCTGGCCAAGACCGCCCGCGCCTCCGGCCTCAAGCATGGCGTGGTGCAGGACAAGCTGTTTTTGCCTGGGCTGATGAAGCTGAAGATGCTGCGCGACTCCGGCTTCTTTGGTGACATTCTCTCGGTGCGCGGCGAGTTTGGTTATTGGGTGTTCGAGGGCGATTGGCAGCCCGCCCAGCGCCCGAGCTGGAATTACCGCAAGGCCGATGGCGGCGGCATTATCCTCGATATGCTGTGCCACTGGCGCTATGTGCTCGACAATCTGTTCGGCGAGGTCAAGGCCGTCTCGTGCCTGGGCGCCACGCACATTCCCGAGCGCGTCGACGAGAAGGGCAATAGCTACAAGGCCGATACCGATGACGCGGCCTATGCCACGTTCGAGCTGGAAGGCGGGGTGATCGCCCAGATCAATTCGAGCTGGACCACCCGCGTCCGCCGCGATGATCTCGTCACCTTCCATGTCGACGGCACCAAGGGCTCCGCCGTCGCGGGCCTTCACAAATGCTGGAGCCAGCATCGCGTCAACACACCCAAGCCGGTATGGAACCCCGACCAGCCCCAGACCATGAACTTCTTCAACGATTGGGAAGAAGTGCCGGACAATTGGCCGGCCCAGAATGGCTTCAAGGCCCAGTGGGAAATGTTCCTCCGCCACGTCGCCGAAGATGCACTATGGGAATACGGCCTCGAAGCCGGCGCCAAGGGCGTGCAACTGGCCGAACTGGGCCTCAAAAGCTGGGCCGAACGCCGCTGGCTCGACGTGCCGAAGCTGGAATTCTAAGAGGGGCCAAAGGCCCCCTCACCCGGCCCCTCACAACCTCGATGTCATTCCGGCGCAGGCCGGAATCCATGCTGAAGACCAGCAGCGACATCGAATGTCGGGAGGGAACACAGCATGGACCCCGGCCTGCGCCGGGGTGACACCGCGTTTGTTGAGGCTTTGAGGAAAATATGACCAGCATCAACCTACCCAATCCAGACCGTTCCATCACGCCCTACACGCTCACCGGGGAGCCCATCCCCTTCGTCAAGCACAAGGCCAGTGACTTCAATCGCATCGCCTATGCCGCCGCCCATGTGGTGGCCGACCCGCTGGCCAACAACGATCCCTGGCTGACCCCGGCCATCGATTGGGACACCACCCTCAAATTCCGCCATCGCCTCTGGGATCTCGGTCTCGGCGTCGCCGAAGCCATGGACACCGCCCAGCGCGGCATGGGCTTGACCTGGACGGACGCGCAGGAATTGATCCGCCGCGCCCAGGCCGAAGCCCGCACGCGCGATGACAGCCTGATCGCCTATGGCGCGGGCACCGATCATCTCCTGCCCGGCCCCGATGTCACGATCGATCAGATCATCGCCGCCTATGAAGAACAGGTCGGCTTTGTCGAAGCCGAAGGCGGCCGCGTCATCCTGATGGCGAGCCGCGCGCTGGCGGCCGCCGCCAAGTCACCCGACGACTACGCCAAGGTCTATGGCCGCATCCTCAGCCAGGTGAAGCAGCCGGTGATCATGCATTGGCTGGGCGAAATGTTCGATCCGGCCTTGGCTGGCTATTGGGGCAATGTCGACCATGACGCCGCCATGGATGTCTGCCTCGACGTCATCGCCGCCAATGCAGACAAGGTCGACGGCATCAAGATTTCGCTGCTCTCGGCGGAAAAAGAAATCGCCATGCGCCGCCGCCTGCCCGCTTCGGTCAAGATGTATACGGGCGATGATTTCAACTATGCCGAACTGATTGCTGGTGATGATCAGGGTTATTCCCACGCCCTGCTCGGCATTTTCGACGCCATCGCCCCAGCCGCCTCGGCGGGGCTGGCTGCGCTCGGCCGTGGCAATACCAATGAGTTCTTCGACCTGCTTGAACCCACCGTGCCGCTCAGCCGGCATATCTTTGCCGCCCCGACCCGCTTCTACAAAACCGGCGTGGTGTTCCTCGCCTATCTCAATGGGCTGCAGGACCATTTTCAGATGATCGGCGGCCAGCAATCGACCCGCTCGGTGCAGCATCTGAGCGAGCTGTTCCGCCTCGCCGACAAGGCGCGGGTTTTGAGTGACCCGGAATTGGCCGTAAAGCGCATGACTGCGGTGCTCAACGTTAACAGTGTGTTAGCATAATGACCCAGCGTGCTATCTCTTTGAACCTGGCCACCACCCGCCAGGTCTGGGGTTTCAAGGAAGCCGTGGACGGGTGCCTCAAGGCCGGAATCACGGCCATTTCCCCTTGGCGCGACCAGATCGCCGCCATTGGTCTGGACGAAGCCGCGCGCATCGTGCGCGACAACAAGATCCAGGTCACCGGCGTCTGCCGCGGCGGCATGTTCCCCGCTGAAAGTGCCGCCGGACGGCAGGCCAATATCGACGATAATCTACGGGCCATCGACGAAGCGGCCGCGCTCAATGCCGATTGCCTCGTGCTGGTTGTCGGTGGATTGCCCGGGAGTTCCAAGGACTTAGCAGGTGCCCGCCAGATGGTCAGCGACGGCATCGCCGCCATGCTGCCCCATGCCAAAGCCTCGGGCGTCAAGATCGCGATCGAACCGCTGCACCCCATGTATGCCGCCGACCGCGCCTGCGTGAACACCATCGATCAGGCGCTCGACATCTGCGAAACGCTGGGCGAAACCGTCGGCGTCGCCATCGACGTCTACCACGTCTGGTGGGACCCAAGGCTGGCCCAGGCCATTGCCCGCGCCGGCCGCATGAACCGGATTTTTGCCCACCACATCTGCGATTGGTTGGTGCCCACCAAGGACATGCTGCTCGATCGCGGCATGATGGGTGATGGCGTCATCGACCTGCCCGGCATCCGCCAAATGATTGAAGATGCCGGGTTTTTTGGGCCGCAGGAAGTGGAAATCTTCTCCGCCGATAATTGGTGGAAGCGCCCGGGCGACGAGGTCCTCGCCGTGATCAAGGACCGCGTCGCTACCGTCTGCTAGACCCGGTTATAGGCCAGCGTCTGGCACAAAATGCCAGCGCGGCAACCCTGGATTTCGATCGTATCCGGGCCGGTCTGGGTAATGGTGGCGTCAGCCGTCATCCCGCCGGCGCTCAGCGAACCCTTCCATTCATTGGGAGCGGTTTGCTGGGCCTGCATCACCTGCTTGCCGACAAAGGCCAGGTTTTCCTCGGTCGCCGATTCCCCCTCGAGATTGGTCAGTACGCCGCAAAGATCGGTGCCGGATTCCCCGCACAGGGTGAAGCTGAACGAGGTGCCGTATTCATCGACAAAATCCCCGCTCGGATCGGCCGCAAGGGCTGCCTCGCCTTCGGCAGCGGGCGCTGCATCCTGGGCGAAAGCGGGGATGGAGGTGGCCAAGAGCAGGCCGGCGAGAAGGCTAGTTTTCAGAAATTGCATGGGTTTGCTCCATTCACAACAACGCCCGCCCCACGCAGTCGTTTTGATTGACGGGGTCCCAACGCAGTCCGGTGGCAAGGGTTGCGCCTTGCTTAGACAATGTGATGATCAGCGGCGGAAGGTGGCCGCGATTTCGATATGAGTGGATTGGGTGAACTGGTCCACCGCCACCAGGTCGCTCATGACATAGCCCGCGCCGACCAGGATCGCCGCATCGCGGGCAAAGGTTCTGCTATCGCAGGCCACCATCACCACGGTTTTCACCTTGGACTTGGCCAATTCGCGCACCTGCGCCTCGGCACCGGCTCGGGGCGGATCGAGCACCACTGCGTCATAAGGCAATTCGAACTGGGTGAGCGGATCGCGGAACAGATCGCGCGGCTTGGCGGTGATTTCGCGCAGGCCCTTGGTGAAGCGGCGCGCCTTGTCGAGCGCCAGAATGCCAGCCTTGTCGCTGTCGAAAGCCGAAACCGGCCGCTGCTCGGCCAGCCGCAGCGCAAAGGGGCCGATGCCGCAGAACAGGTCGGCCACACTCTTGGCCTTGCCGACGGCGTTCAGCACATAATCGGCGAGGATGGTTTCGGCGGCTTCGGTGGCCTGCAAAAAGCTGCCAATGGGCAGCTCGACCTGAGCGCGGCCCATGGCAATGATCGGCGTCTGGGCTTGCAGAATCATTTCGCCATTGAGCGCCAATCGCGCCAGCCGGAAGCGTCCGACCAGCGGCTGCAGCCGGTCGGCGCGGGCCTGTTTTTTCTCGGTCCGAACGGCGACGTCGAGGCCGGTGACACTGGCGGTAAAGCTCACGTCGGCTTCACCCACGGCTGCCATGACGGCGCGAGCGATATCCGGAGCGCGGGCCAATTCAGGCACCAGGATCGGGCAGGCATCGAGATCATGCACCTGATGGCTGCGCAGCCGCATATAGCCGGCGCCTTCCTTGCGGGCATGCAGCGTTGCGCGGCGGCGGCCATTGCCGGCGGCGTCGATGAAACGAGTGACCTGGTGGTCCAGTCCGGCAAAACGCAGTGGCGTTTCGACTAGCCCGATCTTGAATGCCTCGTAACTCGCTCTGTCCATATGCTGCAGCTGGCAGCCGCCACAGGCGCCGAAATGCGGGCAGAACGGGGTGATGCGGTTGGCAGCCGGCTCAAGCACCGAGACCAGCGTGCCGCGATCGCCATCGGCGGTGATCTCAACCATTTCGCCGGACAGGGTCAGCGGCACGAAGATCTTGAAACCGTCGATCTCGGTGACACCCTCGCCCTTATGGCCGAGGCTGGTAATGTGTGTGGTGATGGTCATGAACGTCCGGGGCTTGCTGACGGGTTCAGTAGCCTTTTGCGGGCGGCGTGTGAAGGGCGGGGGCTTTGAACCCCCTCCCCCGGCTTAATGCACCGGCCGGCTGGCCCATTCGAGCAGGCTTGCCAAGCCGACAAACGGGACGCCCGCATGTTCGCTGAGTCCTGAAGCGCAGGTGGAGACGGTCGAGACGCCCAGCGTGCAGCCTGCCGGTATGTCGTTTTTGGCGAAGCGGGTGGCGTGCTGGTTGAGCTCGGGGAAGAACAGTCCCTTGTCGCCGGCATAGCCGCAGCAGGTGACCGAACTGAGCACGGCAATATCCTCGGCGCAGGCACGGGCAATGGCTTCGGTGGAAGGTTGCTCCTTGAGGCGCTGGGCCGAACAATTGTGGTGCACGGCGACCGTCGGCAGCTTCTGCGTGATGGTCAGGCGCGGCAGGACGTGGGTGACAAGGAACTGCGCCGAATCGAGCACGGCGGCATCGCCGGGGAATTCCTTGAGATGCTTGGCGCAGGTGGACGCGTCGGTGACGACCGATATCGCGCCGCCGTCGCTGAGGGCTGAGAGCTCGCGCTTGAGCGCGCCGCCCACCTCGGCCGCCTGCTCGGGAAAGCCCTTGGACTGGAAGGGCTGGCCGCAGCATTGGCCGTTCAGATGCTCGGGCATGGTGACATCGAACCCGGCCCGGTCGAGCAAAGCCAGCATGGCGTCAGTAACCGGCAGCAGGTTTTTATCCGTTTGTGGCGTTCCAAACATGCGGCTGGCGCAGGAGGGAAAATAGACGATTCTTTGCCGGTCGCCTTGCGCAATGGGTACGGGAAAGCCGGTGTCGCGCGGATCATCGCGTGAGATTTTGGCTGGTGCCTTGGGCGCGCCAGGGCCGTGGCGCAGGGCGCGGGAGAGGCGCGGAATGCGGCTACCAGTGGCGCGGCGGGCGGTTTCGGTGATGGCCTCCAGCGCGGGCGCGGGGATGATGGTGCGCGCGACATCGGCCAAGGCAACGCCGCCGCGCATGAAGGCCTCGACGCTGCCGGTGTGATCGGCGGCAAAGCCGGCGACCGAACGGGCGGTGCTGCCGCGCCGCTGGCCGCGTTGGCCGATGATCATGGTGCCGGTTTCGATGCCGACGGGGCAGCGCAGGGAACACAGATTACACGCCGCGCAAGTGTCTAGGCCCGGATATTGGAAATCGCGGTCGAGTGTCGCGAGCCGTTCGGGATTTTCGCCCGTCGCACGCAGGCGTTCGCGCTCGCGGGTGACGGCGATGCGCTGGCGCGGCGAGAGCGTCATCTGGTGGCTAGGGCAGGCCGGTTCGCAGAAGCCGCATTCGATGCACATGTCCACCAATTCGTCGGCCAGCGGCATGACTTTGAGGTTCTTGATATGCACCTTGGCGTCGGCATTGAGCAGCACGCCGGGATTGAGCAGGTTTTCGGGGTCGAACAGGGTCTTGATCTGGTGCATCAGGCCGAAGGCTTTGCTGCCCCATTCGGCCTCGACAAAGGGGGCGATGGCGCGGCCGGTACCGTGCTCGGCCTTGAGCGAGCCACCGAACTGGATCGAGACCAGATCGGACAGGGCCTTGGAAAACATATCGAATTTTTCCGCTGCGCCGGGCGCTGCGAAATCGTCGCTCATTTGAAAATGCAGGTTTCCCGCCAAGGCGTGGCCGAAAATGATGGCATCTTCATAGCCGTGGTCGTCGAGCAGGTTGCGCATGGCGATGACGAATTCGGCCAGCCGCTCGATGGGCGCGGCGACGTCTTCCGTGAGCATTGACGTGCCCTTGGGGCGGGCGGCGCCGCCCGAGGCGAAGAAGCCTTTGCGGATGTCCCAAAGGGCGTGGGAGCGGGCCTCGTCGGTCGAGAAATCGATATGGGTCGCGCCATTGGCCGAGAGGATGGCGACGGCCTTTTCGACTTCTATTTCAAGCTCTTGCGCGGTGGGTGCGGTGACGTCGATGAGCACGGCGGGCGAGGTTTCGGTGAGCCAGGGCAGCAGCGGCGCCATGGGCGCGAGATGCTCGACCGTGGCCAAGGCGCGGCGCTCGATATATTCGGCGGCGGTGACACCAGTTGTCACCTGCACCCCGTTATTGGCTAACACACTGATAGCACTGGCAGCAGCATAAGGGTCCGGAAAGGGCACCAATGCGGTCGATTTGAAGGGATGCTCGGGGACCGTGTTGTAGGTCACTTCGGAAACGAAGCCGAGCGTGCCTTCGGACCCAACCATGAGGTGGATCAGGATATCGAGCGGGTCGTGATAATCGACCAGCGCATTGAGCGAATAGCCGACCGTGTTCTTGATGCGGTATTTCTTTTTGATCAACGCGACGAGATCGGGATCGGCCATGACTTGGTGATGCAGGTCGTGGATGGCGTCGAGCATGGCCGCGTGGCTGATGCGGAAGGCGTCGCAGGAGGCTGGATCGCCCGAATCGAGCGCGGCACCATCGGCCAGCACGATCCGCAGGCGCGCCATGGTGTGATAGGTATTCTGGGCGACGCCGCAGCACATGCCCGAGGAATTGTTGTTGACCACGCCGCCAATCTTGCAGGTGGCTTGGCTCGCCGGATCGGGGCCGATCTTGCGGTCGAATTTCTTGAGCGCCGCATTGGCCTGGGCGACGATGATGGCCGGGCCCAAAGTGATCTGGTCGGCGCCAGGATGGATATCGAGCTTGCGCCAGCCATCGCCCAACACGGCCAGCACGCCATCGGTGACGGCCTGACCCGAGAGCGAGGTGCCGGCGGCGCGGAAGGTCAGCGGCAGCTGCTCGGCGCGGCAGGCCTTGATCACCGCGCGCACCTCGTCCTCGGAATTGATGAAGACCACGGCGGCCGGCACCAGCCGGTAGGAGCTGGCGTCGCCGCTCCAGGCATAGGTCATCAAAGGATCGGTGAACATGCGCCCGCCAATTTGCCCCTTGAGGCGGGCGACAAGGCGCTCGCCAGCCGCGATGCGGTCGGGCGTGGGCTGGTGGACGGGGGAGGGCGAGAGGACGGCTTGCTGCATGGCGGGAAGGCTAACATGTCAGCTGGCAAGAGCGGAAGAGGTATTAGATAGGTATTATGGGGCGCCGGTCGTTACGACGCCCCATTGCTTGCTCAGATATCGACGTCGTCTTCGCCAAGCGCCTCGATCTGGGCGGCGGCGTGGAGCAGGATATCGGCGGCCTCGCGCTGCTGCTCGGGCGAGCCGGCACGGGCTTTCTTGAGCGCGGCCTTCAGCGCGCGGCGGGCGTCGTTGAGCTCGGGCACCACATCGCGCAGGTCGCGGTCGGCATCGGGCTCTTGCCCGGCCGGACCGAAGCCAAAGCCAAAACCGCGGTGCTGTGGACGATTGCCGGCCTCGGGGCCTTGCTCGCGATTGAAGGGCCAGTCGGCCTTGGCGAATTCGCGGAAGCGGTTCATCTGCTCGCCGGCTTTGGCCAGGAATGACAGGGTCGATTCAATGGCTTCGCGATTGTCGGCCAGGTGGGTGCGGCCCTCATCGGTGATGGTATAGAGCTTTTTATTGCCATCGGCCTGTGAGGTCACGTAGCCGGCTTCCTCGAGGAAGGTCAGCGCCGGATAGACGATGCCGGGGCTGGGCGAATAGAAGCCGCCCGATTTTTCCTCGATGGCCTTGATCAGGTCATAGCCATGGCGGGGTTGCTGCTCGATGAGATAGAGCGCCACGAGCCGCAGATCGCCCGAGGCGAGCATGCGCCCGATGCGAAAATTACCGCCCATATTGCCCCAGCCATCGCCGCCGACACCGCCGGCGAACTGTCCCCAGCTGCGGCGGGCCATGGCTTCAAGCCGACGCCAATTGGGCTCTCCATCGCGCCAATATTGTCCCATAATGTGTCTCCGATATATCTTGGATTGCGTTGAAAGCTAAGATCGGCGCGGTTCGCGGCGATTTCAAGATATATCTTACGATTGTTTTTGGAGGGGTGTTGTGTGCGGGAAATTTGCTCTGGCGTATTGCATTTGCCTACACAAATGCATAAATAGCTGATGCTAACGATTGCGGGCCTTGATTGGGATGACGGCAACTGGCCCAAAATGCGGCAAGCACGGCGTATCGCAGGACGAGATAGAGAGCCTGTTTGCCGGCGAGCCGGGTGTTTACCCAGACCCTAGCGCGGGCGAGCTTCGCTATCGCGCCATCGGGAAAGTTGCCTCGGGCCGATATGTATTTGCTGCCTTTACGCTGAGGCAGCGCGACGGCGGACTATTCATCCGCCCGATCAGCGCCCGCTACATGCATGACAAGGAGATCAGACGCTATGAGCAAGGACAAACTTAAGGCCATGCCGGTGCTGTCGAGCGACGCAGAGGCGGAAGCCTTTGTCGAGACGGCAGATCTCAGCGAATACGATCTGTCCGGCTTCAAGCCGACACGTTTCGAGTTTGAAAAGAAGGCGGCGGCGCTCAACATGCGCATTCCGCAATCCTTGCTCGATGCCCTCAAGGACCGGGCGGCCACCAAGGGCGTACCATTCACACGCTATGTGCGCATGTTGATCGAGCGAGATCTCGCAGAGGCGTCCAAGCGCTGACGCGCCTGGCTGAATGACAAAGGGAAGGCCCCTAACCCGGCTCAACCTCCCCAAGGGAGAGGTGAAGGGCTAGATCTTGACCTTTTCGTAGTGCGAGGGATCGGCCTTGAACGAGGTGGGGTCGGCAAGGCTGGCGTCGCGGTCGAATTGGCCGTGTTTGCGGAAGCGGTACATATAGGTGGGCAGGATGGTATCCATCGAGGTGGGCGCGATGCCGATGCCGGCCAGGGTGCGCTTTTCCTTGATGGCGGTTTCGGACACTACATTGTCGACGCCCAGCAGATCGACCCGGTCGGCGGTCAGCAGTGGGGCGAAGGGCAGGATGGCGAGCGGGGCGGCCAGCACCTTGGCAAAGCCGGGTGAGAGCGTCAGCAGCGAATTCTTGCGGCCGGCCTCGCGCAGGATGCGCTGCAGGAGGGCGCGATGGGTTTCCACAATCGGCCCGCCCAGCTCGTAAATCCGGCCGGTCTTGAGCTCGCCCTCGGCGGCCTTGGCAAAAGCCTGGGCGACATCGCCGACATAGACGGGCTGGAAGCGCGTGTCGCCCCCGATCAGCGGCAGGGCCGGGAAGAGCCGGGACAGGCCGCCCATGAGATTGAAGAAGCTGTCGTCGCGGCCAAACATGATGGAGGGCCGGAAAATGACGGCATTGGGGAAGGCCGCAAGCACGGCGGCTTCGCCCTCGAGCTTGGAGCTGGCATAGGCGCTGACCGCGGCGGCCTGGTCGGCGCCGAGCGCCGACATATGCACCAGGGCTGCGGCGCCTGCGGCCTTGGCGGCAGCGGCAATCAGCCCGGCTCCTTCGGTATGGACCGCCTTGAAGGTCTGGGCGCCGCGTTCAAAGCCGATGCCCGCCAGATTGATGACGATATCGGCCTTGGCGACGGCGCGGACGATAGACGCCTCGTTCCGCACATTGGCCTGGATGGGCAGGATCTGGCCGACCATGCCCAGGGTCTTGAGGTGTCCGGCCAGGTCCGGCCGGCGCACGGCGACGCGGATGCGGTGGCCCTTATCGGCCAGCAATTGCACGACCTGGGTTCCCACGAAGCCGGAACCGCCAAAGATGGTGACGAGTTTGGGTTCGATCCTGTCCATGCAAAAGCTCCGGCAAATGGCGCGAGGGGCGCGCGGCAAGTTGGCTCGGGTTCTAGCGCAGGCAGGGCGTGGCTGTCGAGGGCATCGAGCGCGGAACGGGCTTGACTCCGGGCTCGGTATGTTCTTGGTTTGTTCGAAACAGCAGAGGAGATTTTGCCATGAGCGAAGCCAGGACGTATCACGGGCAATGCCATTGCGGCGCCGTGCGGTTTACGGCCAATACCGCGCTTGACGGGCTGATGGATTGCAATTGCTCGCGTTGCCGGCGGCTGGGCTGGATTTTGCAGCCGGTGCCGGCGGACGAATTCGTCTTGCTGAGCGGGGCGGACAAGCTGGTCCCCTATCACTTCAATACCGATAGAATCGATCATCTGTTCTGCAGCCATTGCGGCATCGAATCGTTTGCGCGCGGGGAAGATGGAAGTGGCAAATCTACGGTCATGATCAATGTGAACTGCCTTGACGACGCCCCGGCGGTGGACCGCAACACGATCAGGCACTGGGACGGCGCGAACTTTTGAGGGTAGCTGCGAAAGCCCGTTGACAAGCGTCGGCTTGCACCCTAGTTACACCGCCACTTGCCCAGATGGCGGAATTGGTAGACGCGCACGGTTCAGGTCCGTGTACCGCAAGGTGTGGAAGTTCGAGTCTTCTTCTGGGCACCAAGTTTAAGCGCCGGTCACGACGGAAGTCGTGGCCGGCGCTTCGCTTTTCCGGGAGCCGCCTTTCCAATGCCCTCTTGCTGTGCCAAGAGGAACGGAACGCGCAATTTTCGAGACGTCCCATGGCCATAAGACTGCATCGCGGCGATCTGCCTGACCTTTCCCGCTATGGCAGGGAAGTCGCCATCGACACCGAGACCATGGGCCTTGATCCCCACCGTGACCGGCTCTGCGTGATCCAGCTGTCGCCCGGCGATGGCAGCGCCGATGTGGTGCAGATCCCCCAGGGCAGCAATGAGGCGCCCAATCTGGTCAAGCTGCTGGGTGACCCCGCCGTTACCAAGATTTTTCACTATGCCCGTTTTGACGTGGCGGTGCTCAAGAACCGCTTTGGCGTGGTGACCGGCCCGATCTATTGCACCAAGATCGCGTCCAAACTGGTGCGGACCTATACCGACCGGCATGGGCTGAAGGATCTGGTGCGCGAACTGCTCAACGTGGACCTGTCCAAGCAGCAGCAGAGCTCGGACTGGGGGGCGGACAAGCTCAGCGATGCCCAGCTCGATTATGCAGCCTCCGATGTGCTTTATCTGCATGATCTGAAGCGCCATCTCGATCGCATGCTGCAGCGCGAAAACCGCACCGAGCTGGCCCGGCAATGTTTTGATTTCCTCAAGACGCGGTGCGAGCTTGATCTGTTGGGCTGGGACGAAACCGATATTTTCGCCCATAGCTGAGAGCCAAGGGGTTGCGATGACAATCCATATCGACGCACCGGAACGGCTGGCCACCTATCGGCGCCTCGTGCGGCGCAACCGGATCGTGTCGATCCTACGCGTCGGCGTGCCGGCTTTGGGGGCGCTGACCCTGGTGCTGCTGGCCGGGCAGATTTATCTGTCCAGTATCGGCGCCCGCTTCGGGGTCGGCCAGATCTCGGTGACGCGCGACGGGGTTTCGGTGGATGCTCCCGAATATGCGGGCCTCCTCGAGGATGGCGCCGCCTATCGCGTCACGGCCAGCGCGGCGCGGGCGGCGATGAACGCCACCGACCGGATCGAATTGAGCGATGCCGTGCTCGAAGTGGACCGCACCAGCGGCGTGTCGATGCGCGCCAGCTCGGACGCGGCGCTGCTCGATACCACCAATCAGATAGTCTTTATCGATGGAGTGGCCCATTTCACCGACACGACCGGCACCAAGGGCGTATTCGAGCAATCGGAATTCGACTGGACCCGATCGGTGCTGACCGCCAAGGGTCCGGTGAGCATTAATTATTCCGACGGCAGCGATATCAAGGCCGCCGGCATGGTCTATGATGCCAAACAGCAGACTTGGACATTTACCAGGGCCATCGTCACCCTGCCTTCGACCCCTGGAGAAACCATCCCATGATGCCGCGCCTCCTGCTTGCCATGAGCTTGCTGTTGCTGGCCAGTCCGGCCTGGGCGCAGCAAAAGGTTGAGATCACCGCCGACAAGTTCACCATCGAGGAAACCAAGCGGGAAGCCGTGTTCGACGGCAATGTGGTGGTCAAACACCCCACGGTGACCGTGTGGGCGCCCCATGTGGTGGCCATTTATGGCGAAGGCGGCACCAATGACATCAAGAGCTTCGAGGCCACCGGCGACGTCAAGCTGGAGACCAAGGACCAGACCGCGACCGGCCAGCGCGCCGTGTTCACCCCCTCCGATCAATTGCTGCGGCTGACCGGCAATGTGGTGGTGATCAATTCGGGCGGCACGGTCAATTCGAGCGAATTGGTGGTGAATCTTGAAACCAATGTGTCGACCTTTTCCAGCACTGGCGGCGGCCGGGTGACCGGGGTCTTCAACTCGCAATGAATGATGAAGCGGCAAAATCGCGGGTCGACCAGACCGGCTGGCTCGTAGCGCATAGCCTGGCCAAAAGCTTTGGCAAGCGCAGCGTGGTGCGTGATGTGTCGCTGGCGGTGCGGCGAGGCGAGGCTGTGGGACTGCTGGGGCCCAATGGCGCTGGCAAGACCACGGTTTTCACCATGATCATGGGGCTGGTAAAGCCCGATAGCGGCGATATCCGGCTCGATGGCAGGCCGATCACCCATTTGCCGCTGTTCCAGCGCGGCCAATTGGGCATTGGCTATCTGCCGCAGGAGCCCTCGATTTTCCGCGGGCTGAGCGTCGCCGGCAATATCATGGCGGTGCTGGAAAACCACGTGAAGGGCAAGGCGGCGCGCCAGGCGCGGCTAGAATCCCTGCTCGAGGAATTTTCCATCCAGCACCTAGCCAAGGCCAATGCGCTGGCCTTGTCGGGCGGGGAGCGCCGGCGCGTCGAAATCGCCCGGGCGCTGGCCGCCGATCCGGTCTTCATGCTGCTCGACGAACCCTTTGCGGGCGTTGATCCGATTGCGGTGGCCGAGGTCAAGGCGCTGGTCAAGCAATTGACCCGCCGCGGCATTGGCGTGCTGATCACCGACCATGCGGTGCGCGAAACGCTGGGCCTGGTCGACCGCGCCTATGTCATCCATGGCGGCAAGGTGATGATCCAGGGGCGGCCCGAAACCATCAGCGCCGACCCCGATGCGCGCCGGGTCTATCTGGGCGAGAATTTCGAGATCTAGCCCCGGCCGGCACTTGGCACGGAACTTGCCCTATCGCTTGCCCCGTGCCGCGAAATGAGGCATGGTGCCGCCGGGAAGTGGCCGGAAACGGCCGGAATATTTGCAGTTCAGGGACGGATGGATGGCACTTTCGCCGCGGCTCGAATTTCGGCAGGCTCAAAGCCTGACGCTGACGCCGCAATTGATGCAGTCGATCCGGCTGCTGCAATTGAGCCATCTGGAACTCAACGATTTCGTCGATGCCGAATTGCTGCGCAATCCGTTGCTCGAACGCGAGGACGGGGCCGAACCGGGCGAAACCGAACCCACGGAAGTGCCCGAGCGCACCACCGAAATCAGCGCCTATGAAGATACGGTGGAGCGGGGCGAGCGCATCCAGGATGCCGGCTCGATTGCCGATGGCTATGACACGGCGGTCGAGAATGTGTTTCCCGACCAGGCGGCACAGGACCAGTTGATTCCCACCAGCCGGCTCGACCGCAATGGGGCCAGCGAAGGTGGGGACGCGCCCGATATCGATCAATTCGTCGCCTCACGGCCCTTGCTCTCCGAGCATCTGGAGGCCCAGGCCAATCTGATCCTGCGCATGCCCGCCGACCGGATGATTGCGCGCCACCTGATCGATAATCTCAACGAGGCGGGGTATCTGGCGGTCGAACTCGACAGCATTGCCGAATTGCTGGGGGCCGAACTGGCCGATGTGGAGGCGGTGCTGGGGGCGTTGCAGGGCTGTGACCCGGTGGGGGTATTTGCCCGTACCGTGCCGGAATGCCTTGCCATGCAATTGCGCGAGCGCGACCGGCTCGACCCGATGATGCAGGCGCTGCTCGATAATATCGGGCTTCTGGCTGAGCATAATGTGGCGGGGCTATTGCGCGCGGTGGGCTGCGATCGCGAGGACCTGGCCGACATGCTGGGCGAAATCCGCCGGCTCGATCCCAAGCCTGGACTGGCCTTTGACAGCGGGCCGATCGAAGCGGTGGTGCCCGATGTGTTCGTGCGGCCGGGGCCGGATGGCGCCTGGCAAATCGAGCTCAATACTGAGGTGCTGCCGCGCGTGCTGGTCAATCGCGTCTATTATACCAGCGTCACCAAGAAGACCCGCGAGCCCAGCGAAAAGGCGTTCCTATCCGATTGCCTGGCCACCGCCAATTGGCTGACCAAGAGCCTGGACCAGCGAGCCCAGACAATTCTGAAAGTAGCGGCGGAAATCGTGCGGCAGCAGGATCAGTTCCTGGTGCATGGCATTGCCCATTTGCGGCCGATGACCCTCAAAATGGTGGCCGAGACCATCGACATGCATGAATCGACGGTCAGCCGGGTGACCTCGAACAAATATATCGCCACGCCACGCGGCCTGTTCGAGATGAAATATTTCTTCACCACCGCGATTGCCTCGAGCACTGGCGGGGGGGATCATTCGGCCGAGGCGGTGCGCCATCGCATCCGCCAATTGATCGAGGCCGAGGCCATCACCGACGTGCTCTCGGACGACACCATTGCTGAGCTGCTGCACAAGGAGCAGGGGATCGAGCTGGCCCGGCGCACTGTCGCCAAATACCGGGAGGGCATGAATATTCCCTCCTCGGTGATCCGCCGCCGGCAGAAGAAGAATCTCGAGCATGCCGGCTAAGTAGCCTTTGCGATTGCCCAATATGGGGCGGAGCCCCTATGGTCCCTGTGGGCAAAAGTGGGACGAATCGCGCGCCTGCTGCCACCGGATTAGAGTGTGCATGAGCAAGGCGGCGGAAACCAAGACGATCCACACCCGGTCTGGATCCCGCTCGATCATATTCTATTTGCTGGTGCTGGCCTTTGCCGGCGTCGTGCCGAGCTTTCTGTTCGCCGGCATCCTGATCCAGCGCAATCAGGCGGCGCAGGAAAGCACTGTCGAAACCCTGATCGTGGCGACGTCGCGCTCCATCGTGCAGGCCATGGAACGCGAAATCGCCGCCAATATCACCACATTGCGCGTGCTGGCCGCCTCCCCTGCCCTGCGCGCCGGCGATTATCGCAGCTTTTACGATGCCAGTGTCGTGGCGCTGGCCGGCACCAATGCCAATCTGTTCATCGTCAATCCCGATTTCAGCACCTTTGCCAGCACGCGCGAGCCATTCGACAGCCCGCCCAGAACCACCAATGACATACCCTCCAGCGAGCGCGCCTTTGCCGGCACCGAACCGGTGGTCACCGACCTGGTGTTTGGCGCGGTGTCGCGGCAATGGGTCTACAATATCCTCTTGCCGGTCGATCTGGGGCCGGAGGGCACCAAGCTCATCGCGCTCAACCAGCCTGCCAGCAATTTCGCCGGCGCGCTGTCGGCCAATAGCCTGCCCCAGGGCTGGAACACCGCCCTGCTCGACAATGAGGGCCGGATCATCGCCGCCACGCCCGGGGTGGGCGAAGCGGGCGAGGATTTTACCCCGTTCAACGCCATGGCGCAGGCCTTCTCGCTGGGCTGGCAGCATCTGGATACCAATCAGGGCGCCGCCTTGGGCGTGATCCAGCGCTCGGTCACCACCGGCTGGCGGCTGGTGGCCTGGGCGCCGGTGTCGAGCATTTCCCAGCCCTTGCTCATTGCCGTGCTGATGCTGATCGCCGGCGGCATCGTGCTGCTGGGGCTGATCCTGGCAGCCCTGTTCTGGGGCAGCAAGCGCATTGGCAGCTCGGTGCGGGGTCTGGCACGGGATGCACGGCGGCTGGGCGCGGGCGAGCCGGTGGTGGCCAAGCCCTATCCGGTCTCGGAAATTGCCGAAGTGTCCGAGGCGCTGGAACAGGCTTCCGAGGTCCGCCAGGCGGCCGAGCGCGAGGTGCGGTTCCTGCTGCGCGAACTGGCGCATCGCTCCAAGAACCAGATGACCGTGATTGCCGCGATGGCCAAGCAGACCGCCCGCGGCGCCACTGACCTGCCCAGCTATGTGCAAGCCTTCGAGCGGCGCATTCTGGGATTGGCCCGCTCCACCGACCTGTTGCTCACCCATGGCACGGCCGGCGTGCTGCTGGGTGAATTGATCGAACACCATATCGAGCCGTTCCGCCCGGTTACGGCCGGAAGGGTGCAGATTGCCGGCCCCGCCGTGCGGCTCAATGGCCAGGCGGCGCAGACCCTGGGCATGGCGGTGCATGAACTGGCCACCAATGCGGTCAAATATGGCGCCTTTCTCGATGACGAAGGGCATTTGTCGGTGACCTGGCAAAGGGATGGCGAACGGCTCGAGCTAGTCTGGCGGGAAACCCTTGTCAGGACGCTGGAGGCGAGCGAGCGCAGCGGCTTTGGCACCACGGTGCTCAAATCAATGGTCGGGCGGGCGCTGAATGCCGAGGTCGAGCGGATCTATCACGCCGATGGGCTGGAGTGGCGCTTCGCAATTCCGCTTGCGGGCATCGATCCGGCGCTGGCCCCTGCCCCGGCCGACGAGCCTGATTCGGAATAAATTCTGGCGTTATCCCCCGCTTTGCCCTATATGCAGCCCCAAGTTCGGCGCCTTTGCGGGCACCGGGCGTCAATGGCCCTGCCTGGACGACATCCCGGCCGGGGCGACCCAATCCTCCTTTGAAAGGATATTTCCGATGTCGATTACGCCCGAGCGCAAGACTGCTCTGATCCAGGAATACGCAACCAAGCCGAACGATACGGGTTCGCCCGAAGTGCAGGTTGCCATCCTCTCCGAGCGCATTGCCAACCTCACCGAGCACTTCAAGGATCACGGCAAGGACAACCATTCCCGCCGCGGCCTGCTCAAGCTCGTTTCGACCCGTCGCAGCCTGCTTGACTATGTCAAGAAGATTGACGACGCCCGTTACAAGACCTTGATCGAAAAGCTCGGCCTGCGCCGCTAAGCGCAGTTTTTGAACTTGCGAATGCGGGAGCCACTTCCGCATTCGCCTTTGCCGCCATTCCGACCCGTTCACCGGGAGAGCGGAATGGGGCGCCAGCGTAGACCGGCAAGTGCCGGAGCATGGCAGGATTATTGGCCGCTTCCTTGGGAGCTGCTTGTTGTCTTGCCCATGTTTCGTCCTAGCCAGCCGCAACAGTGCCTGATTTTGAGCCTTTTGCGCACATGGGGTGCGTTGGAGGTGCGGGCACACCGGATGAGTTCGCGGGGTTTTGCTACGCCCCCCGCGTTCCCGCTCAGCCGGCAGAATGGAAAGACGATACAATGACGACCATCAATTTCGATCATCATAAAGTCGAGCTCAACTGGGGCGGCCAGCCCCTGACGCTCGAAACCGGCAAGATTGCCCGCCAGGCCGATGGCGCCGTGCTCGCCACCCTGGGTGAAACCGTGCTGCTGGCGACCGTTGTCAGCGCCAAGTCGCCCAAGCCGGGCATCGACTTCTTCCCGCTGACCGTCAACTACCAGGAAAAGTATTTTGCCGCCGGCAAGATCCCCGGTGGTTACTTCAAGCGCGAAGGCCGCCCGACCGAAGCCGAAACGCTGACCAGCCGCCTGATCGACCGTCCGATCCGCCCGCTGTTCCCCGACGGCTACAAGAACGAGACCCAGGTCATCGTCACCGTGCTCCAGCATGACATGGAGAACAATCCGGACGTGCTGGCCATGGTCGCAGCCTCCGCTGCCCTGACCATTTCGGGCGTTCCCTTCATGGGCCCGATCGGCGCTGCCCGCGTCGGTTATGTCGATGGCGAATATGTCCTCAACCTGCCCGTCGACCGCCGCGCCGACAGCAAGCTCGACCTGGTCATGGCCGGCACTGCCGACGCCGTGCTGATGGTTGAATCCGAAGCCAAGGAACTCAGCGAAGAAGTCATGCTGGGCGCCGTGATGTTCGGCCATGCCGAGAGCCGCAAGGTGATCGACGCCATCATCAAGCTGGCCGAGCTGGCTGCCAAGGATGCCCGCGATTTCGAGCCGGAAGATCATTCCGCCATCGAAACCGAAATGCTGGGCGTGGTCGAAGCCGACCTGCGTGCAGCCTACAAGCTGACCAAGAAGGAAGAGCGCTACGCTGCCGTCGACGCCGTCAAGGCCGTCGCCAAGGCACACTTTGCCGCTCGCGTCGAAGCTGGCGAGATCTCGGCCGAAGACGTTGGCGCGGTGTTCAAGCACCTGCAGGCCAAGGTCGTGCGCTGGAACGTGCTCGACACCGGCCTGCGTATCGATGGCCGCGATCTCTCGACCGTCCGCCCGATTGTTTCCCAAGTTGGCGTTCTGCCCCGCACCCATGGTTCGGCGTTGTTCACCCGCGGGGAAACCCAGGCGCTGGTCGTTGCCACCCTGGGCACCGGCGAAGACGAGCAGTATATCGACTCGCTCGAAGGCACCCAGAAGCAGAACTTCCTGCTGCATTACAACTTCCCTCCCTATTCGGTGGGTGAAGCTGGCCGCATGGGTTCGCCCGGCCGTCGTGAAATCGGCCATGGCAAGCTGGCCTGGCGCGCGATCAATCCGATCCGCCCATCGGTCGAAGAATTCCCCTACACGATCCGTATCGTGTCCGAGATCACCGAATCCAATGGTTCGTCCTCGATGGCAACCGTCTGCGGCACTTCGCTCGCACTGATGGATGCCGGTGTGCCGCTGGCGCGCCCCGTGGCCGGTATCGCCATGGGCCTGATCCTCGAAGGCGAAAAGTTCGCCGTGCTGAGCGATATTCTGGGTGATGAAGATCACCTGGGCGACATGGACTTCAAGGTGGCGGGTACCGATCAGGGTATCACCAGCCTGCAGATGGACATCAAGATCGCCGGCATTACCGAGCAGATCATGCAGATCGCTCTGGGTCAGGCCAAGGACGGCCGTATCCACATCCTGGGCGAAATGGCCAAGGCCATCACCGCGTCCCGTTCGGAAGTGGGCGAGTTCGCTCCGCGCATCGAGACCATCAAGATCCCGACCGAAAAGATCCGTGAAGTGATCGGCACCGGCGGCAAGGTGATCCGCGAGATCGTCGAAAAGACCGGCGCCAAGATCAATATCGACGACGATGGCACGATCAAGATTGCCTCCAGCGACGGCGCGCAGATCGATGCGGCCATCAAGTGGATCAAGTCGATCACCGACGAAGCCGAAGTGGGCGCCATCTATCAGGGCACCGTGGTCAAGACCGCCGATTTCGGCGCGTTCGTGAACTTCTTCGGCGCCAAGGATGGCCTGGTGCATATCTCCCAGCTGGCCGACCAGCGCGTTGCCAAGACCACCGACGTGGTCAAGGAAGGCGACAAGGTCTGGGTCAAGCTGCTCGGCTTTGACGAGCGCGGCAAGGTCCGCCTCTCCATGAAGGTTGTCGATCAGGCGACCGGCAAGGAGATCAAGTCCGAAGAAGCCGCTGCCGAATAATCCGGCCGGCTACATCATTGACGGAAGGCCCGGGTTTTCCGGGCCTTTTCGTTTTTGTGGTAACTTTGCAACAAGCTTAAGTGCTTCACTTTCCTGCGAGGAACCGATGGCCTTGCATCCCGTTCGGCAAGTGATGCTTTCCTGCACTATGCAAGTCCGCTTTGGCTGCATAGGTCATTGCTAACTCAACCTAATTGCGTCGTCCCATAGGATTCGCTGTGCTCAATCGCCGTTTGTTCATGATCGGTATGCCCCTCGCTCTGGCCGCCTGCACCACCTCGCGTGCGCCGGTGGTCGAAGAACCCCGTATCGATCCCTATTACCAAGCCATGTATGGCGCCGTGTATAACGAGCCCTTCCCCATCGCCGCGATGGATCTGCGCCGCGTCGATCCGCAATGGTGGCGCCAGGAAGTTCCCTACGTGACCTCCGAGCCGGTCGGCACCATCGTTGTCGATACCCCGGCCCGCTTCCTCTACCTGGTGCTCGAAGGCGGCCGTGCGCTGCGTTACGGCATCGGCGTGGGCAAGACCGAGGCCCTGGTGTTCCGCGGCACCGCCACGATCGGCCGCAAGGCCCAGTGGCCGCGCTGGACGCCCACCCAGTCCATGATCAAGCGTGAACCCGACCGCTACGGTCCCTATGCCGGCGGCATGGAAGGCGGCCCGACCAATCCGCTGGGCCCGCGCGCTCTCTATCTCTACAAGAACGGCCAGGACACGCTGTTCCGCATGCATGGCACGACCGAGCCCTACACCATCGGCACCAATGTTTCCTCGGGCTGTATCCGCCTGATGAACCAGGACATTCTGGACCTCTATGCCCGCGTGCCCACCGGCACCCGCGTCGTGGTGATCAACTAGAACGCCAGCCCTCGGGCCATTATCGCGGCAGCGGGGATCCTTGTTTCGGAATCCGTAGTCACCGAAAAAAAGATTGCCGCTGCCGCGACAATGGCCCGGAAATTTCAGAAAGACCCAGCTTGCAAGAGCTGGGTCTTTTGGTTTTTTGGGAGTCCTCGTGGGGCCTGCCTAGATGATGGACAGCGTCCCGGCTTCGAGCGCTATGGCCATTGGCAGGGTCAGCGAGCGCCAGAAGGGCAGCGGAGCAATGCCAGTCGTGCGGGCGAGATAGAGCGTCAGTGCGGTGCCGTGGGTCACCAGCGCGATGGTACTGCGGCTTTGCTTCGTGCTGCGTTCCACGGCGGCGGAGAAGCGCGAGAAGACCTGGTCGGCCGTCTCCTCGCCGAAGGTCAGTTCATCGGGTTGCGCAAAGAAGCGGGCAATGCCTGCCTCGAATTCGGCGCGCGGCAGATAGCCGGTGCTGGCGCGCTCATGCTCGCGCAGGTCGCGGTCCAGTTCGAGCGGCAATTGCAGGGTGGTGGCGATCGCCTCGGCCGTCTGGCGGGCCTTTGGCTCGTCGCTGGAGATGACGGCGTCTACCCCATAGTCCGTCAGCCGTGCGGCCAGCGTCTTGGCCGCCGCGTGGCCCTCGGCACTGAGCACCCAATCACGGGCCGGCACCGTCGGATCGATCTGCGGCGTGCTGTGCCGGATGAGGATCAGCTTGGTCATGGGCGCCATTCTAAATGACAAAGGGCGCGGTTTGCACCGCGCCCTTTGCAAAATCGTGTCTGCCGATTGGCCTACAGCGTGCGCTGCACGGTCTCGACGCGGAAGCATTCGATGACGTCGCCAGCGCGCATGTCTTCGTAGTTCTCGAAGGCCATGCCGCATTCCTGGCCGGTCTGGACTTCCTTGACTTCGTCCTTGAAGCGCTTGAGCGTCTTGAGCTTGCCTTCGTGGATAACGACGTTGTCGCGGATCAGGCGCACACCGGCACCGCGCTCGACGATACCCTCGGTAATCCGGCAACCGGCGACCTTGCCGACCTTGGTGATCGAGAAGACTTCCAGAATTTCGGCATTGCCGATGAAGGTCTCGCGCCGCTCTGGCTTGAGCAGGCCCGACATGGCCGCCTTCACGTCATCCACGAGGTCGTAGATGATGTTGTAATAACGGATTTCGATGCCGTCGCGGGTAGCCAGATCGGTGGCCTGCTTGTTGGCACGCACGTTGAAGCCGATGACGATGGCGTTCGAGGCCGAGGCCAGGGTCACGTCGGATTCGGTGATACCGCCCACGCCGCTCATCAGGATCTGCGCCGAGACTTCATCGGTCGAGAGCTTGTTGAGCGAAGCCACGATCGCTTCGACCGAACCCTGCACGTCGCCCTTGATGATCAGCGGGAACTTGGAGATGCCGGCGATCTTGAGCTGATTCATCATCTGCTCGAGGCTCGTTGCACCGCCGCCGGCCGTCTTTTCACGGATAGCGCGCTGACGATATTCGGTGACTTCGCGAGCACGGGCTTCGGTCTCGACGACCGAGAACCGGTCGCCAGCCGAGGGCACGCCGGTAAAGCCCAGCACTTCCACGGGAATGGAGGGACCGGCTTCCTTGACCTGCTCGCCCTTGTCGTTGATCAGGGCACGCACGCGGGCAAATTCGGTACCGGCGACGAGAATGTCGCCAATGGCCAGAGTACCGCGCTGCACGAGGACGGTCGCAACCGCACCGCGACCGCGATCGAGCTTGGCTTCGATGACCAGGCCTTCGGCACGGCCATCACGAGCCACGCGCAGCTCGAGCACTTCGGCCTGCAGCAGGATGGTTTCGAGCAGCTTGTCGAGGCCCGCCTGGGTCTTGGCCGACACTTCCACGTCCAGCACGTCGCCGCCCATGGATTCCACGAACACTTCATGCTGCAGCAGCTCGGTGCGAACGCGGGTCGGGTTGGCTTCGGGCTTATCCATCTTGTTGATAGCCACGATGATCGGAACCCCGGCCGCCTTGGCATGCTTGATGGATTCGATGGTCTGCGGCATCACGCCGTCATCGGCTGCCACGACCAGAACCGCGATATCGGTCGCCTGGGCGCCACGGGCACGCATGGCGGTGAACGCCTCGTGGCCCGGGGTGTCGAGGAAGGTGATCTTGTTGCCGTTCTTTTCGACCTGGTAGGCGCCGATATGCTGGGTGATGCCACCGGCTTCGCCCGAGACCACATTGGCTTCGCGGATCGCGTCGAGCAGCGAGGTCTTGCCGTGGTCGACGTGACCCATAATGGTCACGACCGGCGCACGATCGGTCAGATCCTCGGCCTTGTCGTCGGCGGGGATATCATAGAGGCCTTCTTCCACGTCGGCATCGGAGACGCGCTTGACCGTGTGGCCCAGCTCGGCTGCGATCAGCTCGGCGGTGTCGGCGTCGATGACGTCGTTGATGGTGGCCATCGTGCCCTGTGCCATCAGCATCTTGATGACGGTGACGGAGCGTTCGGCCATGCGGTTGGCCAATTCGGCGACCGTGATGGCCTCCGGAATGACCACTTCACGGCTGAGCTTGGGCGCAACCTGCTGGTTGCGGCCCATCTTCTTGTCGCGGCGGCGGCGCATGGCGGCCAGGGACGGACCCTTGTCGCGATCGCTCTCGGTACCGGCATTGGTCACCGTCAGGCGGCCACGCGCATTGGCTTCCTCGCCAACGCGACGGGTCGGACGTTCTGGCGTCGCACGCGAAGCGCGGCGGGCGTTTTCCAGTTCGGCTTCGGTCGTCGGACGCGCGGAAGGCGAACCGGTACGAACCTTGCGGCCATCAGCTTCATTGGGGCCGGCCGGCGGCACATTGCCGATCGGGGCCATGCCGGCACCAGCCGGACGGCGTTCGCCGGCCGGACGGCCGGCAGTGCCCGAAGGACGCGCGCCAGGAGCGCCCGGACGGGCGCCGGCGGCACCGGGACGAATCAGCGCATTGGCGCCGCGTTCGCTTTCGGGGCGGGTATTGCTGGGGCGCTCGACACGCGGCGGACGCGGCGGCTGGCCAGGACGGCCGGCGACGACACGCACGCTGGACGGGCCGGCGTTGCGCTGGCTGGCCGGGGTCACCGGCTCGGCGGGTTCTGCTGGCGCCTGCGGAGCGGCGGCCTGTTCGGGCTGCGCTTCGGCCACGGGTGCCGGCGCTTCGACCGGGCTGGCCTCGGGCTCGACAGCCTGACGGCGCTCTTCTTCCTGGCGGGCGGCTTCTTCGCGAATCTGGCGGCGGCGCGCATCGTCCTCGATGCGGCGGGCCTCTTCAGCCGCAAAGCGCTCGCGATCCTCAGCCTGGCGGGCGCCGGCCAGAGCCAGTGCCTGGCGCCGGGCTTCGGCTTCAGCCGCGCTCAGGCCAAGTGGCGCACGCTGCTGGGCGGCCGGACGGCTCTGTTGTGGGCGCTGACCCTGGGAGGGGACAGACGATTGCGGGCGCTGCGGCGCGCCGGAGGGAGCACCGGGCGTCGGTACGCGGCGGGTGCGCTTTTCGACGACCACTGTGCTGCGCGACGGTGCACGCGACATGCCGGGGCGATTGCCCAGGCCCGGGCCGCCCTTGAGTGTCAGCGTCTTCTTGGCGCCAGTGTCGTCCGTGCGCTTGTCGTCGTTATCAGCCATACTTCTCGCGTCTCTCAAACTTGTCCGTTCGGCAAAAGGTCACCGTCAACCGCATGGCGGCCGGTGCCTTCATCCGTCGGTTTGGCGGTATAAAGGGCCAGTCTTCGGGCCTTTTCTACCGCCGCTTGGGCTGCCGCCCCTCTCGTTAGGGCAGCATGTATCACATTTTCGAGTCCAAGTGCCAAACCCAATTGCTCAGAACTAAGCAATTCGAAATGGGGCACCTCAAAGCCCGAAATTCCCTCCTCGCGGGCCGCATGATGCAGGGCCTTAAGCGGACCCACCATCTTGCTGCGCCCATCGGCGGAGGCATCGCTCGCGGTGATCAGCGCAATCAGCTTGCCCGTATCGAGCAAGCCGCGCACCTTCATCGCGCCGCTGATGAATTGCCCGGCCTTTCTGGCCATGCTGAGCGCGCCAAGATAGCGCTGCACCAGCCGCAATTCCGTCAGCCCGGCAAGATCCTCAGGCAGGACAACCTCGGTCTTGAGGCTGCGCGCGAAGACCTTCTTCTTGACCGCCTCGGCCACCGCGTCGCGGCTGAGGCTGATCCATACGCCCCGACCTTCGGCTTTCGCCTCGGTATCGGGCACCAGCACCCCATCAGGGCCGAGCACGAAGCGGATCAATTCCGCTACCGGCTTTTCGGCCCTGGTGAGGGCACACATGCGGCTCGTTTCTTCGCGCTGGGCCATCTTGCCCTCCCGCTCGGAACCGATCAGGCCGTGGCCTCGTCGGTGAATTCACCTTCGTCGGCGGCCGGCAGGTCCTCGGCATTGATCCAGCCGGCCTTGATACGGGCCTGCAGGATCATGTCCTCGGCTTCCTCGCGGGACACGGGGAAATCCTTGAACGTGCCTTCGAAGCGCTTGGTCTCGCCGTCCTTGCGTTCGGACCAGCCCACCAGATCGTCGGCGGCGCAACCGGCGAAATCTTCCACCGTCTTGACGCCGTCCTTGCCCAGGGCAACCAGCATGGACGCATTGAGCCCGGCAATCTCGTAGAGCTCGTCCTCGACACCCAGCGCCTTGCGCTCTTCGTCGAACGCGCGGTCGATCTCGGCCAGATATTCGACGGCGCGGTTCTGGATTTCGCCAGCCGTTTCTTCGTCGAAGCCTTCGATCGAGGCGATTTCATTGGGTTCGATATAGGCCAGTTCCTCGACAGAGGAGAAGCCTTCCGAAGCCAATAGTTGGGCAACCATCTCGTCAACATCAAGGGCATTCATGAACAAAGTCGAGCGTTCGGTGAATTCCTTCTGACGGCGTTCGCTCTCTTCCTGCTCGGTCAGGATGTCGATATCCCAGCCGATCAGCTGCGAAGCAAGGCGCACATTCTGGCCGCGGCGGCCGATGGCCAGCGAGAGCTGTTCATCGGGAACCACGACTTCGATGCGCTCGGCCTGCTCGTCCAGCACCACCTTGGCCACATCGGCCGGCTGCAATGCAGAAACCACCAGATCGGCAATGGTGTCGGTCCAGGGGATGATGTCGATCTTTTCGCCCTGCAATTCGGCCACCACGGCCTGCACGCGGCTACCACGCATACCCACGCAAGCGCCCACGGGATCGATCGAGCTATCCGAAGAGGTCACGGCAATCTTGGCCCTGGAGCCCGGATCGCGGGCGATCGAGCGGATGGTGATCACGCCATCATAGATCTCGGGCACTTCCTGCATGAACAGCTTGGCCATGAACTGCGGATGGGTGCGCGAGAGGAAAATCTGCGGCCCGCGCTGTTCGCGGCGCACGTCATAGACATAGGCGCGCACGCGATCGCCATAGCGGAACATTTCGCGCGGGATCAGCTCGTCGCGGCGGATAATGGCTTCGCCACGACCCAGATCGACGATGACATTGCCATATTCGACGCGCTTGACGCTCCCGTTGACGATCTCGCCAATGCGGCCGAAATATTCTTCATACATGCGGTCGCGCTCGGCATCGCGCACCTTCTGCACGATAACCTGCTTGGCGGACTGGGCGGCGATGCGCCCGAATTCCATGGGCGGCAGCGGCTCGGTCAGGAAATCGCCGACCTTGGCTTCGGGCGACTTGAGCTGGGCAGTCTTGAGATCAACCTGGCGGCTGGTTTCCTCGACCTGGTCGACGATTTCGAGCAGGCGCCACATGCGGGTTTCGCCCGAACGCGGATTGATCTCGACCTTGATCTCGGTTTCGGCGCCATAGCGACCTTTGGCAGCCTTTTCCATGGCGTCCTGCATCGCCTCGATCACGACCATGCGGTCGATCGACTTTTCACGGGCAACGGCATCTGCGATCTGCAAAAGCTCGAGGCGGTTCGCGCTGACTGCCATTTAATGTGTCTCCTTGGAGATATCTTCGTCGTCATTGGCGGCGATTTCGACCGTTTCGGTCTCGTCGTCGTCGATCGGGTGGAGTTCCTGGTCGAGCCGCGCCTTTTCCATGAGGGCGTCGGTCATCACCAATTTGGCGTCGGCCAGGGTGGTAAAGAGCAGGCGATGGTCGGGATCGGTCCCGGCCGGGGCGTCAGGCAGGGTGATGGTCACCGCCTCGGCATCGGTCGCCTTGATGAAGCCGCGATAACGCTTGCGGCCATTGATCATGTCGGAAAGCTCGATCTTGGCTTCGTGCCCGATATGGGCTTCGAAATCACGCCGGCGCACCAGCGGCCGGTCGATGCCGGGCGAGCTTACTTCCAGATGATATTCGCGCTCGATCGGGTCTTCCACGTCGAGCACGGGCGAGAGGTCCTTGGAGAGCGCCTCGCAATCCATGATGGTGAAGCGAGCATGCTCGTCCTCCGCCATGATCTGCAGGGTGCAGCCATTTTCCTGGGTCACCTTGATGCGCACCAGCGAAAAGCCCAGGCCATTGGCCACGGGTTCGACGATACGGGCGATCCGGGCTTCCAGGCCCGTCTCCTTGATGTAGCGTTTCTCTGTAAGATCGAAACCCATGGGTCCCTTCGGATAATAAAAAAGAGCGGGGCCTGGCGGCTCCCACTCTGCAAACTGCCAGAGATGTTGTTCGCCTATATAGCGCCGTTGGCGCCATACCGCAAGGGTGGGGAGGAGTGCTCCCATTTCGCCACGCCATATATAAAGTCGGCCAATATGCCGGCAGCTTATGATCGCTCCGCGGCGGCGTCGTCATTGTGTCATGCAACGACCATAAGAAGCGTTCGCCGGGTCCGCCCAACCCTGCAAAATGCTCCCGCAAGAGCCCTCGCCAGACAAAAAGTGAAATTTTTTCGATTTTTTATTGGCGGTGTTTTCGCGCGTTTTGAGAGCGATCTCGGCCCCAGAATTTTGGATTTTGCGTGCCCGTTTGAGAGCAGAATGGCTTGGCTCGAGCTGGCCCGAACCACCGCAAAGCCCCGCCATTGCTGATCGTGTCGCGGGGGAAACATGGTGGCGTGGAAGAAACCTAGTTACACCGGAAGCGCTTGATTTCCTTAGTAAAACCCTCTGAACGAGTTTTCGAATTTCAAGGGGCGAGCGCATAAATTTGAGGCCTTGTCGTTGTTCGACAATGGTCCCATTTCCAGGGTGTTCAAACGAAAGGAACACTAAAATGATCAAGAACACAATGCTTGCCCTGGTTGCCGCTGCTGGTCTCGTTGGCGTGGCTCTTCCCACTTATGCCAGCGATTCGCTGACCTCCTCGTTCTCCTCGCATGACAATGGCGGCTACAGCACCTGGGACGCTCAGGTTGACGTTGCCAAGCTGCGCGAAAAGGGCATCAATGCCGTCTCCGCTGAAGACTGGAATGGTTATGTGCGTGCCTTCGTCTCCGACGAATCCGGCAAGCAGACCATGAAGTATTTCGACCGCGACACCCTGGCACCGGTTAACCTGTAACCGTGCCGGTTCTGCTCCAGGCGCCGCCGGATTGCCGGCGACGCCCGGATAACTCTCAGCTGCTGGAGATCAGCCTTATGGCTGGATCACCGGCGGCCGAGTCGAAACGATGCCGGGCCGCCTCCACCGCTACGCGGTTGCGGGCGGCAAACTGGCGCCAGCCATCGGCCAGCTCCAGAAATTCGCGGCCCAGATTGGTCAATTCATAATCGACCCGCGGCGGAATGGTGGGAAAGATGGTGCGCGAGACGAAACCGTCGCGTTCCAGTTCGCGCAGGGTGACGGTCAGCGTCTTCTGCGATATCTCGCCAATGCCACGCCGCAATTCGCTGAAGCGCCGCGTCTCGCTGCGCAATTGCATGACCACGACCAGGGTCCATTTGCCCGGCTTGACCACAAGCCGATCGTGATCGGCCCCATGGCTGGCAGATAATGCTGACATGACGAAACCTCGCTGACGCTGGCGGAACTTCGCATATGGGGCTGAATCCGGCCGGTTCTAGGTCAGTGTTCGATTAAACTTTGACATGGCAGCTATTCAGCCTGTTCGCTTGCAGCGAACGATCAATTGGTGTCAACGGCGTGGAAAGCTGAAATAAAAGCTGACCATGCGCCCTTCACGCCGGGCTTTTTGCTCGTAGCGCGTCGCCTGCCAGCCCTCATAAGGCTCGTGCCAGCCGCCCGGCCGTTCCGGCAGGAAGGCGAAATCGGGCGAGCGCACGATATGAGCCAGCGTCCAGTTGGCGTAATCCTCGATATCACTGGCGAAATGAAACAGCCCGCCCGGCCGGATTACCCGCGCCAATTCCTTCAGCGTCGTCGGGGAGACGAAACGGCGCTTGTGGTGGCGCGTCTTGGGCCAGGGATCGGGATAGAGCAGATAGATTTCGTCGATCGAGGCATCCGGCAATTCGAACAGCAGCTTGAGCGCATCGTCGGTAAAGAGACGGATATTGCTCAGGCCTTCGGCGGCGATGGTCTGCACCATCTTGCCGATACCGCCGGTAAATACCTCGCAGCCGATATAACCGGTCCGGGGATGGCGCCCGGCTTCCAGCGCCAGATGCTCGCCACCGCCATAGCCGATTTCGATGATGAGTTTTTCCGCCTGCGGAAACAGGCTTTTCGGATCGAGCTTGCCGTCGAGCTTGATCTCGAGATCGGGCAGGGTGGCGTCGAACACGGCCTGCTGGCCGCCATGCAGCTTCTTGCCGGAGCGGCGGCCAAAAAAGGCACGGGGTTCACCCGAGCGGGTTTTGGGAAGCTGGTGGTCGGTCATTGCGGCTACCGTCAAAGAAAACAGGGCTCCCCCGCTTTCGCGGGGAATAGCCCTGTCGTTAGCACAAGCCAATAGCGGCTGCAGATTATTTCACTGCCGCCTTGAGGGCCGCGACCAGATCAGTCTTTTCCCAGGAGAAGCTGCCGTCGCGACCCGCCTTGCGGCCGAAATGGCCATAAGCCGAAGTCTTGGCATAGATGGGCTTGTTGAGATCAAGATGGGTGCGGATGCCGCGCGGGGTCAGGTCCATGACCTTGGCCAGCGCCAGTTCCACCACTGCCTCGTCCACCTTGCCGGTGCCGTGCAGGTCGACATAGATCGAAAGCGGCTGCGCCACGCCGATGGCGTAGCTGAGCTGGATGGTCGCGCGATCGGCCAGGCCAGCGGCTACCACATTCTTGGCCAGGTAGCGCGCCGCATAGGCCGCCGAGCGGTCCACCTTGGTCGGGTCCTTGCCCGAAAACGCGCCGCCGCCATGTGGGGCCGCGCCACCATAGGTGTCGACAATGATCTTGCGGCCGGTCAGGCCCGCATCGCCATCGGGACCACCCACAACGAATTTGCCGGTCGGATTGACGTGCCACACCGTGGCCTCATCGATCCAACCCTCGGGCAGGGCCTCGCGAATATAGGGCTCGACAATGACGCGTACATCGGCCGAAGTCAGGCTCTCGTCCAGATGCTGGGTCGAGAGCACGATCTGGGTGACGCCCACCGGCTTGCCGTCGACGTAACGCACGGTGACCTGGCTCTTGGCATCGGGCCCAAGCTTGCCGGCCGGACCGTGATTGGCCTTGCGCGCCGTGGTCAGGGTTTCGAGAATCTTGTGCGCGTAATAGATCGGGGCGGGGAGCAGTTCGGGCGTCTCGCGGCTGGCATAGCCGAACATGATGCCCTGATCGCCTGCGCCCACATCCTTATTGCCCGATTCGTCGACGCCCTGCGCGATATCGGCCGATTGGCCATGCAGCAGCACGTCGATCTTGGCAGTCTTCCAGTGGAAGCCGGATTGCTCATAGCCGATGGCGCGGATCGCCTTGCGGGCTGTGGACTTGAACTTGGACGGGTTCACCACCGGATTGCCGGCAGCGTCCTTGAGGATGGCGCCATCCTTGCCCTTCTTGAGCAGGGTTTCGGGCACGCGCACTTCACCGGCGATGATGACGCGATTGGTGGTGGCCAGCGTTTCGCAGGCGATGCGGACCTGGGAGGGGTCCATACCGGCCTTCTTGGCCTCGCGGAACACCAGATCGACGATTTCGTCGGAGATGCGATCGCAGACCTTGTCGGGATGACCTTCGGACACCGATTCCGAAGTGAAGAGATAAGACGACCGCGCCACACTATCCTCGAATCTGTCGAAAACTGCCAAAAATGAGCTATTCGGGCTGGTTTTTGACACTTGGACGACGCGCGGTCAAGCGGATATAAAGAAAGCTTGATATGTCCGAGCCATTGCAAGCGGAATGGTTTGGCGCGCCTCGCCCTAGCTGGTCCGCCGCTTGCGGCCCCGGCGCGACACTGCCAGCGAAACCAGCAGTCCAGCCGCCAGCACGATCAGCAGCGGCCAATAGCGCACCTGCGAGAAAACCGTGCCGGCCAGCCGTTGGTCGGGGCGCACATCGAGCGCCGCCATCTGCATGGGGGTCAACTCGGCGGTGATGCGGCCCAACGGGTCGGTGGCAAAGGTAAGGCCCGAATTGGCGGCGCGGATCAGGCTCATGCCTTCTTCGACGGCTCGGACCCGGGCGTGATGGGCATGCTGGGCCGGACCGATGGAGCCGTCGAACCAGGCGTCATTGGTGATGTTGAGGATATACTGCGCGCCTGCGGTATCACCCAGATCGCCCGAAAACAGGATTTCGTAGCAGATCAGCGCCAGGAATTTTGGGGTATTGGGCAGGCTCATCAGTCTTCGTCGCGCATCGCCATGGCCCCAGCCTTCGGCCCCCGGCACGAATTGCTTGATGCCGAGCCGGCCGAAGAATTCCTGGAAGGGCAGGAATTCGCCGAACGGCACCAGATGGGATTTGTCATAGGAGGCCACTACTTCGCCATTGCTGTCGATGGCGAGCAGGGAATTGAACGGCTGGCCGGCGCTTTTGGCGTCGCCCGGCTCATATTGCTGGCGCGGCGCCCCGGCCAGCAGCATGGCCCCATCGGGCAGCATGCGGGCAATGCGCGCCAAGGCGTCTGGATAGGTCGAAAGGAAGAAGGGCAGGCTCGATTCGGGCCAGACCAGATGGGTGATATCGGCCAGGCCCTGGTCTTGCGGGCTCATCCGCATGTCCGACAGCATGATCAACCGATCGATCAGCGCCACCGGATCGGCATTGCCCCAGTCGGCATGCTCATAAACCATGGGCTGCACCAGCCGCATCGACACATCCTGGCGCGGCGTCGCAGTGGTGCCGGCCAGCCGATTATAGCCATAGCCCAGTTGCGCCGCGATGACGCCGAGGGCCAGAAAGAGCGGCAAGAGCCGCCGGCTGAGCGGACGGCTATCGGCCGGCCAGATCAGCGCCGGCGTCATGGCCAGCAAAGCCGCGACAAAGGTCAGTCCATAAATGCCGATCACCGAGGTGATCTGCATCATCTCGTCATTGGGCGTCAGCGCATAACCGAGCAGATCGAAGGGGAAGCCGGTCAGCACATGGCCGCGCGCCCATTCGGCAATAGTGACGAAGGTGGCCAGCGTCACGATCCGCCACGGGCCATGGCTCCACAACAGATGTGCCAGCGCGCTGCCGACACCCCAGAAAAACGCGATCAGCGCCGCCAGCGCCAGAATGGCGAAGGGCATCAGCGCGATCATCACGCCGCCATCGACGAAAAAGGCCGCACCCAGCCAATGGAAAGCCACGGTGAAATAGCCCCAGCCAAAGGCAAAGCCGATGCTGAAAGCCGGGCCGAACAGAAGCCGCAGCCCGCTTTTGCGCTCGGCGCCATCGAGGCACCAGACCCAGGTGGGGAAGGCAACGAACAGCGCGGGAACGACAAACAGCGGCGGGATGGAAAGACCAGCAAGGGCGCCCGCCACCACCAGCAGCAGGAAACGCCGCCAGCCATGGCTGAGCATTGCGGTCTCGGCCAGCCAGGTCATCGGAACGCTGTCATCGAATCAGGGCGCATAGGGGCAAGCTGGCGATGTCGGCCTGGACAGTCAATGTTGTCCTGTCAGTCGACAATCCCCTGCCATGGCGCTAGAGCGGTGGCATGAGTGCTCTGCCTATCACCCTTGCCATCGACACAGCCGCGCCGCGCCTGCAATTGGCGCTGCTGCTGGCCGATGGCACAGCCGATATTTCCGTGGACGAAATCGCCACCGGCCACGCCGAATTGATCTTCGAGCGGATCGCGACGCTGCTGGCGCGCAATGGCATTGGCTATCCCGATCTGCGGCGCGTCGTGACGACGACCGGCCCCGGCTCGTTCACCGGCCTGCGCATCGGCCTGTCGGCGGCGCGGGGCATTGGGCTGGCGCGCGATATTCCGGTGATCGGCGTACCCAGTCTTTTGGCCCTCTCATTGGCCGGAACGGGCGCGCTCACCGTGTTGCTCGATGCGCGGCGCGACGAAGCCTATTTCCAGATTTTTTCGGCCCCCGGCGTGCCGGAGAGTGGACCGCAATTGCTGCCCATGGCCGTGGCGCAACAATCGGTGCCGGCCAATTCGATGCTCCTCACCACGCCTTTTGTCGATATCGCCGCCGTCGCCCGCTATGGCGCGGTCGCCGATCCGCTTGCCCATGTGCCCGAGGCTGCCTATGTGCGCGATGCCGATGCCAAGCCGCAGACTGCGGCGCGGATCGAAAGGCTGAAGTCATGATGAAGCTCTGGATGGCGCCGCAGGGCCTGCATATCGAGCCCGGCCAGACCCGCGACGCCGACGAGCTGGCGCGTATTCACAAGGCGGGCTTTTATCGCGGCTGGCCGCGTGAAGAATTTCTGTCCTTTTTGTCCGAAGGCGTCACTCCGGTCTATATCGCCTGCGACGCCAAACGCCGTATTGCCGGCTTTGCGCTGATCCGCATCGCCGCCGATGAGGCCGAATTGCTGACCATTGCGGTGGACCCGAAATGGCGCGGCAAGAAGGTGGGGCAGGCGCTGCTGCGCGCCGCCTTCGAGGATTTGCGCATGAGCCCGGCGCGGCGCATGTTCCTTGAGGTCGACGAGCAGAACGCTCCGGCCGTGCGGCTATATGGCAAGGAAGGTTTTGCCACTATTTCGAGCCGCAAGGGCTATTATCCGCGGCCCGATGGCAGCGCGGCGACCGCGCTTGTCATGGCGCGCGATCTTGGATAACCCCGAAACGGGCCGACCAGCGGAGCATTTGGCATGAGCAAGACCCAGACCGACCCCACGCTGGAAGAAGCCTGCGTTGCCAAGGGCATGCGCATGACCGACCAGCGCCGGGTCATCGCCCGGGTGATCGAGGATTCCAGCGATCACCCCGATGTCGAAGAGCTCTACCGTCGCGCCTCGGCGATCGACGATCGCATTTCGCTGTCCACCGTCTATCGCACCGTCAACCTGTTCGAGGAAGCGGGCCTCGTCACCAAGCACGATTTCAAGGATGGCCGCGCCCGGTTCGAGCTGATCCCCGACGAGCACCACGACCATCTGATCGATATCCGCTCGGGCACGGTCATCGAATTCCGCAACGAGGAAATCGAAGCCATCCAGGATGTCATCGCCAAACGCCTGGGCTATCGGCTGGTCGATCATCGACTCGAACTCTATGCCGTGCCGGTGGAGGGCAAGGATAAGGCCAAATGATCTTTCGCGTGCTGTTCTTCGTCTTCGTTCTCGTGCCGGTGATGATCGTGGTTATCCCGCTGCAGGCCTTGATCAACGCGCTCAAGCTGCCGTTCTGGAATGTGCTGCCGCGCCTGTTTCATCGTATCGGCTGCTTGTTCCTCGGGCTGCGGGTCGAGGTGATCGGCCAGCCGGCGACCGGGCGGGCGACGCTGCTGGTGGCCAACCATATCTCCTGGACCGATATCGTGGCGGTCGGCTCAGTGGCCGATGTCACCTTCGTCGCTAAGCGCGAAGTGGGCGACTGGCCCTTTGTCGGCATGATGGCGCGGCTGCAAAAGACCATTTTCGTCGACCGTACCCGCCGCTCCGATGCCGGCCGCACGGCGCAGGAAATGGGCACGCATATGGCTGACGGAAATGCCGTGCTGCTGTTTGCCGAGGGCCAGTCCGATATCGGCACCCATGTGCTGCCGTTTCGCTCGGCCCTGGTGGGGGCGGCGCAACATGCCATGATCGAAGCCGGCGCCAATGACGTGCTGATCCAGCCGCTGACCATCGCCTATACCAGGCTCCAGGGGCTGCCGGTCAGCCGCAACGAGCGTTCGCTGATCGCCTGGATCAAGTCCAAGTCAGTCAAGCAGAATATCCGTGAAATCCTGGGTGGCCCCATCAAGGACGTAACGGTGGCCTTCGGTACCCCCATTCCGCTGGGCGAGAATGACAATCGCAAGCAGGTGACCAAGCAGGCCGAGGATCAGGTGCGGACCATGCTGGTGGCGCTCAATCGCGGCCACAAGCTGCCGGCCAGGGCCGCCTGAGAGGCGATCAATAAAAGTCCACGAATTAAGCCTAACGCCAGCCGGCGCTTGGGCGTTAACCTCCTGTTAGCTATAACGCCGTCCATGATGATGGATGTGCAAATCGCCTGGCAGCTGCTGGCAATCTGGACAATCGTGCTGAGCACGATCGTCTGGTTCGTGCGCGATGAACGCCGGCTGGAAGCCGAAATGGTGCTGGCCCGTGCGGCCCGCTATTATGCGCATGTGCCCAAGCGCCAAAGCATTCGGCCCGAACCCATCCCATTGCCCAAGCCGCGCTCTGGGCCCATCCGGCACAGCGACCGGGCTTATTTCCAACGGGTTCTGGGCATCGAGCCACGCTAGCTCGCCACACCCACTTCCAGCTGTGACTTGAGCCGGGCCACGATATCGGCTGCCTTGAGCATCAGGGCCATGTCGATATCGGCGTCGCTGGCATCGGGGGGCAGGTCCGCCCACACGGAAATCGATAAGTCATGGGTCTGTTCGCGCCCATCGCGGGTTTCACTCAGCACTGCGCGGACGCGTCCGGTGGTGCGTCCGGCCAGCCGCGGATGTGCCGCCCGGCTTTGCACTTCGATGTCGATCAGTTGAAAAGTCATACCGGCCCCGAGAGGAGCCCCCATGCAAACGGTAATAGCGGATGGTTCACGGCGGGTTAATCGCCATGGCATGGACTAGCCGATTCTCCACCGCTTTTGCGGGCAGGCTGTTCACTTTTTAGACGAATTCATACCTTGACGGCGTGCAGCGCCATGCCGGCATCACCAAAAATGCTGAGATAACGGGCAATCTCTTCCGGCGTGCCGGTGGCCTTGGCCGGATTGTCCGAAAGCTTGACCGCCGGGCGGCCATTGGCTTGGCTCACCTTGGCGACGATGGAGATCGGATCGAGCCCCGGATTGGGGCCATCAGGCGCGCAACCCTCGAAATCATTGGTGAGATTGGTGCCCCAGCCAAAGGTCATCCGCACGCGGCCGTCGAAATGCAGATAGGCTTCCTCGATCATGTCGACATCGAGCCCATCGGAAAAGATCAGCAGCTTGTCGCGCGGATCGCGGCCGCGGCTCTGCCACCAGGCGATGATCTTTTCCCCGCCTTCGATGGCCGGCGCGCTATCGGGCCGGAACCCGGTCCAGTCGGCCACCCAATCGGGCGCATTCTTCAAAAAGCTGTCGGTACCGAAGGCATCGGGCAACACGATCTTGAGATTGCCGCCATAATAGCTCTCCCAATCCTGCAGCACCTGATAGGGCGCCGCCTTCAGTGCCTCGTCGGTCTGGGCGAGGGCGGCCAGCACCATGGGCAGTTCATGGGCATTGGTGCCCAGGGCTTCCAGGTCATTGTCCATGGCCAGTTTGACATTGGAGGTGCCGGTAAAGGCCTCGCCAATGCCTTCCTTGAGCGCTTCGACGCACCAGCGCTGCCAGAGGAAGGAATGGCGGCGGCGGGTGCCGAAATCGGAAATCTTGAGGTCTGGCAGTTTTTGCAGCCGCTCGACCTTTTCCCACATCTTGGCCTTGGCGCGGGCATAGAGCACGTCGAGCGCGAAGGGGCCGTAATTCTTGAGCGCCGCGCGCGAGCGCAATTCATTGATGATCGCGAGCGCGGGGATTTCCCACATCGAGGTCTCGACCCAGAGCCCGGGAAATTCCAGCACGAATTGTCCATCGCGCTGCTCCAACCGGTATTCGGGCAGGCGAAATTCTTCCAGCCATTTGAGAAAGGCCGGCTCGAAAATCTGCTTGGAGCCGTAAAAACTGTTACCGGCCAGCCAGATCATTTCCTTTTTGGTGAAGCGCAAAGTGCGGCAATGATCGAGCTGGGCGCGCAATTCATCGATATCGATCTCCTGCGCCAGCTTGACCGATCTGGTGCGGTTGATCAGCGAGAAGCTGGCATTGACCCGCGGGTACAGTCCCCAGATCATCTGCAACATCAAGAGCTTATAGAAATCGGTGTCGAGCAGGCTGCGCACGATCGGGTCGAGCTTCCAGGTGTGGTTATACACCCGCCGGGCAATATCGGTATACGTCGCCATGGCTCGTGGCCCCCCAATGCGCGGCTGGCCTTGTAGCGCGCGCGGCCGGGGATGGAAAGGCGGCGATGGGCAAAGCCGTCCAGTTGCCCCCGGCGATCAATCCCCGAACTGGAACCGCTCGAACCGCCCCAATGCTTCGTCGATCGCGGCTTTGGCTTCGGCCCCGGCATCCTCGAGCCAGGTCCAGTTCTGAATCAGTAGCTTCCCCGCCGCTCGGTCCGCCTTGAGATCCACCGCCGCGACGATGCGGTCTCCGACCAGCACGGGCAGGGCGAAATAGCCCAGCTTGCGCTTGGCTGCCGGCACATAGGCCTCGAACAAATGCTCATAGCCGAAGAAGAGCTTGAGCCGCTTGCGCTGGATGATCAGCGGGTCAAAGGGCGAGAGGATATGGGTGAGCCCCGGTGGCGCCACACGCTCTTGGGCCAGCGTTTCGGGCGCGGCCCAATGCTCCGCCTTATCGTGGCCTTCGATATGCACCGGCACCAGCAGCTTGCGCCGCACCCGGCTCTCGATCAGCTCGCGCACCGCCTTTTTGCGCGGTGCATCCAGATGACAGACCGAATCGAGGCTCACCATGCCCTGGCTGCGCAGCGCGCGATCCAAGAGATAAGCCGTGATCTGCCGCTCGGTCGCGGGCTTGGGCGGCTTGTCCCAGCCGAAATGGCGCCCGATCAGGTCATAGGTCTTGACCATGCCCTGCCGCGTGCCGATCGTCACCAGCCCTTGGAAAAACATCATCTCGAGCACGCGCTTGCTCGGCTTGCGGCTGGCCCAGGGATGATCCTTGTCGACCAGTTCGTCATCGCCAATGTCGCGAATCGACAGCGGTCCCTCGTCCCGCAACCGCTTGGCCATCTTGCGGATTTCGAGCGGGGTCACCGAGCCGAACCAGCGGCTGGGCGTCTGCCGATATTGCTTCATCGCCGGCAGGAAAAACGGCAGGTCCGCCACCGGCACATAGCTCAGCGCATGGGTCCAATATTCAAAGATCGATTTGTCGACCGATTGCGCCTGTGCCAGATGGGCGCGGGCATAGCCGGGCAGGCGCGACCACAGGATATGATGGTGGCAGCGCTCAATGACATTGATGGTGTCGATCTGCACATAGCCCAGATGCGCAATGGCTTTCAGCACCGCCTCTGGCCCCGCGCCAAACGGGGCCGCAGTGTCGAGGCGCTGCGCGCTCAACCAGATATGGCGGGCATGATCGGGCGACAGGGCACGGGATTTCGGCAAGGAACGACTCGGCAAAGGGTTTTGTCGGAAACAAACCTAGAACGGCGCAAAGGTCTCCGCCACCCGCTTTCGCCTACCTTGCCAATATCCCCTCCAGGGGGATAGGATATGCCCATGAGCCATATCGATGATCCACAAATCCACGCCCGTCTCCGCCGCGCCGAGGGGCATTTGAGCAAGGTGGTCAAGATGGTCGCCGAAGGCCAGGACGGCCTGGCCATTGCCCAGCAGATGTCAGCCGTGATCAGCGCGCTCGAAAAGGCCAAGCAATTGATCATCATCGACCATATCGACCATCACCTGGCCGATAGCGACGCGCCCCTGCCGCCCGAAATCAAATCGCGGCTCGCCGTGTTCCGCGAAATCACCAAATATCTCTGAGTATCGTCCGATGAGCCTTGCTGCTGAGCAAACCCACGACCACGTCTTTCTCGGTGCCGATCACGATCGCAATGCGCGGCGGACCTTCTGGGTCATCCTGCTGACCGCCGCCATGATGGTGGCCGAAATCGCGGCCGGCGCCGCTTTCGGCTCGCTGGCCCTGCTCGCCGACGGCTTTCATATGGCCACGCATGCCGGAGCGCTCGCCATTGCTGCCGGCGCCTATCTCTATGCCCGCCGCCACGCCCATGACCCCCGCTATAGCTTCGGCACCGGCAAGGTCGGGGAATTGGCCGGCTTTGCCAGCGCGGTGATCTTGGGCGGGGTGGCGCTGCTCATTGCCTATGAATGCGTGCTGCGCCTGTTGCAGCCCGCCCCGATCCGGTTCGATGAAGCCATCGCGGTCGCCGTACTGGGGCTCGTGGTCAATATCGTCAGCGTCTTCCTGCTGCATGATTCGAGCGGCCATCATCACGACCACCACGCACATGAGGAGCATGACCACGAGCACGAGGCTGATCACCATCACCATGATCACGGACACGATTCCAATCTGCGCGCGGCGTATCTGCATGTGCTGGCCGATGCATTGACCTCGGTTCTGGCTATTGTCGGCTTGGTGGCCGGCCGCAGTTTCGGCTGGCTCTGGATGGACCCGCTGGTGGGTCTGGTCGGCGCTGCCGTCATTGCGCGCTGGTCGTGGATGTTGATCCGTCAGTCCTCGGCAACGCTGCTCGATACGGTGCCCGACCAGGTCATGGCAAAAAAAGTACGCACCAATATCGAATCGGCCGGCGACACGGTGACCGACCTCCACTTCTGGCGCCTGGGTCCCGGCCATGCCGGACTGATCGTTTCGGTGCTGACCACAACCGCGCATGACGCCGACTGGTACAAGCAGCGCCTCGCCGGCCTTGCCGGGCTATCCCATGTCACGGTGGAGGTGATGCGGCGTTAGAGCCGCTTCTTTGCAAAAGCTCGGCCGGACGCTGTCTTGAGATATTTTTCAAAGGCGCGCGCCTGCGCCTCATCGTCAAATCCCAAATAGGTTTTGACGACCCATGGCGTAAACTTGGCGGTGTGGGTGACCTGGCCACTATTGTGCTTGGCCAGGCGCGCCTTGAGGTCGCCGGTCGTGCCGACATAATGCCGGTCCGGATCGTCAAGACTGCGCAGAATGTACACGTATTGCATGGCGCAAGCTTAGCGCGCTGCAAGGCAGTTTCAATATCTGAGGGGGATGGCCTAAGTGCCAATCTCGTCCGCCGCCGTTGCTATGCAACTCTGGCGCGACAGCCTTCGCGGTGATGTCCGCAAGCTTTGGGCTAGGCCCCAAAGGCCTGCCGAGCCGAAGCTGCGGAGCAGCGAAGGCTGGTGGAGCCTAGCGGGATCGAACCGCTGACCTCTTGCATGCCATGCAAGCGCTCTCCCAGCTGAGCTAAGGCCCCATTTTGGTGGGTTCCAGAAGGGCTAACCCGTCCGGAGCGAGGCGGAACCTATTGGATGATCCGCCCCCATGCAAGTGCCTATTTGACACTTTTTTGTCCCGCCGGATTTTTTATGAATCCGGCGGAAAAATCGTGTGAAATCAGCGGTCTTCGTCGCCGCCGACATCGAAGCCGAGCTCGTCGTCTTCGTCCTCGTCTTCCTCGAGGAAGACGTCGGCATCGTCATCGCCGAGTTCTTCGTCGACTTCAACATCGTCGGTATCGGGAATGGCCTCGTCGCCGGATTCTTCGGCATCGGCATCTTCCAGAGAGACGATTTCGGGCGCTGCGACGTCCTCGACTTCCTCTTCTTCCTCGACCTCATCCTCGTCATCCACCTTGCGGGCGGTGGCGGGGGAGGGCTTGCCGACCAGCAGCTGCTCGAAATACGAGCGCGGATAGCTCTTGCCGGTATAGGGCGAGACGATCGGGTCCATGTTGAGGTCGTAGAACTTCTTCCCGGTATCGGGATCGGTCCGCTTGGTGCCGCGTTCGGAACTGGCCATCGATGTTCCTCGTGGGGATTGGGTTTGCGGGGGGCAGGTGCCGCCGCTTCGGTCAGTCCGGTTATGGGCAAACCAGGCCCCTGTCAAACCGAAAATGCGGGCGCGACGGCGGCCGGCCATCTCGGCGGTGGCTTCGGGCGGCTGGGCCATGCTAAACCCGCCCCGCCGCAAACCAGCCCATGGCCGCCATGCCCGACGCCGATCCGCACGCCCAACCGCTCTCCGCCCAGCGCGTCGCCCCGCTTTCCGGGCGCTTTTCCACCCCCGGCGACAAGGCGATTTCCCATCGGGCGCTGATCCTTGGGGCGCTGGCCGTCGGCCGCACGCGCATCGAGGGCCTGCTGGCGGCCGAGGACGTACTGTCCACAGCAAACGCTCTGCGCGCGCTCGGTGTGGTCGTGGATCTGCATGAGGGCGGCTGCGATGTGCATGGCCTGGGGATCAATGGCCTGCTCGCGCCGACCGCGACGCTGGATTTCGGTAATGCCGGCACGGGCGTGCGCCTGATGCTGGGTGTTCTGGCGCCCTATCGCTTCATCAGCCATTTAACCGGCGGGCCGACCTTGACCCGGCGACCGATGCAGCCTTTGCTCGATGCGCTGGCTGTTACAGGCATGAGCGTATTGGAGAGCGATGACGGGCATTTGCCCATCGCCATCCAGGGACCGCTGGCCCCCGCCCCGATCCGCTACACCATGAAGGCGCCGTCCGAGCAGATCAAATCGGCGCTGCTGCTGGCGGGTCTTGCCAGCCCTGGCACCACGACCATCATCGAGCCGGTGCCGACCGGCGATCATACCGAGAAGCTGCTGGCCGATTTCGGTGCGCAGATTTCGACGGTTCTTGACGAAGCCGGCGCCGCGACCATCACGCTGGTGGGGCTGCCCGAACTCAAGCCGCGCCGCGTCATCGTGCCGGGCGACCCATCTTCGGCCGCCTATGCCATTGTCGCGGCACTGATCGTACCCGGCTCCGATCTCGTGATCGAAAATGTGCTGATCAATCCCAACCGCACCGGGCTGATCGATACACTGCTCGAAATGGGCGGCGATATCGCCTTCATCAATCAGCGCGAGGCGGGGGGCGAACATGTCGCCGATCTGCGCGTCCGCTCCTCGCGACTGCGGGGTGTGCACGTAACGGCCGACCATGCCGGTGCCATGCTCGACGATATTCCGGCCTTGGCGATCGCTGCGGCCTATGCCGATGGCTCAACGATGATCGAAGGCATTGCCGCGCTGCGCGAGCAGGAATGCGATCGCCTGGCGGTCACGGCTGCCGGGCTGGCCGCCAATGGCGTTGACTGCCTTGAGGGGCGCGATCAATTGCTGGTCAAGGGCGTCGGCGCCGTGCCGGGCGGCGGGCAGGTCGACACCCACCATGATCACCGCATCGCCATGAGCTTTCTGGTGCTGGGTTTTGCCAGCAAGGCGCCTGTCACCATTGATGATGCGCGGCCCATCGCCGCCAGCTTCCCCAGCTTTGTCACCGCATTGAGCGCGGTCGGCGCCAGCTTTTCGGCGGGGTAGGGCGCTGGCTGGCCACGGCACGGGGATTTCTACCGATTGCCGGTTCTTTTCGTCCGGTGATTATGCCAAAGCCAATAGGCAACAAACGCGCATGCGAGGGGAGCTGCCATGATCATTGCCGTTGACGGACCCGCCGCCTCCGGCAAGGGCACGCTGGCCTCGGGCCTTGCCCGCCATTATGGCCTGCCCCATCTCGACACCGGTCTGCTCTATCGCGCCGTTGGCCGCGCGGTGTCCGATTGGGAAGACCTGCCCGGCTTTGAAGATGCAGCCATTGCCGCTGCGCGGGCGCTCGACGCCAGCCATCTGGCCGATGTGGCGGAATTGACCTCGGCCCGCTCGGGCGTGCTCGCCAGCAAGGTCGCCGTAATCGGCCCGGTGCGGGCGGCTTTATTCGATTATCAGCGCAATTTTGCGACCCAGCCCGGCGGCGCCGTGCTTGATGGGCGCGATATCGGCACCAATATCTGCCCCGATGCCGATGTGAAGCTGTTCATCCAGGCCGATAGCAAGGCCCGCATGGAGCGCCGCGCCCGCCAGCTGGAATCGCGCGGCTTGGAGGTTGATCGCTACGCCCTCTATCACCAGATAGAAGAACGGGACGCCCGCGACATGGCCAATCCCAATGGCGGATTCTATAAAGCTGACGACGCACACTTGCTCGATACGACGCTTCTCGATATAGAGGCCGCACTCCGCGCAGCCATCGCGATTGTCGAAACGACCATGGCGCACAAGGCAAAGCCCTAGAGGTCACTCAGCAAAAGTTGCAGACTTTTGCGGTTCGAGTGATCGTCTTCTAGTCAGCTTTAATTTCCTCCTTGCGTGTTTCGGTCCCGCCAATCAGCCAAGCTTTGGTCCGGAAACATACCCAATAGACATCGATCGGGCGCTCGCGCGCCGGCATTTTGCGTTTGCGAAGTGGCGGGTTTCCGGTCTCAACCTCAAGCCCCCGGTGCACTGGAGATATGAATTTGGCACAGCAAACTGTGACGAAAGAAGATTTTGAATCCCTTTTGATGGACTCGTTCATCGACAACGAACCCCTTGAGGGCGCCGTTGTTAAGGGCACCGTGGTCGCGATCGAAAAGGATCTGGCGATCATCGACGTGGGCCTCAAGACCGAAGGGCGCATCGCGCTCAAGGAATTCGGCCAGGCTGGCCGTGACGGCACCATCCAGGTTGGCTCGATCGTCGAGGTCTATGTTGACCGCGTCGAAAACGCTGCCGGTGAAGCCGTGCTGTCGCGCGAGAAGGCCCGCCGTGAAGAGAGCTGGGTCAAGCTCGAAGAAATGTACAACAACAATGAGCGCGTTGAAGGCACCATCTTCAACCAGGTCAAGGGTGGTTTCACCGTCGACCTCGAAGGCGCCATTGCCTTCCTGCCCCGTTCGCAGGTCGATATCCGCCCGATCCGCGATATCGCTCCGCTAATGAACGTGCCGCAGCCCTTCCAGATTCTGAAGATGGACAAGCGTCGCGGCAATATCGTCGTGTCGCGTCGTGCCATTCTCGAAGAATCGCGCGCTGAACAGCGTTCGGAAATCGTCCAGCAGCTCGAAGAGGGCCAGGTTGTCGACGGCGTGGTCAAGAACATCACCGATTACGGTGCGTTCGTTGATCTGGGCGGCATTGACGGCCTGCTGCACGTCACCGACATCGCATGGCGCCGGGTGAACCACCCGTCCGAAGTGCTGACGATCGGCGAGACCATCAAGGTCCAGATCGTTCGCATCAACCACGAGAGCCACCGTATCTCGCTCGGCATGAAGCAGCTTCAGGCCGATCCGTGGGATGGCATCGAAGCCAAGTATCCGATCGAGGCCAAGTTCACCGGCCGCGTGACCAACATCACCGATTACGGTGCGTTCGTCGAACTGGAGCCGGGCATTGAAGGCCTGATCCACGTTTCGGAAATGAGCTGGACCAAGAAGAACGTTCACCCCGGCAAGATCGTCTCGACCTCCCAGGAAGTCGAAGTCGTCGTGCTCGAGGTCGATCCCGACAAGCGCCGTATTTCGCTCGGTCTCAAGCAGACCCTGCAGAATCCGTGGGAATCCTTCGCCGAGAAGTTCCCCGTTGGTTCGGTCATCGAAGGCGAAGTCAAGAACAAGACCGAATTCGGCCTGTTCATCGGCCTCGACGGCGATGTGGACGGCATGGTTCACCTCTCCGATCTCGATTGGCAGAAGTCGGGCGAAGTGGCCCTGGAAGACTACAACCGCGGTGACATGGTTTCGGCCAAGGTTCTCGATGTTGACGTCGAAAAGGAACGCATCTCGCTGGGCATCAAGCAGCTCTCCGCTGGCGAAGCTTCGGCCGCCTCGGGCGACACTGCTGGCGAAGCCGGCGGCATCCGCAAGGGCGCTGTCGTCACCGGCACCGTGATCGAAGTCAACGATGGGGGCATTGAAGTCCGTATCGCCGACAGCGAGCTGACCGCCTTCATCCGTCGTGCTGACCTCAGCCGCGATCGCAACGACCAGCGTCCCGAGCGTTTCAGCAAGGGCGAAAAGGTCGACGCACGCGTCACCCAGTACGATCGCAAGACGTCCCGCATCCAGCTGTCCATCAAGGCGCTCGAAATCGCCGAGGAAAAGGAAGCTGTCGCCAATTACGGTTCGTCCGATTCGGGCGCTTCGCTCGGCGACATCCTGGGCGCTGCGCTCAAGGGCCGCGACGAGAAGTAATTCGTCCTAGCTTTGCAAATCTGCAGGGGCCCGCACTTCACAGTGCGGGCCTTTTGCCTTTAAGAAGCCCCATGAAACAAGCAATGCACTGGCGGGCCCTGACCACATTCGATCTGCCCGTGGTCGAAGCGATCGCTGAAAAAGTGCATCCCGGCTTTCCCGAGGACATGGCGGTCTTCGCCGAACGCCAGCTTCTCTATCCCGATGGCACTCGCCTGCTCGAGCTCGATGGCGTTCCCTCGGGCTATGTCCTCTCCCATCCCTGGCGCTTCAAATCCCTGCCCGCACTCAACGCGCTGCTCGGCGCCATCCCGGCCGACGCCGACACCTATTATCTCCACGATCTGGCCCTGCTACCCGCCGCCCGCGGCACGGGCGCCGCCGCCATGATCATCGGCGACATCCAACGCCACGCCCGCAGCCGCGGCTTTGCCAATATGAGCCTGGTCGCAGTCAACGGCTCGATCCCGTTCTGGACCAAACACGGTTTTCGGCCTTTCCCGGCCCCCGAACTGGCTGAAAAGCTGCTGAGCTATGAGGCTGCAGCGCGGTTCATGGTCAAGGTGCTCTGACGCGCTCTTGCCAAGCCTGCTGGTGCTCGCTACCCCTTCGGTCACCAAACCTGCGAGGCGATGATGAGTGATCAGCCTATCGAAGAGCCATCCCGTCCCGTTAATCCGCATGAGGTCATTGCCGCAGAGACCTATCGGCGCTCGCGGGGGTTCTGGCGCATTCTGGCTTTTGTGGCGTTGGCCATTGCCATTCTGGCCCTGGCCGGCCGCTTTGCCCTCTCTAATGCCCCGGTGGGCGAACACATCGCCCGCGTGGTGATCGATGGCACCATCGCCACCGATCCGACGCGTCTCAAGCTGATCGAGGAATTGGCCGAGGATGACAGCGTCAAGGCTGTCGTCGTCGCCATCAATTCGCCCGGCGGCACCACGGCGGGCGGCGAGGAGCTCTATGAAGCGCTCGGTCAGCTGCGGGCCAAAAAGCCGGTCGTTGCGGTGATCAAGGAATTGGGCGCCTCGGCCGCCTATATGGCTGCCATCGGCACCGATCAGATTTTTGCCCGGCGCCTCTCCATCGTTGGCTCGATCGGCGTGCTTTACCAGCATATCAATGCCGGCAAGCTGCTCGACACGATCGGGGTCGATCTCGACAAGGTCGCTTCCGGCCCCCTCAAGGCCGAGCCCGATTATGACGAGCCCATGGTGGGCGAAGTGCGCGCCTCCATTAGTGCCCTGGTCGATGACAGTTTTCAGTGGTTTGTCGATATCGTCGCCGAGCGGCGCAACCTGGCGCGGCCCGTGGCGCTGGGCCTGGCTGATGGCCGCATCGTGAGCGGACGGGTCGGTGTCGAAACGGGCCTGATCGATGCGGTGGGCGGGGAATTGGAAGCGCAGGCCTGGCTTGAGGCCGAACGCGACGTGCCCAAGGACTTGCAAATCGTCACCGCCTGGCCGCTGGAAAGCTCCAGCCTGGGCTGGATTGGCACTTTTTTGGGCGGACAGGCCCGTGCAGCGCTTGGTTTGCCTGCGAATGGGGCTATCACGCTTGACGGGCTGGTCTCGCTTTGGCAGGTTGGCGCAGCCTCGTGACCCACGGAGCGCAGCGGCCTCATACCCGGAGCCAAGGATGATCAAGTCGGAACTCGTCGAGAAACTCGCGGCGGAAAATCCGCATCTGTTCCAGCGTGATATCGAAAACATCGTCAATGCCATCCTCGATGAGATCGGGGATGCCATGGCGCGGGGCGACCGCGTCGAGCTGCGCGGCTTTGGCGCCTTTTCGGTCAAGAACCGTCCGGCCCGGGTCGGGCGCAACCCGCGCACCGGCGAGCAGGTCGATGTTGGCGAGAAATACGTGCCGCAATTCAAGGCGGGCAAGGAAATCCGCGAGCGGCTCAACCGCTCGTAACCGGGCAAGCGGCCCCAAGGCAAAGCGAGTATGCTCAACAAGATTGTCGGCTGGCTGGTCCTGGTGCCGCTTTGTTTGGTGCTGATTGTCTTTGCCCTGGCCAATCGGCAATTCGTGATCGTCAATTTCAATCCCTTCGTGCCGGTCGAGCAATTGGCGACGCCCGGCTATGGCGTGCCGCTGTTCGTGGTGCTGTATGCGGTGCTGCTGGTGGGCGTCCTGTTGGGTGGCATTGCCACCTGGTTTGCCCAGAGGCAGCACCGCCAGCGCGAGCGCCATTGGCGCCGCGAGGCCCATATGCTCAATAGCGAGCTCGAATCTGTGCGCAAAAGCCAGGGCCAATCGCCAGCCGGCGGGCCGCTGAGCGACGTCGATGACCTTTTGGAGCTCCGCTGAGCAACCCATGGCCGACCCCCTGATCATTAAAATCTGCGGCATCAAGACCCCCGAAATGCTGGACGTCACCATAGCGGCCGGGGCCGATATGGTGGGCTTCATGCATTTTCCGCGCTCGCCCCGCCATGTCTCGATCGAGGACATTGCAACGCTGATTTCGGCGGCCCGTGGGCGAGTGGAAACCTGCGTGGTCCTGGTCAATCCCGACAATAGCACGGTAGCCGAAGTGGCGGCCCTGGGGCCCGACTGGATCCAGCTCCATGGCCCCGAGACACCGCATCGTGTCGCGGCCATCCGCGCCGAGGCGGGCGTGGAAATCATGAAGGCCGTTCCCATCGGTTCGGCCGAGGATGTGGCGCAGGTGGCCGGCTTCCTTGAGGTTGCCGACCGCATTCTGGTGGATGCCAAGCCGCCCAAAGGCGCCGATCGGCCCGGTGGATTGGGCGAAACCTTCGACTGGTCCCTGCTCAAGGCGCTTGACCCGTCCATCCCCTTCATGCTTTCGGGTGGCCTGACGCCGCAAACCGTGGCCGACGCCATCAAGACCGTGCGCCCCTTTGGGGTCGATGTGTCCTCCGGCGTCGAATCGGCGCCCGGCGTCAAGGACAAGCGGCTGATCGAAGCGTTCATTCGGAACGCCCGGGCAGCCGGCTAACACGGCGCGTTGACAGACCCACCTGCTGGCCTGTCGAGTTGCATCGAGAGGACCATCATGGACGGCATCAATTCCCTGCGCAACGGCCCGGACGAACATGGCCGTTTCGGGCTCTATGGCGGCCGTTTCGTCGCTGAAACCCTGATGCCGCTGATCCTTGATCTGGAGCAGCAATACCGCGCCGCCAAGATCGATCCCGCCTACCAGGCCGAGCTCAAGGACCTGGCGATCCATTATACCGGCCGTCCCAGCCCGCTCTACTTCGCCAAGCGCCTCACCGAGCATCTGGGCGGCGCCAAGGTCTGGTTCAAGCGCGAAGAGCTCAACCATACCGGCTCCCACAAGATCAACAATTGCCTGGGCCAGATTCTGCTGGCCAAGCGCATGGGCAAGACCCGCATCATCGCCGAAACCGGCGCCGGCCAGCATGGCGTGGCGACGGCCACGGTCTGTGCCAAATTCGATCTGCCCTGCACCATTTTTATGGGCGCCACCGACGTCGAGCGGCAAAAGCCCAATGTGCTACGCATGAAAATGCTGGGCGCCGAAGTGCGTCCGGTCACCGCTGGCGCCGGCACGCTCAAGGACGCCATGAACGAGGCGCTGCGCGACTGGGTCACCAATGTCGACACCACCTATTACCTGATCGGCACGGCGGCTGGTCCGCATCCCTATCCCGAAATGGTGCGCGATTTCCAATCGGTGATCGGCATCGAACTCAAGGAACAGTTCCAGGCTGCCGAAGGCAAGCTGCCTGATGCCATCGTTGCCTGTGTCGGCGGGGGCTCCAACGCCATCGGCACCTTCCACGCCTTTCTCGACAATCCTGAAGTTGCCATCTATGGCGCCGAAGCGGGCGGGCATGGCGTTGATGTCGAAAACGGCCACGCCGCTTCCATGACTGGCGGTTCGCCCGGCGTGCTGCATGGCAACCGCACCTATCTGCTGCAGGACAAGGATGGCCAGATACTGGAAGGCCACTCCATTTCAGCGGGCCTTGATTATCCCGGCGTCGGCCCGGAACACTCGTTCCTGCACGACACCAAGCGCGTCACCTATGTGCCCATTACCGACAATGAAGCGCTCGCCGCCTTCCAGCTCTGCACCCGCATGGAAGGCATCATTCCCGCGCTCGAATCCGCGCATGGCCTGGCCCAGGTCATCAAGCTTGCCCCGACGCTGAGCAAGGATCAGTCCGTGGTGCTGTGCCTCTCCGGGCGCGGCGACAAGGATGTCGAAAGCGTCGGCAATTATCTGGGACTGCTCTAGCCATGTCGCGTATTGAAAAGCGTTTCGCCGAACTCAAGGCCCAGAACCGCCCGGCTCTGGTGACCTTCGTCATGGGCGGCGATCCGGACCTTGCCACCAGCCAGGCCATTTTCGAAGCCCTGCCGCAGGCCGGCGCCGATGTGATCGAATTGGGCATGCCCTTTTCCGATCCCATGGCCGATGGCGTTGCCATCCAGCTCGGTGGCCAGCGGGCGCTTGCCGCCGGACAGACGCTGCGCGGCGTGCTCGGCATGGTCGAGGATTTCCGCCGCAAGGACGAAACCACCCCGGTGGTGCTGATGGGCTATTACAATCCCATCTATATTTTCGGCGTCGATAAATTCGTCGCCGCCGCCAAGGATGCGGGCGTCGATGGCCTCATCATCGTCGATCTGCCGCCCGAGGAAGACGAAGAACTCTGCATTCCCGCCCTCAAGGCCGGCATCAATTTCATCCGCCTCACCACGCCCACTACCGATGACAAGCGCCTGCCCGCCGTGCTCAAAAACACCTCGGGCTTTGTCTACTATGTCTCGATGAACGGCATTACCGGCGCCGCCATCAAGTCGCGTGGCGCGGTGGGCGAGGCCGTCGATCGCATCAAGGGCCATACCGACCTGCCCGTCGCGGTCGGCTTCGGCATCAAGACCGCCGAAGACGCCGCCGAAATCGGAAGGCATGCCGATGGCATCGTGGTGGGCACCGTGCTGGTCGATGCCGTGGGCAAGTCGCTGGTCGATGGCAAGGCCACTGACCAGACCGTCAGCGCTGTCCGCGATATCGTGGCAAGCCTGGCCGCCGGCGTGAAGCGGGCGCGGGCCTGATCTTCTTCCCTCTCCCCTTGTGGGAGAGGGTGCCCGAAGGGCGGGTGAGGGGGTCTCTCCCCATCGCTGACCCCTCATCCGGCGCTGCGCGCCACCTTCTCCCACAAGGGGAGAAGGAAGAAGCCAGCCAGCTTATCCCCACCCCCGCTTTGCCATGCCGCGCCAGCCCTGATAATAATCGCCACAATTGATCATTACGTCCTGTCCCGATAGGACATCCGATAAGGCCGCCGCCATGAACTGGATCGACAATTTCGTCCGCCCCAAAATCCGCTCCTTCCTCTCCAACAAGCGCGAGACGCCGGAGAATTTGTGGGTGAAGGACCCTGAGTCCGGCGAGATGGTGTTCTATCGCGATCTCGAGGCCAATCAGTGGGTGGTGCCCAATTCGGGCTACCACATGAAGATCAAGCCGGCCGATCGGCTGGCGACCTTCTTTGACGAAGGCAAATACGATCTCGTACCGGTGCCCGCCGTGCCGGTCGATCCGCTCAAATTCCGCGACCAGAAGCGCTATACCGACCGTCTCAAGGAAAGCCGCGCCAAGACCGGCTATGATGACAGCGTCATCGTCGCCACCGGCAAGCTCTATGATCGCGACACCACCGTTGCCGTGCAGGATTTCGATTTCATCGGCGGCTCACTCGGCATGGCAGCCGGGCAGGGCATCATCACCGGACTTGAAACCGCCGTCACCCGCAAGACGCCCTTCGTGCTGTTCGTCGCCTCCGGCGGCGCCCGCATGCAGGAAGGCATTTTCTCGCTGATGCAGATGCCGCGCACCACCGTTGCCGTGCTGCGCCTGCGCGAAGCGGGGCTACCGTTCTTTGTGGTCTTTACCGATCCCACCACCGGCGGCGTCACGGCTTCCTATGCCATGCTGGGCGATGTGCATCTGGCGGAGCCCGGCGCGCGCATCGGCTTTGCCGGCGCCCGCATCATCGAGCAGACCATTCGCGAAAAGCTGCCCAAGGGCTTCCAGCGCTCCGAATATCTGCATGAGCATGGCATGGTCGACATGGTCGTGCATCGCCACAATCTGCGCTCTACCATCGGCTCGCTCGCCGGCATCCTGACCCGCGCCGAGCCGACCGCCGAATTGACCGGCACTGCTCCGGCCCTGCCCGCCGTCAGCCTGCGTGACGCGGCCATTGCCGCCGAAGGCGATGATGGTGATCTGGCCGCGCCCAGCGCCGCCCACGCCGAGTAAGCCCGGCAGTCAAGCTTTCAAAGGCCGGTCCATGGTGACCGGCCTTTTTTTATGCGCCGCGAGCGTCTATTCGAGGACCCGCGCAGGTCTGTGTTGCCTGTCCGCAGGAGAAACTTTGATGTCCGATAGTCTCAATCTCACCCAGCTTGGCCAAAATTCCGGCATTCCCGCCTCCCCCGAGGCGGCAATTCTCGAACGCGTGCCCAATCCGCAAGCCGACACCAATTACGTGTCCCGCTTCACCGCGCCCGAATTCACCTCGCTCTGCCCGGTGACCGGTCAGCCCGATTTCGCCCATCTGGTCATCGATTACGTGCCCGGCGATTGGCTGGTCGAATCCAAATCGCTCAAGCTCTATCTGACCTCGTTCCGCAATCACGGCGCCTTCCACGAGGATTGCACCGTCTCGATCGGCCGCCGGCTGGTGGCGCTGCTTGATCCGCGCTGGCTGCGTATCGGGGGCTATTGGTATCCGCGCGGCGGCATCCCCATCGATGTGTTCTGGCAGACCGGCACCCCGCCCGAGGGCATCTGGCTGCCCGATACCGGTGTGCCCTCCTATCGCGGCCGCGGCTAGCCCACGCCGCCCTTGAGGCCCAGCCCGACCCATTGTAAACCGGCCCGGCTGATCCCGTGCCGCAATTGAGTCCGCTCCATGTCCCGTACCGACGCCATCCTCAAGCGCCTTTCGGTGCTGCATCCCAAGCTGATCGACCTCAGCCTGGAGCGGCTCAATCGCCTGCTCGAGGAATTGGGCCGGCCGCATGATCGGATGCCGCCGGTGATCCATGTCGCCGGCACCAATGGCAAGGGTTCCACCATCGCCTATCTGCGGGCCATGCTGGAAGCCGCGGGCAAGTCGGTGCATGTCTATACCTCGCCCCATCTGGTGCGCTTCAACGAGCGTATCCGGCTGGCGGGCAAGCTGGTCTCCACCCGCCGGCTCAATGAAGTGCTGGAGCGGGTCGAACAGGTCAATGCGGGCCAGCCCATCACCTATTTCGAGGTCACCACGGCCGCCGCCTTCGTGCTGTTTTCCGAGATCAAGGCGGATTATCTCCTGCTCGAAGTGGGCATGGGCGGCACCTATGACACGACCAATGTGGTCGAACACCCGCTGGGCATCATCATCACCCCGGTCGATCTCGACCACATGGCGTTCCTGGGCAATACGATCGGCAAGATTGCGGTCGAAAAAGCCAATATCATGAAGCGCGGTGCACTCGCCGTCGTCGCCCGTCAGGCCGATGAGGGCCTGGCCTCGATCAATCGCGTAGCGGCCAAGCTGGGCGTGGTGCCCTTTGTTGGTGGGCAGGATTTCGATGCCTTCGCCCAGGATGGCCGCCTGATCTATCAGGATGAAGCGGGCCTGCTCGATCTGCCGCCGCCCAAGCTGGTGGGCAATCATCAATTCGAAAATGCCGGGGTCGCCATCGCCGCCATCCGCCATTTCGGGCTGCCGGTCGATGAATCCGCCATTGCCAAGGGGCTGGGCGATGTCATCTGGCCCGCCCGCCTGTCCCCGGTCGCCGGCAAGCTGCGCGACCTGCTTGGCCCCGGCGCCGAACTCTGGCTCGATGGCGGCCACAATGCCCATGGCACCCGCGCCCTCGCCCGGGCGCTGGCCGATATGGAGCGCGCGCGCCCCGCGCCGCTGGTGCTGATCATGGGCATGATGAACACCCGCTCGCCCAGCGCGGTGCTGGCGCCCTTTGCCGGCATGGCTGAGCGCATCATCACGCTCACCATTCCCGGCGAGACCAATGCGCATGATGCCGGCTACATTGCCGACGAGGCCAACAAGGCCGGGTTCAATGCGACACCCGCCAGATCGATCCAGGCCGCGCTCAAATCAGCCGCCACGACGCCCAATGCCCGCGTCGTGATTTCGGGTTCGCTCTATCTGGCGGGGCAGGTGCTACTCAAGAACGGGACGTTCCCGGAGTAGCGGGTCGTAGCTCGATCTGCCTCCCTCCCCCTTGAGGGGAGGGATTGAGGGTGG
>UCAU01000060.1:0-37684 GCA_900470445.1 Hyphomicrobiales bacterium | reverse complement strand
CTCAAGGGGGAGGGGACCGATCAGGGCTCTCCGCATGCGGAGGCCTAAGCCCTCAATACTTGCCCTGTTCGCTGCCGCAGAACGGGTCTACCGGGCTCGTTCCAGCGAATTCCGTGCGGCCCATCAACGCCTCGACCACGGCTGCCTGCAGCGCCTCGCTGGAGCCATAGGCGTTGACATAGGTGGGCACGCGCGGCGCGTCGTAGAGATAATAGGGATAACCAAAGCTGATCATCAGCGTGGGCAGGTCGTGCCAGTAGCGCGCCATGCCGTCGAAGACGCTGCCGGTGAGCTTGACCCAATCAAGGAAAATCCGGCTACGCGTCAGCACGGTTTCCTCGGCAAACAGGTACAGCACTAGGTCGAAATCCTTGGGGCTGACGCTCATGCCGGGCTCGAACAGGGTGACGGCGAAACCTTCGCGATCCAGCCGCTCCGGCACGCTGAGCGGCAATGGTTGCGGCACGAAGGGAATGATCGCCCCACCGGAAAACACCAGTACGCGCTTGTGCCTGGCCGGTGACAGCGGCAGCAATCCAGCCACGTCCTTGACCAGGGTCGGCACCCGCTTGTGCACAGCTTCGGCGGTCATTCGACTAGCCTCGCTGCCCACCACCTGCTGGGCAGCGGCAAGGCTGGGCGGGCCGGGATTGCGATGCAGCCCCAAAGCCGCCTTGAGCGCCAGCACCCGCGTCACCGCTTCGTCCACGCGCTCCTGGCTCAGCCGTCCATCGGCGACTGCTTTGACCAGCCGCATCAGGTCGGCATTTGGATCGTCCGAGAACAGGATCACGTCACAGCCGGCAATGATCACCTCGGGCAAAACAGCATCGCGCGGACCCCAATCGCCCATGCCGGCCATGGGCGTGGCGTCGGAAACGATGAGGCCGTTAAAGCCCAGCTCGCGCCGCAACAGGTCCTCGTTCAAAATCCGGCTCAACGACGCCGGCCGATAGGCCTCGGCACCCGCATCGGGGTCGAGCGCCCGCACAAAGGCGGGGAAGGCGATATGGGCGGACATCACGCTCATTACGCCGGCCTTGATGGCGGCGCGATAGAGCCGGCCGAAATTGCTGTCCCAGGCCTTCATGGTCAGCGGATTGACCGTGGTCACCAGATGCTGGTCGCGGTCGTCATAGCCTTCGCCGGGCCAATGCTTGACCGTAGCGGCGACGCCATTGGCTTGGAAGGCGGCGATCTGGGCCAGCGCATGGCGCTCGATACGGTCCACATCGCTGCCATAGGAGCGGGTGCCCACAATGGCGCTGCGGAAGGCCGCATTGATATCGATGACCGGGGTAAAGCTCCAATTGAGCCCCACGGCATGGGCTTCCTGCGCCATGATGGTGGAAATGGCCGTGGTCGCTTCCACATCGTCCGCTGCCGCCAGCGCCAGCGGATTGGGCACTGGCGTGCCGAAGGGCAGGCTCATGCGGCTGCCTTCGAGATCGGCGCTGACCAGCATGGGCACGGCGCCGATGCCGTTGAGGCCCTGCGCCAATGTCACTTCGCTGGCGAGATCGCCCGAATAGACCCGGGTAATGCCGCCGGGCTTGAAGGCGCGCAATTGCTCGAGCACCTCGCCGGTCTCACCCCGCGCCAAGAGCACGAAGAGCTGGGCCAGCTTGTCGCGCGGGGTCAGGCCGTCGCGGGTGGCATGCACCCACGCCATGGCTTCGTCATCGAGGTTGAACGGAGCGGCAGCGAGATCGATAGGGGCCACAGGCCTCTCCTCCCAAGTCTTCTTATGGGGAGAGACTATCAGGCCCGGTGATATCAGCCAATCAGGCGGCGTGGCTCTCCAGCCACTTGATCAGCTGCGCGCGCGACTGGCCGGCGCCCACTTTCACGTCGGTCGGCTGGCCGTCCTTGAACACGATCATCGTGGGCATGGCGCGCACATGATATTGCGTCACGGTGCTGGGATTGCTGTCCACGTCAAGCTTGACGATCTTGACCTTGCCGGCCAGATCAAGCGCGACCTGTTCCAGGATCGGGTCCATCGCCTTGCAGGGGCCACACCATTCCGCCCAGAAATCCACCAGCACCGGCTCGCTGGAATTCAGCACTTCGGCGGCAAAGTTGGCATCGGTAACGTGGTGGGCCATGATCGTCTCCATCGGTAAAGGACGATGAATACTATAGAGAGTCGGCCGCCATGGAAAGGCATACAAAATGTAGCGCGCACCGGGGCGAGGAAAGTCTTTGCGCGGGCGATGTCACAAACAAAAACACCGCCGGGTCGCCCCAGCGGTGTTCTGCAATTCTTGAATGGACGGTCTTAGGCCGCGTGGCCTTCGAGCCACTTGGTCAGGCCGGCCTTGGGCGTGCCCGCGCCGATCTTCATATCGGCAGCTTCCCCGCCCTTGAACAGGATCATGGTGGGGATGGAGCGAACGCCGTATTTGACGGTGGTGGAGGGGTTTTCGTCGATGTTCAGCTTGACGATCTTGACCTTGCCGGCCAGTTCGCTCGAAAGCTCATCGAGCACAGGTGCGATCGCGCGGCACGGCCCGCACCACTCCGCCCAGAAATCCACGAGAACGGGCTCTTTGGAGTTAAGGACTTCCTCGCCAAAATTGGCGTCGGAAACGTGTGTAGTCATGGGTTAAGTTGCCTTTTGGTTGAAAGCGGTGGTCTCATTGCTCCCAAAGCTGGTGAGAGTCCAGCCTTGCTGCAAGCCTGCGTCACTGCAAGGTGAAGCCCCCGGTCGCTGCGCGAAGGTGATCAGACGGCAAAATCATCAACGATTCCAATCCAGTCCACAGGATAGCCGCCTCGACGGAATGGCCCGGGAAGAGCTGGTCTGCAACCAGCGCATACAGGCCCAATTGCGTCAAATACGGCCCCGGCACGTCCTCCGGGCCGCCGGGCACCGACATGTCGGATTTGTAGTCGATCACCAATAGCCTTGAGTCGTCAATGACCAGCCGGTCGATCCGCCCGGCCAGCCGGATCGGGGTGCCATCCCGTTGCGCCGCCACCAAAAATGGCACTTCCGCCCGGCTATTGGCGGCAAATAAGGGTGCCAGTTCGGGCTTGGTGAGGATGGACATGGCCTTGGCCCCGATCCGGGCATGCTGGTCGGGTGCTTCGGGCCATAAAGCAGCCAGCGCCTTGGGCACCACGGCCGGCCATAGGCTCGGCTCCACCCGGCCCAGATGCTGCAGCAGGGCGTGCAGGGCGATGCCCTCCTTGCGGGCCGCTTCGGCATCGCGCAGCTGCTCGGCAAGGCTATCGAGCGCCACGGCCGGCGCCACATGGCTGCGGGCCGAGGAGGGGGCAACCAGTTTTGCCACCTTGGGTGCCGGCACCGCCGCAAAGGCCTGGGGCAGGCTGGCAGCGGCGGGCGTTTCGGACAGCCGCTTGACCGGTTGCGGCGCCACCCGGTCGCGCGGATAGATCAGCGCGGTCTCGCGGCCCTCCCCGTCGAGCACGATTTCGGCGTCGGCGCGCAGCGCCCGCTCGATGGCCTGATACCAGGTGCCCTCGAGCTGCCGTTCGGGTTTTGCCGAGGGGGTCAGCGCGCCGGTGACGTAAAGCTCGTCTTCCGCCCGGGTCATGGCGACATAGAGCCGGCGCCAATATTCCTTGGCCAGATTGGCCTCGACCTGGCTCTTGACGCCCAGGCTGCCCGGCACATGGTTCTTGCTGCCCGAGGCATGCACCAGCAGCGGGCCAGGCGCCTCGGTCAACAGGTAAACCGGCCGATTGACCTGATTGCCCTGCGGCTTGCTCGCCGCATCGGCCAGGATAACGATTGGGGCCTCAAGCCCCTTGGCGCCATGCACCGTCATCACCCGCACGCCATTGCCGGCCTCGGCCAGCTCGCGCTTGATCGAGACCGCGCTTTGCCGCATGGCGACGACAAAGCCCTGCAGCGAGGGCTGCGACCCCTGCTCATGGGCCAGCGCCAGTTCCAGCAATTCGGCGAAGACCTCGTCTACTTCCTCACCCAGCCGGGCGTGGAAGCGCCGCAGCCCGCCCTCGGCATAGAGCACCTGGGTCAGAAATTCGAATGGTCGCTCAAAATCCAGTTCGCCCCGCCAGCGCGACAGGGCACGATAGGCCTCGGCACAACCGGGCGTGGTCGCTGTTTCCAGCGCCTGCCACAGCGTGCGGCCTTTCTCGCGCGGCTGGGCCAGCGCGAACAGCTCCTCCTCGCCGATATCGAACAAAGGCGAGCGCAGCAGTGCCGCCAATTGCAAGCTATCGGCCGGGTTGAGCAGCACATCGCACAGCGCCAAGAGGTCCAGCACCGCGATATGGTCGGACACGGCCAGCCGGTCGGCGCCGGGCGTCGGCAACCCCGCCTGCCGCAGCGCGCGGATCACCTCCTGGAACACCGCCCCGCGCGATTGCACCAGGATCAGCACGTCATTGGGCCGCACTGGCCTGCCGCGATTGGTCAGCGGCCGCTTGGTGTCGATCCAGCCCTTGATTTCCCGCGCAATGCGCTCGGCGACCTGGCGCGGCGCGGTTTTTTCGCCACCCTCGGCCGGCTCGGTCGGCCATTCGCCAGCGTCGCCTGCCGACGTGGCCTGCTGCAGCGGCGGCCACAAGCACACGCTGCCGCCTTTGGTGGGGCGGCTGGTGTCGTGATGCACTTTCTCGCTTTCGAGCAACGCGTCCTGGATATTGGGATCGTCGCTGACCTTGTCGACCGCCGCCAGCACTTCGGGCAGGGTGCGAAAGCTCATATGCAGCCGCAGCGGCAGGAAGGGCACCTCAACCTCGGCAGCGCGGCGGCGGAACAGCTCGCCGGTGGCGCCGAACAGGGTCGGCTCGGCCCCCTGGAACGAATAGATCGACTGTTTCTGGTCGCCCACCGCGAACAGCGAGCGCAGCCGCGTCACGTCCCCGGCGCCGTTGAAGAATTCGTCGGCAATGGCCCGCACCACCCGCCATTGCTCGGGATTGGTATCCTGGCTTTCATCGACCAGGATATGATCGATGCCGGTATCGAGCTTGTACTGCACCCAGGGCCCGGCATCGGGATTTTCCAGCAGGTCACCCAGCTTTTCGACCAGGTCGTCGAAATCGAGCAGCGAGCGCGCGCGCTTATGCGCCTGGTAGCGGGAGGCAATCAGCGCCACCACGTCAAGCAGCGCCTCGCTGCGTTCGACCAGCAGCGCCGTGCTGAGCGCATCGACCAGCGCCGTGACCCGGGCCTGCTCGGCTTCGAGCAAGGTCAGGATATCGGGGCGGTCCGCCTGCTGCTTGGCGGTCAGCAGCTTGCGGGCCGTGCCCTTGTCGGTGAGGAAGGCGGTGCGCAAGGTACCGCCATCGATGGCATCGGGGTCCAGCCGCGCCAGCAGATCGACAAAGCGGTTATTGCCGCTGGGATCGCCGCCGAACAGTCGCACGATCTCCCTGATCCCCTCCGGCGTCAGCAGACTTTGCTCGACCAATTGCCGCTGCAGCCCGGCCGAACTCTCTCCACTATGCCCCACCAGCTGGCGCAGATTGGCCTTGGCGCGCGGGATGTCGGCCAGCACCGCCTTGAGCTTGCGGCCGTCGCCCAGCGCCAGCTCGATCGCATCGCTTAGCGCAAAATCGCTGAGCAGGCCGAACAGCGTCTCGACCGCTGCCGTCGCGCCCTCGCCGCGCAGGCCCTGCGCCAGCACGGCCTCGCGCGTCTGCGTCAGCAGCTGGATGCGTTCCTCATCCTCGATCACCTTGAAATCGAAGGGCACGCCCGCTTCGAGCGGAAAGCGATGCAGCACCGATTCGCAGAAGGCGTGGATGGTGACGATCTTGAGCCCGCCCGGCGTCTCCAGCGCCTGAGCAAACAGGGTCCGCGCCCGCTCGACCAGTGCGGGCCGATAGGCATTGGCTTCGATCTCCTTGAGCTCCCGCACCAGTTCGGGCTCGGGCAGGGTGGCCCAGCGGGCCAGCTCCCGCGCCAGCCGACCGCGCATTTCGGCCGCCGCTGCCTTGGTATAGGTGAGGCACAGGATGGATTGCGGGGTAGCACCGGCCAGCAGCAGCCGCAACACGCGCCGGGTCAGCACGAAAGTCTTACCCGATCCGGCATTGGCCGACACCCAGATCGACAGGTTCGGGTCCGCCGCTTTTGCCTGATTGGTGCGGGTCTCCGGGGAAATGACGGGTTTGCCGCGCTCGCTCAAAAGCCGTCCTCCTCATCTTCGTCCACCACGGTCCACTCATCGACCCGCGCCAGATGATCATAGGCGCCGGCAAAGCGCTGCGTCTTGAGCGGCAGGATGCGAGCCGGCATCGGCATCTGGTTGAACAGGAAAAAATCCACATGGCGCTGCATGCGCTCGGCGATATCCTGCGCCGCACTCATGATGGTGTGGCCCTCACCCAGCGAAAAATCCTTGGGGCTGAAGGCCTCGGGCCCCAGCCCAATCTTGATATAGGTCAGCCGCGAACTGTCGGCCGCCGGCACGCCCACCATGGCGCCCGCCCGCGCCATCTGCGCCTCGAGCAGCATTTGCGGCGCCTCGAACGCCTTCATTGCCCCCGGCGTGGGGAGCGAGCCAGTCTTGAAGTCGAGGATTTGCAAGCTGCCATCGAGCATTTCATCGACCCGGTCGGCCCGCCCCTTGAGGGTAAAGCCGGTGGGCAATGGCCACAGCCCCGCGATCTCGGCATGGCGCCGCCGCACCTCGGCATCGCGGGCACGCTCAAAATCGAGGAATTGCCGCGCCGCCGTCTCGAAGCGCCGGATCCAGATGTCGCGCCGCTCGGCAATGCCTTCGAGCCCCGAAAAGGCCTCGACCGCGAATTGCCGCAACAGCGCGGCGGCATTGGCGGCCATCACGTCATGCCCCTCCTCGACGAAGCGGGCAAGGATATCGTGGATAATGGTGCCGCGCTCGCGCGCCTCGGGTGTTTCGCCCAGTGCGTCGAGCGGCCGCAGCCTGAGCACATGCTTGGCATAAATGTCATAGGGCGAGCGCATCAGCGTTTCGATCTCGGTGACCGAGAGCTGGCGCGGCCGGGTATCGACCGGCGGATTGGGCGCCGGCCGCGTGGCGGCGCGGGTTTGGGGTACCGCATCCAATTGCCGCGCTTGTTCTAGCCATTCTCCACCGCGCTTTTCCCAGATTTCCTGCCAGGTCGGACGCCTGGCATCCTCTTCTTTCTGCTTTTTCTCAAAATCGTCGTCCGCGAAGCCAGCATAGGCATAAAGCCGCTGCAGCAAGCGTGAGGGTAGAGCCGGGCTCGTGCCGATGCGATTGGAGTAAGCGAGGATGATTTTCTTATTGCCCAGTCCTTGGGCGAAGTCATGCGCCGCCAGCCCCTGCCGCCGCTCGGGCGGCTCGAGCCCCGCCGCCAGCCGCATGCCCCGGCTGAGCCAGGGGCCGGGATCGGCTGCTTCGGGCCACTTATCCTCGTTGAGCGCGCAGAGGATCAGCAGGTCCGGATTCATCAGGCGGGCTTCGATCTGCCCCCAGATGGCGATATCGCTGCGGCGCTCCTCGCGCGTGCGCACCTGGAACCCCGCCATCAGCGCCGCAAGGACGCTATCGAGTCCGGTGGGCGGAAAGCTGTGCCCCTCGCCGGCCTGCGCCGCCATCTGGCTGGCCCAATCGGCCAGTTCCGCGCGGCCGGGAATCTCGGCGCCGTCAGCCACCGCCTCAAAAGCCCTGCAGATCGCGGCAGCCAATGCGCTCGCCGTGATCCGGTGCTCGCCCAGCAGGGCCAGCAGCGGCGCCAGTGCCGTCTCGATACGGCCGAACAGCGCCTCGATGGCCTCGGCCTGCCGCGCGTTCAACCGCTTGGCCACATGGGTGGTCACGTCGCCAACATTGGCCGCCAGCAGGGCTCGTAGACCCGCCAGCCCCGGATTTGGCCGCTGCCCGCGCAACAGGCCCAGTTCGATATCATCGGCCAACCGGGCAATATCGGAGCGGGCCATGCCGAAGCGGGCGGCGCGATGGCGCAGCAGCGCCATCATGTCCACCGGCGCGCAATTGCCCGCGGCCAGGGTCAGGATTTGCCGCAGCAGCCGGCCCGCCGGAGACTGGAACAGCGGCGCGCCCGCCGCATCATCCACTTCGATGGCGAAGCGCTTGAGCTCGGCGGCGATGCGACGGGCCAGATTGCGGTCGGGGGTGACGATGCCCACGCTCTTGCCGCCGGCCAGCGCCTGCCGTGCCGCCAGCGCCACGGCGCGGCCTTCCTCGTCCTCATTGCGGGCTGCGATGATGGAGAGCCCGTCGCAGGCCATGCCGATTTCGAGCTGGGTCAGGCGTTGCTCAGGCCAGCGCGCCGTATCCTTGGTTAGCGCCAGCGCGCGATTGACCAGAATGGTGCGCAGGTTGTCGCTCTGGCCCAGTTCGGTCACCGTCTCCACCGTCGCGCCCAGCAGCCGCAGCAGCCGCGCCAGGCCATATTGCGGGTGGCCATGGGGATTGTTGGCTGCATCGAGCAATGCCGCGTGGTCGGCCTCGCTCATGCTGCAATCGAGCCCCGGCAGCACCACGGCCCCACGGGGCAATTGATGAATGGCCTTGAGCAGGCGCGCAGTAGCAGGGATCGAGCCGGTGGAGCCTGCCGCGATCACCGGCCGGTCGCCCCAGAGCAGGGGCGCTGCCGCCGCCTGCCGGTCGAGCCGCAGGCCGCGCAATCTCATGCCGTCTTCGAGCCCCTTGGCCGCCAGCCGCTCGGGCCAGTAGCTGAGCGCGATATCGAGAAAGGTCAGCGTCTGCTGCCAATAGGCGCCCAGCTCACCCGCCAGTTCGGGCACGATGGCACGAATATCGGCGGCGCTGCGTTCTTCGGTCAGCAGATCATCGATCAGCGCACCCAGCGATTCCGCCATGGAAAGGATTTCGGCGGCCGTAGGCGGGCTGGAAAACGCCTGCCGCCCCGCCGGCGTTTCCGCCCAGGCCGCCACCAATTGCGACAGCACCAGCCGCCGTTCCAGCGCCGTGGCCAGGGGCGGAGTCGCGGCGACATCGAAGGGCGGCAGGAACGGCTCCTCGTCGGCTGTCTCGCCGCCAAAGGTGCGAATGTCGGGCAGTAGGCCCGTGCCGCGCCGGGCAAATTCATCGGCCAAGACCTGCTTGGCCCGCCGTGTGGGCACGACCATGGTGACATCGCTCAGCCAGAACGGGTTATTGGCGCGGTCCCACCCGCCCAGCAGCGTGCCATCCATCACCCGCTCCGCCAGCGTAGCGAGAAACCGCTCATGCGGCGGGATGGAATAAAGGCTCATCGGGCCAGAAGCCGTTCGGTCTCGGCCAAAGCTTGCGGGTCGCCCACATGATACCAATCGGCGTCCAGCGCCACGCCGAACAAGGCTTCGCGCTCCAGCGCCGCCTCGAAAACATCATTCAGCGAAAACGCCCCGTCGGCAGCGTCGGCGAACCAGCTCTTGCCCAGCAGCGCCACCCCGCCGTAAATCACCGGGGCGCCATAGTCGCGGGTGATCCGCCCCATGGGGTCGAGGCAAAAATCGTGGCTGCGATCGAATCCGGTCGCCCGCCGCGGGTGTACGCAGAGCAGCACTACGGCCTCGTCTTCGGCCTCGAACCGCTGCAGCATCCGCCCCAGCGGCTGGTCCTGCCCCTCCGGCCAGAAGGCGTCGGTATTCATCACGAAAATCGGGTCCGAATGCAGCATGGGCAGCGCCCGTTTGATGCCGCCGCCAGTGCCCAGCAGATCATCCTCGCGGCTGACCTTGAGCAGCCCGCCGAAATGAGCCAGCAGCTGATCGGCCCGATAATGGGCATTGGCGACAAAGCGCTTGGCGCCCTCGGCTCGCGCATTGGCCATGATCCGCTCGATCAGCGGCACGCCCAGCACCGGCACCAGCGGCTTGGGCACGCTGTCGGTCAAGGGCCGCAGCCGCGTGCCCAGGCCCGCCGCCAGCAGCATCACATCGGGGAATCGGGGTTCACTCATGGCCGGATTTGAATGGTTCCCCCCGGCTTTGTCCAGCGCCCCTATGCCCGCAACACCCCGCCACTCGCCTTGGTCACCGCCGCAACCACAGACGCCGAAACCTTGTCGATCTCCTCGTCCGTCAGCGTCTTGTCCAAAGGCAGCAACGTCACCTCAATGGCCACCGACTTCTTGCCCTCGCCCACATGGCTGCCTTCGAACACGTCGAACACGCTCACGTCACGGATCAGCCCCTTGTCGGCCCCACGCGCTGCCTTCAGGATCGTCGCGGCCGTCACGCCCCGATCGACCACAAAAGCAAAATCGCGCGACAGTGGCATCTGTCCCGACAGGGTCAGCGCCGGCTTGGTCTTGGTCGCCTTCTTGCGCGCTTCGGGCAGGGCATCCAGATCAAGCTCGAATGCCGAGACCGGCCCTTCGATGTCGAGCTCAGCTGCCCAGGCCGGGTGCAATTCACCAAACCAGCCCAGGGTCACCTTGGGGTTGAGCGCAATGCGCCCGCCGCGGCCCGGATGGCTCCAGGGCGCCGGTTCGGCAAAAATCTGCACCTTGTCGATATCGACGCCTAGCGCATCGAGCACCGCGCCCAGATCGGCCTTGGCGTCGAACACGCCCACCGCCTCGGCCTTGCCGCTCCAATGACGTCCGGCGCCGCTCAGCTTGGCGGTGCCGGTGCGAATGCCGGTGGCATAAGTGTGCTGCCCGTCCGGCGTATCGGACAAGAACACCTGACCGACCTCGAACAGCGCCAGATCGCTCGTACCGCGATTGGCATTGCGCCGCGCCGCGGCCAGAAGGCCCGGCAGCAAGGAAGGCCGCATATCGGTCATATCCGAGGCAATCGCATTGGCCAGCTGCAGGCTTTCCTGCCCGCCGCCGAAACGAACCGCCTCGGCATGGGGAATGAACGACCAGGTCACCGCTTCATCCAGTCCGCGCGCTGCCAGTGCCCGGCGGGCAATGCGGCGGCGGTTCTGGATGCTGGTCAGCATGCGCTGCGCCACATGGTTGAGACGCGGCAGCGGCTCGACGGGCACATTGTCCACGCCCACCATGCGCATCACTTCTTCGACCAGGTCCGCCTTCTGCGTCACATCCGGCCGCCAGCTCGGCACCTTGACCGTCCGCGTCTCGCCATTGCCCGACAGCACAAAGCCCAGCGCGGTGAGGATCGCCTCGATCCGTTCCGCGCCAAGCTCCAACCCGGTCAGGCGCTTGACCTCACCCAGCGGGAATTCGACCACGGTGTCGGGGAAGACATCCTCGCCCGAAATCGCCGGCTCCATCGGCTCGCCGCCGCAGAGTTCAAGCACCAGGCGTGTCGCCAGTTCCAGCCCCGGCTCGGTCAGCGCCGGATCGACCGAGCGCTCCAGCCGATAGCGGGCATCCGAAACGATGCCGGTCTTGCGGCCGGTGCGGGCAATCAGTTCGGGGTCCCAACTGGCGCATTCCATAAACACATTGGTGGTGCCATCGGTCACGCTCGACCGAATGCCGCCCATCACACCGCCCAGGCACAGCGCGCCGATATCGTCGGCAATCACCGTCATGGTCTCGTCCAGCGCATAGATCTTGTTGTCAAGCGCATCGAAGGTTTCGCCGGGCTTGGCATTGCGCAGCAGTGGGGCGCCGGCAATCTTGTCGGCATCATAGGCATGCAGCGGTCGGCCCCAGCCCAACGAGACCAGGTTGGTAATATCGACAATGGCATTGATCGGGCGCAGGCCCACGGCGCGCAGGCGCTGCTGCAGCCAATCGGGCGATGGTCCGTTCTTGACGTTGCTGATATAGCGCCCGCCAAATTTGCGGATCGCCTTGGGCTCGTCAGCCGAGAACAGCTGGGGCAGCGGCGCAATCGGGCTCTTGCCCTTGGACGGCACCGGCGACATATCCGTGGCTTTCAGCGTCCCCAGCCCGAACGCTGCCAGGTCCCGCGCCACGCCATAAACCCCGGTGGCATCACCGCGATTGGGGGTGATGGCGATATCGAACACCACGCCATTGATCCCGGCATAGTCGACATATTTTTGGCCAATCGGCGCATCCGCCGGCAACTCGATAATGCCGTCATGTTCGTTGGAAAGTTCGAGTTCGGCGGCCGAGCACAGCATGCCGTTGGAGGGCGCGCCGCGGATGCTGACCCCCGCCTTGAGCTCGAAATCCTTGCCCGGAATATAGGTACCGGGGAAAGCGAACACCGATTTCATGCCGGTCACGCAATTGGGCGCGCCGCAGACCACGTCGATCAATTCGCCCGTGCCGGCATCCACCTTGCAGATATTGAGGTGGTCGGAATTGGGATGGGGTTCGGACAGCACCACATGGGCCACGACAAAAGCGGAAAGCGCCTTGCCCTGGTTTTCGACGCCTTCCAGCTCCAACCCGACCGAGGTCAGCGCCGTGCCGATCTCCTCCACCGTGGCGGTGGTGTCGAGATGCTCCTTGAGCCAATCGAGGGTGAATTTCATTGTTTTGGCACCTTAGCGGAAATCGGACTTGCTGCCGGTGATCGGCGGCAGGGCACGGGAAATCTTGAACAATTCGACCAGCACATGGGCAAAGCCCCGTGCATCGTCGATGGCTTTATGGGTATGGGCGATGTGGCCGTAAAATTCGGCCGGCAGCTTGCTCATGCCCCAATCGAGATAGGGCGCGCCGCGCAGGGTGCCAGCCATGGTGTAAAGGCACACCCCGCCGCCTTTGAAAATCTGCCGGCTCTTGAACGGTCCGCTCAGCACGCGCGTGCCGGCGAATTCGTCCAGGTAATGGTCCATCCACAGCCCATCGAAAATCATCGGCGCAGCAACAAACACCTTTGGCCCCGGCAGGCTTTCCACCCAATCGGCAAAGCGCGGCATGACCACGGATGGTTCTTCGGCATTGGCCGTGGTCGCTTCCCAGGCCTCGGGCTGGGTCGCCCACCAGGCCATGGTCTGCTCATTGGTGGTCCGATCCGGCCGCTGGGTCAGCTGCGCCTCGAACTCGCCATGCGGCGTACCATCGGCCTCGATAGCGACCGAAGCAAAACTCAGCATGGAATTATGCAGCGGCGTTGGCCCGTCGCTTTCGATGTCGGTGACGATGAAGATCGGATCGAGCGGGTTGTCGCTCATCTTAGCTGCTCAGCCCCCCGAACAGCGTCGGCAGGTCGAGCGGGCGGAAGCCGTAATGGTCGAGCCAACGCTGGTCGGCGTCGAAGAAGGCGCGCAGGTCCGGCATGCCGTATTTCAGCATGGCGATGCGGTCGATGCCCATGCCCCAGGCAAAGCCCTGATAGACGTCGGGATCGAGCCCCGCGTTGCGGATCACATTGGGATGCACCATGCCGCAGCCCAGGATTTCGAGCCAATCGCTGCCCTCGCCGATCTTGACCTCATTGCCCGAGCGGTCGCATTGCACGTCCACTTCCATCGAGGGTTCGGTGAAGGGGAAGAAGCTGGGGCGGAAGCGCAGCGTCACATTGGGCACTTCGAAATAGGCCTTGAGGAATTCCTCCAGCACCCAGCGCAGCTGGCCGATATGGCTCGACTTGTCGATCACCAGCCCCTCGACCTGATGGAACATCGGGGTGTGGGTCTGGTCTGAGTCATTGCGATAGGTGCGGCCGGGCATCACCACGCGGATCGGCGGATCCATTGGCGGGGTCAGATAGCTGGCGGCCGGCTTTTCATTGGTCCGCTGCATCACCCGCATCTGTACGGGCGAGGTATGTGTGCGCAGCACTTTTTTGACGCCATCGGCGCCCGGCTTCATGAAGAAGGTGTCGTGCATTTCCCGGGCCGGATGGCCTTCGGGGAAATTGAGCGCGGTGAAGTTGAAATAATCGGTCTCGATATCGGGCCCTTCGGCGATCGAGAAGCCCATGTCCGAAAAGATCGCGGTGATCTCGTCAATGGTCTGGCTGATCGGATGGATGCGGCCGCGCGCCGTGGGTGCTGCGGGCAAGGGCAGGGTAATATCGACCGTCTCGGCCTTGAGCCGCGCGTCGAGCGCTGCCGCCTTGAGCGCGCCGCTCTTGGCTTCGATCAGCCCGGCGATCTCCTGCTTGAGGCCATTGATGGCCGGACCCGCGCTTTTGCGCTCTTCCGGGGCCATGGAGCCCAGCGACGCGAGGAGCGCGGAAACGCTGCCCTTCTTGCCCAGGGCCGCAACGCGCACAGTGTCGAGCGCGGCATCGTCGCCGGCATTGGCAATGGCGGCCGAAAGTTCGGCGCGGAGAGTGTCGATCTGGCTATCGAGGGACATCTAAGGAGCTTCCAAATGAACTGCGGGCGTTAGACCAAAACAAAACGCCTCGCGCCAGCCCTTTCGGGGTAGCGCAAGGCGTCAATTTGGGCCTCAGCGTAAGCGAGGTATTAGGCGGTGACGCGCTCGTGGGTCGTCTTTTCGACGCCTTCGAGATACGCGAGTGCTGCCTTGGCCTTTTCGACCAGCACGCCGAACGCTTCGGGCTGGGTGATCGCGAGATCGCTCAGCACCTTGCGGTCGACGGCAACCTCAGCCTTGCTGAGGCCGTCGATAAATCGGCCATAGGTCAGGCCGTAATCGCGCACGGCAGCGTTGATACGCTGGATCCACAGGGCGCGGAAGTTGCGCTTCTTGACGCGACGATCGCGATACGCGTACTGGCCGGCCTTTTCGACGGCCTGCTTGGCGATACGGATCGTGGACTTGCGGCGGCCATAATAGCCCTCCGCAGCCTTCAAAACTTTTTTGTGACGGGCGTGGTTGGTAACGCCTCTTTTAACGCGTGACATGTGTCAGCTTCCTTTTCAGCGTTTTAGCGGTTGTACGGCATGTACCACTTGACCAGACCCTCGTCGCCCTTGGACAGGATCTTGGTGCCGCGGTTGGTGCGGATGTACTTTGCGTTGTGGTTGATCAAACGGTGACGCTTGCCTGCGACACCAGCCTTGACGCGACCGGTCGCTGTGAAACTGAAACGCTTTTTCGCGCCAGATTTCGTCTTCATCTTGGGCATTTTGCGGGTCCTTTAGAGTATTTGGATGGATTTGGGCCCATCGCATTCAAGAACCGCCACGGCATGCCTGTTGGCCGGGCGGTCCGGAGAAGTGGGCTCTATAGGGGGAAAGCCGGGGGAAGGCAAGAGCCCGTTGCCTTACCCGTGGCTATTGGCCATTCCGCCCTTGGGCTCGCGATAATTGCGCAGCGCAATCAGCACCGCCACGGCCAGAACAGCGATCAGGCTGGCCGCGGTTAGCAAGACCGTGCCATGGGCGCTGGAAAACGCATCACGCGCCGCCTGAGCCAGGGCGTCCCCATTGGCGCCACCCAGCCCATTGGCCGCCACCATCGCCTCGCCGATGGAGTGGCGGGCACCTTCGGGCACCAGCCCGGCCAGGTTCTGCGGCACCACCATGCCGGCGCCATAGCTGGCCGCCAGCAGCACGCCGAAGAAGGTGATGCCCAGCCCGGCACCCAGTTCGTAGCCAGTGGCTTCGAGCGAGCCGGCGGCGCCCGCCTTTTCGGGCGGTGCACTGCCCATAATGGCGATGGATGAAGCCGTCAGCCCGATGCTGAGCGAGAGGCCCAGCAGGACCATAAAGACGATCACGCCCAGACCCGGCTGATGGAAATCGCTCACGCCCAGCCCCGCCAATGCAGCAGCGGCCGTCCCCAGCGACAGCACCGCCACCACGCGCAGCCCAAGAAGATTGCTCAGATAGCCCGCCAGCGGCCCGCCCAGCGCCGAAGCCACCACCAGCGGCAGCATGAACAGCCCCGCTTCGAGCGGAGATTTGCCAACCACGAATTGCAGCTCCTGCGCAATGGTCAGTTCCACCCCGGCCAGCGAGCCGGACACCACCAGCGCAATGATCATGCCCATGGAAAGGGCCGGCCGGGTGAAGAGGCTCAGATCCAGCATGGGCGAAGCCGCGGTCAATTGCTGGCGGGCAAACCAGACCAGCAGGCCCAACCCGGCCACCAGCGTCGCGCCGGTCAACAGCGGCGACGAGCCCACCTTGAACCCCGATTTGATAGCGTAGACACTGGCGATCAGCCCGCCGATCAGGATCAGCGCCTGCCCGATGGTCCAATTGCCGCCGCCCTGTGGCTGGCGCCTGGGCACGGCAAAATAGGCCAGCGGCCACACCACCAGCATGATCGGCACATTTACCAGGAACACCGAGCCCCACCAGAAATGCTCGAGCAGGATACCGCCCGCCAGCGGCCCCAGAGCCGCGCCGGCCGAGCCCACCGTGCCCCAGAGGCCCAGTGCAATGGCGCGTTCGCGATCATCCTCGAAGGTCTGTCGGATGATGGCGAGAATGGAGGGCATGACCATGGAGGCGCCCAAAGCCAGGATAATTCGCGCGCCGATCAGTGCCATGGCATTGGGTGCAAAGGCGGCCAGCACCGAGGCGAGAATAAAGATCGCCAGCCCAACCAGCATCATGCGGCGGTGACCGACCCGGTCGGCCAGCGTACCCATTGGCACCAATAGCCCCGCCATCATCAGCGGATAGATATCGATGATCCACAAGATCTCGGTGCCACTGGCGCCCAAAGCGAGCGTCAGCGACGGCACGGCAATATGCAGGATCGTCATGTCGACCACGATCGGCACGAAAGCCAGCATGACGGCGAGCAGGGTGAGCCAGCGATTGGCGGGGCGAGACATCAAAACCTCTTTGCGCAAGGCGCGAATTTCGTTGTTATAAGTCAGGATGCGATATATATCCGTCCAGACGGTTTGAAAAGAGAGAAATAATGGGCCGACGCCAGACGATCGATCGCGGCACAATTTTGGATGCCGCTGAACAGGTGGTGCTGCGCGATGGCGCGGCCCATCTCACCATCGATGCGGTGGCGGCCGAGGCGGGGGTCAGCAAGGGCGGCGTGCTCTATGCCTATGCCAGCAAGGACATATTGATCGACGCCATGCTGGAGCGGGTTGTTGCCGTCTATGACAAACTGGCCGAGGAGTTTTTGGCCAAGGCCGCGGATCACTCCGAGCGCCACATCCTGGCTCATGTGCAGGCCAGCGCGGGCGCAGATCCCACCAGCGGCGGCCGGGCGGCGGCGCTGATGGCCAGCTTCATCCGCTCCCCGCAATTTCGCAGCAGCACGATCGATTATTATCGCGGTCTGTTCGCCCGCATCGACCCTGCAACCGAACGCGGCCGCCGCGCCCGCATCGCCTTGCTTGCTGCCGAAGGCGCTTTCACGCTGCGGGGCTTTGGCTTGCATCCTTTCAGCGATGCCGAATGGCAGGCCATCCACGATGATATTATTGCGGTGCTGTTGAGCTGAGGGCAGGGGGCGGCGTTGTGCCGTCTCTATTCGGCAAGCGGATACCCCGATGCCGGCGCCTAGCCCCGGCCCAACATCGGCTCCAGATGATCCTCGAACAACAGCCCCGGCTGTGCCGCCAGCGCGTCGCCATAGAGCTTCTCCGCCTCAAGCGAAATCCGCAAGAACCTGGCGACCTCCACCGCGTCCTCTTCCGGCAGCCCGTAATAGCCCGCCTCCACCCGACCCAGAATCACATTCTTGCTGGCGATCATTCCCGCCGCGACATTGGCGCCATTGCTCATCGAACTCGATCGTTTGACATAATCATGCAGCGGCATGCCCAGATGCCAGGATTGCGGCACCGCCCGATAAAGCTGCAGCAGCAATTCAAGATCGGTCATATTGCTGATGGTGGTATCATAGCGCCCGTCGGTGCGCCGGCGATCCCACACGATCATCGAATCCATCGACAGGTTCAGCCATTTATGTGCCCCGGCCCGGACCAGCCGGTCCGGCCCCATGGCGACATGGCGCAGATGCACGAAACTATCGCTCATCACATCGAGCGCCGTGCTGACAATGGCGTGATCGGCCAAAGCCGCCACGGCCAGCGCCAGTTTTTCCGGCTTGAAGCGGTCGTCGGCATCCAGAATCGCCACATAGGACGCCGAGCTGGCCTCAAGCGCCAGATTGCGGGCCGCCGAGGCCCCGCCACCCACGACGCCGCTCGAGAGCTGTAATATACGTTTATCGGCAATGCCCTGCTTTGCCAGCAGCTCGGCATAGTCGACCCCGTCATCACTGACGATCAGCAGTTGGAAGTGCGGATAGCTTTGCGCCAGCACGCTGGCGACGCTGGACCCAATTGTATCCTGGGCCCGATAGGCCGGCATGATCACGACGACAGTTTCGGTCATTTACGCGTCAGCATCCATTCATAAACAGGACTGCATTATGCCGGACTTGAACAGGGCAGGTCATTGTCCCATATCTTCGTCAGGCGCCGGATGCCACTCTCTTTGGGTCCTTTGCCAAGACGTTGCTTGTGACCAAGGACGGCGTAGATGTCGCGTATTTCGGTGTTTTCCGCCCCATTTCTCCTCGGCTTTGATGCCTTTGAGGAACGAGTTGATCGGCTGGCCAAGTCCGCCGACGGCTACCCGCCCTATAATATCGAGCGAACTCAAGATGATGCGGGAACCGAACAGTTCCTCGTCTCCATCGCGGTCGCCGGTTTTGCGGTTGATGAGCTCGAAGTGATCGCCGAGGACAATCAGATCATTGTCCGCGGCCGGCAGAAGGATGAGGCTGGAAAACAATATCTGCATCGCGGTATCGCCGCACGGCAGTTCCAGCGGTCCTTCCTTCTTGCTGATGGCATGATCGTGAAAGATGCAACTTTAGGGCACGGTATGCTCGTTGTTGCTCTTGAGCGCCCGCAAGCGCCAAAGATCGCCCGACGTATCGACATTCGCTCAGTTTGAGGAAAGGGCCGACAAATGTATGAAAAACGCAATGATGCGCCCGCTACGGACGCGCCCGTCCATCCCCTCAGGGGCTTGACCCCTGCTCAGTTCATGGCTCTGGGCGGCGATGCCGTCGTCTATGTGCGCCCGGTCGACGGGCAGACCCTTTCGACCATGATTGCGGACGCCCAGTTCGACGATGATGAGCTCTACCAATTGGTCATGTCGGCCGATGGCACGCCACTTCTCGTCACCGACACGGAAGATGCCGTCGCCGATTGGCTGGGCGACAAGAATCTGGGCCTCGCCACGGTGCATTAGCGCCGGGCCTTAGGCCAGCAAGCAAAAACCCCCGGAGACGATCCGGGGGGGTTTCTATTGGGATTGGCCGTTTCAGGCGGCGTAATGGCCTTCGAGCGGGCTGGTCAGCAATTGATAGAGCCGGTGCGGATCATCGGTCCGCCGCAGATCGTCCACCACGCTTTCGGTGCGCAACAGGCGCGCCACCCGCGACAGAGCCTTGAGGTGGTCGGCACCGGCCCCGGCAGGGGCCAGCAGCATCATCACGATATCCACAGGCTGGTCATCGACCGCGTCGAACTCGATGGGATCGTCCAGCCGCGCGAACACGGCGGTGACCCCATCCAGGCCGGCAATCTTACCATGGGGAATGGCAATGCCATTGCCCAGGCCAGTGGAGCCGAGTTCTTCCCGGCTGGTGATGGCGGAACAGATGTCTTCGACCGGGCGCCCGGTCATCTCGGCTGCCTTTGCGGCAAGCTGTTCAAACAACTGGCGTTTTGATTTCAGGCTGGTGCAAGAAAGCACTGCCCGTTCCGCCAGGATATCGGACAATTCCATAAAGTCTGCCTTGACTATTGTTGGCTCAATTGTGGCGCCGGGCGCGTTCAATTGGTCCCGAGGGCGGGATCGATCCACCCAATATTGCCGTCGGAGCGGCGGTAAACCACATTTAGCCCGCCATGTCCAGCATGGCGGAACATCACCACCTGGCCGCCGGTCAGATCGAGCTCCATCACCGCCTCTTCCACGCTCATCTGGCGCAGGTTCTTGGTGGTTTCGGCGATCACCGGGGGCGCGTAATCGGCGTCCAGTTCGTCGAACTCATCCCCCGCCCCAAACACGGTATATTGCGCGGTCACCCCGTCCGAAACGCCATTGGGTCCCTTGCGATGGGACTTGAGCTTGCGATTGTAGCGGCGCAGCCGTTTTTCGATATTGAGCGCCATGATTTCATAGGCCGATGTGGCGTCGCCGCCCTGGGCGCTGGCCTGCAGGGTCGCGCCGGTATCCAGATGCACCACGCAATCCGCGCGGAAGCCGATGCCGTCGGGGGTAAGGGTCAGGTGGCCGTCATAGCCGCCGTCGAAATATTTCCCGACGACCGTGGCGAAATGATCCGCCGCCTTGCCGCGCAGCGCATCGCCCACATCCATGTTCTTTCCCGAAATGCGTAAGGTCATGGCTTCCTCTTCCTTCTTGTCGTTGTTATCGACACGAGGATCTCCGAAAGCCGGTTCCCGGATTTCGGGATCACGTCTCGCCTGTACTCAAAATGGGTACGCGACATTCATGATGCTAGCCCCGCTGGCCTTGCCCATGCAATGCGCAACTCCCCGCTTGGGACCGTTAAAGCAGATGACTTCGCCCAAGTTTGGCCATAGCCTTCGCGGGCCGTTAAAGCGGGGCGGCGATTTGCGGCGATGTCGCGGCCGGCCAATGCGGCAGCGCGCCTAGTATTTGGCGCTGGAATCGCTGGCCGGGAAGCTCTCGTCGACTGCTTCGTCCTGGTCGTCCCAGTCCTTGGGCGAATCGGCCTGCGCCTCCTTGCCGGCATTGCGCACCTGGACGGGGCTATCCTTGGGTCCGGGTTTCTTGCCGTCCTTCATGGCGGCGGCATCGGGCCTTGATTTATCACGACTGGTTTTTTTGAGCATGGCGACCTCCTGTCTGCTGTCCGGTATTAACCCATGCGCGTGGTGTGGGGTTGCAAGGTCTGGCACCTGAAGTCTCGGGCTTGGAGTCTTGCCTCCTCCTCTGGTAAAGAGCGGCCATGACCGAGATATCAGCCAATACCAAGAAGCTTTTCATCAAGACCTATGGCTGTCAGATGAATGTCTATGACAGCGACAGGATGGCCGACGCCCTGGCGCCGCAGGGCTATGAGCCGACCGGCGACATTGCGCAGGCGGACCTGGTGCTGCTCAATACCTGCCATATCCGCGAAAAGGCTTCGGAAAAGGTGTTTTCCGAGCTGGGACGACTCAAGGAATTGCAGAGCGAACGCCGCGCTTTGGGCGGCGACATGATGATCGGCGTGGCCGGTTGCGTGGCGCAGGCCGAGGGCGAGGAAATCGCGCGCCGCGCGCCGGTGGTGGACATGGTGTTCGGGCCGCAGGCCTATCACCGCCTGCCCGCCATGCTGGCCCGCGCCGAGGCCCAGCGGCATATGCATCCGAGCCTCAAACAGGCTGTGATCGACACCGACTTCCCCGAGGAAGACAAGTTCGACCATTTGCCGGCACCCAAAAAGGAAGTGACGATCAAGCGCGGGCTGACCGCGTTTTTGACCGTGCAGGAAGGCTGCGACAAGTTCTGCAGCTTCTGCGTGGTGCCCTATACCCGCGGCGCCGAAGTCAGCCGCCCGGTGAGCCAGGTGATTGCCGAGGCGCGCGGGCTGGTGGAAGCGGGCGTCAAGGAAATCACGCTCTTGGGTCAGAACGTCAATGCCTATCATGGCGTCGACGGCGCGGGCCGCTCTGTGGGCTTGGGTGAACTCAGCTATCTGCTGGCCGAAATCCCGGGCCTCGAACGGCTACGCTATACGACCAGCCATCCGCGCGACATGGACGATGCCCTGATAGCAGCCCATCGCGATCTCGATATTTTGATGCCCTATCTGCATCTGCCGGTGCAGTCGGGATCGGACAGCATTTTGAAGGCGATGAACCGGCGCCACACGGCGGCCGAATATATGAAGGTCATCGAACGCATCAAGACGGCACGGCCGGATATGGCGCTCTCGGGCGATTTCATCGTCGGCTTCCCCGGCGAGACCGATCAGGATTTCGAGGACACGCTCAAGATCATCGCCGATGTCGGCTATGCCTCGGCCTATTCGTTCAAATATTCGACCCGTCCGGGTACGCCGGGCGCCAATTTGGGCGATCAGATCGCCGAAGAGGTCAAGAATGAACGCCTGTGGCGGCTGCAGGATCTGGTCAATAGCCAGACCACCGCCTTTCATGCCTCTTGCGTCGGCAAGACGCTGCCGGTGCTGATCGAGCGCCCCGGCCGCATGCCGGGGCAGGTGGGCGGACGCTCGCCCTATCTGCAGGCCGTGCATCTGGAGGGATCGACCGATCTGATCGGGGCGATCCATCAGGTGGAAATCATCGGGACATCCACCAATTCGCTGGTGGGACGGCTCAGGCAAGCACAGGCCGCCTGAAGTCCTGCGGGACGCCGGCTTGCAACACCACTACTTTGCATTACTCCTAGTGCTTTGAACCAGGAGCGCAATTGAGTGGCCGATCCCATTGAATTTCACACCCCGCAATCGTCTTATTCCAAGGCCGACCTGCTGAGTTCGGCCCGGGGGGGCTATTTCGGGCCGGGCAATGCGCAATTGCCCTCGCCGCCCATGCTGATGATGGACCGGATTGTCGAGATCAGCCTTGATGGCGGGGAACACGGCAAGGGCCACATCGTGGCCGAATTGGATATTTCGCCCGAGCTGTGGTTCTTCGAGTGCCATTTTGCCGGCGATCCGGTGATGCCGGGCTGTCTGGGGCTCGACGCCATGTGGCAGATCATCGGCTATTGGCTGGGCTGGTCGGGCTCGCCCGGCAAGGGGCGGGCGATCGGCGTCGGCGAGGTCAAGTTCAAGGGCGACATCACGCCCAAGACCAAGCTCGTGCGCTATGAAGTGGACATGCACCGGGTCAAGCGCGGCGCTCTGACACTCGGCCTGGGCGATGGCCGAGTGGTGGCGGACGGCAAGGTGATCTACACGGCCAAGGATATGAAGGTGGGCCTGATCAGGCCGGCAAGCTAGAAGCTCTCCGCTGCGGCGGCCTGGCGCCAGGAAATCTATGTGCCGACAGCGGGTGCAATCAGTTCCAGGGTTGGGAAATAGGTGCGATAGCGCCCGACATCGCGGGTCAGGAGCGGCATCACCTCGACGGCTGCGTGCGCGCCGATGAAAAAATCCGGCAACATCCCTGATCTGACGCCGCCCGCCCGCCGATATTGGGCAAACACCTTTCCAGCCAGGAACAGTGCCGATTTCGGTATCGGGGTCAGCACAAGGCCAGCCTCGCTGAGGAAAACTTCCAAATCCTCTATGCGCTCGTAGCGCACGGCCATTTCGGCGTAGACGACATCATTGATCAGCAGCGGTCCCTTGAGGGATGCAATCTCCAGCTGAGACAGGGACCAACCGGCCCAATCCGGATCGTCGGTCACCAGATCGAGCAGGACATTGGTGTCAACCAGGATCACGAGTCGCCGCGAGTCAGCGCCATGATGGCATCGGTACTCAATCCCTTGCCGGCGTGGCCGCGCAGCTTGGCAAAGCGGCTGGGGGGAGCGGGATCGGCGCGGACCAGAATGATCTGCCCCTGGGGCGTATGGCGGAAGTCCACACGCGTTCCAGGCTCAATACCCAGCAGGTCGCGGACGGGTTTGGGAATGGTGACCTGCCCCTTGCTTGTTACTGTCGCGCTCATAGACCTGATCCTGGTAAGGAGTGTTTTTCTCAAGGTATTACTTGATGGCTGATCGTTCAAGCACCATCTGGTGTGTGATGACCACACAGACAGTCACAATATTGCTACAGACATCACGCGCAAATCGGCCTAGCCTTGGCCTTGTATTCGCGGTGCAAGCCCGCGCCGCGTTCCTTTCGGGAGCCACATCAGTTTGAGCAGGCACTTGTCACCGACCGCCGACAACGCACTCGCATCGCAACTCGAACTCGCTTTTGAAGACAATCGTCTGGCTGCACAGCTCTATGGCGATTTTGACCAGAACCTGGCCCTGATCGAACAGCGGCTCAAGGTTTCGGCCACTCCCCGCGGCAATCATGTTCTGCTCAAAGGTGCGGCCAGCTCGGTCGACCAGGCGCGGCGCGTGCTGGAATCGCTCTATGCCAGTCTCGAGGAAGGCCGCAGCGTCGACATTGCCGACGTGGACGCAGTGATCCGCATGATCGAGACCGAGGATAGCCAGCTGACCCTGCCGACGCTGGAACGCAAGGGCAAGGTGCGCATGGCCCAGATCGCCACGCGCAAATCCACGATTGTCGCCCGTACGCCCGCCCAGGACGCCTATATGCGCGCCATGGACCGGAGTGAGCTGGTGTTCGGCGTGGGTCCGGCCGGTACGGGTAAGACCTATCTAGCGGTAGCGCATGCCGCTTCGCTGCTGGAGCGCGGCGATATCAATCGCATCATCCTGTCGCGGCCGGCTGTGGAAGCGGGCGAACGGCTGGGCTTCTTGCCGGGTGATATGAAGGAAAAGGTCGATCCTTACCTGCGCCCCCTGTATGACGCGCTCTACGACATGATGAAGCCGGAAAATGTCGAGCGCTGCATCACCTCGGGCATTATCGAAGTGGCGCCTCTGGCCTTTATGCGTGGCCGCACGCTGGCCAATGCCGTGGTGATCCTCGACGAAGCCCAGAACACCACCTCGATGCAGATGAAGATGTTTCTGACCCGTCTGGGCGAGAACTCCAAGATGATCGTCACCGGTGATCCGACCCAGGTCGATCTGCCGCGCGGGGAAAAATCGGGGCTGGTCGAGGCGGTGCATCTGCTCGATGGCGTCGAGGGCGTGCATATCAGCCGGTTTAACGATAAGGACGTGGTTCGCCACGCCCTGGTGGGCCGCATCGTGCGGGCTTACGAGGCTGATACGGCTAAGAAACTGGCCGACAAGGCCGAAGGAAGCACGCGCTGACTGCACTACCCATAGACATTGCTATTATCCGCAATGATGAAAACTGGCCGGAGGATTTCGATCCTCTGGCCGAACGCGCCGTGTTGGAGGCGCTCAAGCATGCCAAGCCCAAGATCAAGGGGACGGCCGAGCTCTCCATCCTGCTCACCAATGACGAGGAGCAGCACGAGCTCAACCAGCAATGGCGCGGCAAGGACAGCTCGACCAATGTGCTGAGCTTTCCCCAGATCGAGCCGTTTGGTCCCGTTATCGGCATTCTGGGTGATATCACTTTGGCGCGTGAAACGCTGGAGCGGGAAGCGGCTGAACAGGGCACAAGCCTGCCCGACCATTTCACCCATCTCGTGGTGCATGGATTTCTGCATATTTTAGGGTATGATCACCTTACCGACGCCGAGGCCCTTCAAATGGAGAGCCTTGAAACCCAGATATTGGCGGCATTGGGGATAGACGACCCCTATGCCGATTAGCGCGGTGCCCCTATAATTGGGGCGCAGTTTCCCATTTGAGGATAGAAAGCCGCAATTCTTGCGGCATCATGCCAATGAACGACAGCGACAGTCTGGGCCACACAGCGCCCACCAATCCCGAGCCTCCCTCTAGTCCCGCCCCCGTCCAGTCACGGGGGCCTTCGATCTGGAACCGCATCAAGGCCATGCTGGCCTTGCGCACGGTTTCCCTGCGCGACGACCTGCAGGTCGCGCTCGAAGAGCAGGGCAGCGCCGAAACCGCCGACTTTTCCGAAAGCGAGCGGACCATCCTGCAAAATGTGCTCAAGCTCTCCAACGTGTCGGTTGCCGACGTGATGGTGGAGCGCAGCGATATCCAGGCCATCGAGTTCGACATCAATCTGGGCACGCTACTGGCCAAATTCCGCGACGTCGGCCATTCGCGCCTGCCGGTCTATGACGATGGGCTGGACAATATTTTAGGCTTCATCCACGTCAAGGACGCCTTGGGCAAGATCACCGAGCCGGTGACTGACCCGAGCAAGGATGTGCCGGTCAAATTGGTTTCCACCGTGCTCAAGCAGAAAATCGGCAAGTTCGATCTGATGCGCACGGCCATGTTCGTGCCCACCTTCATGCCGGTGGGCGATCTGCTGCAATCCATGCGCGCCTCCCGCGTGCATATGGCGATCGTGGTGGATGAATATGGCGGCACGGACGGGCTGGTGACCATCGAGGATCTGCTTGAAGCCGTGGTCGGGGAGATCGAGGACGAACACGACGAGCTGGCCGCAGCGCTGATCCGCAAGGTGGGGACGGATACCTATATCGCCGACGCCCGCGCGGAACTGAGCGATGTGCGCACGCTGATCGGGCCGGATTTCGACCCCGGCGAATTCGGCGAGGAAGTGGAAACCATTGGCGGCCTGGTGTTCGACCTGGCCGGCCATGTGCCCAAGCGGGGCGAACGCGTCACGCGGCTCGATGGCTTCGACTTTGAAATCCTGGCCGCGGACAGCCGCCGCATCAAGCGACTCCGCATCCGCCGCAAACGCCCCGAGGGCGAACCGCTGGCGATTACCGACCAGCGCAGCGAAGCCGAAAAGGCCGCAGCAGAATAACAAAAGGCCCGGATCGCTCCGGGCTTTTTGGCATTTGGGTGAGGCGCCACCCACATCCACCGCGGCCAAGCGGCCAAAAGTAAAACAAAAGGCCCAAGGATTGCTCCCTGGGCCTTTGGCTTGCTGCGTAACTTTTAAGATCAGACCTGCTGCACGGACTCGACGCCGGGGACGAAGTGGCGGAGCAGGTTTTCGATGCCGCTTTTGAGCGTGGCGGTGGAGGAGGGGCAACCCGAACATGCACCCTGCATGTGGAGGAACACTGTGCCTTCCTTGAAGCCCTTAAAGATGATGTCGCCGCCATCCATGGCGACGGCCGGCCGCACGCGGGTGGCCAACAATTCCTTGATCACTTCGACAGTCTCGCTGTCTTCGGTTTCGAAGAATTCCTCGACCTCGTCGAAGTCGGCCGCCGGAGCGGCGCCTTCAGCGATGACGGGCTTGCCGGACAGGAAATGGTCCATGATGACGCCCAGAATGGCCGGCTTGATATGGGCCCAATTGGTATCGTCCTTGGTGACCGAGATGAAATCGGAGCCCAGGAACACGCCGGTGACGCCGGAAATGGCGAACAGGCCCGTGGCCAGCGGGGAGGCCGCGGCGGCATCGAGATTGCGGAAATCGCGCGGTTCGCCAACCAGCACATCGCGTCCGGGCAGGAATTTAAGGGTTGCCGGATTGGGCGTGGCTTCGGTCTGGATGAACATCGATGATCCTCGGGCGGGCAGGTTCTACACTTAGAACGCTTCTAAAATAGTCTTTTGAGCGCGGAGTGCAAGGCCAATCGCGCATCGCGACCATGCGCCGCGTTCACAGCGGCGCGGGCGACCGATATGGCTTTGACCATGATCCGCTTGTTCCGCTTTATCGGCCTTATCGAAGGCATTACCACGCTGGCACTGTTTTTGGTCGCCATGCCGCTCAAATATTGGTTCGGCATGCCGGCCCTGGTGCCGCCGGTGGGCATGATCCACGGCGTGGCGTTCATTGCCTATATCGTGGCGATGATTGCGTGCCTGTGGGGCCGCGGCTTTGCCCGCGGCGAATGGGCGCGCACCACGATTGCGGCCCTCGTGCCGTTTGGGACGTTTCTCAACGACCCGTTCCTGAAGCGCAAGCAATTGCTGGACGAGGCGCGGATCGCCTGAGGCGGCTAGCCCTCAGCAAATCGCGATAATCTCTTCGTCGTTCATCCGCCCCGGAACAACCGTCAGCGGGATCGGCAGCGCATTGGCGCGGCTGGCGAAGTGCATGACCAGCGGGCCGGGGCCATCGGTGGAGGTTGAGGCGGCGAGCACCAGGATGGCGATGTCGCGGTCCTCCCCGATGACATTTTCGATCTGCTCGGGGCCTTCGCCCTCGCGGATCACCGACTCGACCTTGATGTCGCCAATGTCCCTGAGGCGGGCCAGGCGCGCATCGAGATTGCGCTCGGCTTCCTCGACGGCTTCGGCACGCAGCACATCTTCGACGCCCAGGCCGATGAATTCGGGCCTTTGCACCACGCTCATCAGCACCACGACGCCGCCGGTGCGCTTGACGCGATAGGCGGCAAAGGTCAAGGCGCGGTCGCATTCGGGCGTCTCGTCAATGACGACGAGGAATTTTCGCTTGTACTCGGTCTCGTACATTGCGCTTCCTTAGCTATTGTTGCCTGGCACGCGAGCGCTTATCAGCGGATAAAGCCAACGATATTGCGAACATCGTCCATGATCGGCTGGGCGATGGTGCGGGCTCGATGGGCGCCGTTGCGTAGGATGGTGTCCATTTCGCCGCGATCGCTGACCAGCCGCTTCATTTCATCGGCAATGGGGGAGAGTACGGCGACGGCAAGGTCGGCCAAAGCCGGCTTGAAGGTGCCCCAGCCCTGGCCGCCGAATTCGGCCAGCACGTCATCCACGCTGCGATTGGACAGGGCGGCATAGATGCCCACGAGATTTTCCGCTTCGAGACGTCCAGCAAGGCCCTCAGCCTCGCTGGGCAGGGCCTCGGCATCGGTGGTGGCGCGTTTGATCTTTTTGGCGATCATGTCGGCATCGTCCATCATATAGATGGTGGAGAGGTCCGAGGCGTCGGACTTGCTCATCTTCTTGGACCCATCCTTGAGCGACTTGACCCGCATGGCGGGGCCAGTGGCCAGGGTTTCAGTGATGGGGAAGAAGTCGCCCTTGTGACCCAGCGCCTTGATCTGCTTTTTGAAGTCGTGATTGAACTTCTTGGCGATGTCGCGCGTCAGTTCCAGATGCTGTTTCTGATCTTCGCCCACCGGCACGCCGGTGGCTTTGTAGAGCAGGATATCGGCGGCCATCAGCGAGGGATAGGCGAACAGGCCCAGCGACACGTTCTCGCTGTTTTCGCCGGCCTTGTCCTTGAACTGGGTCATCCGCGCCATCCAGCCCATGCGGGCGACGCAGTTGAGAATCCAGCTCAGCTCGGCATGTTCCATCACCTGGGACTGGTTGAAAATGATCGACTTTTTGGGGTCGACGCCCGCCGCGATATAGGCGGCGGCGATCTCATAGGTCCAGCGCTTGAGGTCAACCGGGTCCTGCCACACGGTGATGGCATGCATATCGACCACGCAATAGATGGTCTCATGCGTGTCCTGCAGGGGCACGAAGCGGCGAATGGCGCCGAGATAATTGCCCAGATGCAGATCGCCCGAGGGCTTGATGCCGGAAAAGACGCGAGGGGTGAAAGCCATAAAGGAGAGCCTAGCGGTTCAGTTACGCTTGTATTGGGGAACACTTATATCCGTTAGGGCGCGCTGTCATCCCGGCGGCTAAGCCCGCTTGCGGCGCAGCCGGCTGGCCAGCATGCCCAGCTTTTGCGCCCCGGTAATGTGAACCAGGGTGAAATAGACCACGCAGCCGAAAACGCAGATGGCGAACAGCGCCGCAGCCTGGGTCAGGAAAGGCGCGCCGGGGGCAAAGATCGCCGTGGCGCGCTGGGCCAGTAGATAGAGCACACCGGCCATGACAAGGCTGCTGGCGATGGTCAGCAGATGTTTGCGCAGCGAGGCCGCGGGCAGGGCGAAATAGCCGCGCCGGGCGAGGAAGAGCGCCAGCAGCACCGCATTGAGCCAGGACGAAATGGTGGTGGCGAGCGCAATACCGACATGTTGCAGGCTGGGGAACAGCCAGAGCGAAATGCCGATATTGGCGAGCACGGAGAGGCCCGCAAAAATGGTGGGGGTGATGGTGTCCTTGCGCGAGAAAAAGCCCGGCTGCAGCACACGGATCAGCACGAAGGCGGGCAGGCCCCAGGCATAGCCGACCAGCGCCTCGGCAACGGGCACGGTGGCGCTGGCATCAAAGGCGCCGCGCTCGAACAGCACCCGGACGATGGGGACGGAAAGCGCGGCCAACGCCGCGGCGGCAGGCATGGAGAGCAGCATGGAGAGCAGCAGCGACTGGTCCTGGCTTTGTGCCGCCTCGGCATTGCGACCGGCGCTGAGATGGCGGCTGAGCTCGGGCAGCAGCACCGTGCCGATGGCGATGCCGATAATGCCCAGCGGCAGCTGGTAGAGCCGGTCGGCATAGGACAGCACGGAGATGGCATTGTCGGCGCTTGAGGCAATCGCTGTACCCACCAGAATATTGATCTGGGTGATGCCCCCCGCCAGGATTGCCGGGATGGCCAGCAGCCAGAAACGTCTGACTTCGGCATTGGGCCAGGGAATGCCCAGGCGCGGCACGAAATTGGCGCGGCGCACGGCACCATAGACCAAGGCAAGCTGCGCAACGCCGCCCAGAAGCATGGCGATGGCCACCCAGAAGGCGATATCGGCCTTGTCTTCCAGCACCAGGATGGCCAGCGGGACGAGGGCGGCGATATTGACGATGTTGAGGATTATGGGCGCGAAGGCAGAAGCGAAAAAGCGCCCGAGCGTGTTCAGAATGCCGGCATAGGCCGCCATCAGCGACATGCAGGCGAGGTAGGGAAACATGATGCGCGACAGGTAGACCGTCAGCGCGAATTTTTCCGGATCGTCGAACCCCGGCACGAAGACCCGCATAATGGGCTCCATGAAGATTTCGGCGAGGATGGTGACGATCAGGATAGCCGCGACCAGCCAGCTCATGATGCGGCTGGCGAGCAGCTTGGCTGATTCTTCGCCTTGGGTTTCGAGCGCGGTCGAGAACATCGGCACGAAGGCGGTGTTGAACGCGCCTTCGGCAAACAGCCGCCGGAACAGATTGGGAAAGCGGAAGGCGGCATTGAAGGCGTCGGCGGCGGGGCCGATGCCAAGCACGGCGGCCATCAGCGCATCGCGGGCAAAGCCCGCAATGCGGGAGACCAGGGTCAGCCCGCCCACGGAGAGGAAATTGCGGTAGAGGCTCATGAGGGGGAGGCGCCTTCTTCACCTCTCCCTTTGGGGGAGAGGTCGGCCCGCAGGGCCGGGTGAGGGGGCATTTTCCTGGCCTGGTGTTGGGGGAAGGCCCCCTCACCCGCCGGCTTCGCCGTCGACCTCTCCCCCAAAGGGAGAGGTGAGGGGTGCACAACGCCACCCTGCCTAGCCATTGACCACCTTCTGTTCCGCCGGCTTGGGGTGGAACACATTCATCAACGCATCATGGATTTTGCGCTGGCGCGGCTTGGACATGATCTTCTGGCCGGTCAAATCGGTAACGTAGAAGACGTCGACGGCCTTTTCGCCATAGGTGCCAATGTGGGCCGAGCCGATGGTGAGGTTGAGATCGGAAATTTCGCGCGTCATGGCGTGGAGCAGGCCCATGCGGTCGAGGCCGGACACCTCGATGACAGTGAACTTTTCCGATAGCGCGTTGCTCACCGAGACCTGGGCGGGCAGGGCGAACGGCTTAAGGCGCTTGTTGTGGCGGCTTTCCTTGCCCAGATCGATCAGGATCTGCCGCTTGCCCTGCAGCAATTGGCGGACCGTATCGATGATGCGGGTGGCGCGGACCTTTTCGTCCTCGTCAGAGGTGAAGGAGCGGCGCAGCCGGAAGGTGTCGATGGCGCGGCCATCGCGGGTCGAGAAGATCTGCGCGCCGATGATCGAAGCATCCTGCATGGTGCAGGCGCCGGCGATCAGCGAGAGCAGGCGCGGGTGGTCGGCCATGTAGAAGCTGACTTCGGTGATGCCCTCGAAGGCCTTGATGCGGATCGAGCCGGCAAAGGTTTCACCGGAGCTATCGGCCTGGCGGATCATGCGGGCATGCTCGAACTGCAATTCGGGCTCGGCCCGCAGCCAGTAATGATCGTAATGGCGGGCCATATAGGCTTCGACATCGGCGGGCAGCCAGGTGTCGAGCTTTTCGGCCAGCTGGCGGCGCGCGGCTTCGATGCGGTCCGACTGGGTGACCTGACTGTGGCCGCCGGACAATAAAGGTTCGGTGGCATAGTAGAGCGCGCGCAGCAGGCTGCCCTTCCAGCCGGTCCAGACGCCGGGGCCGACGGCGCGAATATCGCAGGCGGTAAGGATCATCAGTAGCGCCAGGCGCTGCGGGGATTGCACCACGTCGGCAAAGGCCTTGGCGGTTTCGGGGTCCTGGATGTCGCGGGCCTGGGCGATCTCGCTCATCAGCAGGTGATGCTCGATCAGCCAGCTGACCGTATCGGTTTCGGCCGGGGTGAGGCCAAAGCGCGGGCAGAGCTTTTTGGCAATGCGCATGCCGGCAATAGAGTGATCTTCCGGGCGGCCCTTGGCGATATCGTGCAGGAACAGCGCAACATAGAGCAGGCGGGTATCGTTGAGCTGGGGCAGCAATTCATGGGTCAGCGGCAACTGATCGCGCAGGCCGCCATTGGCGATATCGGCCATGACGCCGACCGAGCGGATCAGATGCTCGTCCACCGTATAATGGTGGTACATGTTGAATTGCATCAGCGCGACGATCTTGCCGAAATCGGGCACGAACTTGCCCAGAACACCGCTCTCATTCATGGCGCGCAGGATGCGCTCGACCGACATGGGCGCGGTCAGGATGGTCAGGAAATAGCTGTTCGCCTTGGCGTCGTTGCGCACCTTGTTGTCGATCAGGCGCAGCGAGCGGGAGATGACCTTGATGGCATCGGGATGGAACAGCAATTCCTCGCGCCCGGCGACGAGGAAAATCTTGATCAGGTTGACCGGATCCTTCTCGAACACGTCGGGGGCGGCGATATTGAGCCGGCCGGTATCGAGCACGAAATCGCTTTCGCCCTTGATCCTCGACTTGCCGGAACGGAACGGGGCCAGCACGCGGCCCACCAGATCCATGTCCTTGGCGTGGTTGAATTCCAGAGAAGCGCAGATGATGCGGGTCAAATCCCCCACATCCTTGGCGACCAGGAAATAGCGCTTCATGAAGCGCTCGACGCCCAGCATGCCCAGGCGCTGGGCATAGCCCATGCGGTGGGCCAGTTCGGGCTGCACGTCAAAGGTCAGCTTTTCTTCGGCGCGGCCGGTGAGGAAATGCAGGTGACACCGCACCGCCCACAAAAAGTCCTCGGCGCGCGAGAATAGACGATATTCGCCATTGGACAGCACGCCTTTGCCGACGAGTTCATGGCTGGTTTTGACCTGGTAGAAATATTTGCCGATCCAGAACAGGGTGTTGAGGTCGCGCAACCCGCCCTTGCCGTCCTTGATATTGGGCTCGACCACATAGCGGGTATTGCCCATTGCCTTGTGCCGTTCATCGCGCTCAGCCATTTTGGCGGCAATGAATTCCGGCCCGGTCTTGGGCATGATCTCGGTTTCAAAGCGCCGGACCAATTGGTCGAACAGCGCCTTGTCGCCGGTCAGGTAACGCGCCTCGAGCGTGGCGGTACGCACGGTCATGTCGGCGCGGGCCATGCGGATGCTCTCATCGACCGAGCGGACGGCATGGCCGACCTTCTGGCCCAGATCCCACAGCAGATAGAGGATATATTCGGTGACCTGCTCGCCCCAGGGCGTCTGCTTATAGGGCAGGATGAACAGCAGATCGATATCAGAACCGGGCGCCAGCGTGCCGCGGCCATAGCCGCCAACGGCGGAGAGCGCGATAGCCTCGGCGCCTGAGGGATTGTCGACCGGATAGACCCGGCTGGTGGCGAACAGATAGACCGCGGTGATGATCTCGTCCTGCGCGTCGGACAGATTTTGCGCGCAACGGGTGCCCTTGCCATTGGCGAGCAATTCTTCTTCGGCCGATTTGCGCGCGGCGGCCAGGGTCTGGCGCATATGGGCCAGGACGACGGCGCGGGCGGCGGCGCTTTTGGGCGCTTCATCGCCGATGGCAGCATCCAGTTCAGCCAACAGGGTTTCGGCGCTTTTCAGCGCGAACTGGGGTTTTCGCGGCTTGGCTTCAGCTTCGGCGAGCGTCATCGCGGAGTTTCTTTAGTTCGTAGAGGGCTTCGATCGCTTGCTTGGGGGTCATTTCGTCGGGACGAACGGCGTCGAGCGCGGCATGGACTGGATCAGGACCCGCCGGTTTGGCAGCAGGCTGATGGGCAAAGAGCGGCAGATCATCTAACACGCTGGCCTTCTGGCTGGAAGAGGCCGTTCCAGCCGAGCGTTGCTCGAGAATATCAAGCACCTGGCGGGCGCGGGCAAGCACCGGTTCGGGCAGGCCGGCCAAGCGCGCCACCTGGATGCCATAGGAACGGTCGGCGGCGCCGGGCCCCACTTCATGCAGGAACACTACCTCGCCCTCCCATTCGCGCACCTTCATGGTGACATTGGACACGCGCGAGAGGGTTTTAGCCAGGCTCGTCAGCTCGTGGAAATGGGTGGCGAACAGAGCCCGGCAGCCGGTGGTTTCGTGCAAAGCTTCGACGGCCGCCCAGGCGATGGAGAGACCATCGAAGGTCGCGGTGCCGCGGCCGATTTCGTCGAGCACGACCAGCGAGCGGCGGGTGGCGCGATTGAGAATGGCCGAGGTTTCGACCATTTCGACCATGAAGGTCGAGCGGCCATGGGCTATGTCGTCACTGGCGCCGACACGCGAAAAGACCCGGTCGATGACCCCGATATGGGCCGACGCCGCGGGCACGAAACTGCCCATTTGCGCCAGGATGGCGATCAGCGCGTTCTGGCGCAGAAAGGTCGATTTGCCGCCCATATTGGGGCCGGTAACCAGCCAGAGCCGGCCCCCGCCAATATCGTCGGCGCCGGAGAGGTCCGCGTCATTGGCGACAAAGCTATGGCCCTCGGCCTGCACCATATCCTCGACCACCGGATGGCGGCCGGCCTTGATCTCAAAGGCCAGGGAAGTGTCGATTTCCGGCCGGGCATAATTGCGGGTTGCGGCGAGATGAGCCAGCGCGGCGGTGACGTCGAGTTCGGCCAGGGCATCGGCGAGTTCGCGTAAGGCATCGGTGCGGCCGAGAGCCTCGCTGCGCAGGCTCGAAAAAATCCTCACCTCGATATCGAGCGCCGCCTCATGGGCGCGGGCAATGCGGCCTTCGAGATCGGCCAATTCGGTCGTGGTGAAGCGCATGGCATTGGCCAGCGTCTGGCGATGGATAAAGCTCTGGCGATGCGGCTCTTCGAGCAGCCTGGTGCCATGGGCGGCGGGCACTTCGACGAAATAGCCGAGCACGCCATTATGCCGGATCTTGAGCGAGCGGACGTCGGTTTCCTCGATCAGCCGCGCCTGCAGCGCGGCGACGACAGCACGAGTCTCGCTAGCCAGCGCCCGTTCGTCATCGAGGGTCTGGTCATAGCCCTTGCGCACAAAGCCGCCATCGCGGCTGAACAGCGGCAATTCATCATCCAGCGCCAGCGCCAGCATGGAGGCCAACGGCGCGGGGGCAGCGGCCAGGGTCGCCGAGAGCCGGGCAAGGACCGTGGGAACGTCATCGATCCGGGCAAAATGGCTTGACAGCGCAAGAGCGGCACTGACGGCCTTGCCGATGGCGGCCAGATCGCGCGGCCCGCCGCGATCGAGTGCCAATCGCGTCAGGGCGCGGGCCAGATCGGGCACAGCCTTGAGATCGCTGCGCAGGCGGCCATTGAGCATGGTATCGCCGGCGAGAACCGAGACGGCATCGAGCCGTTCATTGATCGCCGCCGCATCCGCCAGCGGCGCCGCCAAACGCGCCGAGAGCAGGCGCGAGCCGGGGGCGGTAACGGTGAGATCAATGGCGTTGCGCAACGAGCCGCGTTGCTGGCCGCGCTGGGTTTGGTGCAGTTCCAAACTCGCGCGGGTAGCCTGATCAATCGCCATGCTGCGGGCAGTAGCGCCCAGCACGGGCGCGCGCAGGGCGACGCCGACGCCCTTCTGGCTGTCGCTGACATAGGCGACGATGGCGCCCAAAGCCGAACGTGCGGCGCGGGACAGCGCGGATGGGTCAAAAGCACCGCCGGGAAAGGCGTCGCGCAAGGTGGCCGATGCCGCTTCGCTGTCAAAGCTTTGCGCCGGGGCGATATGGCTGATCGGCTGCCAGGCGGGCGCGAATAGATGCCGCTCCACCAAAGCCAGGCGTGTCGCCTCGCTCAGGATCAACTCGGCCGGATCGATGCGGGCCAATTCATCCTGCAATTGATCGGCGGCGAGATCGGCGGTGAAGCTTTCTCCCGTCGACACATCGGTCCAGGCCAGGGCGAAATCGGTTTCCCCATGCCGCACCATGGCGAGGGCGGCGAGGAAATTACTGGCGCGGGCATCGAGGTGATCGTCCTCGGTCAGCGTACCGGCGGTTATCAGCCGCACCACATCGCGTTTGACCACCGATTTGGCGCCGCGCTTTTTGGCTTCCTTGGGGTCTTCCACCTGCTCGCAAATGGCCACGCGATGGCCCAGTTTGACCAGCTTGTTGAGGTAGTCGTTGGCCGCGTGGATCGGCACGCCGCACATGCCGATATCCTGGCCCAGATGCTTGCCGCGCTTGGTCAGCACAATGCCCAGGGCAGCGCTGGCGATCTCGGCGTCCTCGAAGAACAGCTCGTAGAAATCGCCCATGCGGTAGAACAGCAGATAGCCCGGATTGACTGCCTTGATCTCGAAATATTGCGCCATCATCGGCGTCAGGGCCGGGGCGGGCGAGAGGGATGCGGAGTCGGGGAGCGACTGGTCCATGAATGCTTTAAATTATGCGGCAGGAAGCGGCCAAACTAGGGCAGGTTGCAGCCCGATACAACCGCGCAAGGGCCATTGTCCCGCTCAATTGCCAGCCAGAATCAGCCACCAGGCAAGGCCCTGCGCGATGACGAAACCCAGCACGGCCGACCAGGACAGACTATCGGCGGTATGGGCGGGAAAGCGGAACCAACCCAGATGGGCGGCGACGCGCAAAATGGCCAGGACGATGAAGACGGTGAGATAGGCCAGCAGGGCATAAAAGCCGATGGTCCAGCCCTTGGCGTAATTATTGTCGGTGCCCGGAACGCCCAACAGCCACGGCACGATGGCGAGGGCACAGAGCACGGCAAGGATGATGGGTACGGCGGTGATCAGGAAGCGACGCATGACATCTCGGCCAAAGACAAGGGCACCGGCCAGAGGAACCGGTGCCCAGGATTATGGCGGAATGTTCAGGCTTTAGCGAGTTCTTGCTTTGGCCGTAGATGCACGGCGACGCGGGCGCGGCGCCATTTCGACCGGCTCGATGACCTTGCGATAGAGGTGCCAGGTGGCATGGCCAAAAATCGGGATCACCACGGCTAGCCCGACAAACAGCGGCAGCGACCCCAGCGCCAGTCCGATGGCGACGATCAGGCCCCAGGCCAGCATGGGGATGGGGTTTTTCAGCACCGCGCGGATCGAGGTGGTCACAGCGACATAGGCGCCGACATCGCGATCGAGCAGCAGCGGAAAGGCCACCACCGTGGTGCACAGCGTGATCACGGCAAAGGCCAGGCCCAGCAGGTTCCCCACGATCAGCAGCGTCCAGCCTTCCGGCGTGGTCAGCACCTGATTGATCAGGGCGCTGAGCTGGGTGGGCGCGGAAGAGCCGAAGAGGTTTTCATAAAGCCCCTGCGCCGCCGTCAGCCAGAGGGTGAACACGGCGAAGAGGAATACCCCGATAGCGGCAATCGAGGCGATGGCGGGCGAGCGCAGCACCTCGAAAGCGTGGATCCAGGAGGTATCGAGCCCCAATTCGCGCCGGCGGCTGATTTCATAAAGCCCGATGGCGGCGAAGGGGCCGATCAGGGCAAAGCCGCCCATCAGCGGATAGAGCAGGGGCCAGGTGTGATAGCCCGACATCCACACCGCCAGCACGATACCCACAATCGGATAGATCAAAGTGAGCAGCACATAATGGGACGGTTTGGCCCAAAAATCGGACGCGCCGCGTTTGAGGGCGTCGAACAGGTCGGCCAGGGTGATTTTTCGAACTGTTGGGTGGTCCAGCACCTCGGTGGCGCCACCGATGACGTGAAAATTCGCCATGAAATGTCCTCCTCCAGAACATGGGGAGGTCGCGTCGCATGACCGGGTAACATCGCTTCGGCCACGAAGCGCGACCTGCTAGACGAGGAAGAATAGCCTAGCTGCGGCAGATTGTCGCCCCCAGCTCGGAAAATTGTGAAGACTGCGTGGCCGCTACACTACCGGGTCATTCCCGCGCAGGCGGGAATGTGGATTCTCGT
>UCAU01000077.1 GCA_900470445.1 Hyphomicrobiales bacterium | reverse complement strand
AGGGAATTGGATCGGGGCTCGCTTAGCTTTAATGCCCCGCCGCATCCGCCGGGAGCAGTTCCAAACTCGGCGCAGGCATTTCGGCATCCTCAGCGCCGGTCACATCGATCCAGGCTTCCTCGCCAGTGGCGCATTCCTGCACCACGGGGAAGTAGAACTGGCCCGGCTCGAGCGTGCTGGCAAAGGTGCCCCGGAACACGAATTCATCGTAGAATTCATTGGGCAGGCTGCCGCCCGACCAGACGATTTCCTTGACGCCTTCGGTGACGGTCGTGCCGTGATTGTCATAGCTGCCGGCATAGGGGCCGGTGACGGTTTCCAGCGTCCAGCCGGCATGCGGCATGGGCTTCACATTGTAGAAGCCCTCGGGGATCTGGATGCGCAGCGTGGTGGTCGCCTCGGTGCCGCAGCCATGCGGCACGCGGACCACGGCCTTATAGGTGGAGCCCAGCTTGGCCTGCTGCACTTCGAGCGTGACATGGGCAAAGGCGGGCGCGGAGAGGGCAGCAAGGGTTGCGACGGCGACAGCCGCGCGAGCAAAAATGCGGGTCATGATGATTTCCAGCAAAATAAAGGTCTGATTGGCAGCACAGCTGCCGCTTGGATCAGGCCGTTGCTGGCGGGGCGCGTGCTTGCCCGATATGGGCGGGCAGAGCGAAAGCATCGGGCGCGGGTCGCGGCGCATAGGCAATGACTTCGCCAATGCGGATAATCCCGACATGCAGCACTACCGGCTCCACCGCCGCCAGTTCGTTCTTGGCAATGCCGGAAGCGGCGCATTTGACCGCGACCGTGGTCTTGTTGCCGTCTTTATCCTCGGCCAGCGGTGCGCAGATCGACCAGCCGCTATCGGTTGCAAAGCCGATGCTGGCCAGATCACGCTGCAGGCCGGCGGCCTGATGCAGCGGCGCCAGGAGCGTCAGCACATAAATGGCCAGCACCGCAAAAGCGGCGCCCATCTCACGTGCTATGGTCCTGTTGCGAAACGGCATGCAAACCTTCCCTCGTGGTAAGGCTGTAGCGCGCGGCTCGCCTCGCCACAAGGCTACAGATGTCGCAGGTGGCATCGCCACGTCAGCTGAGGATATCACGGGCCATTGGGTGTCATCCCCCGAGCAAGCCCGATATGGTCGCGCCTCGATTTGGAGCATCCGACACACCTATGGCCGACCTCGACACCCGTATCGCCACCCAGATTGCCACTGAAATTGCAGCTCGCCCGGCTCAGGCCCTGGCGGCCATCGAATTGCTGGATGGCGGGGCCACGGTGCCCTTCATCGCCCGCTATCGCAAGGAAGTGACGGGCGGGCTGGACGATACGCAATTGCGCCTCTTGGCCGAGCGGCTGGGCTATCTGCGCGAGCTTGAGGCGCGGCGGGCGACGATTCTGAAATCCATCGACGAACAGGGCAAGCTGACACCGCTGCTGACCGCGTCGATTGTGGGGGCCGCGACCAAGGCGGAGCTCGAAGACCTTTNNCCTGCCGTTCAAGCCCAAGCGCCGCACCAAGGCCGAAATCGCGCGCGAGCGCGGTCTTGGCCCGCTGGCCGAGGCGATCCTGGCCGACCGCCGTGCCGATCCACTCGTGCTGGCCGGTGCCTATATCACCCCCGACGTGCCCGGCACCAAGGAGGCGCTGGAAGGCGCGCGCGATATCGTCATCGAGGGCCTGTCAGAAAACGCCGCCCTGCTCGGCCGCCTGCGCCAGCATATGCGCGACAAGGCCATGCTGCGGGCAAAAGTGGTGACCGGCAAGGAAGAAGCGGGCGCCAAATTCTCGGATTATTTCGACCATTCCGAGCGCTGGACCAAGGTGGCCGGGCACCGCGCCATGGCCATGATGCGCGGCCGCGACGAGGACATGCTCAGCCTTGAAATCGAGGTGGATGCGGACGTGACCGACCCGGTCAAGCCGGTCGAACGGTTGGTGATCGGTGCCCTTGAGGCGCAGGGTCCGGGTGCCGGCGACGCCTGGCTGCGCGAGGTCGCCAGCTGGGCCTGGCGCACGCGGCTGCGGGTGTCGCTCTCGGTCGATCTGATGGTGGAATTGCGCGAGCGGGCCGAGGTGGAAGCCATTGCCGTCTTTGCCCGCAATCTCAAGGACCTGCTGTTGGCCGCCCCGGCCGGCGCCCGCGCCACGATGGGGCTCGACCCCGGCATTCGCACCGGCGTCAAAGTCGCGGTGATCGACGCCACCGGCAAGGTACTCGATACCGATACGGTCTATCCCTTCCAGCCGCGCAACGACGTGATGGGCGCCCAGGCTGCCCTCAAGCATCTGATCGCCAAGCATAAGGTGGAACTGATCGCCATCGGCAATGGCACCGGCAGCCGCGAGACCGAAAAGCTGGTGCTGGACCTGATCGAGCGCCTGCCCGCCCCCAAGCCGACCAAGGTAATCGTCTCGGAAGCCGGCGCGTCGGTCTATTCGGCCTCCGAGCTGGCCGCCGCCGAATTCCCCAATCTCGACGTATCGCTGCGCGGCGCCGTGTCCATCGCCCGGCGCCTCCAGGACCCCTTGGCCGAACTGGTCAAGATCGAGCCCAAGGCGATCGGCGTGGGACAATATCAGCATGATGTGGATCAATACCGGCTCAGCCGCTCGCTCGATGGCGTGGTGGAAGATGCGGTGAACGCGGTGGGCGTCGATCTCAACACCGCCTCCGCCCCGCTCCTCGCCCGCATTTCAGGGCTGGGCTCATCGGTGGCCGAGGCCATTGTCAGCCACCGCGACGCCAATGGCCCCTTCCCCACCCGCAAGGCCCTGCTCGAAGTCCCGCGCCTGGGCCAGCGCACCTTCGAGCAATGCGCCGGCTTTTTGCGCATCAGCAATGGCGCCGAACCGCTCGACGCCTCCTCCGTCCACCCCGAAGCCTATGGCGTCGCCCGCAAGATCGTTGCCGCCTGCGGGCGCGATCTGCGCAGCCTGATGGGTGACAAATCGGCGCTGGCGGGGCTTGATCCCGCCCGCTTTGTCGATGACCGGTTCGGGCTGCCCACGGTGCGCGACATTTTCCTCGAGCTGGAAAAGCCCGGCCGCGATCCGCGCCCCGCTTTCAAGACGGCGACCTTTGCCGAGGGCGTCGATGACATCAAGCATCTCAAACCCGGCATGCAGCTTGAAGGCACCGTGACCAACGTCGCCGCCTTCGGCGCCTTCGTCGATATCGGGGTGCATCAGGATGGGCTGGTGCATGTGTCCCAATTGGCCGACAGTTTCGTCAAAGACCCGCACGCCGTGGTGAAAGCCGGCGACGTGGTCAAGGTGCGCGTCGTCGAAGTCGATGTCGCCCGCAAGCGCATCGGCCTCACCATGCGCCGCGAGATCGACGCCAATGCCCCGCGCGACCTGCCCCGCGACAAGCCGGTCCGCCCATCACAGCGTCCGCCGCAACAGCCGAGCGGTTCACTGGGTTCGTTGGGCGATAGGCTGAATGAAGCGATGCGCAAAAGGGAGCGCTGACCGCCACCATTCCGCCACTTGCACGTTCCCTCCTGCGGGGCCTGCCGCAGGGGCGGGCAAGCGCAAGGAGATTTTCTATGACCAAGATCATGTACACCGCCAGGGCCACCTCCACCGGCGGCCGTTCGGGCCATGGCAGAACCGATGATGGCGTGCTGGACGTGACCCTGACCACGCCCAAGGAAATCGGTGGCGATGGCGCGCGCGGCACCAATCCCGAACAGCTGTTCGCGGTGGGCTATTCGGCCTGTTTCCTGGGCGCCATGAAGGCGGCTGCCCGCAAGAGCGGCGACACCATTCCCGAAGACGCCAAGGTCACCGCCGAAGTCAGCTTCCGCGACCGCGACGATGGCGAAGGCTTCTGGATCCAGGCCGCGCTCAAGGTCGACGTGCCGGGTCTCGACAAGGCCAAGGTCGAGGACATCGTCAAGCGGGCCCATGTCATCTGCCCCTATAGCGAGGTGTCGCGAAAGGGGTTCGAGGTGGATTTGGCTGTGGTTTAGCCACTGCTGAAGTTGATCCAAACACAGTGTCATCCCCGCGAANNTTTCGCGGGGATGACACCGTGAAGGAACTAGGCGAGCAGTGGGCAAAACCGCCGGGGCTCTCACCCCGGCGCTTCCTTATCAGGCTACATTGAGCCCCTTGGTCAGTTCCAGCGCCTGCCGCTCGAACAGCCGGCGATAGATGCCGCCCTTGAGCGTGATCAGCTTGGCATGATCGCCTTCCTCGACGATGCGGCCCTTATCGAACACCAGCAGGCGATCCAACGCCCGTACCGTCGACAACCGGTGGGCAATCACCAGCGTAGTGCGCCCCACCATCAGGCGTTCCATGGCCTCCTGAATCTGCACTTCGCTTTCGCTGTCGAGGCTCGATGTGGCCTCGTCCAGGATCAGCACCGGTGCATCGGCCAGGAACGCCCGGGCGATAGCGACGCGCTGCCGCTCGCCGCCCGAGAGCTTGACGCCACGCTCGCCCACCATGGTCTCGTAACCCTTGGGCAGGCTCAGGATGAAGTCATGCGCATTGGCCTGCAACGCCGCTTCCTCGATTTCGGCGCGCGAGGCGCCGGGGCGGGCATAGGCGATGTTCTCGGCCAGCGTGCGGTGGAACAGGATGGGTTCCTGCTGCACGATGGCGAGCTGGCTGCGCAGGCTCGATTGCTGCACATCGGCAATGTTGACGCCATCGATGGTGATGGCGCCGCCATTGACGTCATACAGGCGCTGGATGAGCTTGACGAACGTCGTCTTGCCCGAGCCCGAATGACCCACCAGCCCAACGCGTTCGCCCGGCGCAATCTTCACCGAGAAATCGCGATAAAGCGGGGTGGCGTGCGAACCATACTGGAACGTCACATGGTCAAAGGCGATGGTGCCTTCCCCGATCTTGATCTTGCCCGAGCCCGGCTTGTCGGCAATGCCATAGGGCTGCTTGTCGAGCGCGACCAGTTCTTCCATGTCGTTGACCGAGCGCTGCAGGTTGCGGATGTGCTGACCCACATCGCGCAGATGCCCCTGCAGCACGAAGAACATGGTGAGCACGAAGGTGATGTCACCCGGTGTCGCCACGCCCTGCTGCCACAGCCACAGTGCCGTGCCCAGAATGGCGGTCTGCATCACGGCCATCATCAGGCCCTGCGCGCCACCATTGAGCGTGCCGCGCTGCCAGACGCGGCGCGTCCGCTTGCGCCATTTGCCCACCACACGGCCCAGAATGCCCTCTTCGCGCTGTTCGGCGCCAAAGGCCTTGACCACCGAATTGCAGCTCACCGCGTCGGCCAGGGCACCGCCCATTTTGGTGTCCCAGGCGTTGGCCAAGGCACCGGCCGGCGCGACGAAGCTCATGGACAGCCACACCGTGACAGTCACATAGACCAGCGAGCCCAGGCCCACGACCAGCCCCATGACCGGCCAGACCGCGCCCAGGATGACCGTCGCGCCGATCAGCATGACCAGCGAGGGCCATAGCGCCACCAGCAGCACGTCATTGAGCAGGTCGAGCGCGCCCGAGCCACGCGTGATCTTGCGCACCGTCGAGCCGGCAAAGCTATTGGCGTGCCAGTCCGAGGAGAAGCGCTGCACCCGGTGGAAGGCATTGGTGATGACGTCATTCATCATCCGCAGCGTGAAGGCGATCAGGCTGAAGAACACGAATTGGCGCAGGATCACCGAGGCCAGGTACAGCGATGCCATGATCCAGAACGCGCTCAGCGCCTGGGCCCAGAAGGCTTCGTTCTGCCCGCTGCCGGACGCAACAGCATCCACCAGCCGCCCGGCAAAAACCGGGCTGAAGGCTTCCGCCAGCGTGGCCGCCAGCACGAGCAGGGCAATGCCGGTGGCCCGCCAGGGCTGCTTGGCCCAATGATGGAACGTGAAGCCGAGCACATTGGCGAATGCGTCGGCGCGGAAATCGAGTTTCTTGCGACTCATGGTGGTGACCCGGACGCCAATCGCGCCGGCCCTTATGTGAAAGTCATGAAAGGCACAGCCGGGAACGGGACAAATATTCCCGTCAGATCAGAAATGGCTGCGATGGAAAAACCGCGGGCGGCTGGCCTTGTCGGCGGGCCGCGGATGGCAGGGACCTAACGGTGTGCCATGCCAAGAGGGGAAGCGGTAAACGGTACTGTCATACGACGCCTCCCTTGTTTGTGATCTGAAGCGGTAGACGATTACTAGCCAAACCGTTCGGCTTTGCCAACCCGGTTTTTCACCCCATTGTGACGGCCCGCCAAAAGCCGTTGCAAAGATGCCGCAGTTGGAGATGGGGCAACTGCCGCTCCACCATGTGAACGATCACCGCACTCGCCCCCACCCCGATGCGTCCTCGGACCCGACCCGAGGGAAGCGAAGGGATGGGGTTTCGGGAGCTCCCAAAGGCTGAATCAACAAAGTTCCAGGGGTGGAGTTAAGCGAGCCGCGATCCGCCTCCCTCC
>UCAU01000076.1 GCA_900470445.1 Hyphomicrobiales bacterium | reverse complement strand
CCCTCATTCCCTCCCCTCAAGGGGGAGGGAGGCGAAAGCCCAGGCTGCTTGGCTATTCCACGCTCAGAAAATGCACGGCGGCGGCGCCGTATTCGCGGCGGTCTTCCAGGGTGAAGCCGGCGGGGAGCGTGATCGTGGCTTCGATGCTGTCTTCGAGGACTATGGTGGCGCCGGGGGCGAGCCAGCCATTGGTGCGGAGCCCCGCAAGAGCTTGTTCGCCCAGGCCCTTGTTATAGGGCGGGTCGAGGAAGATCAGGTTGAACTGGCCGAAGGTGCCGGGGGTGCCCAGATCGGTGGCGTCGCGGCGCAGGAGTTTGGTGATGCCCCCTGCCCCGAAGGCCTCGATGTGGTCGCGGATGATGCCCCGGGCTTCCGCGCCAGTGTCAACGAAGGTGACGTGGGCGGCGCCGCGCGAGAGAGCCTCGAGGCCCAGGGCGCCGGTGCCGGCGAAAAGGTCTAGCACGCGGATGCCGTCAAAGACCGGGCCGAGGCGGCTGGCGAGGATGTTGAACATGCTCTCGCGAACGCGGTCGGCGGTGGGGCGGATGGTTTCGTCGGAAGGCGAGGTCAGCTGCTTGCCACGAAATTTTCCGGCGACGATGCGCATGGGAATGCTCCATCCTGAAGAAGTTTAGGAAACGGAGATCCCCGCTTTCGCGGGGATGACGTTGTGATGGGGTGGCTTCGTGCCACGACCTCGTGGTTCGACAAGCTCACCATGAGGTCTACTGGGGCCTACGCCTTGGGACGGCGCGGACCAGAGGGACGGCCACCACCGGACGGACGACCGGCGCCGCCGCTGGGGCGGCCACCCGAACTGGGACGACCACCGGCGCCAGGACGGCCACCAGGCTTGGGGCCGCGCTGGGGAGCGGCGCCGTCACGCTTGGGATGGGGCTTGCCATCGGGGCGGGTCTTGGGCTTGCCGTAGGTCTTGGCTTCCGAACCTAGATTGTCACGGCCCGGACGAGCGGCGCGATCCGGCCGGGGGCCGCGATCAGGACGCGGGGCGCGGTCGGCATCGGGCCGGAAGCTGCGCGGCTTTTCCGAGAAATTGCGGCCGGGACGCTTGGGCGCGCCGGTAAAGGCGGCGCCATCGCCGCGTTCGCTATCGGGCCGGAGACGGGGGGCAAAGCTGCGCTCTGGGCGCTCGCCAGCCGCTGCATCGCTACGACGCGGGCCGCGCGGGGTGCCGGTGAAGGCACGATCCTGCGGGGGACGACCGCCTTCGGGACGCGGACCACGGGGCCGCTCAGCAAAGCCGCGCTGGGGCGCGCCGGCATCGTCACGACGGGGCGGACGATCACCGAAATCGCGCTTGGGGCGCTCGCTGCGGTCGGCAAAGCCACGGGCGCCGGCGGGACGCTCGCTGAAGGCGCGCTTGGGACGATCTTCACCCTCGCGGCGTGGCTTGCCGAAGGCCGGCTTGTCGCCAAAGGATTTTTTATCGCCATAGGGCTTCTTGTCGCCGTAGGGCTTTTTGTCACCGAAGGATTTCTTGTCGCCGAAGGACTTCTTTTCGCCAAAAGCGGGCTTGGCGGGGCGTTCGGGACGCTTGCCGAAGGTGCGGGCGGGCTGATCGTCGGGATCACGCCAGGCGGGCTTGTTGCCGCCGCGCTTGGCGACGAATTCCTCGGGGGCGCGGCCATCTTCGTCGAAATGAATATGACGGGGCGGCGCCATCTCTTCTTCGGCACGCGGATCGACACGCTTGGTCGGCTTGCGACTGTCGAAGCGGCCGGGGCGATCCTGGCGCGGACGCTCGGCGCGGATTTCTTCCTCGGTCTTTTCGGCGTGGTCGGTGAAGCGGAAACGCTGGCGGGCGATCTCGACGGTATTGGTGCCGCGGCCGGTGAGGCGATCACGGGTGGGCTTGCCGACGAGCTGGTTGATTTCGGGCATTTCGCTGTCGAAATCGACATCGGCCGCCTCGGCCAGCTTCTTGCCGAGCTGCTCGCGCAGGGTCGCGGCCTTGACGGTTTCGATGGCGCCGACCGGGATGTCGTTGAGCTGGAACGGGCCATAGGAGACGCGGATCAGGCGGTTGACCTCAAGGCCAAGCGCGCCGAGCACGTTCTTGACTTCGCGGTTCTTGCCTTCGCGCAGGGCCATGACGATCCACACATTGGAGCCCTGGTCGCGCTCCAGCGTGGCTTCGATGGAGCCGTATTTGATGCCGTCGATCTCGATGCCATCCTTGAGGCGATCGAGCGCCGCCTGGGTGACACTGCCATGGGCGCGCACGCGATAGCGGCGCAGCCAGCCGGTGGCGGGCAATTCGAGGACGCGCTTGAGGCCGCCATCATTGGTGACCAGCAGCAGGCCTTCGGTATTGATATCGAGGCGGCCAACGGAGACGACGCGCGGCAGGCCATGTTGTTCGAGGGCTTCGAAAACGGTGGGACGGCCTTCGGGATCTTTCTCGGTGACCACGAGCCCGGCGGGCTTGTGATAGAGCCAGACGCGCGTGCCCTGGCGGGCGGCGAGCGGGGCGCCATCGACCATGACCTTGTCGCGGCCGGTGACGTTGAAGGCTGGGGTCAGCACTTTCTTGCCGTTGACGCTGACGCGGCCGGTGGTGATCCAGGCTTCGGCGTCGCGGCGGGAGCAGAGGCCGGAGCGGGCAATGACCTTGGCGAGGCGGTCGCCGGTGTCGGGAGTGGCGGGAGAATCGGTCATTGGCATAGTGCCTTCATGTCATGCGGGACCCATTTGGGCGGCGCTGGTGGAGCAATGGGACATCCCATCGCACAAAAAGAACGCCCCGCACAGGGCGGGGCGCAGGGAAAGATGCCAGAAGAGCTGGCGATCAGTCTTTCTTCATATCCCGGATTTCCGAATCGATGGCACCGCCCAGCATGCCCGAGCCGGTCGGGCCGGCGCTGCGCAGGGCGCGGCGGATTTCCTCGGGGCAGCTCGGATCGCTCAACGAAACGATCTGGCCGGCTGGATTGCGGCAGACCATGTCGGCATTGCCGACGCGGGTGAAATATTCGTCCGGCGGCAGGTAAAGCGGGCGCTTACCATTGACGCCGACAGCCATATTGGCGGCCTGCATGCGGGAGGTCAGCGCGCGCGCTTCGCCTTCGGTTAGCGGGCGGCCAGAGAGCGAACGCAGGTCGACGACCTTGGCATTGCGTAGACGGGTCAGGTCGGCTTCGGTGAGGCCGGACGCATCGATCCGCACCGCGTCGCTATTGGCGGGCAGTTGGGCGACGGCAACGGCCGTGGTGGGAGCCGGCAGATTTTCGGCATTGCGCGGCAGCACCAGCGGGGCGCGGGCCTGGGTGGGCTCTTCCTTGGGCGTTTCGCCGGGGATCAGGCCGAAGCCGCGGGCGGTGGAGCTCATCACCTCGCGCTCGAATGTGCCGGCATCGGTGAGGGCATTGGTGCCCTCCACGGTCGTGCAGGCAGCCAGGGTGGCCGCAAGCAACAGGCCCAGTGACGCCATTGAGGCCTTGCGAGCAATCGCGCGCCCGATCAATCCAATACGCATGCAACGTCCTTCACGATTTCGGCCGCGCTTATATAGCATCCTGCCGCGTAAGGCCAGATTCTGGCAGTAAAGTGTTCGCCAATGAAATCACGCCTTGGCGGCGCGTGGGCGGCCGATGCCCAACATGTCGGCAATGAGCAGGACGACGCCCAGCGTGATGGCCACATCGGCGATGTTGAAGATGTAGAACGAATAGCTCTGCCAGTGGAAATGGAAGAAATCGGCCACCGCGCCATAGAGCAGGCGATCGAGCGCATTGGACAGCGCGCCGCCAATGCAGAGCGCCAGCCCCATGCGGATCAGCCGCGAATCGGCGCGCCACCACCAGACCGACAATAGCGCGATGGCGACCAGCATGATGGCGCCCAGGCCCCAGACCGGCAGGCTATCGAACAGGCCGTAGGAAACGCCGGTATTCCAGACCAGGACATAGTCGAAAAAGTCGGTGACCCGAACGACCTCGCCACCGCGCCACTTGGTCATGGAAACGGGAATGTAGGAGGTAAAGACCTCGACGCAGGGCGCGGCGCCCAGCGCGATGCAATCAGCCGAGACCTGGAAGGCCTTGTGGGCGCGATCGATGCCGAAGGCGAGAATGGCGGCGGTGAGGGAGAAGTAGGTGGCGGGGTTGGTGAGTTTGGTGATGTTCATCGGGGCAATTTGCTCCTTCTTCCCTTCTCCCCTTGAGGGAGAAGGTGCCCCGAAGGGGCGGATGAGGGGTATCTTCCCTCGGCATTGCAGCAATGGGTGGGCGCAGGACCCCTCACCCTGTCATTTCTGCTGAACGCAGAAATGTCGTCCCTCTCCCTCAAGGGGAGAGGGAAGGAAGTGGTTACAGCCCCAACTCGGCGCGTTCGCGCAGGGCTTGGGCGTCGCGCAGGGAGACGTCGGGGTAGTCGGGGTCGGCGCCGACTTCGGGCAGAACTTTCCACGAGCGGGCGCAGCGATTGCCGACGGCCAAAGCCGGGACGACCGCAATGCCGGGGACGTCTTCGAGGCGGAAGCCATCGGCGGGGCCTTCGCTGGTTGCCAGGGAAATGCCCGAGGTGATGGCGATTTCGGCGAGGTCCTGGCCTTCAAGCGCGGTGAGATAGTGCGGGTCCGCGATGAAGACCTGGGGGGCGGCTTCGAGCGAAGAGCCGATGCGTTTTTCGCGGCGCTCGATTTCGAGCGCGCCGGTGACCACGCGACGGACGGCGCGGATGAGCTGCCATTTATTGGCGAGATCATCATCGAGCCATTCGGCCGGCACTTCGGGCAGGAGGCGCAGGTGGACCGAGGCGCCCTCCTCCGGGTGCCGCTCGAGCCAGCATTCTTCCATGGTGAAAACCAGGATGGGCGCGAGCCAGGCCGTGAGGCAATCAAACAGATGATGCAACACGGTGAGCGAGGCCTTGCGGCGCACCGAGGAGATCGGATCGCAGTAAAGCGCGTCCTTGCGGATATCGAAGTAGAAGGCCGACAATTCGATATTCATGAAATTGCCGAGCAGGGTTACCACGCGCCGGAAATCATATTCCTTGAAGGCGGCGCGGACCTGGCCGTCGAGCTGGGCCAGACGGTGCAGCATGAGCCGTTCGAGCTCAGGCATGTCGGCAAAGGCGACCACGTCGGTGGGCCGGTAATGGGCGAGATTGCCCAGGAGCCAGCGCAACGTGTTGCGCAGCTTGCGGTAGCTATCGACCGTGGTCTGGATGATTTCCTTGCCCAGGCGCAAATCTTCCGAATAGTCGGAGGAGGCCACCCAGAGACGCAGGATATCGGCGCCATATTGCTTGATGATGTCCTGCGGGGCGACGGTATTGCCCAGCGACTTGCTCATCTTGCGGCCTTCGCCATCCATGGTGAAGCCATGCGTAAGCACGCTGTCATAAGGGGCAAAGCCGTTGGTCGCGCAGCTTTCGAGCAGGGAGGAATGGAACCAGCCGCGGTGCTGGTCGGAGCCTTCGAGATACATCGAGGCCGGGAATTTCAGATGCGGCCATTTCTGCTTGTTGCGCAGCACGAAGGAGTGCGTCGAACCGGAGTCGAACCATACGTCGAGCACGTCGGTGACCATTTCATAGTCGTCGACCTTGTACTGCGAGCCGAGATAATGCTCGGCGGCGCCGGGCTTGTACCAAGCGTCGGCGCCTTCTTCCTCGAAGGATTGGGCGATGCGGTGATTGACCACTTCGTCCTTGAGGATTTCGCCGGTTTGCTTGTTGACGAAAACCGTGATCGGCACGCCCCAGGCGCGCTGACGCGAGAGGACCCAATCGGGGCGGTCGGCAATCATCGAGCGGAGACGGTTCTGGCCCGCGGCGGGATAGAACTTGGTCTGGTCGATGGCGCGCAAGGCGCGGGCGCGCAATGTGTCGCCATCCTGGGCGCTGATGTCGCGGTCCATATAAACGAACCATTGCGGGGTATTGCGGAAGATCACCGGCTTTTTGGAGCGCCAGGAATGGGGATATTGGTGCTTGACGCGACCGCGGGCGACCATGGCGTGGCGCTCGGCCAAAGCCGTGATGACGCGCTGATTGGCGTCGCCCTTTTTGCCATTGTCATCGATGACGCGAGCGCCTTCGAGACCGGGGGCGTCCTTGGTGTAAAAACCGTCATCGCCCACCACATAAGGGATGGCGCTGTCGATGCCCTTTTCAGCCAGCACGCGGCCCGAATTCATCCAGATCTCGAAGTCGTCGAGGCCATGGCCGGGGGCGGTGTGGACAAAGCCCGTGCCGGTATCATCGGTGACGTGGTCGCCATCGAGCAGGGGCACATCGAAAGTGTAGCCGCCGCCAAAGCCGCGCAGCGGATGGGCGCAGGCGGTGATGGTGCCGGGGTCGACATCATGCAGGCGCCTGGTGCCGGTGACCTTGGCCTTGGTGAAGACTTCGGCGGCCAGATTATCGGCCAGCACATAGCGCTCGCCAGTGGTCGCCCAATTGCCTTCGGGGGCCTCGGTGATTTCATAGAGGCCATAGCTGATCTTGGATGAATAGCTGATGGCGCGGTTGGCGGGGATGGTCCAGGGCGTGGTGGTCCAGATGACGACAAAGGCGCCATCGAGGCCGCGGATGGCATCGGCGCTGGCGGCAAAGCCGCCTGCGGCCTTGGTATCGACATTGGCCGCGGCGCCCAACACCGGGAATTTCACCCAGATGGTGTCGCTCTCGTAATCGGCATATTCGATTTCGGCTTCGGCCAAAGCGGTGCGCTCGACGACCGACCACATGACGGGCTTACTGCCGCGATAGAGCTGGCCGGACATCGAGACCTTCATCAGCTCGCGCGCGATCTGCGCCTCGGCATCAAAGCTCATGGTGAGATAGGGCACATCCCACTCGCCCAGGATGCCCAGGCGCTTGAATTCCTCGCGCTGGATATCGACCCATTGCTCGGCAAAGGTGCGGCATTCCTGGCGGAATTCGATGATCGGGACGTCGTTCTTGTCCTTGCCCTTGGCGCGGTACTGCTCTTCGATCTTCCATTCGATGGGCAGGCCGTGACAGTCCCAGCCGGGGACATAGGCAGCGTTGTTACCCAGGAATTGCTGGGACCGGCTGATCATGTCTTTCAGCGTCTTGTTGAGCGCGTGGCCGATATGGATATTGCCATTAGCGTAGGGAGGGCCGTCATGCAGGGTGAACAGGGGCCGGTCGGCGGCCTGCTCGCGCTGCAGCTGGTAAATGTCCATGTCTGCCCAGCGCTTGAGCCAGACGGGCTCGCGCTCGGGCAGGCCCGCGCGCATGGGGAAAGCGGTTTCCGGGAGGAAGAGCGTCGACGAATAATCGGTTTCGGCGGCGCCCGCAGCAGTATCGGTCATGGGGTAAGCAATCGCATGGGAAGAAGTGGCCGCCTTTTAGCAAGGCGTGGGCGATGGGGCAAAGGATGATTTTGGGGCTTCCTTCTCCCCTTGAGGGAGAAGGTGCCCCGCAGGGGCGGATGAGGGGTTCTGCGCCAGCCACGCGCACCAAAGCATGGGATGGCGCAGAACCCCTCACCCTGACCTTCCGCTGAACGCGTCAGGTCTGTCCCTCTCCCTCAAGGGGAGAGGGGAAGGTCGGCGCTAGTCCACAAACCCCAGACGCGCATCGAGCGGGCTGATGGGATTGGCCTCAGCAATGCAGGTGCGCGCCCGGCGGCTGTCACGATCCATGGCGGCGATCAGTTCGTCCAGGCCGGAAAAGACTTCCTGGCCGCGGATGTGGGAGACGAGCGCGACGGAAATGGTCTGGCCGTAAATGTCGCCGGAAAAATCGAAGAGATGGGTTTCAAAGGGCGGGCGTTGATTGTCGAACATGGGTTTGCCGAAGGCGGCGACGCCGTCGAGGAGGCGATCTCCCAGGCGAGCGCGGACGGCGAAGACGCCCTGGGCGAGTTGGAAGCCGGTGGGGACGGCCATGTTGGCGGTGGGATAGCCCAATTCGCGGCCGCGCTGATCGCCCTGTTCGACCTCGCCTTCGAAGAACCAGTGATAGCCGAGCAGGCGATTGGCGGCGGTGACGGCGCCTTCGGACAGCGCCGCGCGGATGCGCGAGGAGGAAATGGGCTCGTCGCCCTCATCCATCAGGCCGAGCGTTTCCACGGCAAAGCCGAGGCGGTCGCCTTCGGCCTTGAGGAAGGTGGGGGTGCCGCGGCGCTGGCGGCCGAAATGAAAATCGGTGCCGACGATGACGCCAGTGACGCCCAGAGCATCGACGAGGAAGCGGGAGACAAAGTCCTCGGCCTCGATCTGGGAGAAGGCGCGGTCAAAGTTCAGAATGGCGATGGCGTCGAGCCCCAGCGCTTCGGCCAGGCGCGCCTTGGCATCGCCCTGAGTGAGGCGGAACATGAAGGGGGTGGGTGCGAAAACGTCGCGCGGATGCGGCTCGAAGGTGAGCACGACGGCCGGCACGCCAGCCTGGGCGGCGCGGGCCTTGAGCACTTCGAGCACCGATTGGTGGCCGCGATGGAAGCCGTCGAAATTGCCGATGGCGACATAGGCGCCGCGCAGCGAGGCCGGGACGGCAGCCAGATCGGAGAGGCGGAGAAAATCGGGCACGGCGATTACCAGGACAGGCGCGGCAGGAAGCCGGCCAGGTGGGCGCGGCTGGGGGCGACGAGATCGGCAATGGCCTGCGGATCGGGCTTGCCAAAGGCGTCGAGCTCGGCGGCGTGGATGGAGCCAGTGATGAACAGCAGATCGAGCCCGAACTGGGCGGCGCCGGTGGCATCGGTGCGCACGCTATCGCCAATGGCCAGAACGCGGGACTTGTCGAGCTTGCGACCGGCAGCAACTTCAGCGAGGCGGAAGGCTTCCTCGTAAATGGGCTGATAGGGCTTGCCGGCCATCAGCACCATGCCGCCCATGGCGGCGTAGAGATCGCCCAGAGCGCCGCCGCAATAGATGATCTTGTCGCCATGCTCGACCACGCGGTCGGGATTGGCGCAGATCATGGGCAGCTTGCGGGCGAGCCAGAGCCTGGCGCGCTCGCGATACATTTCGGGGGTGTCTTCATCGGTATCGAGATCGGTGACCACGACCACTTCGGCCTCTTCGGGACCGGTGCGGCGGACATTGAGGCCTTCATAGAGCGCGTCATCTTCGGTGGCGGGGCCAACATGGTGGATGGCGCGGCCGGAATATTTGGCGATCATGGTGCGGGTGGCGTCGCCCGAGGAGACGATGGCGTCATAGGCTTCGCGCACGACGCCCAGATCATCGAGCAGATCGACGATGGGGCCGGATGGCCGGGGCGCATTGGTGATGAAGACGGCCTTGCCCCCTGCCCGGCGGAACTCGGCCAGCGCCTCGACTGCACTGGGGAATGCGGCGACGCCATTGTGCACCACGCCCCAGACGTCGCTGAGGACGGCATCGTAACGGCCCGCCAGATCGGAAAGACCGGCAATGTTGGGAATGGTCTGGGTCATGGCTGGGATCCGGCGCGGTGGAAGGCACGTCCTATGTGGCAGCTTGGGGCGCAGGATCAAGCAAAAAAGCGGCGCGGGGCGGGTTTGCAATGGGTGCATCCGCGAAGGCGAAACACCGGAGACCTCATGGTGAGCCTGTCGAACCACCAGGTCGAGCGAGTGGAGACAGGGGTGCCACGACCTCGTCCTTCGACAGGCTCAGGATGAGGTCTACTGGACTGGGCGGGCTCACGCGACTCCAAACAGAGGGGTTCCCGCTGCGGTTCTGGCATGGGAGGGCTTGCGCCATTCGAGCGTAGCTCTCATGGCCTTCTCACCTCAAATCGCTCCACTGGAGCGATTTGCCCTGCGGGACGGATCGAAGCCCCTCACCCTGACCTTCCGCTGAACGCGTCAGGTCGGTCCCTCTCCCTCAAGGGGAGAGGGTGGACTTCGTGGGTGGGCCTAGACCTCGACGCGCTGGCGGGTGACTTGGCGGAGGGGTTCGGCCATGAGGTCGGGGCGGATGGGGCCGGGGCTGGCGATGTAGGGGCCTTGCACCAGCGTGATGCCGGTATCGAGCAGCTCGACGATCTGGGCTTCGCCGGCAATGCCGGTGGCGAGCAGGGTGACGTCGAAGCGAGCGAGGTAATTGGCGATATCGGCGGGGTGATAGTCGGTGAAATCCTCGGGGCGCTCGATGAAGCGGGCGGCGTCGATGCGCAGGGAGCGGACGCCCTGGGCGGCGAGTTCGGCGATGTCGACGCGCAGGGAGGTGACGCCGGACAGCGAGAAGCTGACGCCTTTTTTGGCGATGGCATCGGCAATGGCGCGCTCGCCGGTGGTGAGGGATTGCCACTGGTTGGCGTTGACGCGGAAGCTCAGGGCGGCGGCGATAGCGCGATTGGCTTCGAGCGTCGCCATGAGCTGGCCGAAGCCTTCGGCAGTGCCCAGGGTGGCACGGGAGAGCGGAATATAGAGATTGACCGGCTGGCCGCCGGTGCGGGCGCGGCGGGCGATGGTGATGGCTTCGAGCAGGCCCACAGCCTCGATCTGGGTCAGCACATCGTCGCCGCCCTGGCTGGGCATGAAATCGGCACTGTCGGCCAGATCGCCATTTTCCAGCGTGAGGCGGGGCACCAGATCGTAACCCTGCGGGCGGCGCTGGGGCAGCGTGACGAGGGGCTGGGCGTGATAGATGAGACGGTTTTCGGCGACCGAGCGGCGCAGCGTATCGAGCGGAATGATCGGCTCGGGCTCGTGCGTATTGACCGGCAGCGGGGCAGTGCCAATGGGGCGGCGCGCGGGGCCGGGGCGAGCGGCGCGTTCTTCGATTTCGGCTACGGCTTCGGCGACCTGGCGGATGACGGTGCCCAGAACGGAAATATCGGCCTCGACGCCTTCGAGGCGCCCGCCGGCATCGAGATCGGTCAGGGCATTGATGCGCTGGCCCAAGACGGCGCCGGCCTGGGCATCGGTGGCGAGCAGGCGGGAGAGATCTTCGATGGCCTTTTCGAGCCGGCGTTCGGCGCGCTGGCGCAGGCTGCGCTCGAGCAGCACGACACAGACGCAGCCAAAGACCACGGCGGCGAGAATGGCTTCGGCGGGGGTGAAGGTCAGGCCGAAATAGGCGATGGCGCCAATGCCCACCGCTGCAAGTCCGATGAATGTGTAAACCAGTGCCTGCACGGGCGGACCTGAACCCTTTCCACGCGCCGGGATTCGGCTTCCCCTTCTAGCATCGCGCTATCCCAGGCAAAAGCGGCATTGGCGGGTTTACCCCCGTCTGCTCTAGGTGACCAGCAGATGCCAGCTGCGGGAGAAGTAGCGGCGGTAGAGGTAGAGCTGGGCAGCGCCGGTGGCGGCGGCAGAATGGGCCTGGACACCCGGCTCGACGCGCGGGCGGGGGCGCACCAGATCGGGGATCTGGGCGAGATAATGAGTGGTCCGCTCGAGCAGGCGGGCGAGGATGGAACGGGGAACGACCCCGTCGATCACGGCCTTTTCGATATCGATCATGGCGCGGGTGCTGAGCACGGCGGTGGCCAGGGCCCGGCCGGCCTCATCGATCCAGGCGGAGGCGACGGGTTCGAGTGCGGTCCAATCCCACTCCTGCGGAAAGCCGCGCGGACGGCGCATTCCGGCCTCGGTCAGGCGGCGATCGAGCGCATTGAGCGAGGCCACCATATGGGCATAGGTGGGGGCGCCATCGGCACCGGCGACGATGATGCTGCCCAGATCCGCGGCATTGCCCGAGGGATCTTCCCACAGCGCGCCATTCATGACGATGCCGGCGCCCACGAAAGTGCCGACCTGGAAATAGGCGAAGGTGGTGGGGCGAGGCAGTGGCTGGGCCAGGATTTCGGCCCAGCAGGCGGCGCTGCCGTCATTGAACCAGTCGGTGGGCAGGCCGGTCGCTGCGGCAAGGCGCGCGGCGACATCGATGCTGCGCCAGAGTTCGACCTGTTCGGGCGGCCCGCCGATGCGCTCGATACTGCCGTGGATGAAGGTGGGCGCGGCCAGGCCAATGCCGACCAGCCGCTCCAGATCCTGCGGCGACAGGGCGTCGCGCATGATTTGTACATCGGCGGCCAGATCGGCGAAAATCCTGGTTGCGTCGGGATAATTGTAGCTGGAGCGCAGCGTGGCGAGGGTGCGTCCGGCCAGGTCGTAGAGCAGGACTTCGCGGTGGCGCCAGCCGATTTCGACGCCAATGCAATAGGCGCCGCGGGGATTGAGAAAAAGGGGCGTGGCCGGCTGGCCGCGGCGGCCCCGCAGCACTTCGCCACGCATGACCATGGAGCGGGCTTCGAGGTCGGAGACGATGCGCGAGGTGGTTTGCGGCCCAAGCCCGGTGCGGCGGGCGAGATCCGCATTGGACAGGCCGGGGAAAATGGCGACCAGCGTCAGCACCGCGCGTTCATTGGCGATGCGCACCCCGGCCTGGGCAACGCCGCGGCCGATGGGTACGAACATGTCGACGGGGGGTTGGTCTTCTTCCATGGCGGCGACTTAATCGTGTGTGCGCGCAACGATCAAGCACCGAAACGGCACGCTCGAATACGGTTTATTTACCCTGTTGACCAACAATCGGGGCAACACCGGAAATGGGCGCCATGACGGCGTGCCGAAGCCGGGCGGATTTGACGTTTAAAGGACCGGCCGTATGGCGATGCACACTCGAAGCGACAGCATGTCGCAGGGCCGTTTGCTGCTGGTCGAGCGCGATGCGGTCGCGGCGCAACTCACCGCCGAAGGCCTGGCGCAGAACCTGGTCACCGCGCCGCGAATCACGCTCGCCGCGACCGGACGGCAGGCTGCCGACGCGCTGCGCGAAGGGCGTTTCGATATTGTGCTGGCGGATTTATCGAGCCTGAGCGATCTGGATGAGCGGAGCGAAGAGGCGGTGGCGCGGATGACGCGGCTGGCCAATGGTGCACTGATGCTGGCGCTGTCGGACGGGGCATCGGTTTCGGCAGCCGTGGGCGCAATGCGTGCCGGGGCGCATGATTATATGTCCAAGCCCGTGACCGGGCCGGCTTTGGCCGCCAAGATCGGCGAATTGGCCGAGCGGCATGGCAAGGGCCGCGCGCTCAGCCTTGAGGCCAATAGCGGCGGGCGGATGGCCGATTATGCTGGGTTTATCGGCGCTTCGAGCGCCATGCAGTTCGTTTATGAGCAGATCGGGCGGATCGCGACGTCGTCGGCGCCGGTGTTCATTACCGGCGAGAGCGGCACGGGCAAGGATGTATGCGCCGAGGCGCTGCATGCCGAAGGGCCGCGGGCCGGCAAGCGCATGGTGGCGATCAATTGCGCGGCCATTCCGCGCGATTTGATGGAAAGCGAATTGTTCGGCGTGGCGCGGGGCGCCTTTACCGGCGCGCATGAGGACCGCAAGGGCGCGGCCGAGCTGGCTGATGGCGGCACGCTGTTTCTCGATGAAATCGGGGAAATGGATCTGTCGTTGCAGAGCAAGCTGCTGCGGTTCCTGCAGACCGGGACCCTGAGCCGGGTGGGTGAATCGGGCGTGCGGCGAGTTGATGTGCGGGTGATCTGCGCCACCAATCGCAATCCGATGCAGCTGATTTCCGAGAAGAAGTTCCGCGAGGACCTGTTCTACCGGCTGCATGTGCTGCCCATTCATTTGCCGCCGCTGCGGCAGCGGCCGACCGATATCATGGTGCTGGCGCGACATTTCCTCGAGCATTACGGGCGGGAAGAGCATAAGGGCTTTTCCGGCTTTACCAGCGAGGCCGGCGCCGTGCTGGCGGCGGCGAACTGGCCGGGCAATGTGCGCCAATTGCAGAACCTGGTGCGGCGGCTGGTGGTGATGTTCGACGGCGGGGAAATCACCGCTGCGATGCTATCGGCGGCCGATGTGGAATCGCGTGGCACCATGGCCGTGGCGACGCCTGCGCCGGGGCGGCGGCCGGCGATCCTGCCAATGTGGCAGCAGGAACAGCGGATTATCGAGGACGCGATTGCCAGCTTTGGCGGCAATGTCTCGCTGGCGGCGGCGGCGCTGGAAATCAGCCCATCGACGATCTATCGCAAGCGGCAGGGCTGGGCGGAGATGGGCGTAGCGGGCGCGGCTTAGCGCCAAACGACGCCTATTCCAGTCCCGCGCTCGCGCGCAGGGCGGCGTTGATGCGGTCTTGCCAGCCGGGGCCGTCTTCCTGGAAATGCTCCAGCACATCGCGGTCGAGGCGCAGCGAGACCAGCTCCTTGCCGCTGGGCGGGGTTATCGTCTTTGGCGCGGGCGCGGCTTCGGCAGGCTTGCTGGTTACGGCCTTGAAGGCGGCTTCGGCCTGATCGAGGGCGCTGCCGCCGCGGCGCATGGGTGGTCGTGTCATGATCGGTTCCCTTTTCTTCGTTTTGCCATCGGGCGGGATCGCCGACAACGAAAAAGGCGCGGTGTTTCCACCGCGCCTCCTGCAAAGTCCGTGACTGGGAAGTAACGAGACTTCGTAGCTCGGGATGAGGCTGGATTAGAAATCCATGCCGCCCATGCCGCCCATGCCGCCGCCGCCCGGCATTGCCGGTGCTGCGTCCTTGGGGGCTTCGACGATGAGCGCTTCGGTGGTGATCAGCAGCGAAGCAACCGAGGCTGCGTCCTGCAGGGCAGTGCGAACCACCTTCACCGGATCGATAACGCCCAAAGCCACGAGATCACCATATTCGCCGGTTGCGGCATTGTAGCCGAAGGTCAGCGAGGAATTCTCGAGGATCTTGCCGACGACGACGGAGCCTTCGGCACCGGCATTGTTGGCGATCGTGCGCACGGGCTCCTGAAGAGCGCGCTTGACGATGGCGATACCAGCGGCCTGATCGGCATTGGCACCCTTGACGGTCATGGCATTCGAAGCGCGCAGCAGCGCAACGCCACCGCCAGCAACGATACCTTCTTCAACGGCGGCGCGGGTTGCGTTCAGCGCGTCGTCGACGCGGTCCTTGCGCTCCTTGACTTCGACTTCCGTCGAGCCGCCAACCTTGATCACTGCAACGCCACCGGCCAACTTGGCCAGACGTTCCTGCAGCTTTTCCTTGTCGTAGTCCGAAGTGGTTTCTTCGATCTGCGCCTTGATCTGGCCAACGCGACCCTGGATGTCTTCCTTGGTGCCGGCACCATCGACGATGGTGGTGTTTTCCTTGGTGATTTCAACGCGCTTGGCAGTGCCCAGCATGTCGATGGTCACGTTCTCGAGCTTGATGCCGAGATCTTCCGAGATCACCTGGCCACCGGTCAGGATGGCGATGTCTTCGAGCATGGCCTTGCGGCGATCGCCGAAGCCCGGAGCCTTGACGGCAGCAACCTTGAGGCCGCCACGCAGACGGTTGACGACGAGGGTCGCAAGAGCCTCACCTTCAATGTCTTCGGCAATGATCAGCAGCGGGCGCTGGCTCTGCACAACCGATTCGAGGATCGGCAGGATAGCCTGCAGATTGCTCAGCTTCTTCTCGTGCAGGAGGATCACGGGATCTTCCAGAACGGCGGTCATCTTCTCGGCATTGGTCACGAAGTAGGGGCTGAGATAGCCGCGGTCGAACTGCATGCCTTCGACGACTTCAAGCTCGGTCTCAGCGGTCTTGGCTTCTTCGACGGTGATCACACCCTCATTGCCGACCTTCTGCATGGCTTCGGCAATCATGTCGCCGATGGCGGATTCGCCGTTGGCCGAAATGGTGCCGACCTGAGCGACTTCCGAAGACGACTTGATCTTGGACGAAGCAGCCTTGAGCGAAGCAACGACTTCTTCAACAGCCAGATCGATACCGCGCTTCAGATCCATCGGGTTGAAGCCGGCGGCAACAGCCTTGACGCCTTCGACAACGATAGCCTGACCCAGAACGGTCGCGGTGGTGGTGCCGTCGCCGGCAATGTCATTGGTCTTGGAAGCAACCGAACGCAGCAGCTGTGCGCCCAGGTTTTCGAACTTGTCTTCCAGTTCGATTTCCTTGGCAACGGTCACGCCGTCCTTGGTGATGCGCGGGGCGCCAAAGGACTTTTCGATAACGACGTTACGACCCTTGGGGCCGAGCGTTACCTTGACGGCGTTAGCCAGGATATTGACGCCGCGCAGCATCTTGTCGCGAGCATCGGTGGAGAATTTGACTTCTTTAGCGGCCATGAGGGGCGCTCCTTAAGTACGGACAAAAAGAATGGGCAACAGAAGGGTTTAGCCTTCGATGATGCCCATGATGTCGGATTCTTTCATGATCAGCAGGTCTTCGCCGTCGACCTTGACCTCGGTGCCGCTCCACTTGCCGAACAGCACGCGGTCGCCAGCCTTGACGTCGAGTGCGACGGTCTTGCCAGCGTCGTCACGGGCGCCGGGGCCCACGGAAACGATCACGCCCTCGGAGGGCTTTTCCTTGGCGGTGTCGGGGATGATGATCCCGCCTTTAGTCTTTTCTTCGCTGTCGAGGCGACGGACGACCACGCGGTCGTGCAGAGGACGGAAGCCCATGATTGCTCCTATGGCACCAATTTCAATGCAATATCGGGCCTGTTAGCACTCGATATCGGAGAGTGCTAACAGGGTGCAGCGGATATAGGAGGGGGGCTTTGCGGAGTCAAGACAAACGCACCCGGCCGGAAGCAAACTTTGCCTATCGCAGAACGATGAAGCCATTGCGACACCGGCCTTGCCGCTATACCACAGGGGCCGATTTTCCCGGGTATTTGGACGCGTCATGGCCAGCACCGATGTTTCTCCCCGCTCGTCTGCCAATCCGGCGGTTTGGGCGCTTGTTCTGATCGGCGTTGCGCTGGTGCTGCGGCTGTGGGGGGCGACGGCCATCGGGCTGGGCACTGGCGAAGCCTATTATGTCAGTAGCGCCCGCGAGCTGCATCTGAGCTATTTCGACCAGCCGCCACTGTCGCTGTGGATTATCTGGGCGACCATGCAGTTGACCGGCTCGGAGGCGGTGTGGGTGCTGCGGCTGCCGTTCGTGCTGATGTTCGTGGTGACCTCCTGGCTGGTGTACCGGCTGGGCGAAAAGGTGCATTCGGGCTGGGCGGGCTTTTATGCCGTGCTTATCCTCAATGCCTCGGCGATCTTCTCGCTATCGGTGGGCAGCTGGCTGCAGCCCGATGCGCCAATGATGCTGTTCTGGGCGGCGACGTGCCTGGTGCTGGTCGATATTTTCTGCGGGACAGGCGGGGAGCGGCCGTGGCGCAATTGGCTCTTGGCCGGGCTATGGCTGGGGCTGACGCTGCTGTCGAAATATCATGGCGCGTTCATTGGGCTGGGCGCGGCTATTTTCATGCTGGCCAATGGTCATGCGCGCCGCTGGTTTGCCCATCCGGCGCCTTATGCCGCGGCGCTGCTGGCGCTGGTCATTTTCCTGCCGGTGCCGATCTGGAATGCGCAGAACCACTGGGTTTCCTTCGCCTTTCAGGGTGGGCGGGCGCTTGCGGAGGAAGGCTGGAACTGGGCGCGGCTGATCCGCATGATTGTGGGGCAACTGCTCTATATCGTGCCCTGGCTGGCGCTGCCGGCGATCTGGGTCGGGCTGCGCGCCATTTTCGCCGGGCCGCGTGCACGATATCCCGAAGGCAGCGTGCCGGGTGCCGCTGCTTTGCTGGCCTATATCGGCGTGCCGCCGGTGATCTTCTTCACCCTGGTCGCCCTGTGGTCGGATACGCAGTTTCATTTCCACTGGCAGGCGCCGGGCTATATGTCGCTGTTCATCATCCTGGCTGCCGCGACCGCTGTTGTGGCGCGGCGGCGTGCCTGGCTGGTCCGCACCTGGCTGGGCGCGACCGTGGCGGTCACCGTGTTGCTGATCGGGGCGCTGCTGAGCCATGCGGCGACGGGCTGGGCGCGGCAGGCGTTTCCGGGCCAATGGGAAGATCCCACCGTGCCGCAAATGGCCTGGACCGAAGTGGGCGAGGCGCTGACCCGGCTTAATGCCTTTGCCAATCCCGACACGTTTGTGGGCAGCCTCAACTGGATCGATTGCGGGTATCTCGATGCGCAGACCGCCGGCCGCGTGCCCCTGCCCTGCATTGGCGATGATCCGCGCAATATCGCTTTCAACGTGAACCTGGCGGACCTGGCCGGGCGCAGCGGCTATTTCGTGACCCGCACCAGCGATCCGCAGGCGGCAATTGCGTATCTGTCGCCGCTGTTCGACAGTGTGACGCTGGCGGAGAAGGTGGATATCCACCGCAATGGGGTGGTGGAAATTCCGGACCTGCAAATCCTGGCGGCGACCAATTTCCATTTTGATGGGCCGGTGCCCGGGGTTTCTGGTCGTACGGTTTCGCTGCTGGAATTGCCGCGTACCGCCATTACCCATGTGGAGGGGGCATTGAGCGGTTCGGGGTCCGCCGAACTCTGGTTCGACGGCGCGCTATTGGGTTCCGTCCAAGGCTCCGCCCCCTTCGCCTTTGATACACCGGGCCGCTGGGATGTCGGGGCGCGGAATGTGACGCTCGAAATCCGGGGTGACGAGGGGGTGCAGTTTAGCGGGGTTTCGATCACGCGGAAGTAAGCGGGGTGGCGCGCCTGTCGCAACCCTCGCCAAATTGCTGCGTTAGGATGGGGTAACAGGAGACGCCTCATGGCACGCCAATGCCTCGACAAGGATATCAAGATCAAACCGGCAGAAGGCCGGGTGCATGTGATTTTTGACGGCGCCGAGATCGCCAGTTCGCTCAATGCGCTGGAGCTGGATGAGCCGGGCGCGCCATTGCGGATCTATCTGCCGCGCGAGGATGTGCAGCCGGGGATATTGGAAGCCTCGGAGACCAAGACGGTATGCCCCTATAAGGGAGAAGCGTCCTATTATACGCTCAAGACCCTGACCGCGACCGGGCCGGACCAGGTCTGGTATTATCCCGACCCCTGCCCGCTGGTGGAACCGATCCGCGACTATCTGGCATTCTGGGGCGATCGGATCGAATATAAGCGCAGTGACGTCTAGAGGCGGCTAAATCGCCAAAAACCCTCTTCCCCCTCGCCGCCACGTGCTGCATAAGACGGCCATGACCCAATTCACCGCACCCCTCGCCATCAAGCTGCGCCTCAAGGGCGGCAGCGGCCCCAATGCAAACTGGCACTGGGAAATCCACGACGCCGACGCCAAGGTCATCAAGACCGGCAGCGCCGTTGGCCCCGAGCACAAGGCTTTCGCCACCGCGCGCATCGCCAAGGAAAAGCTAGAGCAAACCGCCGGCAATTAGCCGCGCCCAAAAGCTGCCTTTGGCAGCACGAGATGTCCGTGACCAGTCTCCCTGCATCCAGTGCCTCCTCCGCTCACGCCGGGGGCACGCATGCATTGCGCGGCATCGGGCTCAAGGTCGCTTCGGTCTGCATCTTTGTAATCATGGCCACCTGCCTCAAGGCGGCTCAGGGCATTCCCGCCGGCCAGCTGGTGTTCTTTCGTTCGCTGTTTGCCATCATCCCGGTGATCGGCTGGCTGCTGTGGAAACGCCAGCTCGTGAGCGGGCTCAAGACCGCCAATCCGCTCGGGCATGTGCTGCGCGGGTTGATCGGGGTGGCCTCGATGGGGCTGGGCTTTTTCGGCCTGACCAAGCTGCCGCTGCCTGAATCCACGGCCATCGGCTATGCCTCGCCGCTTCTATTGGTCATTCTGGGCGCGCTGCTGCTCAAGGAACGCGTGTTCATTTATCGCTGGACGGCGGTCATTGTCGGGCTCGCGGGCGTCGGCATCATGCTGTGGCCGCGGTTGACGCTGTTGACCCATCCCGAGGGCCTGGGGGCCGAGGAAACGCTGGGCGTGATCGCCGCCCTGGGCGCGGCATTTCTGAGCGCCTTTGCCATGCTGCAGGTGCGCCGGCTGGTGCAGACCGAGCGTACCGAAGCGATCGTGCTATATTTCTTCGTCACCGCGAGCCTGTTGTCACTGCTGACTGCGCCGTTTGGCTGGGTGTGGCCCAATCCGCAGCAGGCGGCGTTGCTGGTTACGGCAGGCATTGCAGGCGGTATCGCGCAAATCCTGCTCACGGCCTGCTATCGCTATGCAGACCTGTCGGTCATCGCGCCGTTTGAATATACCTCGCTGCTGCTGAGCCTGGTGGTGGGGTATTTCATCTTCGGCGACATGCCGACGCTGATGATGATCATCGGCGCCTCGATCGTGGTTTGCTCGGGCATATTCGTGGTGCTGCGCGAACACTATCTAGGGCTCGACCGGATCCGGTCGCGCGAGGCCAACACACCCTAGGGACCAATCGATATTCAGCTTATGCTGGCCTGCAAATGCCAGTTTTCTGCGCTTCCGGTGCTCACGTACCCCAAAGTACGTTGCGCTCCGGTTCTCGAAAACCGCCATTTTCGACTCAGCCTAAGCTGAATCTCGACCGGCCCCTGCTCCACTCCGGCCCTCCCACTCAGCGGAAGAAAATCAGCTTGAGGGCCAGAGCGATCGACACCACGGCGACCACGGGGCGGATGATCTTGGCGCCGTAGCGGATGCCGGTGCGGGCGCCGATATAGCCGCCGGCCAATTGGCCGATCGCCATGGCGATGGCGGCGGGCCAGACCACATCGCCGGCCGGGATGAAAATGACCAGCGCGGCAAGGTTGGACACCAGATTCAGCGCCTTGGTGTGGCCCGAGGCACGGGTGAGCCCGAGGCCGAATAGGGTGACAAAGCCGATGGTGAAGAACGAGCCGGTGCCGGGACCGAAAATGCCGTCGTAGAAGCCGAGCACCAGGCCCATGAGCGGCACGAAGGGGGCAAAGGGCAGGCGCGCGGCCTTGTCGGCATCGGACAGGTTTGGTGCGAAGACGAAATAGAGTGCGATGCCGATCAGCGCGATGGGCACGGCCAGGGTGAGCAGGCTGGTATCGAGTTGCTTGACGGCCAAGGCGCCGCAGAAGCTGCCGGCAAAGGTGAGGGCAATGGCGGGGATCAGCGTTTTGAACGCAATGAAGCCGCGGCGCCAATAGGTGAAGGTGGCCATGGCGGTGCCGACCACGCCCTGCAGCTTGTTGGTGGCGAGGGCGGCAACCGGCGGCAGGCCGGCCGCCAGGAGCGCGGGAATGCCGATCATGCCGCCGCCGCCGGCAATGGCATCGACAAAGCCGGCCAGCATGCCGACCGCGGCCAGCGCCAGAAGAATCAGTGGATCGGAAATCATGTCGGGCCTGGTGGGTCGGGAGCGGCGGCTGTTGTGAGGCAAATCGGTGCGGCGGGCAAGCCGGCTCAGCCGCCCCCACCGCCTCCGCCATCTCCACCACCGCCGCCACTATCTCCGCTGCTGCTGCCGCTATCTCCGCTGCTGCTGCCACTATCGTGGCTGGGATGGCTGGAATGGCTGTCGTGGCCGGAATGGCTATCGCTGCCGCCGTGATAGTGACCATCACCGCTGGAAGTGCCGGCGTCACCACTATAGGCGGAGCCGGAATTGCCGGAGCGGCGTGCGCGGCGGTTGATGCGGCTCCCGCCGATTGTCTTGATCATAAGGAGCAGCACACTGCCCCAGACGAGAGGGACCAAAAGCGCCAGAAGAAGCAGTTCCATGGCGTCCTGCTGATCAGAAATCCGTTTCGGCAGCAAGACGTGTCAGCAGCGATTGCATGCTGGCGCGGCGGGGGGCGGACCAGTTGGCGGTGCGCGACACGATCAGGCAGGCCTGGCTTTGCAGCATGACGCCATCTTCGAGGACGCGCAGATTGTTGGCGGCCAAGGTCGAGCCGGTGGTGGTGATGTCGACCACGATATCAGCAACGCCGGAGGCGGGGGCGGCCTCGGTGGCGCCCAGGCTTTCGACGGTGCGGTATTCGGCAATGCCGGCCTTGGCGAAGTGCTGGCGGGTGATGGTGATGTATTTGGTGGCGATGCGCAGCCAGCGGCCGTGGCGGGAGCGGAAATCGGACGCCACATCGGCCAGATCGTGCAGATGGGTGACATCGATCCAGGCATCAGGCACGGCGACGACGACATCGGCATGGCCGAAATCGAGCGTCTTGGCGAAGGCCACCGATTGGGGGCCGGTTTCGCTGGTTTCGTGGATGAGATCGCGCCCGGTGACGCCGATATCGATCGTGCCGCGGATCAGCTCGCGAGCGATTTCGGAGGCGGGGAAGAAGCGCACGGTGACATCGGGCAGACCTTCAATGGCGCCCAGATAAGAACGCGCGCCGCCGGGGCGGGCAATGGTGAGGCCATTGCTGGCGAACCAATCACGGGTGAGTTCTTCTAGGCGCCCCTTGGAGGGGACGGCGAGGGTGATTTCACTCATGAGCGAACCTCCGCTTCCAAACGATCGACCCAGACCGAACAGCCGGAGGCGGCGATGGGGGCTTTGGCGCCGAGGCGTTCGAGCAGGCGATCATATTGGCCACCCGAGGCCAACACTTCGCCATTGGGGCCGGTCATTTCGAAGACGATGCCGGTGTAATAATCAAGGCGGGGGGAGAAGCTGGCGTCGAAGCTGACGCGGGCTTCGCCCAGGCCGTTGAGATGACGGCGAATGGCGCGGATGGGGGCGCCGAGCATCAGCCGGTGTTCGGCAGCGAGGGCCTCGATACGGGTCAGCGCCTGGAGGACCGGGCCGGAAATGGCGAGATAGTCGCGCAGCAATTTGAGTGTCTTGGCAGGAACATGGGCCGCGTCGAGCGCCTGCTGTTCCAGATAGCGGTCGGCGATTTCCTGGGGCGTGCGGCCTTCGGACAGGGAGAGGCCGGCGGCGACCATTTGCTCGGTGACATCGGCGACCAGCGCCTCGCGGGAGGGCTGTTGTTCGCGCGGCAGATCGGGGGCCAGTTCAAGCCGGGTCAGCAGGCGCTCGAGCGCTTCGGTATGGCCGAAGCGGTGGCGGATGCGCGAGCGCCATGGATCGGGCATGTCGGCCTGGGCCAAAAGACCTTCAAACAACCCAACCCCGCCGAGGCGAACCACAGGGCTGACGCCGAAAATGGAGAGGGCGGCCCGGGCAAAGGTCAGCACCTGATCGAGCGCGACATCGCCATCGCGCTGGGCGAGCAATTCAATGCCGCCCTGATCGAATTCGGCCGCGCCGGTTTCGCGCTGGCGGAAGATGGGGCCGAGATAGGAAAAAGCGGCCGGCTCGCCCACGCCGTTGGCGATGTAATCGGCCACGATGGGCAGGGTGAAATCGGGGCGCAGGCAATATTCAGCGCCCGAGGCATCGGTGGTGAGCAACAGGCGGCGGCCGAATTCCTCGCCGGCGAGATCGAAATAGGGATCGGCCGAAAGGAGAAGGGGCGGTGTGGCGCGGGTGGCGCCCTGGGCTTCGACCAGGGATTCGAGATTGGCGCGGCGGAGGGCGGCGCCGGTCATGATGCTATCACCCGATATGTCCCAACCACCGGGTCATTCCGGCGCAGGCCGGAATCCATGCTGTGAGCTATCCACTTGCATGGCGCCGAAAAGAGGCCTTCAGCATGGATCCCGGCCTGCGCCGGGATGACATTGTGGGTGTTGGGGGATGTGAGCATCATTGTTCGCTCAGCAGTTTCTGGATGGCAGCGACCAAATCACCGCGCTTGACCTCGAACTGGCCGGGCCTTGCGGCTTTCCATTCGGCGTTGTAGGTGATGGCGGCGGCGGCCTCTTTGCCCGCGATCAGATCCTTGATCTGGATGATGCCCTGGTCGCGCTCCTGGCTGCCTTCGATGATGACGGCAGGCGAATTGCGCTTATCGGCGTAGGAGACCTGCTTGCCGAAATTCTTGGTATTGCCGAGGAACATTTCGGCACGGATGCCGGCCTTGCGCAGTTCGACCACCATGGCCTGGTAGCCGGCCATCTGGTCCTTGTCCATGACGAGGACGACGACGGGGCCGACCGGTTCGGTGGCTTTGAGATTGCCGGTCAGCTTGAGCGCATGGGCGAGGCGGGAGACGCCAATCGAGCAACCCGTGGCCGGTACCGGTTCACGACGGAAGCGCGCGATAAGACCGTCATAACGGCCACCGCTGCCAACAGCGCCGAACACCACGTCCTGGCCCTTTTCGTTCTGGACCTTGAAGGTCAATTCGACCTCGAAGACGGGGCCGGTATAATATTCGAGGCCACGGACCACCGAGGGGTCGAGGATGACGCGGCCGCTGAAGCCGGCTGCGCTGATCAGGCCGAAAATGCTGGCCAGTTCCTGCAAGCCCTGCAGGCCGGCTTCCGAACCGCCGATAAGGCCGGCAAGGGTGTTGATGGTGGCGATGACGTGGGCATTGCTGCCCTTTTCAATGCCGGGGGCGGGAACGCCGCTATCGACATAGGCGAGGATGGGTTCGATCTGCGCCGGCGTGAGACCGGCGCCCTTGGTGAAGTCACCGCTCTCATCCTTGCGTCCGGCGCCGAGCAGGAGCTTGACGCCTTCGGGCCCGAACTTGTCGAGCTTATCAATGGCGCGAAGCACCGTCAGCTTCTGCCCGTCGCTGGTGATGCCGGCGGTATCGAGGACGCCATCGAGCACCTTGCGGTTGTTGACCTTGACCACGTACTGGCCTGCTAGGCCGAGTTCGTCCATCACGTCGGCAACCATCATATACATTTCGGCATCGGCTTCGGGGCCGCCGGCGCCGACCGTGTCGGCATCGAATTGCATGAACTGGCGGAAGCGGCCGGGGCCGGGCTTTTCGTTGCGGAAGACATAGCCCTGGCGATAGGACCGATAGGGCTTGGGCAGGGTTTCGAAATTTTCGGCGAAATAGCGGGCGAGCGGCGCTGTGAGATCGTAGCGCAGGCTCATCCACTGCTCGTCATCGTCCTGCAGGGAGAAGACGCCGGCATTGGGCCGGTCGGTATCGGGCAGGAATTTGCCCAGCGTTTCAGTGAGCTCCAGTAAAGGCGTTTCGACCGGGTCGAAGCCATAGCGCTCATAGACTTTCCTGATCGTATCGATCATGGCGCCAACGGCAGCGATTTCACCGGGCGTACGGTCCTCGAAGCCACGCGGCAGGCGCGGGGCGATGAGCTTGGCTTTTTCGGTCATTTTGGGCAGTCCTTCGGGAACGGGCCGTTGTTAGCGGATCGGGCATGGAGGGGCAACAGCAGAGCGGGGGATTGTGCCCCCTCGCCTTCCGGAGAAAGCGAGGGGGCTGGGGCTACAAACCGGGCCTCCACAGGGGCGGTGGGATCTGGGGGTTGTCCCCAGGCTGCAGCCATTGGTCAAAACCGTCGGCAGGCGGCAGGCCCACATCGGCCCGCAGGCGAGCGGGCAGATCGATCACCCGCGCCATGCGGGGCCGGTTCCACCAGGCGGCGATTGCCGCCCGCAGGACGGCAAACAGGCCGCGCTGGTGCACGGCATCGGCGATGGAGAATTCAAGGCGCAGCACGATGCTGCCCTCGTTGAGTGCATTGTAAGACATAGCTTTGCCCGGCAGCGCTGTTGCGCGGACCGGCCTTCTAGGGTTGAGGAGCATCGGAGAGGCGGAATCAGGGTCAAGAAAGACCCGGCTTCAACCGGTTACGATGCTGGTTTGGGTGGGTGCCCGCGACACAAAGCCGGCGGTGGTGACAACAAGGAGGCGTTAGCCCCGGGCCATTGGCCGCGCGTGTGTACCCAGATGGAGTGCATGTACAATATTCATGTAGCGCCTCCCTCTGGACTGGCGTTGTTGGACAATTTGCTTCTAGCTCACGGGCTCGTGAGCCGCAATATGGGGTGTGACGGGTTGTCGCAGAAAGTGATGAATGTTGCCGATGGGCAACAGGGCTTGGGGCGCGCTACTTCACCGGCCGCTTGAGAGCCGCACGGGCGGCTTCGACCTCAGGCCGGCAGAAGCAGGTTTCGATGTGGTCGTTGACCATGCCCATGGATTGCATGAAGGCGTAGCAAGTGGTGGGGCCGACGAAGTTGAAGCCGCGCTTGCGCAAGTCCTTGGAGAGGGCGCGGGAGGCGTCGGTTTGCGCGACGGCGCTGAGGGCGGACCAGGAATAGTCATCGGCGCGATGGCCGGGCTGGGGCTCGAATTGCCAGATATAGGCGGCGAGCGAGCCGAATTCCCGCTGGATCTCGAGGGTTCGCTTGGCATTGTTGATGGCCGCCGTGATCTTGCCGCGGTGGCGGATAATGCCAGCATCGAGCAGGAGGCGTTCGATATCGGCTTCGGTCATGGCGGCGACCTTGGCGATATCGAAGCCATGAAAGACCTCGCGGAAGCGGTCGCGCTTGCGCAGGATGGTGATCCAGGAGAGGCCCGACTGGAAGCCTTCGAGGCAGATCTTTTCGAAGAGCCGTGTGTCCGAAGTGACCGGGCGGCCCCATTCATTGTCGTGATAATGGCGATAGAGCGGGTCATCGCCCGGCCAGGGGCAGCGCGGCAGGCCATCCTGGGGGGAGATTTCACTGGGCATGGCGGGCTCCGCTGCTCGTGCGCAATTGGCGCATAGGGGTAGCGGGGCGGGGCGATTCTGGGAATTGCGCCGGTGAAATTTTGGCCGGCCGAGTAGTTTTGGAGTATTGCGCGGACGTGTGACTGACGCGGTTGTGAACGGTGCTTGCGGCCGGGTAAAACTTTATTGGCCGGTGGTGGTCTTTTAATAAGGAATATCACCGATATTCCGGCCTGCTCCGCTGTGGGGCGACAGATCCCACGAGTGCTTGCGTCATGCGTCCTTTCCTTCGGCTTGTCGCGCGATTCGGCCGCGACGAGAGCGGTGTATTTGCAATCATGTTCGGCCTGATGGCCGTGGTGCTGATCGCCATGGGCGGCGCCGTGGTCGACTATGTGCGGCTGGAGCAGACACGGAACCGAGCACAGATCGCGCTGGATGCGGCGGCGCTGGCTTTGCAGAAGGAAATTACCGACGAGAATGTGAGCGAAGATTCGCTTAAGGTCAAAGCACAGGGGCTGCTAACCGACCGCATCGGCGATAGCTCGATATCCGCGGATGTACTCAGCGCCACGATCAGCCGGGACGATGGCACGTTGCTATTGACGGCAGACATGGATGTTCCCACTCTTTTCGTCGGCCTTGTGGGCATCCACCAGTTGAGTGCCCGCGTCAGCTCGCAGGTGAAGGGGGGCTCGACCAATGTGGAGGTATCCGTCGTGGTCGATCTGACCGGCTCCATGGGACAGTATGTTGCCTCGGGAACCGGCGGAAAACGACAGACGAAAGTGCAGGCGCTCAGCATGGCGTTGCAACAGCTCATCCCCGCGGTCGTGCAGGACCGACAAAAACCCACCTATTCCAAAATGGCCATCGTTCCCTATTCGATGGGTGTCAATGTGGGCACCTATGCAACGAGTATACGCGGCCCGATCACCGGACCAACGGCAATCACGAGCGTGGTCTGGGCCAGCGGCACTGCCAAGACAATTGAGGCTGCAACCAGGGCCAATCCGGTTGTGATCAGCCTGAAGGGGCATGGTTTCAGTAATGGTGACAGCGTCTATATCGAGACGGGCCCGTCATCCGACAACATGAACAACATCCACAAAAAAGTCTTTGTCGTTGCTGACGCCAAAGCCGATTCTTTCCAACTGAAGGACATCAACGGTTCTCGTTTCAACAGCTTCAAGTCGGGGACAGTGACAAGATGCCTGCAGGCCAACTGCGAAATGCGGGTGACTTCGACCAATCACGGCCTAGCGACAAATGACCATGTATATATATCCGGCGTTGGCGGAATCGCGATCAACAACGGGCAGGAATCCGCGGGGGGCAGTGGGCTCGGTTCTGTGGTTTGGCCGGTAGGAACAGTAACGGCGAACAGCTTCGTGCTGACAGGTTCGTCACGCGCCAATGTCAGCGGCGCCTACACGTCAGGCGGATCAGCACAGTGTGTGAAGGCGGGATGCGAGTGGTTTTATTTCCTCAACCCTGCGGGGAATGCCTGGCGGCATCGCGTGAGCACTTGCGTAACAGAGCGGACGGTCCATGCTTTTGACAACGCGCCGCCTAGCACAGCACTGTTGGGGCGCAATTATCCGAACCCTAGCAATCCCTGCTTGAGCAACACCATTGTACCACTGACTGCCAACAAGGCGGTGTTGACCAATCTGGCCACGTCGCTGACCGCGGGAGGCTCGACCGGCGGACATATTGGAGTGGCTTGGGGCTGGTATCTCGTCTCGCCCAAATTCAACGGCCCCTGGCCGGCCGATAGCCAGCCTGCCCCTGCCACCGAAACAAACATCTTCAGGGCCGTTGTGTTGATGACTGATGGTGAGTTTAACAGTGGCTATTGCGATGGGGTGATCAGCCGGGACTCAATCGATGGCAGTGGTGACGCGGCCTTCAAGATCAACTGTGACGCCCCAAATGGCGGTTCTTACGCCCAAACGGCAGCTCTATGTGCCGCAATGAAGAGCGATACGCGTTTGCGAATCTATACGGTGGGCTTTGACATCGTCAATTCGCCCAATGCCATATCCTTGATGGCAAACTGCGCCAGCGCACCCGAATATGCCCATACCGCCGACACGGCTTCGGAGCTAGTTGCGGCCTTCCAAAAGATAGCGGAAAGCATCGGATCGTTGCGCGTGACGCAATAAAAATCGGGAAAGAATGGTACCACCTCTCGGGATCGAACCGAGGACCTCTAGATCCACAATCTAGCGCTCTAACCAACTGAGCTAAGGCGGCAGGGGCCTGTCGAGGGAGACCGTGGAGGTCGTCCCGAAAGCGGGCGGAACATAGGTCGAGAATTTCTCGATGACAAGCACCCATTTTGCCTCATTCCACCGCTCAGCGCTGCGCCTTTCCACAACAAGTGCATGACGGGCACGCAAACGTGACCATTCGTAAGGTTTTTGCACTTAACCATGGCGATCAAAGCGCGCGGAAGCGTGTGCTGGCCGCTCTGGACCATGCGACACGCGCACTATATTGAAGAAACCGTAAGGACGTTGGGCACATTTGTGCCGATCTGGCACAGCGCGGCGGAGCCCGCCCCTTCTCGACGGAATTTGGCTGTATATGGATGCCGACTGGATCACATCGCCGAGCGCCCGTCGCGTGCTGCAGCATGCCGATGATGCTCGCCCGGCCTGGCTGTGGTCGCGCGAGGGCGACCAGCTGATCTGGCAGAATGCCGCCGCCGGGCTGTTCCTGGCCAAAATCAAGAAACATGGGCTGAAACGCGCCCCGCTCGCCATCCCGATCAAGGGGCAGGTGGCGCGAAACATCAGGCTCGGCTCAACCGGGCGGACTAGCCTGGCACGCATTCAGTTTCTGGCTGGCGGCAAGCCGGCCTCGAGCACCTGTGCGGCGACGCCGCTGATCTGGCAGGACGGGCAGCCGGTTTTGCTGATTGTGGGGGTCGACCCGATCGCGGACGAGATTCTGGCGGCCGGTGCGGCAGAAGATGATGCCGCGGAAGCCGAGGCCGCGCTGCGGGACGATTCTGGCGGGGAGGCCGTTACAGTGGATGGCGAGCCTGCTGCCGAAACGACCGGCATGACTGACGAACCGGCGACGAGCGCGGGCGACGCGGACCTGCCACCCGAATCTACCGCCGAGGCTCAGAGGAGCGACGCGCCGGCTGACGAGATCGTTGCAAACGACGCGGTCGGCGATCTCATCGTGGCGGATGAGCATGCCTATGAGCGGGAATTGGCCAATTGGCATGCGGCGGAGCTGGATGCTGCGCCAGCCGACGAGGCTGTGAGCGAAAAGCCTGATGAGCCCGCGGCATTTGAGGACGGGCCGGGCGCTGAATGGCATGAGAACGAGGATGACGTGGCGGCCGAATCGGTCAGCCGGCTTGCGGCGCTGGTCGACCGGCTGGCGGCGGATGAGGCGCTGTTTACCCCGCTGACGTCGGACGATGACGTGATGTATGCGGCGAAGGAACCGGAGACACCCGTGCCGGGGCAGCTTTATCGCGTGACGGGGCGCGGATTTGTCGCCGATGCGAGCGAGGATGAGGCGGAAACGCCGATGCCGGAGCTGGCTGGGACCGATCCGGAGAGCGTGGCGGCGGCGGTGGCCGAGATTGCGCCGGCCTTGCCGGAGGATCCCGAGGCCGTCGAGCGGGTGTCGCGGTATAATTTCGATGAATTGTCGCGGATTTTGAATGATCGGGTGGGTGCGGGCGAGCCGGCGGCGGCGCCGATTGTGTCGCAGCCGCAAGTGCCATCAACGCCACAACCGCAGCGGGCAGCGGGGGCGTTGATTAATCTGGGCGGGGAAACGCTGGTGCTGAACCGGCTGCCGCTGGGCATTCTGGTGTTCCGCGACCAGCAGGTGCTGTTTGCCAATCGGGCCATCACCGAAATGGTGGGCTATGATTCGGTGGAGCAGTTGCGCAATGCGGGGCTGGCTTCGGTGTTCCCCTCGGCGGGGCCGGATGAGCAAGAGGCTGGGCCCGTCAATCATTTGATGCAGCGGGACGGCACGTTGGTGCCGGTGACGGCGCGGCTGCAATCGATCTCCTGGCAGGGGCGCCCTGCCCTGATGCTGTCGGCCAGCGCCACCGAAGTGCGCACGGGCCACGAGGCAGCGGTGCGCGCCTTTGCCGAATCATTTGCCGAGCTGCGTGGCGACGGCTTTTTCGATGCCAATCGGGCCGGGGTGATCAATCTGGCTAGCCCGCGCGCCGTGACGCTACTGGCGGAAGCGGGCGCGGGTCTGTCCGGACGGCCGCTGAGCGGGCTGGTGGCGGAAGACGAATTGCCGGCCTTGCGTGAATTTCTGGAGCGGCCGGCCCGCTTTGCCGAGACGGCGCGGCCTTGCATCGTGCTGGCCAGCGATGGCGGCAAGGCGGAAATGACGATTTTCGCGCAGGGCCAGGCGGGGATCATCACCGGCTATTTCGGCTTCGTTCGAGAGCGCGGCACGGCCCCGGCCCGGCTACCGAGTTCGGGTGAGCCCGATCCGGCGCTGTTGGCGCGGATCAGCCGCGGGGTGCGGCGGCCGCTCAATACGATTGTCGGATTTTCCGAACTGATCCGCTCGGAAGCCTTCGGGGCGCTGGGCAATGAGCGCTATGAAGAATATGCGCAGGACATTGCGGCGGCGGGGCAGGAAATCGCCGCGCTGGTCGATGAGCTGGATGATTATGCGCGGCTGCGCGATGGGCGGTATATGCCGCAGCGCGCCAGTATCGAGCTGACGAGCCTGCTGGAAAGCTGCGTGATGCGCATTCGCCAGCAGGCGAGCAGTGCCCGCGTGATCGTGCGCAATGCGATTTCGGAGAGCCTGCCGCGGGTGACGGCGGATCGTGCGTCGCTGGCGCAGGCGGTGCTCAACCTGTTGGCCTCGGCTATCGACCAGACGCCGACGGGTGGCGCGGTGGTGATTTCGGCGCAGCGCGAGGATGATGGCGGCATTGCCATTCATGTGCGCGACAGCTCGACTGCCCCGGTGGATATGGCGGAACGGTTCGTCGTGTTCCGCGACGGGGTGAGCCGAGAGGGCCGCGCGCTGGCGCCGGTGCGCTCGAGCGTGGGGCTGGCGCTGACGCGCTCGCTGCTGGCGGTCAATGGCTTTGCGCTATCGGTGGACCCGGCGGGGGCGACCGGCATGCTGTTTACGCTGATGATCCCAGCGGACCTGGTGGATCGCCCGGCCCTGCAATCGGATCAGCCGAGCAGTTAAGCGCCTGATCGCGCAGGGCATTTACCCTCCAGATTTGAACCATTCCAATCGGTAAACTCTTGGTTTTATTGAGTTTATTGACAGGCGCGAGCTTGCGGCGCAAAACCCCTTTCCGATGCCGATGGAGAGCCCAATGATCAGGACCGTACTTGTTGCTTCGCTGTTGATGCTGGCGGCGCCGGCCTGGGCGCAATCTGGCGAGGTCAATGTCTATACCTATCGCGAGCCGGGGCTGATCCAGCCGCTGCTGGACCGGTTTACCGCAGAAACCGGGATCAAGACCAATGTGCTTTATGCGGCTGATGGCCTGATCGAGCGGGTGGCGGCGGAGGGGGAACTCTCGCCGGCCGATGTGATCGTCACGGTCGATATCGGCAATCTGGCCAATGCCAAGGACCTTGGTGTGTCGCAGACGATTTCGACGGCGGCTTTGGCGCGGGTGCCGGACCAATATCATGACCCCGATGGGCAATGGGTGGCTTTGTCGCTGCGGGCGCGGGTATTTTATGCCTCGATCGACCGGGTGAAAGAGACGGCGCTGACCTATGAGGACATTGCCAAGCCGGAATGGAAGGGGCGGCTCTGCACGCGCTCGGGCCAGCATGTCTACAATATCGGGCTGATCGCGACGCGCATTGCCCATTGGGGCGTGGACCGGACGCGGACCTGGCTGGGGGCGGTGCGGGATAATCTGTCGCGGCCACCGACCGGGGCGGATCGCGACCAAGTCAAGGCGATCTTTGACGGCACGTGTGATCTGGCGATCGGCAATACCTATTATATGGGACTGATGCTGACCAATGAGGCCGAGCCCGAGCAGAAGGATTGGGCCGCTTCCGCGCGGATCATCTATCCCGATGCGGATGGCGAGGGCACGCAGGTCAATGTATCGGGGGCGATCCTGGCCAAATATGCACCCAACAAGGACAATGGCGACAGATTGGTCGAATTCCTGCTGTCGGATGAAGCGCAGCATCTTTATGCCAGCGGCAATTATGAATTTCCGGTGGTGGAAGGGGTGGCGCCCTCGGAGCTGGTGGCAAGCTGGGGGACACTCAAGGCGGACCAGACACCGCTGATCGAGATTGCTGGGCATCGCAAGGAAGCGGCAGCGCTGGTGGATGAACTGAAGTTTGATGAGGGGCCGCAGAATTAGGCTTGGTGGGGCGGTGTTCTTTGGGACCCGCATCCACCCACGATGTCATTCCGGCGAAGGCCGGGATGACACCGCGCCTTTGAACGCGTTCTGAGTAACCCTCCTCCCAAAGGGGGAACGGCAGCCACGGCGCAAATGTCGCATGGCAATAATATGATTTCCTCACTCAGCTAACGGATTGTTTTCGCACTGGTTTCGGGACCTATATTTGAATGGTTCCAAGGTGCAAGCTATTGTTATTGTTATATTTTATTGACACGGCATGGTTCAGCCAACACAAGGGCCTCCATTCGCGGGTTTTTAGCGGCCCGCCTTGGGAGAGAACCATGACAAAGACGACACGCCTTGCCTTTGCCCTGCTGAGTTCAACTATCCTGTTGGGCCTCAGCACCCCCAGCTTTGCCCAGAGCGGCGAAGTCAATATTTACAGCTATCGCGAGCAGGGCCTGCTGCAGCCGCTGCTGGACAAGTTCACCGCCGAGACCGGTATCGAAGCCAAGGTGCTTTATGCCGGCGATGGCTTGCTGGAACGCGTGGCGGCCGAGGGCGAACTGTCGCCCGCCGACGTGGTGTTGACCGTCGATATCGGCAATCTCGTGGGCGCCGAAGAGCAGGGCCTGACCCAGCCTATCACCACCGCAGCGCTGACCGAGCGCGTGCCTGAAGCGTTCCGCGATGACGATGCCAATTGGACCGCACTGTCGCTGCGCGCCCGGGTGTTTTACGTGTCCAAGGATCGCGTCGAGGATACGGCGCTGACCTATGAGGACATTACGGGGCCCGAATGGAAGGGGCGCCTCTGCACCCGTCCGGGCGACCATGCCTATAATATCGGGCTGATCGCGCAGCGCATTGCCGCGCATGGTCTGGACAACACGCGCGAATGGCTGACCAAGGTGCGTGATAACCTGGCCTATGCGCCCAATGGCGGCGACCGCGAAGGCGTCAAAAATATCCTGGCGGGCACGTGTGACCTCTCCATCACCAATACCTACTACATGGGCGTGATGCTGAATAACGAGGCCGAGCCGGAGCAGAAGGACTGGGCCAATTCGGCGCGGATCATCTATCCCGATGCCGGAGGCGAAGGCACCCAGGTCAATGTGGCCGGCGGGTTCATTGCCAAGCATGCGCCCAATGCCGAAAATGCCAATGCGCTGATCGCGTTCCTCTTGTCAGACGAAGCCCAGCAGATCTATGCCGACACCAATTACGAGTTTCCGGTAGTGGCTTCAGTCGCGCCGTCTGAATTGACCCTGTCCTGGGGTGCGCTCAAGCCGGTGGCAACCCCGCTGGTCGAGGTCGCGGCGAACCGCGCTGCGGCGGCGGCACTTGTCGATGAGCTCAAGTTCAACGAAGGTGCGCAGAACTAAACCTTCTGCCGGAACACGCTATCTCCAGCACACCCATAGCCAAGACCAAGCATCAGACCGGCGGGGCGAAAGCCTTGCCGGTCGTTGCGCTTGTGCTGGCGGTGGCGGCGGGGCTGCCCATTCTGTGGCTGGGCTGGGCGGCGGTGAGTAGCGGCAGCAATGGGCTGGCTGCAACGATGTTGCCGACGGCGCTGCGGGAAACCGGCGTTCTGATGGGGTCGGTGGGGATATTGACCGGCGTTGCGGGGCTGGTGGCGGCGTGGCTGGTGACGCATTACGATTTTCCGCTGCGCCGGGTGTTTGACTGGATGCTGGTATTGCCGCTGGCGGTGCCGACATACCTCGCGGCCTATGGCTATGTGGAATTCCTGGGCTTTACCGGGCCGTTGCAGACCGCTCTGCGCGGGGTGACTGGGGCGCGGACGCTGCAGGATTATTGGTTTCCCGACATTCGCAGCCATTGGGGGGCGGCGATTGTGCTGTCCTCGGTGCTGTACCCCTATGTCTATGTCGCGTGCCGCGGCTTTTTCCTGATGCAATCGGCATCGCTCAATATCGCGGCACGCACGTTGGGCGCAGGCGGCATGCGGACGTTTTTCGCGATCATCCTGCCAACCTCGCGGCCGGCCCTTGTCGTGGGCGTGACGCTGGCGATGATGGAAGTGGTCAACGATCTGGGCGCGGTGCAGTATTTCGGCATCAACGCCATTACCGCCATTATCTATTCGACCTGGATCAACCGCTCGGACTTTGGCGGGGCGGCGCAATTGGCGGTGACGGTGGTTTTGGTCATTGGCCTGCTGATCGCGGCCGAGCAGCGGGCGCGGCATAATCGGGTGTATCTGGCCAATCGCGATAGCCGGGTGCCGCCGGCGCGTGAGGAATTGCGTGGCGGGCGGGCCTGGGCGGCGTTTGGATTTTGCCTTGTGCTGCTGGGCATGGGCTTTGGCATTCCGGTGGGGGAATTGAGCTATCTGGCGTTCCGCCTGGTGCTGCCCGAAACGATCAGCATGACGCTGGGCGCGCTGTGGCCGACGCTGATCCTGGCTTCGGCGGGGGCGGTGATCACCGTAATATTGGGGCTGGTGGCGGCCAAGATCGGCCAGCATGCCGGGAACCTGTCGCGCGGCGCGATCCGGCTGGCGACGCTCGGCTATGCCATTCCCGGCACGGTGCTGGCGCTGGGGCTGTTGCAGCCGCTGGGGCAGGCCGATCTGTGGTTCAACCGCATGACCATGGCGCTGGCGGGGTGGCGGCCGGGCTTGATCCTGTCGGGGTCGATGGCGGCGCTGCTTTATGTTTATGCGATCCGGTTTTTGGCGGTGAGCCATTCCACGCTCGACGCCGCGATCAAGAAGCGCGGCGATTCCATGCTGCATGCCGGGCGGGTGCTGGGGCAGAGCGGGCTGGGGCTATTGCTGCGGGTGGATTTGCCGACGCTGATGCCGGCGATTATCAGCGCGGCGACGCTGGTATTCGTCGAGATCGTCAAGGAATTGCCGGCGACTTTGCTGTTGCGGCCGCTGGGCGTGGATACGCTGGCGACGCTGGTTTATGGGCGAGCCAATGCGGGGCTGTTTGCGCAGGCGGCCATGCCCGCGCTGTTCATTGTGCTGGCGGGGCTGGTTCCGGTGATCCTTGCTACGCGGCTGGGCGATCGGCGGAAAGTATAACTACACTTGCTACTGCCATATCGGCGCCATTGCCCTATACCATCGGGCCATGGGAGCTGGCGCCTCATGCGCCAGCACGCGCGATTTTCCGGAGGGACGTCCGGGAACGCCGTTTTTGGAGCGAGTGAATGGGCAGGATTTTCAAGAGCATCTCGATGGCTCTGGCCTTGGCTGGTGCGCTGAGCGGCGCGGCACTGGCGCAGCAGCCGACCGAAGTGCGGATCGGGGTGGCGCTGGAGCCGCCAATTCTCGACCCAACGGCGGGCGCCGCCGAGGCCATCGATATCGTGGTCTATCAGAACATCTTTGAAGGCCTGACCGCCATTGACGAAAACGGCGCGGTGCAGCCGGGGCTGGCCAGTTCATGGACCATTTCGGACGACAGCCTGACCTATACATTCAAGCTGCATGAAGGGGTGACCTTTCATGACGGCACGGCGTTCGATGCCGACGACGTCAAATTCACCTTTGACCGCATTCTGGCGGCTGACAGCGTCAATGCGCATAAGGAGCTCTATACCGACATCGCTGAGGTGAAGGTGGTCGATCCATTCACAATCAGCTTCACGCTGAGCAAGCCGGTGGGACTGTTCCTGTTCAATCTGGGCCGGGGCGATGCGGTGATTGTGGCGCCGGAAAGCGCTGATAACAATGCGACGACCCCGATCGGCACCGGGCCATTTGCCTTTGTGCAATGGGACAAGGGCAACCGCGTTTTGCTCGAGCGCTACGAGCCCTATTGGGGCACGCTGCCGGCGCTGAGCAAAGCGACATATCTGTTCATCGGCGACACGGCGGCCATGACCAGCGCCTTGCTGGCAGGCGATATCGACGGCACCAATAATTTTGCGCCGGACTCGCTGGCCGTGTTCGAAGGCAATCCGCAATTCAAGGTGCTGGTGGGCACGACCGAAGGCGAGACGATCCTGGGGACCAATAATCGCAAGCCCCCGTTTGATAATCTCAAGGTGCGCCAGGCCATGGCCCATGCGCTGGATCGCCAGGCGATCATCGATGGCGCAACCTTTGGCTATGGCACGCCGATTGGCGCGCCGTTTGCGCCGCATAATGCCTATTATGTCGATCTGACCGGCACCTATCCCTATGATCCGGCGGCGGCCAAGGCGTTGCTGGCGGAAGCAGGCTATCCCGATGGGTTCAGCGCGACGCTGAAACTGCCGCCGTTGGGCTATGCGCGGCTCTCCGGGCAGATCATTGCCAGCCAGTTTGCGGCGGTGGGCATCAAGCTCGAGCTGATCAATGTGGAATTCGCGCAATGGCTGCAGGACGTCTATACCAATCATGACTTCGACCTGACCATCATCAGCCACGTCGAGCCGTTCGACATTGGAAATTATGCCAATCCAGACTACTACTTCGGCTATGACAATCCCGACTTCCAGGCGCTGATCAAGACACTCAATGAGACGACTGACGACGCCAAACGCAAGGAACTGGCTATCGAGGCACAGACCATCCTGGCCAAGGATGCGGTCAATGGCTACCTGTTCGAGCTCGCCCAGACGGGCGTGTGGAACGCCAAGCTTGCCGGCATGTGGCAGAATTCGCCGATCGAGGGATTGGTGCTGCGCGGGATTCACTGGGTGGAGTGAGGTTACTCATTTCGGGTGTGGGCTCACCCCCACCCCTGTCCCCTCCCCACAAGGGGGAGG
>UCAU01000075.1 GCA_900470445.1 Hyphomicrobiales bacterium | reverse complement strand
ATCGAGACAGCGGAGTTGATCGCCCTGGCTCACCTGCAGCGTGTCGTTGGGATTGCGCTTCTGAGAGGGCAGCAGGACATCGCGCACGAATACGGTCCACCACGAATAGCCGCTGCCAATGCTGATGCCCCGCTCATTGCGGACGCGCATCTCTTCCACTGACTTGCGCATATTGTCGTCAAGCCGCTGCATCAGCCGGGCGTTTTCGTAGATCACCTCGCCATAGGGGGTGAGCCGCACGCCCCGCGCCGAGCGAACGAACAGCCGCGCATTCAGATCCGCTTCGAGCTTGCGCATGTTCACGGTCAGCGTTGGCTGGGTGACGTTGAGCACAGCCGTGGCCGCCCGAATACTGCCGGTCTCGGCAATGGCGATGAACTGTCGCAAGAGCTTATCCATGTCTCCTCCGGTGATAGATTTGATCTATCAATAGCACCTTAGTTCGTATTTTTCTTGCGCGCTTGGGCATGTCAATCTGAACCGAGAGAAGCGCCACCAGAGCGCTACCCGTATGATCCAAGGGAGGCTCCCATGACTTTTCGTATGCCCCGTCGTCAGTTTCTTATGGGCAGCGCAATGCTCGCCGCGTCCACTTCTTTCGGCCTGTCCACGGCCCAGGCCCAGCAGGCCTCGCTGCGCCTGGCCTTCTGGGGCGGACAGGACCGGGCAAACCGGACCTATGCAGTGGTCGACAAATTCACCGAGCAAACCGGAACGGCCATCGACGGCGAATTCATCGCCTGGGACGATTACTGGACCCGCCTTGCCACCCAGGTCTCGGGCGGTTCTGCGCCGGACGTGCTGCAGATGGACTACCGTTATATCGTCGAGTATGCCTCGCGCGGTGCCATCGCGCCGCTGGATGATTTCATCGGCAGCACGCTCAAGCTGGACGATTTCGACGAAGATCAGGTCGCTGGCGGCCGCGTCAATGGCAAGCTCTATGGCGTCTCACTCGGCAGCAATTCGGCCGCGATGATCTACAACGCCACGGTTTTCGAAGAGGTCGGCATCGCGCCACCGGACCTCACAACCACCTATGACGATTACCGCGCCATGGGCGAGGCTTTTGCCACAGCCAATATCCGCAACGGCATCAAGGTATTGTCAGACTCATCCGGCAGCGATGTCGTCTTTGAAAACTGGCTCCGCCAGAATGGTTCGGCCCTCTATGCCGCCGACGGTGGTATCGGGTTCGACGAAGCGGCATTGGTCGATTGGTTCCGCCTCTGGGCCGACCTGCGCGATGCCGGCGTCATCGTTTCCGCCGAAGATCAGGCGCTCAGCACCGCCTCGGCGGAATCGAGCATGATCATCACCAACAAGGCGGCGACCACCCCGATCCA
>UCAU01000067.1 GCA_900470445.1 Hyphomicrobiales bacterium | reverse complement strand
TTTCGCGGGAATGACCCTGTGGGGAAGCCGTGGCGGGGCGAGATGCCCTGCTCTGTCGAGTTCTGCCTCCCGAATAGCCGACGCCCGCAGAAGCTTCAGCTCGTCAATACGATCCGCATGAGATCGGCGGTATTGCGGGCGCCCAGTTTTTCCATCACCCGGGCGCGATGCACTTCGATGGTGCGGGGGGAAATGCCCAGTTCGCGGCCGGCTTCCTTGTTGGATTGGCCATTGGTGATCAATTGCAACACTTCGCGCTCGCGCGGGGTGAGTTGGGAAAAGCCGCGCACTTCGACGGGGCGGCGGCCGCCTTGCATGGCGCCCAGATGCACATCCCGGCGCAGGGCATCGCGCACGACGCCGAGGAAATGCTCGGTATCGATGGGCTTGCTGATAACGTCGGAGGCACCCAGCTTCATGGCGGTTACGGCCGCGTCGAGCTGGGGGGTGTCGGACAGCATGAACACCGGCGTGCCGGTCCGCATGGCCTTGATACGACGCAGCAGGGCCAGGCCGCTTTCCTCGCCAAGCCGCAGGTTGATCACCACCACATCGGGGCGGCGGCGATCGAGGCTGGCCAGAAAATGACTGGCATCGAGAGAAAAGCTCGTCTGAAAACCCTCGAGCCTGAACAGAATGCTCAGCGCCTCGCAGGTGGATGGATCGGCATCGACAATGTGGATCAGCCGGTCGCGGTTGAGAAACGAATGATAATAGGTCTGGTCGCTCATTTTGCCCTCTCTGCCCAGTTGGCAAGTTTCGCTTAATTCAAAAAATTCACCTGCAGCTTGATTCCAATATCGCGCTGCCACTCGCTGCCGCCGGTCTGCGTGACGAAGCGGAATTCGTGCGGTGAAAATCGCCCCGGTATTTTGCACTAAGTGTTCCTGCCGTCCCATCGGTACAACACGTAGGAGTCACTACCTAGTTTCTAGGTATATTTACCTTTCTGCTCAAGGTCAACAGACTTTCGTCCTATGATTGCGGCAAGAAAAAGGCCGGAATGTTTCCGGCCCCTTTGGATTTTCAGCGTGGATTGGCGCGCAGCGCGTCACGGATTTCGGTGAGCAGCACTTCTTCCTTGGTCGGCGCGGGAGCGGTTTCCACCGGCTCGGCAGCGGCCTTGCGCTTGAGCGAATTAATGGCCTTGACCACCATGAACAGCACGAAGGCGATGATGGTGAATTTCACGATCGCGTTGATGAACAGGCCGATATTCAGGGTGGCAACACCGGCGGCCTTGGCGGCGGCGAGCGAGGGAACGGCAACTTCACCAGGATTGTGCAGGACAATGAACAGATTGGAGAAATCGATACCGCCGATGATCAGGCCGATCAGCGGCATGAAAACGTCGTCGACAAGCGATGAAACAATGGCGCCGAAGGCAGCACCGATGATCACGCCGATAGCCAGGTCGATCATGTTGCCCTTGATGGCGAAGTCACGAAATTCCTTTAGCATGAGAAGCCCTCTCCGTTATTTGACCGGCCACTTCCCCGTCGGCATCTGCCGCACTCGTGGCGGGTTAAGGATTTATTACTAGCGGCAACAAGGCAATGGGTCGAGAGTCGATCTTGCGCGGCCTGACAGAGGGGCGGATAGTCGCCGCCACAACGGAGCGTTTCAGATTTCCATGCCGAGCCAGCGCGACATCATGCCAGCCAGCCTGGCCCAGGCGATGGATCACATTCCGCAAGGGGTGGCTGTGTTCGATAGCGGGCTGCGGCTGGTCACCTCCAACAAGCGCTACAACACGCTGTTGGCGTTGCCCGAGGAATTGGTCCGGCCGGGCACGCCGCTCTTCGATATCGCGCTCTATCTGGGGGATCGCGGGGATCTGGGACGGGGCGATGCGGCGCGGTTGGCGATCGAGCGCATCAACCTCCTCACCGCCCTGCCCTCGACGGTGACCCAGCGGCTGGGCAATACCGGCCAGACGCTGGAATTTCACTCCTCGCGCCTGCCCGACGGCGGGCTGGTCATCAGCTTTTCCGATGTTACCGCCCGGGTGCGGGCCGAACGCGAACTGGAGCGGATGAACCAGTCGCTGGAAGGGCGCGTGGAAGAACGCACCGCGGCGCTGACCCGGGTCAATACCGAGCTCGAAAATGCGCGAGCCAAGGCCGACGCCGCCAACCATGACAAGACGCGGTTTCTAGCCGCGGCGAGCCACGATCTGCTGCAGCCGCTGAATGCCGCGCGGCTCTATACATCCACCCTGATCGAACAGGCCAAATCGACCGCCTTTGCCGAATTGGCCAATTCCATCGAGGCCTCGCTGACTGCAGTGGAAGACATCATGTCGGCGCTGCTCGATATTTCGCGCATTGATAGCGGCGCGGTGCGGCCAGCGCCAACGGCGGTGAGCGCGCGGGACCTGCTCAAGCGCATCGAAGTGGAATTCGCGCCAATGGCGCGGGAGCGGGCCATCACGCTGCGCATCGTGAACACCCAGTCCGTGGTGCTGGCCGACCGCATGCTGGTGGGTCGCATCGTGCAGAACCTGGTGTCCAATGCGATCAAATACACGCCCAGCGGCGGCAAGGTGCTGGTGGGAGCGCGGCGGCGCGGCAATCGTATTCGGATCGACGTGATCGATACCGGCATCGGCTTCAACAGGGATCAGCACAAGCTGGTGTTTGCCGAATTTTCGCGGCTCGACCGGGGCGCCCGCATGGCGCAGGGACTGGGCTTAGGCCTTTCCATCGTGCAGCGCCTGGTGGCAACGCTGGGGCTGACGCTGGAACTGGACAGCCAGGAGGGCCGCGGCTCGCGCTTTTCGCTGTTCCTGCCCGCCTCGCGCTCGACCCAGGCCAGTATCGAGAGCGGGATTGAGCCCAGCGAGAGCAATGTAGGCGTGCTCGACGTCAAGGTGCTGTGCGTGGACAATGAGCGGGCGATCCTGGAGGCGATGGAGGGGCTGCTGACCCATTGGGGCTGCGACGTGCGCACGGCGCTCTCGCTAAAGCAGATCGACCGCGAGCGGCTATTGGAGGGGTGGTATCCCGATATGGTGCTGATGGATTACCACCTCGAGCAAACCTCGGGGCTCGATGCCATTGAATGGCTGCGGCACAATCTGGGCGGACATTTGCCGGCGGCCCTGGTGACGGCAGACCGCAGCCCGGCGGTGCGGGCATTGGCCGAGGATCGCGGCATTGCCGTGGTGACCAAGCCGGTCAAGCCGGCGGCGTTGCGAGCCGCAATCAGTGGGCTGGCCAACCAAAGCGGGCGGGCGGCCAAGCGGGCGGTGTGAGCCTCAGGCCTTCTCGCCGCCAGTCGAGAACAGCGCCTCGAACTGGCCTTCCTCGATGCGGGCGGCGGCGATGACGGCCTGGGTGCGGCTATCGACGTCGAGCTTTTGCAGGATGGCCGAGACGTGCGCCTTGACGGTCGCCTCGGAAATGGTGAGTTCGTAGGCGATCTGCTTGTTCATCAACCCGTCGCTCAGCATCATCAGCACGCGGACCTGCTGGGGCGTGAGGGTAGAGAGGCGCCGCATCAAGGCGGTCTGGTTGTCCTCGCCGCCCAGCGTCATGCCATCGGGCACGAAGACCTCGCCGGAGAGCACGGTTTCGATGGCGCGGCGGATTTCGGTGGGGCCGACCGATTTGTGCAGATACCCGGCCGCGCCCAGCTCGAAAGCGCGGCGCACCACGGTACCGTCCTCGACGGCCGAGATGATCATCACCGGAATGTCGGGATATTGCGCGCGCAGCAGCAAAAGGCCGGAAAAGCCGCGCACGCCGGGCATGTTGAGATCGAGCAGGACCAGGTCGCAATCGCGATCGGTCTCGAGCGACGCGCTCAGGCCATTAAGATCGCCGGCCTCTTCCACGCTGACCGTCGCATCGCCGCCCGCCAGGGTTTGCCGCAGCGCCGCACGAAACAAAGGATGGTCATCGACAATGATGATGCGGCGACGAGTCATAAGCCGGGCTCTCTCCGTGGCAGTCCCAAGTCAGCAATACTGCGGATTCGGATAGGCAACAGCCCTAAAAATCGGCGCAAATCGCTTGATGGTCTTGCATATTGCAGCAATGCTTAACGGGTTCTTTACCATGTTTTCCCAAGAGTGACCGTCATACCTTCGTGTTGAATCGCGAGGGGCACGTCGATTCATGACAGGGACTGACCATGGCCCGCGCTTACCAGACTTCGGACATCACCGACCCTGACAACGAGCCGCGCGCCGGCGAGTGGCAGGCGCTGCGTGGCGAATTGGTGGCGCTGCTGGATCAGGTGGAGGGGCGCTACGCGCAGACCGAGCGGGTCGACCCGGGCCTGAGCGGATTGAGCCAGCGGGTGCGCAATCTGCGCGACCAGGTCGAGCGTCCCGAACCGATAGTACGGCGGCAGGAAGCCCTGCGCAGCGTCAAGCGCGCGGTGGACCGCTTCAGCGACCGTGGCATGGAGCCGGACGATGACCGTGATCCGCTGAGCTCGGCCATTGCCGAAATTCGCGGGCGGCAGATGTCGGGGACCGCGGCGGCTTTGGGCCGGCGCCCTGCGGACATGCCCGAATTCCGGGAATTGAGCGCCCTGGTGGGCGGGCTTTCGGGGCGGCTGGAACGGCTCGAGGATGAATTGCACGCCCAGCGCGCCGCCGATGGCGATGTGCGTGAAGTGGCGAGCCAAGTCGAGCAATTGGCCCATGTGGTGGAATTGCTGGCCGGCGCGGTAGGCGAAACCGGCCAGGTCAAGCGGCTAGAAGTGCAGATCGCGGCGCTCGGCGCCATGATCGAGGAGGCCCCACGGGTCGATCTCAGCACCATCAACAAGCGGCTGGACGATGTTTCGGGCACGGTGGCCAAGCTTGCCGAATTGCAGGCCCAGCAGATGGAGCGCGAAGTCATCCGCGAGGATCGCGCTGCGACGGAAATGGTCGACGGCGCCGGTGCCCTGGCGCCAGCCATGCATGCGATCGAAAAAAGCGTGCGCAATGTCTATGACCGGATCGATTCGATCGAAAAGAATGTCGCCCTGTCGTCGGGCGATTTCGAGAAGCTGACCGCGGAAATGGCCGGGTTTACCCAGGCCATGCAGGCTGGCAGCGGGCAACCCGAACTGCTGGTGGGCAAGGTCGATGCGCTGGCCAGCCAGATCGGTGGTCTCAAGAGCGCCAACGGCGACGTTGCCGGGCTCAAGAAGGATATTGTGGCGCTGCGCGACGCGGTTCTGGCCGGCATGGAGCCGCGCTTTGCCAAGATCGAGACCCAGATCGAGGCGCTGAGCAAGCGCGCCGACGAGGGGCAGGTCGAAGACCAGCTCAAGCTGTTGATGCAGCGCATGGATGAGACCAGCGCCCAGCTCGATGGCCTGGCCAAGCTCTATAGCCAGCAGCAGGATATTTCCGGGCTCGAAGCCCTGGCGACCATGGTGGCCGAGCGCACTAGCGACGCGATGACCCGCAAGGCACCGGCCCCGGTGGCCATGTTCGGCGCCGATAGCCTCAAAAGCGTTGAAAGCCAGATTACGGGCCTGCTTAAAAGCGCCAGCAAGGCGCCTGACTATGACAAGCTGGCCGACATGATCGCCGAGCGGGCTGCCAAGGCGGCGCCAGCTGGCGCTGTGGGCGGGATCGACCCCGAGAATATGTCTGCGCTCGAAGAGCGGATGGCCGCCCTGTTCAACACGGCAGGCAAGGACACGGCCGAGCGGCTGACCCGGCTCGAAGCGGCCCTGGCCAATCGCCGGGACACGCGGCCGCTGGCGGCGTTCCGGGCCGACCTCAAGCCCGTGGGTGGCGACAGCCTGAGCGAAGTGAAAGCCGCACTGGCCGCCATCAAGCCCGCCAAGGATGCCGATATCATGCCGGCCAATCCGTCGGTGGACGCGCCGCTGACCGATCCGGGTTTTGGCAATGCCGGGCCGGTGCGTACGGCGCTCGAAGCCAAAGCCGGCGGCCGTGTTGCACCGGAACCGCTGGCCTCGGAAGCGCCGATCATGCCACGGCCGATGTTTGATCCGGACAAGGTGGAACGCCCGCCCCAGCCGCAATCGAGCTTTGCCACCAGCACCAGCACGGACCCCTTTGTCGCCGAGCCGGTCGAGGCCCCTGCCCCGAGCGTGGAAGCCCCGGTCGCCCAGAGCAGCACCAGCACATTCGTTGCCGCCGCCCGCCGCGCCCAGCTTGCCCGGCAGGAGGCATCCGGCGGAGCGCCATCGACCAATTCGCTGATCGGCCGCGCCCTGGCCCGGGTCAAGCCCGCAAACCCCGAGCAAGCCGCGACACTGCCTGCTGAAAAAGCGGAGAAGTCGGTCAAGCCGGTGAAGGAAAAGAAGGCCAAAAAGGCCGAGGCTGCGCCGCTGCTGTCCGAGACCAGCCTGCCCGGCGAGGAGATTGCACCGCGCCAGAGTTTCCTGACCCGCAATCGCCGCCCGCTGCTGCTGGCGGCGACGCTGGTGGCTGTGTCGATGCTGGCGCTGAACCTGGTCATGCAGCGCATGAACGCGGCGCGTGCCACGCCAACGCCACCGCCAGTCGAAAGCACGATGATCGACCCGACGCCGACGGCCGACCAGCCGGTGGGCGATGTCTCGACGGCAACCCCACGGGTGATCGACATGATCGACACCACCCAGGTGGGCTCGATCAATTCGGGCATGCCGATGAGCTTCAGCAAACCCGCTGCCGCGCCGATCCCGGCGGCGCTGACTTTGCCGGTGGCCGAAGAGGCCGCAATCGTGCCTGAAAGCGTGGCCGCGACACCGGAAGCCGCAACGGCAGACCGCATTCCCGACATTGCCGCGGCTGCGCCGGAGAGTTTCGAGCTGCCGCCGGAGGCCCTTGGCCCCGTGGAATTGCGCCAGGCTGCCGCTGACGGCGATGCGCGGGCACAATTTGAGATTGGAGCGATCTATACCGAGGGTCGCGCGGTCGAGCAGGATTATGCCGAGGCGGCAAAATGGTATGAACGCTCGGCGGCGCAGGGGTTCGTGCCGGCACAATACCGGTTGGGCAATCTCTACGAGGCCGGCACGGGCGTCGAAAAGGATATCGAAGTCGCCAAGCTCTGGTACCAGCGCGGCGCCGAGGCGGGCAATCGCATGGCGATGCATAATCTGGCTGCGCTTTATGCCAGCGGGCAATTGGGCGACCAGGAATTCGAGACGGCAGCCGAGTGGTTCACCAAGGCGGCAAAGCTGGGCATGACCGACAGCCAGTTCAACCTGGGCATGCTCTATGCCCGCGGGCTGGGCGTCGACCAGGATTTCGAGCAATCCTACAAATGGTTCTCGCTGGCTGCACGCAGCGGGGATGCCGATGCCGGCAAGGCGCGCGACGACATCGCCAAATCGCTGACCGCTGACGCGATCAAGCGCCTGGGCACCGACATTGCAGGCTGGACGGCCGAGCCGATCGACCTGGCTGCCAATTTCGCACCGCTGGGCACCTGGGCCAAGGATTTCGATCCTGGCCAGGCCATCAGCACCAAGGACGTGGTGTCCAAGGTGCAGCAGGCGCTGGTCAAGCTGGGCTTTGATGTCGGCACGCCCGACGGCCTGGCGGGCCCCAAGACGGCCGAGGCCATCAAGTCCTTCGAGACCGGCACCGGAATGGCTCCCAGTGGCAAGATCAATCCGCGTTTGCTGGCGGTCCTGGGCAGCCAGCCGGTCTGACGGATAAAAATTCCGCCATCGGCCCTTTTTTCAAAAGGGTTTAGGCGCTGCTAACCCGACCGGCCATATTGTTGTCGTCGCTCGCCCTCACAAAAGAGGCGCGGGCGACGAATCTATTGAACGGAACCCACGGTCTTGCAGGTCTATCTGCCGATCGCCGAGCTATCGATGAACCTCTTTTTCCTTGTGGGGATCGGGGGGGCAGTCGGATTCCTGTCGGGTCTGTTCGGCGTGGGCGGCGGGTTCCTGCTGACGCCGCTACTGATCTTCTCGGGCGTGCCGGCGCCGGTTGCGGTGGCTTCGGTCACCGGACAGGTGGTGGCCGCCTCGACCTCGGGGGCGCTCAGTCATTACCGGCGCGGCGGCATCGATCTGCATCTGGCGATGTATCTGGTACTGTCGGGCGTGTTGGGGGCGTTCGGCGGCGTCGCGACCTTTGCCGTGCTGCGCGATGCGGGGCAGCTTGACCTGTTCATTTCCGTCGGTTTCCTGGTTTTGTTGGGCTTTGTGGGCAGTTTGATGCTCAACGAGGCAATTCGCGCCATCATCAAGCAGCGCAAGGGCGTGGTGGTGCGCGAGCGGCTGCCCAACCAGCATAATTGGATGCACCGGCTACCTATGCGCGTGCGGTTCAAGAAAAGCCGGCTCTATATCAGCGTCTTGCCAGTGCTGATTATCGGCCTGTTCATCGGCTTTGTCGGCTCGCTGCTGGGCATTGGCGGTGGTTTCATCATGGTACCGGCGCTGGTTTACCTGCTGCGGGTGCCGGGCAATGTGGTGATCGGCACCTCGCTGGCGCAGGTGGTGGCCATGATGGCGGCGACCACGATCCTGCATGCGGTGCAGAGCCAAAGCGTTGATATCATGCTGGCTTTCTGCCTGATGGTGGGCGGCACGGCGGGGGCGCAATTCGGGGCTTCGGCGGGCAAGCATTTGCGCGGCGAGCAATTGCGGGGGCTATTGGCCATATTGGTGCTGGCCGTGGCGATCCGCTTCGGGCTGTCGCTGATATTGGCGCCGGCCGATCCGTTCAGCATGGCCGTGCTGGGTGGCGCACGATGAAATGGTGGCTGGCCCTCATGCTGGCTTGCTTGCTGTCCGGCACGACGCGGGCCGAGCGGCTGGTCTCGCAATTGTCCAATGACAGCGTCGAGATCACCTCGAGCTTTGATGGCGAGCGGATGAATTTTTTCGGCACGATCATGCCGGATGCCGGGTCCGAGCAGAAATTCGTGACCGGGCCATTCCATGTGGTGGTGGTCGTTTTGGGGCCGACACAGAACCGGGTGGCGCGGCAGATGACCAATAATTTTGGCATCTGGCTCAATACCGACCAGGTGGAGTTCGACAATTTTCCGAGCTATTTCCAGGTATTGTCGAGCGCGCGGCTGCGCGACATCACCGATATCACGACGCTGACCACCGAATATATTCTGCCCGAAGCCCATACGCTGGTGGCCAATGATGCGGGCTGGTGGAAGACCGCGGTATTCGGACGCGAACTGGTGCGACTGATGACCGAGCAGGGGCTGTTCGGGGTCAATGAGGGCGGCGTCAACTTTCTGGCGGACAACTTTTATTCGGCCCGGCTGACCCTGCCCAGCAATGCGCCGCCGGGGCCCTATATTGCACTGACCTATGTGTTCAAGGACGGCAAGGTGATTGCGCGCAAGTCGGAAGGTTTTGCGGTGCGCAAGATCGGGTTTGAGCGGTTCCTGGCACTGTCGGCGGTACAGCAGCCGCTGCTCTATGGGCTGGTCTGCGTGGCGCTGGCGCTGTTCACCGGCTGGTTGGGCGGCGTGTTGTTCAGGCGCTGATTTTTCCGCCACATGGCTTTGGAGAGAAAGCAATATTCCCGCGCGCCGGACATAAGCAAAGCCATGCGCTGTGAATGTCTATCGAGTTAGTTGATAATCGGCCGTCCACATCTGGAGGCTGAAATGACTGCACACCGTTCGACCGTCAAACCCTTCCTGCGCTCTGCTTTCACAGCTCTGTCGCTCAATGGCCTGGCGCTCGGCATGGCTCCGGCCGGCATGGTCCTGATGACGGTCGCGGCCCAGGCGCAGACGCAGACCTCCATCATTACCGGCCAGGCGGAATTCGAGGCACTGATTGCCGAGGGCGCGAAACTCATCGATGTGCGTTCGCCGACCGCCTATGCGGAAGGCCATGTGACGGGGGCCATCAACCTGCCCTGGCAGGCGCTCAACGTTTCGGAAAGCGATGGCATCCGTAACGAATTTGCCGCCGACGCAGAATTTGAACGCCTGCTCGGCGAAGCGGGCCTGAGCTATGACGACACGATCCTGATCTATGACACCACGGCCCTGCCCGGCCGCGCCTATGTCGCATTCGTCTATGCCGGCTTCGAAAATGTGCATGTGCTGGATGGCGGCATCGGCGCCTGGCAGGGCGGGCTAACCCAGGACGTGCCGCAGGTTGCGGCGACCACATTCACGCTGACCCGCAAGAACGATATCCGCGTCGACAAGGATTATGTGGCCGGCAAGATTGGCGACGCCGGATCGGTCATCATCGATGGCCGCAATCTCGATGCCTATGAGGATGGGCATATTCCGGGGGCACAGGCATTGCCGGCGTCGAGCCTGTTGACCAAAACGGCCACCCTGCAATCCCAGCCCGTGCTGCAGCGCCTGCTCGATACGGCCGGTGTCAGCCCCGACCGCGAGGTGGTTTCCTATTGCGGTAGTGGCGTTGCGGCGGCCAATAATTATCTGGCGCTGCGCAATCTGGGCTATGAAAATGTCGTGCTCTACGACGCGAGCTGGGACGAATGGAGCCGCGATCCGCGCGCCGGCCAGCAGGTCTCGCTCGCCAATTACACCTTCGAGGGCACGCCGCTGACGGGCAATGGCCCTGCCTTCCTCGATGCCGATGAGGTCAAGGCTTTGGCTGCTGACCCCAATGTCGTCGTGGTCGACGTGCGCTCGCCCTCCGACTATGCCGCCGGCCACATTCCTGGCTCGGTCAATGTGTTTTGGGACGACACATTCGATGACGATCGCGTGCTGAAGTCCCCTGAGGAATTGCAGGCGCTTTATGCCGCGGCCGGCGTGACGCCGGACAAACGCGTGGTGCTCTTCACGCGCGGTGGCCTGCAACTCTCACACAGCTTCACCGTGCTCAACCTGCTCGGCTTCAGCGATATCGACTTCTTCACCGGCAAGTTCGAAGGCTGGCAGAACGGCGCGTTCCGCCCGGCAGTATAAATCCCAACGGTGCGGGGTCTAGCCCCGCACCAACCGCTTGGGGCTGATCGGGTAGGTGCGGTCTTTTCCCAACATGGTCACTTCAAGCGAGGGCCAGTTTAGCAGGCCGATGAAGGGCGGGGATAGAATGTTGATCGAGCCGGTGGAACTGCCATAGGCGGGCAGGATCATGAGGCGATTGTCGTGCACGAAGCAGGGGCGACGGGTGGAGCGGCCGGCCATGAAAATGTGGGCGGCAGGGTGTAAGTGCCCGGAAATCAAGCCGGAAATGCCGCGCTGGGGCTCGTGGGAGAGAGTCAGGCCGGCGAGTTCGAGGCTGGGCAGGCAGCTGCCACCGAGGGCATGCGGGGCCGGATCGTGATTGCCGGAGAGCCAGGTAAAATCGACCAGATCGGTGAGCGCATCGAGGTGCATCCGGTCCGCATTGGTTAACAGACTGCTAGCATCGACGCGGTGAAAACTGTCACCTAGCGAAATCAGGCGCTGTGCACCGGTGCGGCGCACATCTGCCTCGAGGCGGCGCAGGGTGAGGCCGGTATCGTAGGGGGGCAGAAGCTGGCCGGCACGGGCGAAGCTGCTCATCTTTTCCAGATGCAGATCGGCGACGAGCAAAGTCGCCTCGGCGCGCCAATAGAGGGCGCCGGAGGGGAGTGGTTCGAAATTGTGTCCAGCAAAGCGCAGCAACGGGGTCTCCGTCATCTCGCTCTGATATAATGCCTGGCTCACGATTGGCCGAGGGCCTCGCGCATCAATTCATCTGCAGCATCCGCCATAGCTGATTCGCGGCCTTCTCCGAAAATCGGTTCGCGGCCGATATCGAGCATGACGGGGACGGCGAGCGGGGAAATGCGCTCAAGCGGCTGGTGCACAATGTGGCTGCGGATGCGCGCCAGCATGTCGCCCAGCCGCTCGATGTCGAGCAGGCCGCGGGCGGCGTCGCGGCGAGTGGCCTGGATCAGGATGTGGTCGGGCTCGTGCTGGTAGAGCACGTCATAGATCAGGTCCGAGCTCATGGTGATCTGGCGGCCGGTCTTTTCCTTGCCGGGGTGACGGCGCTCGATCAGGCCGGCGATGATGGCGCAGTTGCGGAAGGTGCGTTTCATCAGGGCGGATTCATCGAGCCAGTCTTCCAGATCATCCCCCAGCATGTCCTGAGAGAAAAGATCATCGAGCGACAGGCGGCCGGTTTTGATCAGGGCGGAGAGATCGCCCAGGCCCCAGATGGCGAGGGCATATTCGCTGGCGACAAAGCCAAGGGGACGGGCGCGGGCGCGTTCGAGCCTTCGGGTAAGCAGCATGCCCAGAGTCTGGTGCGCCAGCCGCCCCTCGAAGGGATAGCAGACCAGAAAATTCTGCGTGCCGCGCGGGAAGGTTTCGACCAAGAGGCTATCGCGGCGGGGCAGCACCGAGACATCGCGTTGCAGGCGCAGCCAATCGCTGACCTGATCGGGCAGCACGTCCCAGCTTTGCGGGCTATCGAGCATGCGGCGGACGCGATCGGCCAGATAGGTCGAGAGCGGGAATTTGCCACCCATATAGGAGGGGATTTTGGGATTGGCGGCCTGGGCGCGGCTGACGAAAGCCTCATTGTCTTTCATGCCCTCGAAGGCGACGATTTCGCCGCCGAACATGAAAGTATCGCCCGGCAGTAATGTGCCGAAGAAATATTCCTCCATTTCGCCCAGCACGCGGCCGCCGACGCCAATGGGACTATTGGTCTGCCCCTTCTTGAAGCCCCTGCCCCGCACCAGGCGCACCCGCACCATGGGCTCTTCGATAATGGTGCCGATATTGAGCCGGTATTGCTGGGCGACCTGGGGATTGGCGATGCGCCAAAGGCCGTCCCCGGTGCGTTTAAGGCGGGCATAGCGCTCGTAAGCGCGCAGGGCATAGCCGCCGGTGGCGACGAAATCGAGGATGCGATCGAATTGGGGGCGCGGCAGATCGCGATAGGGCCAGGCATGGCTGATTTCGGCGAAGAGATCGTCGGCCGTGAAGGGCGCGGCGCAGGCCATACCCAGAATGTGCTGGGCGAGAACGTCATAGCCGCCGGAGACCGGGTCCTCGCTATCCTGATGGCTTTCGGCGACGGCTTCGACTGCGGCTTCGCATTCGAGCACTTCGAACCGGTTGGAGGGCACCAGCACGGCCTTGGAGGGCTCATCGAGCCGGTGATTGGCACGGCCAATGCGCTGCAGCATGCGCGAACTGCCCTTGGGGGCACCGACCTGAACGACGAGATCGACATCGCCCCAATCGATGCCCAGATCCAGCGTGGAGGTGCAGACCACCGCCTTGAGCGCGCCCGAGACCATGGCGCTTTCCACCTTGCGGCGCTGTTCGACCGAGAGCGAGCCGTGATGCAGCGCGATGGGCAGCAGATCATCATTGATGGCCCAGAGGCCCTGAAACAGCATTTCGGCCTGGCTGCGCGTATTGACGAAAAGCAGCGTGGTGCGGTGCTGTTTGATGGTCTCGTAGAGATCGCGATGGGCGTAATTGGCGGAATGGCCGGCCCAAGGCAGCCGCTGCTCGGTGTGGAGTATCGAGAGGACCGGAGGCGCGCCTCCGGTGGCGGTGAGGAGATGGGTGGCGCTGTCTTGCAGCGGTTGGGCGATCCAGTCGCGCAAGAGATCGGGCCGGGCGACGGTGGCGCTGAGGGCGGTAATGCGTAGGTCTGGCGCGAGGCGGGTGATGCGGGCCAGAGCGAGGGAGAGCAATTCGCCGCGCTTACTTGTGACCAGAGCGTGGAGTTCGTCGAGCACGATGCGGCGGAGCGAGCCGAAGAACAGTTCGGCATGGGGATGGCTGATCAGCAGCGCCAATTGCTCGGGCGTGGTCAGCAGAATATGGGGCGGATTGGAGCGTTGGCGAGCGCGGCGGGATGCGGGGGTGTCGCCGGTGCGGGTCTCGACTTTGATGCTGAGGCCCATTTCGGCGATGGGGGTGGCGAGGTTGCGCTGTACGTCGACGGCCAGGGCCTTGAGCGGGGAGATATAGAGGGTGTGGAGGCCTTCGAACTTGCCATCTACCAGATCGGTCAGGGTGGGCAGGAACCCGGCGAGGGTCTTGCCGGCGCCGGTGGGGGCGATGAGGAGCGCGGAGGCATTGGCGTTCCAACTGGCGAGGACGTCGAGCTGGTGGGCGCGGGGGGACCAGCCCTTGGTGGTGAACCAGTTGGCGATGATGGGCGGCAGATCAACCAAGTTTGGCTCCGACAGAAGCGCAACCCCTTCTGCAAATCATAAAAGAGCCTATATGATCGCCAAGTAACTCAACAGAGCATGTGAGGGTTCAGCGATGAGCGAGCAATATGAGAGCCAGCCGCGCCAGCGCAGCGGTTTGGAGCGCCTGTTGGGCGAGCGGCCCGGCGGGCTGGTTATTCGGCTGGTGGTGTTGTCGCTGATCGTGGGCTTTGTGATGGCGGTGCTGGGCTTTGATGCCCGCGATGTCGTGCAGGGCGCGTTGCGGCTGGTGGAGGACGCCTTGCGCGATGGCACGGGCGTATTGGGCAATATGGTCAGCTACACGCTGGCGGGCGCGGCGCTGGTGGTGCCGATCTGGATCGTGCTGCGCCTGCTCAAGAGGCGCTGATGGTTCCGGGCCGGCTCAAGCTTACCCCGCAGCAGGCGCTGTCGCGGCTGGTGCCGCATATTCTGGAAATGGAAAGCCTGGCGCATAAGCGCATCGCCATTGGGCTGGCAGGTGGGCCGGGCACGGGCAAATCGACCTTGGCGGCGGAGCTGGTCACCATGCTCAATGCCACCCATCCGGGGAGCGCCGCGCTGGTGCCAATGGATGGGTTTCATATGCGCCATGCCAAGCTCGAGGCCATGGGGCAGACCGATTACAAGGGCGCGCCGCATACGTTCGAGGGCGCGGAATTCGTCAACTTTTTGCAGCATCTGAAGAGCGCGACGGGCGTGGTCAGCGGGCCGGGCTATTCGCGCAAGATCGAAGACGTGGTGGAAAATGCCTTTGCCGTGCAGCCCGAAGTGCGGGTGCTGGTGGCAGAGGGCAATTATCTGTTGCTGAGCGAGGGGCCGTTTGCCGGCGTGCGGGCGCTGCTCGATTATGCGGTGTTTATCGATGTGCCACGCGAGCTGGTGCGCCAGCGGCTGATGCAGCGGCATGGCGAGGAGGGTCTGTTTACGCCCGAACGCAATGCGGCGCATATCGAACGCAATGATTTGCCGAATTACGATCTGGTGAGCGCGAGCCAGGATCGCGCGGATGTGGTGATCGAACTGGTGGTGGAGCGGTGAGCATGGGCAAGACGCTGGTTCTGGCGCTGGCGATTGTGCTGGGTGCCGTGGTGGTGGCCGGCGCGGTGGTGTTGCGGCCGACGGGGTTTGGGCAATGTGTGAGTGTGGTCAGCGCGGAGATCGAGCGGAAGGCTAGTGCGGGGGCGACGCTTGATCCGCTTGATGTGGAGGCGGAGGCGGCGCGGGTTTGTTCGGGGGCGGCGGGGTAGGCTGAGGGAAGACTGAGGGATTGGAGTACCCCCT
>UCAU01000072.1 GCA_900470445.1 Hyphomicrobiales bacterium | reverse complement strand
GAGCCCCGATCCAGTCCCCTCCCCCTTGAGGGGAGGGCTAGGGTGGGGGTTCTGCGGCCTCCACATACCCAGTGCCGATGGAGGCCTCAGAACCCCCACCCTCAATCCCTCCCCTCAAGGGGGAGGGAGGCAGATCGGGGCTCCCCAAATTAGCTCCAGACCTGAACGTCGGTTCAGCCTAGCCCTCCCCTCAATGGGGAGGGTAGGCGGGACCCGATGGCTCGTACCTTGCTGGGTGCAGTCATGATGCTCGGACGGACGGCGCAAAATCTGTTCTGGATGAGCCGCTATGTGGAGCGGGCGGAGAATATGGCGCGGCTGCTCGAGGTGGGCTATCGCATGAGTCTCACCAGCCGGCGCGAGGGCGGGTCGAGCGAACATTTGATGTCGATGATGCAGGCGGCGGAGGTCGATGAAGCTTTTGCCGCCAAGCACAAGACGGCCGATGTCGACACGGTCGCGCATTTCATGATGTTCGACCCGGATAATTCCAGCTCGGTCTATTCGTGCCTGCAGGCGGCGCGGACCAATGCGCGCTCGGTGCGCACCGCCATCACCACCGATATGTGGGAGAGCATGAACGGGGCGTGGCTGGAATATTCGCAGATTAAGCCGCGCGATGTGCGGGGGGCCAAGCTATTGGGGCTGTTGCAATGGGTGAAGCAGCGCAGCCATGAATTCCGCGGGGCGCTGCTGGGCACGATTTTGCGCGATGATGGCTTTGCGTTTTTGCAGGCCGGCAATTTCGTCGAGCGGGCGGATAATACGGCGCGCATTCTGGACATGAAATATTATGTGCTGCTGCCGCGCGCCACGCTGGTGGGGGGCGATCTCGATATCCAGCAATGGACGCTGATCTTGCGGGCGGCATCGGCGCATCGCAGCTATCGGCATGTCTATCATGACCGCTACAAGGCGCAGAATATCGCCGATTTCTTGATCCTGCGGCCGGAAATGCCGCGCTCGCTGAATTTTTGTGCGCAGTTCGTGCAGCAGAATCTCAATCTTCTGGCCGATTTCTATGGGCGCCAGCAGGAATGCCAGGAGGCGGCGAGCCAATTGCTGGCCATGGTGGAAGACACCAGCATGGAAAAGATCTTCACCCATGGGCTGCATGAATTCCTCACCGAATTCATTGCTCGCAACAACAGAGTGACCGATGCGCTGTCGGAGAGCTACAATTTCTATTAACCGGGTCCGGTCTTGATGCGCATTGCCATACGCCACCAGCTCAGCGTGACGCCGCCGGCGGGCACGGCCAACGCCGTGCTGCAATTGCTGCTGACGCCGCAAAGCGGGCCGACGCAGACCGTAGAAAGCTGGAGCGTCGAAATGGCAGGGATCGGCAATGCCGGCCGCTTTAGTGACGCCTATGGCAATATCGCGCATCTGGTGAACCAGAGCCGGCCCGAGGGGGACCTCGTGGTGACAGTCAAAGGCGTGATCGAGACGACCGACCGGCATGGCGTGCTCGGAAGGGCCGGGGGTGAACCGGTGCCGGCGCTCTATCGCCGGGTGACGCCGCTGACCAAGGCGCCGGTGACGCTGTATGGCAAATATCGCAATGCGCGGGAAAGCCGGCTCGATGTGCTGCATGGGCTGATGGCGCGAGTGGGCGAAATGCTGGGCACCGACGAAGCGCCGGCGCAGAGCCAGATGCAGGCCGATGGCGGGCAGAGCCAGAGCCGAAGCGGCGTGGACAAACCCCTGCCCCCGGCCAGCGATTATGCGCATAGTTTTGTCGGCGGCGTGCGGGCGCTCGATATTCCGGCGCGCTATGTGACGGGCTATCTGGTGGACGCCGAGGATGGCGTCGCGGCGTTCCATGCCTGGGCGGAAGCCTTTGACGACGGCTTGGGCTGGATCGGGTTTGATCCGCGGCTGCAGATGTGTCCCACCGACCGGCATGTGCGTCTGGCGGCGGGGCTGGACGGACTCTCGACGCAACCGTTGCGCATGGTGCCGGCAGGGGATGGGGTGCACGAGATCGAGGTCAGCGTGGCGGCGGCTTAGGCCGCGTAGTAACGCTCGAGATGCGCGGCGGCGGCAGCGGCGATTTCGCGGTCCGGGTTTTGCGCCAGGGTTTCGAGGCGGGACTGCATGCCGGGGATGGGGCCGTGCACTTCGGTGGCCGTCATGAGCGCCAGCTCGGTGAAACCGCCGACCAGCATGCGGTCGACCATTGCAGGCGATGTGCTGCAAAGTTCATGCAGGAAGAACTCGATATCGTTGCTGGGCATGCCCTCATAGGGCGGCGGTGGGCCATTGCGGCGTTCCAGCAGGTCCATCATCCATGGGGTGACCGTGTTGGCCCAGGCGGCATCGGCCCATTCGCCGCCGGCGTGGGAGGACGACCAGAAGGGGCCAGCAATGCCTGGGCGGGCGACTTCCTTTTCGCCGATGAGGGCGAAGAGATCGGCCCGGCGGGGGGGTGCGGCGTCTTCGGCGCGATCGCCGAGCATGATGGCGGCACAGCCGCGCACCCAATCGGAGGGATGCTCGAGCAGGGCGATCCAGACGGCAGCCTGTTCGGACCAATCCGGCGCAGGTGGCGTGAGCAGGATGCGCGTGCCGAGCACCAGATTGATGTCGAGGCCCGTGGGAGGCTGGCGTTCGAGTTGGTCGAGCCAGGCAAGCACGCGCGGCGTCAGCTCTTTGGAGGGGCTGCGATAGCGCAAATGCCGGATGAAGGAGGGCAGTATATCCGGGTGGCGCTGGTTGGCGGTTTCGATTGTCTGCAGCAGCCAGTCCACGCGCTCGACATAATGGGCCGGTGGGGGAACGTCCGGGCCCTCTCCCCAGTGGCGTTCCCACATCACAGCCGTCGCCAGCCGTTCGGCGACATCGTCGCGAATCCATTGCTCGTCGTAACCCAGCCAGTCAGCGGCCGCCAAACAGAATGCGGTTAATTCGGCCAGAGACAGTTCATGCAGCGGGGTCTGGCGCAGGTCGAGATAGGGCTGAATGTCGGCCGGCATGGATGAACCCTAAAAACTCAGAATATAGAGCCAGAAGGAAATTGTGACTGCCGAGGCGAGGGTGGTGATCAGCACCGTATTGGTGGCGACGCTGACGCTGCGATTGTAATAGGTGGCAAAGATATAGGCGTTGACCCCGACCGGCATGGCGGCGAGCAGGATGCCGTAGCGGGCGATGGCCATATCGACATGGAACACCCAGATCATCAGCACATAGGCGATGGCGGGGTGGAGGATCAGCTTGATGGAGGAAGCGACCAGTGCGTGCTTCCAGCTGTCGCTGAGCTTATATTCGTTGAGGGCGCCGCCGACGCCGAAGAGGGCGGCCGGGACCACGGCCTGGCTCATCATGACGAAGAAGGCTTCGGCCGGCTCGATCAGGGTGACGCCAGCGAAGGAGGCAATCATGCCCGCGGCAATGCCCCAGATCAGCGGATTGGAGCCGACGCGCTTGCCGGCGACGATGAGGGTTTTGCCCAGCGATTGGCCATCGCGGCGGACCAGTTCCATGGTGACCATGCCGATGGTGAGCAGGATCGCGCCATGGAGGCCAATGATAGAGAGCGTGACCGGGAGCGCTTCGGGGCCATAGGCGCGCTGGATGATGGGCAGGCCGACCAGCACCGTATTGGTGAAGGTGCCGGAAAAGGCGGCGGAGACGCCCTCGCCCGGCCGGGTGCGGAAGAATTTGATGGCGATGAAAATGCCGAGGGCAAAGCAGACCAGCGCGCCCGCGTAGAAGGGCACGATGATGGCGAGGTTGAAGGCCGAGCGGAAATCGCTGGTCAGCAGGGAATGAAACAGCAGGCAGGGCGTCGCGAAATTGTTCACGAAGGCGATTAGGCTCTTGATGCCATCGGCGGGGAACAGGCGGAAGCGCACGGCGCCATAGCCAAGCGCCATCAGGGCAAAAACCGGCGCAATAACGGTGATGATGGCGAGCATGGCCGGAACCCGGGGCCGAAGGACATCCTGCCCTAGCCTGTCGCGCCGCATGGGTCAACTTGATCTTGTATGGAAGATTAGTAGCCTTTCAAAACGAAATCATTTCTCGTACAAACGAAAGCATAACGAAAGAGGCTGCAGCGATGACCGAGCAAGTCGATGTGTTTGTGATTGGCGGGGGCATTAATGGCGCCAGCGTCGCCCGCGATGCGGTGGGGCGCGGCTATTCGGTGATGCTGGCCGAGATGCATGATCTGGCATCGGGCACCTCGTCGGCGGCGACCAAGCTCGTGCATGGCGGGCTGCGCTATCTCGAACATTACGAATTCCGGCTGGTGCATGAGGCGCTCGCCGAGCGCGAAGTGCTGTGGGCCAATGCGCCGCACATCATCAAGCCGCTGCGGTTCGTGCTGCCGCATCACAAGGGACTTCGGCCCGCAATGGTGCTGCGGGCGGGCCTCGCCATGTATGATTATATGGGCGGGCGGCGCCTGTTGCCGCCGACCAAGACGCTGGACCTGACGCGCAACGAAGTGGGCAAGCCGCTGAAGCCCGGCTATCGGCTGGGATTTGAATATTCCGATTGCTGGGTGGACGATGCGCGGTTCGTGGTGCTCAACGCGCGCGACGCGGCGGATCGGGGCGCCATCGTGCAGGTGCGGACCAAGGTGACGAGCGCGCGGCGGGATGCCGGCGGCTGGACCCTGGAGCTGGATGGCGAAGGTGGGCGCCAGAGCGTGCGGGCCAAGCTGGTGGTGAATGCCGCGGGGCCGTGGGTGGATAGCGTCATCAATGGCACGATGGGCAAGAACGGCGCGCATAATGTGCGGCTGGTCAAAGGCAGCCATATCGTGGTGAACAAGCTTTATGACCATGACCGTTGCTATATTTTCCAGAATGCGGATGGGCGGATCATTTTCGCCATTCCCTATGAGGGCGATTTCACGCTGATCGGCACGACCGACGAGGATTATTCCGGCGACCCCAAGGATGTGGCGATTTCGGAGCGGGAGACGGATTATCTCTGCGCGGCGGCGAGCGAATATTTCGCCAAGCCGGTGAGCCGGGGCGACATTGTCTGGACTTATTCGGGGGTGCGGCCGCTGTTTGACGATGGGGCGAGCGCGGCGCAGGAGGCCACGCGCGACTATGTGCTCAAGGTGGATGGCGACGCCCAGAGCGGCGCGGCGATCAATGTGTTTGGCGGCAAGCTGACCACGTCGCGGCGACTGGCCGAGTCGGTGCTGGAAAAGATCGAAGGCGTGCTGGGCAAGAAGGGGCCGGCCTGGACCAAGGTGAGCAAGCTGCCGGGCGGGGAATTCGAGCCGCTGTCGTTCGAGGCCGAAGTGCGGCGGCTGCACAAGGATTATGCCGGGATGCCCGATGGGCTGGTGCGGCGGCTGATGCGGCTTTATGGCACAAAGGCGCGGGTGATCTTGGGCGGGGCTGCCGATGTCGGCGGGCTGGGACGGCATTTCGGGGCGGATTTGTATCAGGCCGAGGTGGACTATCTGATGGCGCAGGAATGGGCGCGGGTGGGGCAGGATGTGCTGTGGCGGCGGACCAAGCTGGGGCTGCGGGTGAGTGCGGATGAGGCGGTGGAATTGGATGGGTATATGGCGGGGCGGGGCTAGGCCCTTTTCCTTCTCCCCTTGTGGGAGAAGGTGCCCGAAGGGACACCGAATTCGCGAAGGCGAATTTCGGTTGGGATGAGGGGTTGCGCGGGCATCCAAGCATTGGGTGGCGCAGGACCCCTCACCCTGATCATTCTTCTGAACGAAGAATGATCTGTCCCTCTCCCTCAAGGGGAGAGGGTAAGAACAGGCAGTTGGAGGACACATGAGCGGATATATTCTGGCGATCGATCAGGGGACGACGTCGAGCCGGGCGATTGTGTTTGGCGCGGATCGCAAGATTGCCGGATCGGGGCAGAAGGAATTTACCCAGATTTTTCCGCGGGATGGCTGGGTGGAGCATGACCCCGAGGAAATCTGGGAGAGCGTGGTCTGGGCGGTCAAGGAAGCGCTGAAGGCAGCCAAGATTGCGGCGGCGGATGTGGCGGCGATCGGCATTACCAATCAACGCGAGACGACGCTGATCTGGGACCGGCGGACGGGCAAGCCCATTCACAATGCCATTGTGTGGCAGGATCGGCGGACGGCGGCATTTTGCGTCAAGCTCAAGGCGGCGGGCCATGAAAAGGCGATCACCAAAAAGACCGGGCTGCTGCTCGACCCCTATTTTTCCGGCACGAAGGTGCGCTGGCTGCTGGACAATGTGAAGGGCGCCCGCAAGCGCGCGGAAAAGGGCGAGCTGGCCTTTGGCACGGTGGATTCTTTCCTGATCTGGCGGCTGACGGGCGGCAAACGGCACGTGACCGACGCGACCAATGCGGGGCGCACGCTGCTGTTCGATATCGGCAAGAACCGTTGGGACAAGAGCCTGCTGGAGTTGTTCGAAGTGCCGGCGGCGCTGCTGCCGGAGGTGGAGGATTGTGCGGCGGATTTCGGGGTGACAGAGGCCGAATTGTTTGGCGCGGCTATCCCTATTCTGGGGGTGGCGGGCGACCAGCACGCGGCGACGATCGGGCAGGCCTGTTTTGAGCCGGGCATGCTGAAATCAACCTATGGCACGGGGTGTTTTGCGCTGCTCAATACCGGCAAGGACATGGTGGCGAGCAAGAACCGGCTGCTGACGACCATTGCCTATCGGCTCGATGGGCAGACCACTTATGCGCTGGAAGGCTCGATCTTTATCGCCGGGGCGGCGGTGCAGTGGATCCGCGATGGGCTGAAGCTGGTGAAACATGCCAGCGAGACCGGTCCGCTGGCGCAGAGCGCGGACCCCAGCCAGCATGTCTATATGGTGCCCGCCTTTGTGGGGCTGGGGGCGCCCTGGTGGGATGCCGAGGCGCGCGGGGCCATTTATGGGCTGACGCGCAATTCGGGGCCGGCGGAAATCGCCCGGGCGGCGCTGGAGGCGGTTTGCTACCAGACGCTGGACCTGCTGGCGGCGATGCGCAAGGACTGGAAGGGCGGGCAGGACACAGTGTTGCGGGTGGATGGCGGCATGGTGGCGTCGGACTGGACCATGCAGTTCCTCGCCGATGTGCTGGACGCGCCCGTGGACCGGCCGACGATCCTCGAGACCACGGCGCTGGGCGCGGCGTGGCTGGCGGGATCGCGGGCGGGGGTTTGGCCGGGGATGGCTGAGTTTGCGGCGAGCTGGGCGCGAGACCGCCGGTTTGAACCGAAAATGGCGGCGGCGGAACGCAAGGGCAAGATCAGGGGTTGGGATGCGGCGGTGCGGCGGACCTTGAGTTCGTAAGCCCCGCAGAGAGGTGCGGCATGGAGCAGGTCAGCGGCGGGTGTCTGTGCGGCAAGGTGCGGTTTGTGGCGTCGGGGCGGCCCTATCGGGTGGGGCTTTGCCACTGCCTTGAGTGCCGCAAGCATCATGGGGCGCTGTTTCATGCTTCGGCGATCTTCCCGCAGGATGCGGTGGTGATCGAGGGGGAGGTTCGCGATTATGCGGGGCGGTTTTTCTGTCCCGAATGCGGCTCATCGGTTTTTTCGCGCAGCGGGGATGAGATTGAGGTGAACCTCGGAGCGCTGGATGAGATTGATCAGTTCAGGCCGAGTTATGAGCTGTGGACTGTTCGGCGGGAGGGATGGCTGCCGAGGTTTGAGGGGTTGAGGGGGTATGAGCGGGATCGGGAGGGTGCGGGGCGGACGGAGGATTCTTCCTCCTCCCCTTGAGGGACTTCGGCGAATTTCGGTTGGGATGAGGGATTGTCTTTCTGCATTTCTGGCATGGGAGGGCGCAGCACCCCTCACCCTGTCAATTCTGCTGAACGCAGAATTGCCGTCCCTCTCCCTCAAGGGGCGAGGGATGGGTCCGGCGGGTGTGGGAGATGGTGCCACGACCTCGTGGTTCGACAGGCTCACCATGAGGTCTACGCGGGATGCACCGTCTTTCAGTAGACCTCATCCTGAGCTTGTCGAGGGACGAGGTCGTGCCCGCTATTGATAGACCCGCCAGGCGTCGAAGCTGCCGCCGGCGATCAGGGCCCAGTAGAGGCGGCCGGCTGGGGTGCGGGTGACGGCGAGGCCGAATTCGGTGAATTTGGGGCTGAGCAGGGTGCCGCGGTGGCCGGCGGAGTTCATCCAGCCTTGCAGGGCGGCTTCGAGCGAGGTGTGGCCACGGGCGAGATTTTCGCCGACCGCGCCGATATAACCGGCGGCGGTGACGCGTTCGCGCAGGGTGACGCCCAGATCGTGGCTGAGCGTATCGCGCTGCGCCATGAGGCGGGCCTGGGAGCGGGCGGCGTCTTCGAGGCGCTGGCTATAGCTCCAGGGCGCGGCGCCATTGGCTTTGCGCACGGCATTGACCGCCGTCATGATCTGATCGTCGGTGAGGGTTTCGGGCGTGGGGGTCGCCACAGCCGGCGCCACAGCCGGCATGGTGGAGGCGCAGGCCGAGAGCGTCAGGGCTGCACCCAGCATGAGCACGCCGCGGCGCGAGGTCGTGAGCAACGTCATCGGTACATCCATGGGCTAGACGGCCTGGTCGTAGGCGCTGAGCAGATTGGGCAGGCAGGCGAGCTGGCCGGTTATGGCGTTGCCATCGGCGAGGTCCCAGCAGGCGGAGAGCGCGGCGTGGGCGGCGGCCCAGCCCAGGATGCGCTTGCGCGGATAGGCCAGGCGCTGGGCCAGGATATCGGCGCGGGCGGCGATGCGGCGCGGATCGGCGGCGACGGCATCGGCACGCTCGGGATTGATGAAGACATTGGCGACTTCATAGACCGGATCGCCCAATAGGCCCTTTGGGTCGATGGCGAGCCAGCCGCGATCGGAGGAGATGATATTGTCGTGGTGCAAATCGCCATGCAGCGGAATCTGCGCCGTGGGCCGGTCGAACAGGCGAAGGGCTATGCCGGTGGCGCGGGCATAGAGATCGCGCGAAGTGTGGGGCCAGAGGCGCACATCGGTATCGAACAGGCTCTGGAAGCGCTCGCGCAGGACCTGCAGGCTTTCGGGCGCGCCGTCGCGGGGGCGGTGCAGATTGGCGACGACAGTGGCAATGGCGATGGTGCCTTCGTCATCATGGCCGGCGCGGACGGCATCGCCCAGCGTGCTGCCATCGAGCCATTCCATGAAAATGGTATTGCCGTGAATGTCGAAGACGGTGGCGGCGCCCTCCCCGCCATACCAGTTCAGCAATTGGGCGCCGCGGCTCTCTTCCTCGAGGGCCAGCGGCTTGAGGATTTTGAGGGCGGCGAAGTTGCGGCCATTTTGCTCGACGCGGAAAATCCAGCTGGTGGCGGTTTCCGCCACCGGCGTCGACTTGGTCAGGGACCAGCGGATCATGGCGCGGCTGAGCGCGGTTTCGGCGGGAGACTGATTCATGTCAGCCATTAGATCAGAAGGCGTGCTTGCTTTCGACATTAACTGCGCTTGGCAAAAGAACTTGATCGAAATGCGGCGCGGTAGGCATTTGGTAAGCAAGATGGTTGGCACAATGGCAACCCTAACGCCAGCAAACCGGCCTGCTGCAAGTTTTGATAAAGTTGGCTGGAGTTAGACTGATCGCGACGCAGAGACAGCGCCCAATCGCAAGAGGGAACTGGACCATGACGTATTCGAGCGCAAAGGGGCATGACCCCCACAAATTTTCCGACATCATTGCGGCCGACGAAGCAGCGCCCAGTTTCGGGCGGCAGGTGTTCAACGGGGTGACCGGGACACTGGTACTGCTGGTGACGGGGGTTTTGGTATTGCTGGTGGTGTTGTGGAAGTCGCCTTGAGGCGGCTTCTGGCAGACAGCATTTCTTCGTCCATCACACCACGCTTCTTCCCTCGGACTTGACCCGAGGGCCGCTGGGACCAAGCATATATTTGGCGCGGCGGGGAATGGCCCTCGGGTCGAGCCCGAGGGAGAGCGGTGGGTGAGGAGGGATTGAGGCCTAGCTGATCTTGTAGGCGTCTTTCGCAGCCTGGTAGCTCAAATGCTTGGCCAGTTCCTCGGCCGTGCTCTTGCTGAGGCGGTTTTCGGCGACCCAGGTGGCCAGGAACCCGCAGACTTCGCGGCGCCAGACGTCGTGGCGGGCGGGGATGGAGAGCAGGGCGCGGGTGTCGTCGTTGAAACCGGCGAGATTGTAGAAGCCGGCGGTTTCGACCACTTGATCGAGATAACGGCGGATGCCCTGCGGGCTATCGTGGAACCACCAGGGCGGGCCGATCATCAGAGAAGGCCAATAGCCGGCCATGGGCGCTAGCTCGCGGGCATAGGTGGTTTCGTCGAGCACGAACATGATCAGGCGCAGGTTCGGCTCATTGCCGCAGCGGGCGAGCAGGGCGCGCATGCCGTTGACATAGTCGGTGGTGCCCGGGATGTCGGCGCCCAGATCGGCGCCGCGGGTGGCGAACAGCAGCGGATCGGTATTGCGGCGCGAGCCGGCGTGCAGTTGCATGACCATGCCGTCCTCGACCGAGAGCAAAGCCATTTCGGTCATCATCTGGGCGCGGAACAGCTCGGCATCGGCAGCGTCATGCTTGCCGGAGAGGATTTTGTCGAGCAGAGCCTGCTTTTCGATCAGCGGCAGGTCGGCCGTGTTGGCGGAGGGGACGCCATGGTCGGTAGCGAGCGCGCCGTAGCGGCGGAAATACTCGCGGCGGGCGCGGTGGGCATTGATCAGCCCGGCCCAATTGGTGACGTCCTCGCCGGTCAGTTCGGCAAATTTCTTGAGATTGTCGACAATGGCGGGGCGGCTCGGATCGGTCACGTCATCGGGGCGATAGGTGGTGCGGACGCGGCCCAGAATGCCGGTCTCGGCCATTTTCTGGTGGTGGACCAGGGGATCGAGCGCGAATTCGGTGGTGGTGATGACTTCGACCTTGGCGCGGTCGAGCAAAGCCAGCGGCAGCAGGTCGGGCGTGGCGAGGGCGGCGTCGATTTTGTCATAGATGGCGTCGGCCGTGGCTGATGACAGCTCATCGGTGATGCCGAAGGCCCAGTGCAGGGAATGGTCGGTCCAGGTCTTGGACGGAGTGCCGGCAAAGAGGTGATAATTGGCGGCAAAGAGACGCCAGGCGGTGCGGCTATCGGCGACGGGCTTGCCATCCTTACGGGGCACGCCCAGCGCATCGTAGTCCAGCCCCCGGCTGCGCAGCATGCGCAGGACATAGTGATCGGGCGTGAGGAAGAGCGCGGCCGGATCGGAGAAGCGCCCATTATTGGCGAACCAGGACGGATCGGTGTGGCCATGCGGGCAAATCAGCGGCAGGTCGGCTACGGCGGGATAAAGCTCGCGCGCAATCGACTGAGCCGGTTGCGAGGCAGGGAACAAGCGATCGGGATGGAGATGGGCTGAATGGGTCATGGCACATGTTCTGCCACGGCGCGCGAGCGGGATCAAGCATCTACCATACAAGATCGGGATAGATCGGATTTTATGTAAATTAACCGCTTTGACAGGGAGGCTTTCGCGCAGAAGCGATGTCCGGGTTAGCTTTTTCTCGTGGGTGAGAAGAGCTTAATGGCGGCGACCCTTGGCAATGACTGGCGCAGTGGCCGGTGACAATTAGGGGCGGCAAATGACACATCTGGATACATCCGACATCAAGGCAACGCGGCTGGCGGCGCATCGCTCGGCGCAAATGCAGCGCACGCAGACCATACTGATGGCGGCAGGGCTAGCGGCGCTGGGCATTGTGGCGGTGGCGGCTTCGATGATGGCGGTGTTTTAGGGCTTTTCTGACAGGGGTGAGCCCTGATCCAGCCCCCTCCCCCTTGAGGGGAGGGCTCAGCTTTTCGCTAGCGAAAAGCGGGGGTGGGGGTGCTGCGACCTCCACGAACTCCGTGCCGATGGAAAGTCCGACACCCCCACCCTCAATCCCTCCCCTCAAGGGGCGAGGGTTGATCGCGGCTTGCCAGCGCTGGTGCTGACACGCGAGGCGAAACTCCATACTGTGCCGGCGGGGGGACCATCGGCGCCGATGCGAATATTGCTTGTCGAAGATAATGAGGATTTGGGCGAGGCCATCGAGAAGCGGCTGCGCACGGCTGGGCACTCGGTGGAATGGGTGCGGGACGGCAATGATGTGGTGTCGGCGGCCGAGGGCGATGCGTTCGATGCGGTGGCGCTGGATCTGATGCTGCCCAATCGGGACGGGATCGGGCTGATCGCCGAATTGCGCAAGCGCAAGTTCAATGCGCCCATCCTGGTGATCACGGCACGCTCGGAAATCGACGACAAGGTGAGCCTGCTCGATCTGGGGGCGGATGATTATCTGGTCAAGCCGTTCGATCTGCGCGAATTGGAAGCGCGGTTGCGGGCGCTGATGCGGCGCACGGGCGGGCAGACCACGAGCACGCTGGGCGTGGGCAATCTGGCGCTGGATATGGCGGGGCTCAATGCCTCGATCGGGGGCAAATCGCTGGAACTGGGGCGGCGCGAATTCCGGCTGCTGGAAATTCTGGTGACCAATGCGGGCAAGGTCGTGCCCAAGGAGCGGCTGATGAACCAGCTGTTCAATTTCGATGAAGCCGTGTCGGTCAATGCGCTGGAGCTGCATATCTCGCGGCTGCGCAAAAAGCTGGAAGCGGCTGATATCGAGATCGGCACGGTGCGCGGCGTGGGCTATGTGCTGCGGGCGCCCAATGGGTAGCGGGCCAATGCCGGCTCATTCGTTTTCCATCCGGCGGCGGATTTTGGCACTGGCCGTGGCGCTGCTGCTGGGGGCCGCGGTTATCCTTGTGGTGTTTATCCGCGATTATGCGGAGCGGGCGGCGGATCGGGCGTTTGATCGGCTGCTGGCGGCGTCGGCGCTGACCATTGCCGGGGCGGTGCAGGTGGAAAATGATGCGGTGATCGTGGAATTGCCGTTTGCCTCGTTTGGCATGTTTTCGGGGCGGGACCGGGTGTTTTATGCGGTGGAAGACCCGCGTGGGCGGGCGGTCACGGGCTACGATGATCTATCGGCTAACCTCACGGAAATGCAGTCGGCGGGGCCGGTGTTTCAGGACGCGATGTATCGCGGCGAGTTGGTGCGGGTGGCCAGCGTCGGGCGGCTGACCTCGTCGGCCAGTGAGACCGATTGGGTGACCATCCATGTGGCCGAAACGCAGAATGAGCGGGAGGCGCTGGCCAATGAGATTTTGGGCAATGCCATCGTGCCGGTGGTGGCGCTGACGCTGCTGGCGGTGGCGCTGGTGTGGTTTGGCATTGGGCGAATGTTTGCCCCACTCTATCAGCTGGAACAAGCTTTGCGCGGACGTACACCCGATGATCTGTCGCCGCTGGATGTGCCGGTGCCGGTGGAGGTGAGCCAGTTGGTGGGGGCGCTCAATGCCTTCATGGCGCGGCTGGGCAGCAGCATGGAGCGGCTGAGTGGCCTCGTGGCGGAGGCGGCGCATGAAGTGCGCACGCCGCTGGCTTCGCTGCGGGCGCAGGCGGAAGTGGCGATGGACGAGCAGGACCCCGATGCGCTGCGCCGGCGGGTGGGGCGCATCCATCAGGGGGCGATCCATGCCAGCCAATTGGTGTCGCAATTGCTGATGGATGCAACGATTTCCCATCGCTTAGAAAATCAGGAGAGCGACACGACGCCGTTTGGCGCGGTGATCGAGGATGTACGGCAGCGGCTGGATGGCGACCAATCGGCGCGGCTCAACCTCGATATTCCCGAGGCGGTGGCAGCGGCGCAAATTCGCGGCGATCGGGTGGCGTTGCGCGAGATGGTCCGCAATGTGGTGGATAATGCCATGGTCTATTCGGAAGGGTCGGTTTCCATTGCCGGAGCGGTGCAGGACGGGTTGCTGACCATGGTGGTGACCGATAGCGGGCCGGGCATTCCCGATGGGGAAAAGGGCGTGGTGCTGGAGCGGTTCAAGCGGGGCAGCAGCGCGAGCGCCAAGGTGGGATCGGGGCTGGGGCTGTCGATCGTCAAGCGGGTGGTGGAGGCGCATCGCGGGGCACTGCGGCTCAGGGATCGGGAGGGTGGCGGGCTGGCGGTGGAGATCGAATTGCCGCTGGTGGGACGCAA
>UCAU01000006.1:93223-299116 GCA_900470445.1 Hyphomicrobiales bacterium | reverse complement strand
TACCCCCACCTAACCTCCCCTGATAGGGGGAGGGATCTCTCCACTCTTGGGCGCGATAGAGTCCAACCACAAAACGGTTCCTCCCCCTATCAGGGGGAGGTTAGGTGGGGGTACTCTGATATCGGGGCTCTCGTAGCTTAGTTCGCCTTCTTGATCCCATAGGCGAAGAACTGCGAGTTCAGTCCATTGACCGGATAGCCGGTGACATTGGCGGCGGAAACCACGATCTGAGGATAGAGATAGAGCCAGTTGCTGGCAGCGTCTTCAGCGATCAGCTTGTTGGCTTCGGTGAGCTTGGCGGTCTGTTCGTCGATGGAGCTGGCAGCTTCGGAATCGGCGATCAGTTTGACCACTTCGGGGTTGTTATAGCCCCAGTAGAAGTCAGGATTGCCGTAGAAGACGATGTCGCGGTGGTTGACGTGCTCCTGCAGCGTCGCCTCGAAATTGTGCTCCTGGTAGATCTTTGTGTACCACTCATTGGCGGTGATGATGTTGATGTTTACCGTCACGCCGACCTTGGCCAATTCGGTCTGCAGGAACTGGGCAACCAGTGGGTGCGGATCGTAGTCGGGGGTGTCGAGGGTGAAAGTGAAGCCGTCGGGATAGCCGGCTTCGGCCAGCAGGGCCTTGGCGCTGTCGGGGTCATAGGCATCAACGCCGGTGAGATCGACATACCAGGGATCGGTGGGGGGCACGAAGGAGCCGATCAGCGTGCCGTAATCACCCCAGATGGAGTTGAGCAGCTTGGCCTTGTCGACGGCGCGGGCCAGGGCCTTGCGCACCTTGACGTTGTCGAAGGGGGCGACGCGGTCGTTATAGGCGAGCAATTCCTTGGTGGTGGAGGCGCCTTCGGTGACGGTGTAGGCCGGGTTGCCGGTGAACTGGGCCAGTGAATCCGGGCTCTGGACCGAGGTGATGACGTCGACGGCATTGGTCAGCAGCGCATTGTTGAGCGCGGTGGCGTCGGTGAAATAGGTGTAGATCACTTCGCCATTGGTGGGAGCCGTGCCCCAATAGCCGTCGAAACGGGCGAGGGCCAGGGCCGAACCGCGGCGCCATTCTTCGAGTGTATAGGGGCCGGTGCCATCTTCGGTGGCGGTGATGTCAGCGGCTTTGTCGTTGACGATCCAGACATAGCTCAGATTGTAAGGCAGGGAGATCGAGCGGGCCGAGAGGGTGATCACCACGGTCTTGTCATCAGGGGTGTCGATGGCGGTGATGGTCGAGAGGCTCTTCTTACGCGAGCTTTTCGATGTCTCGGCGGTGACGCGCTCGATGGAATATTTCACATCGGCCGCGGTGAGCGGATCGCCCGAATGGAAGGTGACGCCGTCCTTGAGGGTGAAGGTGTAGGTCAGGCCATCGTCGCTGACCTTGTAGTCGGCGGCGAGAGCCGGCTCGACGCTGCCCTTGTCGGTGAGCTGGAACAGGGCTTCGTAGACATTGCCGTTGAAGGCTTCATTGATGCCCTGGCCGGCCCCGGCCGTGTTGTCGAGGTTCTGTGGTTCGTAGAGCGAGCCGATGCGGATGGTGGCATTGGCGTCAAAATCCTGGGCGAAGGCTGCCGGGTTGAGGGCCACGCTTGCAAGAAGGGTAGCGACCAGCAGAGTGCGGCGCGAAATGAGGGACATGGCTGTAAAGCTCCTGTTTGTCGGGCCGCCCTTTGGGGCAGCGCCATTGGGGAAAGACATATCGCTTGGTGTCGTAAAACTCTACTGAATCAGTAGTCTATCCGTGCTTGCTACGCATTTGGATCGAAATGCCTTTCGGATTGGGGCGGCATTTCGGGAAAGCTATTCCAACACCGCGCCTTGGCGACGTAAACCGCTTCACTTGTCCTAGCGCCGTACCCCCAGCCGCGTCATCTTTTCGCTCAGCGTGCGGCGGGGAACGCCCAGCGCGTCGGCCGTGTCGGCGATAGAATTATCGTGCTTGCGCAATTCGGCCTCGATGACGCTGCGCTCATATTGCGCTAGCCGGTCGGCCAGGTTGAGGCTCTCGTCCGCTGTGCCGGGCTTGATGCCGATGGCGCTCTGGATGGAATAATTGGCGCTGGAGAGGCCCAGGGCGAATTTGTCGGCCACGGTTTTAAGCTCGCGGACATTGCCGGGCCAGGCATAGCGGGACAGCGCCTCGATATCGGCGGGATGAAGGGGCTGGGAGGGGCGGTTGAAGCGCTTCTGCGCCAGCTCCAGAAAATAGTGGAACAGCAGCAGGGCATCTTCGCCGCGCTGGCGCAGTGGGGGTACGGCGATGCTCGCGGTGTTGAGGCGGTAATGCAGATCGGCGCGGAAGCGGCCGGCTTCGGCTTCGTCCAGCAGATCGACCTTGGTCGCCGCAATGATGCGCAGATCGAGCGGGATCTGGCGGTTGGAGCCGACGCGTTCGACTGTGCGCTCCTGAATGACGCGCAGCACTTTGGCCTGGGCGAGCAGGGGCATGGATTCGATTTCGTCGAGCAGCAGCGTGCCGCCATTGGCGAATTCGAACTTGCCGATGCGCGGCCCGGCACTACCGGTAAAGGCCCCAGCTTCGTGGCCGAATAATTCGCTTTCGATCAGCTCGGCGGGGATGGCGGCGCAATTGACGGCGACGAAGGGGGCGGCGGAGCGGGGGGAGAAATCGTGCAGAGCGCGGGCGACCACCTCTTTGCCGGTGCCGGTTTCGCCCAGGATGATGACGTCGGTGTCGATGGCGGCGACGTCGAGAATGAGCTGGCGCAAATCTTCCATGACGGGGGAGGAGCCGATGAGGCGGTTGGACAATTCGGCTGCGCCACCATCGAGCCGGCGGCGCAGATTGACCAACTCGCGGCGGACACGGGCCTGTTCGGCGGCGCGCTCGATGACGCTGACGAGCTGTTCAGGCTCATAGGGTTTTTGCAGGAAATCATAGGCGCCGTCGCGGATCGCCTTGACGGCCATGGGCACGTCGCCATGGGCGGTGATCAGGATGACCGAGGTGGTGGGGTCCTTGTCACGGATCTGGGCGAGCAGGTCGAGGCCCGAGACCGAGGGCATGCGCACATCGGAAATGACCACTTCGGGCTGCGCATCGCCGAGGCGCGTCATGGCTTCGCGGGCGCTGCCGACAGTGGTGACGGCAAAGCCTGACAAATTAAGCCATTGATCGAGCGCGTTGCGGACAATGCCCTCGTCTTCGACGATCATCACCGATGTTTTGGTTGTCATGCGAAGTCTCTGATTTGGGGCGTGGTGATCTCAGCGAGGGGCAGGGTGATGGTGAAGGTCGCGCCCTCGCCTTGGCGGCTTTTGACCTCGATGCGCCCGCCCATTTCGCGGATCAGCCCATAGGAGATGGAGAGGCCCAGACCCAACCCACGGCCGGGTTCCTTGGTGGTGACGAAGGGGTCGAACAGCGTGTCGATGATGGCCGGATCGATGCCGGTGCCGTTGTCGGCAACGCTGATGACGGCGTTCTGGCCCATATCGCGCGCGGTGATCTTTATCGTGGCGTCTTCGAGCCCCGCCATGGCATCGGCGGCATTGGAGATGAGATTGACTAGCACCTGCTCGATATGAACCGGGTTGCCGGTGACGATCAGGGCATGCGGCGGCGCGTCGAGGGTGATGGTAAGGCTGGGGTCTTCGCGGAAATGGTTGGCCAGCTCGATGGCATTGTGGGCAATGTGGACGACATCGCTCTGGATGGAGATTTCAGTCTCCTTGCGCGCGAAGGTCTTGAGATGCCCGGTCAGCGCCACCAGCCGGCCGATCACGCCCTCCATGCTGCCGAACAGATCCGCAAGCTCGGGCACTTTGCCGCGCGCCAAGAGCTTGGCGCTGGCGGTCTGGGTGCGCAGGGCGGCGATGGGCTGGCTGACTTCGTGGGCGACACCGGCCAGCGCCTGGCCGAGGGTGGCAAGCTTGGCGGCTTGCACCAGCCCTTGCTGGGCGGCCTGGCGGGCTTTTTCGGCTTCCTGACGTTCGACGATTTCGCCGGCGAGCCGGCTATTGGCTTCCTGCAATTCGCTGGTGCGCAGCAGGACGCGCTGCTCGAGCTGGTCGTGATCTTCGAGGCGGGCGCGGATCAGGCGTTGGCGCTGCATGAACAGCATGGCGGCCAACAGGATGGCGCCGACGGCGATGCCGACAAAGAATGTCGCGGTCCAGGCCCAGTTGGAAATCGGCCCCAGCGGCACGAAGGACAGCAGGCGCCAGCCATGCAGCGGCATGCGCAGCCGATCGACCAGGAACTCTCCGTTGATCTCGCTATCGCCGCTGCGCAGCACGGCCAGCTCGGTGCCGCGCCAGGGCTCGATGGATTGCACGATCCCCTGGCCATTGATGGCGACGCCGAGATAGCGCTGGTCGCGCGCCAGGGTTTCGAGGCCGCTGGGATGGGTGTCGACCAGCGTGCGATAGCGCCAATCGGGTCGGGTGGAGAGAATGCCAACATCATTGCTGTCGAAAATGCCGATCAGCTCACCCGAACGCCACCACACGGCTTCGATCTCGCCCAGGTTGATCTTGACCACGGCGACGCCCAGCGGACCCTCGGGGCCATCGATGCGGTTGGCGATGAAATAGCCCGGCACGCCCGTGGTGATGCCGACGGCGTAGTATTTGGCGGCGCCGTCGAACATGGCCTCCTGGAAATAGGGGCGTTCGGCATAGTGGCGGCCCACCATGGATTGGTGCGTCCACCAATTGCTGGCGGCGATGGAGCGGCCGTTCACATCGACGATGAACAGTTCCTCGGCTGCAGCGGTGCCGCCCATATTGGACAAAAAGCCATTGGCGCGGGCGCGCAGGGCGTCGTCTTCGGGGTGCGCCAGCACGTCGCGGATCTCCGAGGCCTGGGCGAGCGTCGTGGGCAAAAAGTGATAGCGCTCGATATTGGCTTCGAGCATGCGATCGAAAATCTGCAGGCGCCGTTCGCTGGTGTCATGCGCCGCGGCAATGCCGCTTTGCAGCGCGATTTCATAGGCGACCAGGCACGAGGCCAGCAGCACAACGGCGCAGCCAACCGCGATCAGCAGGCGCTGATAGGGTGACAAAGGCAGTGTCCGGCCAGCCATCGTGCAGATCCTCCACGACTGGTCCTATGCTATTGGCGGATTTTTGCCAAGTCGGCAGCGCTCGTTGGCAAGAAATTGCCTGAAATGCTTCATGCTACTGCGTTGCTGCATTGGTGATATGCTTGCAATGCAAGGGTTTGAGCGATCTGGCACGGAAGCTGCTTAGGGAGGGATGCGCGAGGAGCGCTGATCTTTCGGGAGGAACCAAAATGAACAAGACAATGCTGTCCCTTGCCGCCGGCCTGATGCTGACGGGCGCGAGCCTGACGGGCACGGCCATGGCGCAGGACTACCCCACCAAGCCGATCACCGTCGTGGTGCCCTTCTCCGCCGGCGGCCCGACCGATACCGTCGCCCGCCTCGTTGCCGAAGTGATGAGCAATGATCTGGGCCAGCAGGTGGTGATCCAGAACGTGGGCGGCGCCGGTGGCACGCTCGGCGCCGGCCAGGTGGCCGTTGCCCCCAATGACGGCTATACGCTGCTGCTGCACCATATCGGCATGTCCACCGCGCCGAGCCTCTATCGCAGCCTGCCTTATGACCCGGTCACCGACTTTGCCCCAATCGGGCTGATCACTGCCGTGCCGATGACGCTGGTGGCCCGCAAAGATTTCGAGCCGAACACGCTGGCCGAGCTGACCGCCTATATCAAGGCCAATGGCGAAAACGTCACCTATGCCAATGCCGGCATCGGTTCGGCCAGCCAGCTCTGCGGCATGCTGCTGATGGATGCGCTCGATACCCAGATGACCACCGTGCCTTATCAGGGCGCCGGCCCGGCCATGACCGATATCATCGGCGGCCAGATCGACATGATCTGCGACCAGACCACCAATACGACCAGCCAGATCCAGGCCGGCGAGGTCAAGGCCTATGGCGTGACCACGCTGACCCGCCTGCAGAACCTGCCTGATCTGCCCACGCTCAAGGAAGGCGGCCTCGATATCGAGATCGGCGTGTGGCACGGGCTCTATGCCCCCGCCGGTACCGACGCGGCCATCATCGCCAAGCTTGAAGCCTCGCTGCAGAAGGCGCTGACCAATGAGACCGTGGTGAGCCGCTTTGCCGAACTGGGCACCGTGCCGGTGACGGCCGAGGAAGCCACCCCGGCCGCACTGACACAGATGCTGGCCAGCCAGATCGAGCTGTGGCGCGCAGTCATCGAAGCTGCAGGCGTTTACGCCGACTAAACCGAGTGCGCGCCTCCGCGTCCTTCCAGGGCGCGGAGGCGACAAAGAACAGGGGAGGAGGCAGCTATGGTTTCCAATTTTTCGACCAAGGACCTCGTATCGGGCGGCATCTTTGTCGCGGCGGGCGCCTATTTCGCCATCGAGGCGCTCAATTACGAGACCGGTACGGCGTTTCGCATGGGGCCCGGTTTCATGCCGCTGTTGCTGGGCAGCGTGCTCGTCGCGCTGGGGCTCGGCGTTGCCGCCAGCGGCTGGAAAAAGCCCGATGCGGAAAAGCCATTGGCGCCACCTTGGCGGGGCATGGCGCTGATCATCGGCGTCATCGTGTTTTTCGGGCTGACCATTCGCGGGCTGGGCTTCGTGCCGGTGGTGCTGATCGGCTCGTTTGGCGCTGCCATGGCCAGCCGGCTCAATTCGCCCCTGTTCTCCATCATCCTGGCGGTGGCGCTGACGGTGATGTGCACGCTGATCTTCGTCATCGGGCTCGGCATGAGCGTGCCGATGTTCGGCCCCTGGCTCGGGCAGTAGGAACCCATCATGGACATTATTGCTTCGCTTGGGCTGGGCTTTTCGGTCGCCCTCGACCCCATCAATATCTTCTATTGCTTCATCGGCGTGCTGCTGGGCACCCTGGTCGGTGTGCTGCCCGGCATCGGGCCGACGGCAACCATCGCCATGCTGCTGCCCATCACCTTCTCGCTGTCGCCCGCGACGGCGCTGATCATGCTGGCAGGCATCTACTATGGCGCGCAATATGGCGGCTCGACCACCGCGATCCTGATCAACCTGCCGGGCGAAAGCTCCTCGGCCGTCACCGCCATCGACGGCTACCAAATGGCCAAGCAGGGCCGGGCTGGTCCGGCTTTGGCGACCGCGGCACTGGGCTCGTTCTTTGCCGGCACGGTTGGCACGTTGCTGCTGGCCTTCTTCGCGCCGCCCCTTGCGCGAGCGGCGCTCAACTTTGGGGCGCCGGAATATTTCGCTCTGATCGTGCTGGGTCTGCTGGTCTCCATCGCGCTGGCGCACGGGTCCATCCTCAAGGCGCTGGCGATGATCGTGCTGGGCCTGTTGCTGGGCATGGTGGGGCAGGATATCTATACCGGCCAGCCCCGCTTCACCCTGGGCATTCGCGAACTCTATTCGGGGCTTAATTTCGTTTCGCTCGCCGTGGGTGTGTTCGGCGTCGCCGAAATCCTGCGCAATCTCGAAAACGAGAAGGGCCGCGACGTGATGGTCAAGGCCGTCAAGAACCTGTGGCTCAGCAAGGACGACTTCAAACGCATCGCTGCCCCCGTGGTGCGCGGCACGGCCCTGGGCTCGGTACTCGGCATCCTGCCGGGTGGCGGGCATATCCTTGCGTCCTTCGCCTCCTATTCGGCCGAAAAACGCCTGTCCAAGACGCCGGAGGAATTCGGGCACGGCGCCATCGAAGGCGTGGCGGGTCCGGAATCGGCCAATAATGCCGCCGCGCAGACCTCGTTCATCCCGCTGATGACGCTGGGCATTCCGGCTCACCCGGTAATGGCGTTGATGGTGGGGGCGTTTATCCTGCAAGGCATCACGCCCGGCCCCAATGTCATCAACGACCAGCCGGCTTTGTTCTGGGGCATTATCGCCTCGATGTGGATCGGCAATGTGCTGCTGGTGCTGCTCAACCTGCCGCTGATCGGGCTGTGGGTGAAGATGCTCTCCATCCCCTATCGTGCGCTGTTCCCAGCCATCGTGCTGTTCGCCTGCATCGGATGTTTCTCGATCAACCAGAACATCTACGACGTGTTCGCCATCGGCTTTTTCGGGGTAGTCGGCTATGTGCTGATCCGCTTTGGCTGCGAGCCGGCGCCGCTGCTGCTCGGCTTCGTGCTGGGGCCGCTGCTGGAAGAACATCTGCGCCGCGCCATGATCATCTCGCGCGGCGATCCGATGGTGTTCCTCGAGCGCCCGATTTCAGCGACCTTGCTGGGTCTGGCACTGCTGGCAGTGATCATCGCCGTGCTCCCCTCGATCCGGCGCAAGCGCAAGGAAGTGTTCGTCGAAGACGATTGAGGCGCGGCATCGCGGATTCGCTATTCAACCCGCCGGCCCAGCGCCGGCGGGTTTTATTCGTCCATGGCCTTGCCTTTACACGGAAAAGGGAACTGCCGGGCCCACGGCGCGTTGCTGATCACCTTCAACTAGGGACAGTCAGTCATGGGTATCATCTGGACGATCATTATCGGGTTCATCGCAGGCGTCATCGCCAAGTTCATCATGCCGGGAAGCAATGAGCCCTCGGGCTTCATTCTGACCACCATTTTGGGCATCGTCGGTGCCTTCGTTGCTTCCTATCTCGGGCAGGCCCTGGGCTGGTATGCGCCGGGCGAAGGCGCGGGGCTGATCGGTGCGGTCGTCGGCGCCATTATCGTGTTGTTTGTCTGGGGACTTGTCGCTCGGCGCCGCTAAGCGCTCAACATAAAGGAGGCCGCCATGGCCAAGGGAATGCCGTCAATGGTTGCGCTGCTCGGCCTGCTGGCCGTGGCAGGTTTTCAGAACAGGGACAAGCTGGGCGAATTGCTCGGCGGCTTGGGCAATGGCCAGACCGGCGCCGGTGATGGCGGGCGGCTCGGCAACGGGCAGACCGGTGTGGGCAATCCACAGGCCGGCACCACGCCCGGTGCAGGCGGCGGACTCGAGGGCATGCTAGGCAATCTGGGCGGCATGCTTGGCGGCGCGGCTGGCGCCGGTGGACTGGGCAGCGTGCTCAGCGGTGGCCTGGGCGATCTCGTCGACCGCTTCAACAATAGCGGGCAGGGCGCCAAGGCGCAAAGCTGGGTGCAGGATGGCGATAATGAGGAGATTGACCCCAATAGCCTCGAGCAGACGCTGGGCGCGGATACCATCGATACGCTGACCCGGCAGACCGGCCTCAGCAAGCGGGAATTGCTGGATCGCTTGGCCAAGACCTTGCCCGATGCGGTGAACAAGCTGACCCCGAACGGCCGGATCCCGACCGAGCAGGAAGCCAGCCACCTGGTTTGATGCGTCGGGCATTGCAAGAGCGGCCGGGGCGGTAACGTCCCGGCCACTCTGTTTTCAGGACCAGGCGGGAAACGGATCGCGCAAATCTTGCCAGGCGGTCGGGGTAAAACCCTTGGCCGGGATCAGGCAGGCGTCGAGGTCGCGCCTGATGGCGGCCTCGTCCATGTCGCCGGCGCCAATAAAGACGATTTCCTGCCGCCGGTCGCCCCATTCCGCATCGAGATAGGGCGCCATCGATGCGCGCCAGTCGGCATCGTCCGGCCAGCGGGTTTTCGGCACAGCCGCCCACCATATGCCGCGGCGGCTGGTACGTACCAATGCGCCGGCCTGGCTGAGTTCGCCAACCAGATCGGGCCGCGTCGCCAACCAGAAAAAGCCCTTGGAGCGGATAACGCCGGCCCAGCTTTTGGTGATGACACTGTTCAGCAGCATGGGGTTGAACGGGCGCCGCGCCCGATAGACGAATGAGCGTATGCCATATTCAAGCGTTTCCGGAATATGTTCGGTGAAGCCATTGAGTTCCTTGAACCAAAGCGGGTTCTGCTCGGCGGCCTCCAGGCTGAACAATCCGGTGTCGAGCACCTGATCCAGCGGCACATCGGAAAAGTCGGTTTCGATCACGCGCGCCACCGGATTGAGCGCCTTGATGATGGTTCGCGCTGCAACCAGATCGTCGGCACTCGCCGTCGAGACCTTGTTGAGCACGATGACATCGGCAAACTCGATCTGCTCGACCAATAGATCGACCAGCGCGCGCTCATCCTCCGGCCCCATGGTCTGCCCGCGGTCGCGCAGGAAATCGACCGAGCCGTAATCCCGCAGTAGATTGGCGCAATCGACCACGGTCACCATAGTATCGAGCCGGGTGATGTCGGAGAGGCTGACGCCGTTTTCGTCGCGAAAATCGAAGGTGGCCGCGACGGGCAGCGGCTCGGAAATGCCGGTGGACTCTATAAGCAGGTAATCAAAACGCCCGGCTTCGGCCAGCTTGGTGACTTCCTTGAGCAGGTCACCGCGCAGCGTGCAGCAGATGCAGCCATTGCTCATTTCGACGAGCTGTTCATCGGTGCGCGACAGATTGGCGCCGCCCTCGCGCACCAGCGTGGCATCGATATTGACCTCGCTCATGTCGTTGACGATGACGGCGACACGCCGCCCTTCGCGATTGTTGAGGATGTGATTGAGAAGCGTCGTCTTGCCGGCGCCAAGAAAGCCGGACAGGACCGTTACGGGGAGGCGGTTCATTTGGGGTCACCTGAATGGAAACGGCCACCCCGCAAGGTGGCCGGGATTTTGGTCAGTGCGTCGCGCCCGAGCCGCCGATGGCGACGATATTGTAGGGCAGGCCCTCAACCGGAATGTCGCGATCCAGCTCGAACGTGCTGGCATCCACGATGTGCACCAGGCCCTTGAGCGGATCGGTGACGGCAATCTCATTGCCCGCCACCGCAATGCGCGGCCGCGGCAGGCTCCATTCGCCATCCATGGAATAGGGCTCGGTGAGCGTGATCGACTTGGCGATCTGGCCCGACAGCACATTGAGCTGATGCAGCTTGCCATCCTCGGTAAAGATGTAAGCGAATTTGGGCTGCTGCGGATCCACGGCAAAATGTACGCGGCGCGTCGGCAATTCGATCAGCCGGAAGGCGTCGGCCTCGGTCGGATCGATCAGCACGACCTTGTCGGGTCCGTAATTGCCCAGGAAATATTGCAGCCCAACCCCGCCCAGCAGCGTCGAAACATTGCCCTCGGGCAAGCTCGCCGGATAGGGCAGGTGCGTGATCTCGGGCGCGCCCGAGCCGGTGGCAATCAGCAGCCCCGTGGCGCAGGCAATGGCGGTGATATTGCCCGACGTCGCCTCGCCATGCAGCAGTGGGCATTCGTAGAGGTCGCCCACCTTGGCATTCTGCGCGTCATAGACAAAGACGCCCTGCGGACGGGTAGTCTCGCCATTGGGCGCAAAATCGGTGGCGAGCGCATACTTGCCCCAAGGAATGGCGACGCCATGATGGGGTGCGCCGGTATCGATTTCGCGGATGGCCAGCTTGTCGTCGCCGTCCAGCCAATCCTGCTCCGAAACCAGCCGCGCTACGCCTTCGCCATCGTAGAACAGCGCGATCTCGCCATGATGCTCGACGAAATGCACCGGCTTTTCGCCCGGAACAGCGGCGGCAATGGCCGCTGGCGCCGCGACATGAATATCGCCGTGATCGCCATGATCTTCGATTTCGATGCCGCTGCTGATGGCCGACACAAGATTGGCCGCCCCTTGCACGGCATAGACCGCCTGATTGCTGGGCGTGGTGTAGAGCACGCCGGGGCTTTCCAGCGCGAAAGTGTCGAGCGTAGCGCCGGTCCCCAGATCAATCGCGGTGATCTTGGCTGCGGCATGGTCGGCGACAAACAAACGCCAGGCGGTGACGTCGTCGGCAAAGCCTGGGCCGGCGCCGGCCATCAAGGTCAGGGCCGTGCAGGCGAGAAGGGCAGGATAGCGCATGGGCGATGTGTCCATATGTTATTACATTACGTTTTGACCCTAGATGTAATGTTATTACGTTGGCAAGCCGGCTGGCGCGGATATTTGGGGATTATGCGTCTGGCATCCCCTAGAGCCCGCCACCAAATCCCGCGGCACATTTGGTCTTGATGTGAACCGTACCCTGCGGTACACCCCGGCTGTCCGGTTCTCTACCGGGCTGGCAATGATCGTTCGGGCGCCCGCGAGATTTGCCGGCCGCCATGCTCGGCCCAGCATTCAAGCGCGCCAGGATATCGCCATGACCATCGCCACGGATGCCGCCAGCGGCATCGCCGTGCCACCGCCCAATTCCGCTCGCCGCATCCTCGCCGCGAGCATGATCGGCACGACCATCGAATTTTTCGACTTCTATATCTACGCCACCGCTGCGGTGATCGTATTCCCGCATCTGTTCTTCCCGGCGGGCGACGACACTTCGGCGCTGCTCTCCTCGCTCGCCACCTTCGCCATCGCCTTTTTCGCACGCCCGATCGGCGCGGCGTTCTTCGGCCATTTCGGCGACAAGATCGGCCGCAAGGCCACGCTGGTCGCGGCTTTGCTGACCATGGGTATTTCGACCGTGCTGATCGGCGTGTTGCCGACCTATGGCCAGATCGGCGTGATGGCGCCGCTGCTACTGGCTTTGTGCCGGCTGGGGCAGGGGCTTGGCCTGGGCGGAGAATGGGGCGGCGCCGTGCTGCTGGCCACCGAGAACGCGCCCGAGGGCAAGAAGGCCTGGTATGGCATGTTCCCGCAATTGGGCGCGCCGGTCGGCTTCTTCTTCGCCACCACGATTTTCCTCGTGCTCGCCCATTTCATGGGTGAAGAGACCTTCATGAGCTGGGGCTGGCGCGTACCGTTCCTTGCCAGCGCGCTGCTGGTGATTTTCGGCCTGTTCATCCGCCTCAAGATCACCGAGACGCCCGAATTCGCTCGCGCCGTCGAAAAGGCCGAACGCGTCGAAGTGCCGTTCCTCGATGTGTTCAAGCACCACAAGATGAGCCTGCTGCTCGGCACCATGGCGGCGCTCGCCACCTTCGTGCTGTTCTATCTGATGACGGTGTTCTCGCTGAGCTGGGGCACCTCGGCACTCGGCTATAGCCGCGAGGAATTCCTCATCCTGCAGATGGTAGGCGTGGTGTTCTTCGGCCTGTTCATCCCGATCTCGGCCGTATTGGCCGATCGTTTCGGCATGCGCCGGGTGATGGTGGGCGTGTCGCTCTCGATCGCCATTTTCGGCCTGCTGATCGCGCCGCTGTTCGGCTCGGGCAATGTGATCGGCGTGCTGGGCTTCCTCTGCATCGGTCTCGCGCTGATGGGCCTGACCTATGGTCCGCTGGGTACTGCGCTTGCTGCGCCATTCCCCACGGCCGTGCGCTATACCGGCGCGTCGTTGACCTTCAACCTGGGCGGCATTTTCGGCGCCTCGCTGGCGCCCTATGCCGCAACCTATCTGGCGACCAATTTCGGTCTGCATGCCGTGGGCTATTACATGATCCTGGCTGCGGTGATCACGCTGCTGGCTTTCGGCTTCATTCGGCAGACGCCGGATTGATACGAGAGGCGAGGCTGGCACCCCAGCCTCGCCACACCCACCGCACGATATTTTACGTGCGCCCCCTTTCCCTTGTCACACTCTGCGTCTAGGAAAGCGGCCATATCGAGCAAACCCCAACGGGAGAGGGCTTTCCATGTCGTCAATCATCCACGTCCAAGGCCGCCAGATCTATGACAGCCGCGGTAATCCGACCGTCGAAGTCGATGTGGTGCTCGACGATGGCAGCTTCGGCCGCGCTGCGGTCCCCTCGGGCGCGTCGACCGGCGCGCATGAAGCCGTCGAGCTGCGCGATGGCGGCAAGAAGTATAACGGCAAGGGCGTGCTGCAGGCCGTCGAGAACGTCAACACCGCCATCTTCGACGAAATCCAGGGCATGGATGCGCTGGACCAGCTGGCTGTCGATCAGGCCATGATCGAGCTGGACGGCACCCCCAACAAGTCGCGCCTCGGTGCCAATGCCATTCTGGGCGTATCGCTGGCGATGGCCAAGGCCGCCGCCGAGTCGAGCGAGCTGCCCTTCTACCGCTATATCGGCGGCCCCAACGCTCATGTCCTGCCGGTACCGATGATGAACATCATCAATGGCGGCGAACATGCCGACAATCCGATCGACATGCAGGAATTCATGATCCTGCCCGCCGGCGCGGAAAACCTGGCTGATGCCGTCCGTATCGGTTCGGAGATCTTCCACACCCTCAAGAAGGGCCTGTCGGCCGAAGGCCACAATACCAATGTGGGCGACGAAGGTGGTTTCGCGCCGAACCTCGGTTCTGCCGAAGACGCGCTGGGCTTCATCATGCGCTCGATCGAAAAGGCCGGCTATCGTCCGGGCGAGGACATTTTCCTTGGCCTCGATTGCGCTGCCACCGAATATTACAAGGGCGGCAAGTACGAGATGGTTGGCGAGGGCAAGTCGCTCTCCTCCGACGAAAACGTCGCCTTCCTCGCGGACCTGGCTGCGCGCTACCCCATCATCACCATCGAAGACGGCATGGCCGAAGACGATTGGGATGGCTGGAAGGCCCTGACCGACGCCATTGGCAAAAAGGTGCAGCTGGTGGGCGACGATCTGTTCGTCACCAATACCGAGCGCCTCGTCTCGGGCATCAAGATGGGCGTTGCTAATTCCATCCTGGTCAAGGTCAACCAGATCGGCTCGCTTTCCGAAACGCTGAATGCCGTCGATACCGCGCATCGCGCCGGCTACACTTCGGTGATGTCGCATCGCTCTGGCGAAACCGAAGATTCCACCATTGCCGACCTGGCCGTGGCGCTGAACTGCGGGCAGATCAAGACCGGCTCACTCAGCCGTTCGGATCGTCTGGCCAAGTACAACCAGCTTATTCGCATTGAAGAGCAGCTTGGCGCCTCCGCCAAGTATGCCGGCTTCTCGGTCGTCAAGGGCCGCTAAGCGACAAGACGGAGGCCGGCCAAATGCCGGCCTCCTTCATTTGAAGGATGGCCCCGGGCCTTGTGCTTGCTAGCTTTCCTCCCAGGCACGGGAGGTCATCATGGCGCGCCAATGGGTTTATTGGGCAACGGTCTATCACCGCAATTTCCTGCAGACAGGCACGGCCAATGTCGAGCTGTTCATTGATCCCCCGGCGGGGTTGATGGCCGAATGCGCTCTCAGCGCCTATCAGGACGGCGGTGGCGGCGCCCGGATCATATCGGTCAATAACACCTACGGTTTGGCCGATGACTATTATTTTGGTGACGGCGTCTGGCGCATAGAGATGCGGCTTAAGATCGTCGGCGGCCTAGATCAGTCCAATATCAATCTCACGCGCGCCCGTATGGTGGTGCGCGAATACGATACCGGTTCGGGCTGGCGCATTGAGCCGGCCTCCTTCATGCGCGCGGTCGTCTACGACAAATCCTCCGGTGATATCCTCCACACCGAGGACGTCGCCGGGCCTGCCGACAGGCTCGCTGATCTACGTGACGGCAAACTGGAGGCGCGGGCCTATGACTTCGTCAAGAAGGGCAAGGCGCATGGCCGCGCCTTCGAGGTCATGCCGGTGGATGGCATGCAGTCAGTGGCCGAGGGTAAGACGCTGCAAATCGACCCCATCGCTCGCCGGGTGGTCGAAGCGGCGCCTAAGCTGGTTCAGGTCGTGAGCCTCAACACACCACCCGTCAAGAAGGTAAAGCCGGCCAAGTGAAACTATTGGCGCCTCGCGCCAAATATGCGGACTTCGTGCCGCTAAGCGACAAGACGAGATGAAACAGGGACCGGCGCGAGTACATCGCACCGGTCCCTGTTTTTTGCGCATTTTCCGCTAACGTTTTGGAGAGTATGATTTTTACGGCGAATCATGAGGAGGGCTCAAGTTGATTCAACGTTTGTCTGCTGAAGCATTTGGTACATTCTGGCTTGTATTTGGTGGCTGCGGTGCAGCTGTTCTTGCGGCGGGCGTGCCCGACGTTGGTATTGGTTATCTTGGCGTAGCATTGGCGTTTGGTTTGACTGTATTGACCATGGCCTATGCAGTTGGCGGCATTTCCGGCGGGCACTTCAATCCTGCCGTTTCGCTCGGTTTGGCGATTGCCGGCAAGTTTGAATACAAGGATCTGGTGCCCTATTGGGTCGCTCAATTGGTCGGCGGCATCTTGGGCGCGGCGGTGCTCTTCGTCATCGCTTCCGGCACAGCCGGCTTTACCGCTGGCGGCTTTGCTTCCAACGGCTATGACGCGCTCTCGCCCGGCGGCTACAGCCTGGTCGCGGCTCTGGTGGCCGAAATCGTGCTCACCGCCTTCTTCCTGATCGTGATCCTGGGCTCCACGTCCAAGCTGGCCCCGGCCGGCTTCGCGCCGATCGCCATCGGCCTGGCACTGACGCTGATCCACCTGATCTCGATCCCGGTGACCAATACCTCGGTCAACCCGGCCCGCTCGATCGCCGCTGCCATCTTCGCGCAGAATGGTGCATTGGGTCAGGTCTGGCTGTTCATCGTCGCCCCGCTGATCGGTGCCGCTTTGGGCGCCATCATCTGGAAGGCTCTACTGAGCCGCAGCGACGCCTGATCGAATCCATACCGCGAACAAAAAAGCCCGGCAGCAATGCCGGGCTTTTTCTTGTCCACGAAGCCATTCCACCCACGATGTCATTCCGGCGCAGGCCGGAATCCATGCTGAAGGCTATCCCAACGCTGGATGGATGCGGCCCGCCACGGACATGGATTCCGGCCTGCGCCGGAATGACTCCGTGGAGGTGGTGACATCGAGCGTGGGCCCGTGCCGCCCCTACTGAAACGCCGTCTCCGCAAAACTGCGCAATTTCCGCGAATGCAACCGTTCCGCCGGCTGATCCCGCAGGATTTCCATGGCCCGCAGTCCGATCTGCAAATGCCGGTTCACCTGCGTGCGGTAGAAGTCCGAGGCCATGCCGGGCAGCTTGAGCTCGCCATGCAGCGGCTTGTCCGACACACACAACAAGGTCCCATAGGGCACGCGGAACCGGAAGCCGTTGGCGGCAATGGTCGCGCTTTCCATGTCCAGCGCCACCGCGCGCGATTGGCTGAGCTGGCGGGTGATTTCCACCTGGTCGCGCAATTCCCAATTGCGATTGTCGAAGGTCGCCACGGTGCCGGTGCGCATGATGCGCTTGGTTTCGAGCCCCTCGGTCTGGGTGATCTCTTCCACCGCCTGTTCGAGCGCCACCTGCACTTCGGCCAGCGCCGGGATGGGGACGGAAACCGGCAGATCGGCATCCAGCACATGGTCCTCGCGCACATAGGCATGCGCCAGCACATAATCCCCCAGTTCCTGCGAATTGCGCAGCCCCGCGCAATGCCCCAGCATGATCCAGGCATGCGGGCGCAGCACGGCAATATGATCAGTGATGGTTTTGGCATTCGACGGGCCGACGCCGATATTGACCATGGTGATGCCGCGGCCGCGCGCTGCCGTCAGGTGGTAGGCCGGCATCTGGGGCGAGCGAACCGGGGCCGTGCCATTGATGCCGCCACCGCGCAGGGCATTGTCGGTGATCACATTGCCCGGCTCGATGAAGCTCTCGTAATGGGCATGGCCCGTCCGCATATGCTCTTTGGCAACGCGGCAGAATTCGTCGATATAGAACTGGTAATTGGTAAAAATCACGAAGTTCTGGAAATGCGCGGCATCGGTGCCGGTATAATGGCTCAGCCGGAACAGCGAATAATCGACTCGCGGCGCGGTAAACGCCGATAGCGGGTAGGGCCCGCCCTTGGGCGGCACGAAAGTACCATTGGCGATTTCGTCGTCGGTATTGTTCAGGTCCGGCGCGTCGAACACATCGCGCAGCGGAATATTGAGCGCGTTGAGCGCTTCCCCGTCGATCCGCTCATTGGCGGCGACCGCGAAATGCAGCGGGATCGGCGTATCCGATTCCCCGATATCGATCGTGCCACCATGATTCTTGAGGATGACGGTGAACTGCTCCTGGAAATAGGTGCGGAACAGGTCCGGCGCCGTCACCGTCGTGCGATAAATGCCCGGCGTATGTAGATAACCATAGGGCAGGGTGCTCTCGCCCTTGCCGAAGCTGGTGGAGCGCACTTCCACCTGCGGATAGCACGCGCGCACGCGCCCCTCCGGCACCCCGCCCTTGGCCAGCGCGCTCAAATGCTCGCGGATGAAGCTGGTATTGCGGTGATAGATTTCCGCCAGATGCGCCCAGGCTTTTTCCGGGTCGGTGAAGGACTGCTTTTCAAGGCGGGGCGGGCTGATCGTGGTCATCTGCGTCTCTCGGTTTGCCGGCCCCGGATTGGGCCGAGCCGTCTAGCGGAATCGCTGTTTGGTCTGCAATGCCTAGTCTTCTGGCATGACAGCTTCGCGGCCATGGGGCAACCGCTGGCCCGTTCCACAAATATTCTCACAACCGAGTGAAGGGGGCTTTTCTTGCCGCATTTGGCTCCCATCTTTTACGCAGTTCATCGGCACGGCAAACGACCCATGCAAAACCGGTGAGCGAGGAATGTTGCGCAGGCCGCTTGTCCCCCAAGCCCTCAACAGCGCGGCAGGCTGACGTTCCATAGGGCTGCGATGACAGAGATGTCGTCGCAGCCCAAATTTTTTTGGCTCAGCTATAGCGCCGCGCGGTGAAGGTCACCGGCCGGTATTGCGGCACGGTGGGGCTATAGGTGCAGCGCAACGTGCCGATATTGGGAATGCCCGGCACGACGACGAAGCCGATAATCCCGCCCAGCAGGCCCGCAGGGCGGCAGGTCATGCGATCAGCACTCCAGGCCACGCCATTGCCGCACGAGGTGCGCCGCAATTGCACATTGATATCGCGGCCCGACACCCGCCAGTCGAGCCGCCCATTGCAGGTCACGCCGCCGCCGGTAACCTGGTAGACGCCGCGCTGCTGCAGGCAGAATGTCAGCCGGTAAGGCCCGTACAGCCTAGTATTGACGCGATAACAGCCGCCAAAAGCCGCCCCACCCGGATAATCGGGCACGACGACGCGCGGTTCGGCCTGGGCAAAGGCGCCACTTGGCGCGAACATGGTCAGACAAAGCAGAATAGCTACGACAATACGTTTCAACATGCTCATCCCTCCTGAGGCGCACGCCGAAAATGGCGTCGAGTCTCGCGCCTGAGCCCAGCATGGCTACGGCGAGTGCTCCCCGTCAAGCTCGGGCGGCTGCGGGGGATGGACGAAGCGGGCGGCATTTCCTATTGCAGTGAACCAAACGTGCAGGCCCAGCCGATTATTTCACGAGGAGCGACCATGACCGCCAAGATCATCGACGGAAAAAGCTATGCCGAAGGCCTGCGCGCCCGCATTGCCGGTCACGTGGCGCGCCTCAAGGCCGAACACGGCATCACCCCGGGGCTGGCCGTCGTCATTGTTGGCTACGATCCCGGCAGCCAAGTCTATGTGGCCCAAAAGGCCAAGCAGACCGTCGAGATGGGCATGCATTCGGAAAAATACGAGCTGCCCGAAACCGCCAGCGAGGCCGAAGTGCTGGCGCTGGTGCGCAAGCTCAACGCCGACCCCGCCATTCACGGCATTCTCGTGCAATTGCCGGTGCCCGACCAGATCGATCCCAAGAAGATCATCGAGACCATCGATCCGGCCAAGGATGTCGATTGCTTCACCCCCGCCAGCGTCGGCAAGCTGGCCATCGGCCTGCCTGGACCGGTTTCCTGTACGCCGCTCGGCTGCCTGATGCTGCTGCGCGATACGCTGGGCGATTTGTCGGGCCTCCACGCCGTGGTAGTCGGACGCTCGAACCTGGTCGGCAAGCCGGTCGCGCAATTGCTGCTGCGCGAGAACTGCACCGTCACCATGGCCCATTCCCGCACCCGCGACCTGCCGGGCATCGTGCGCCAGGCTGATATCGTCATCGCTGCCGTTGGTCGTCCGGAGATGATCAAGGGCGACTGGATCAAGCCGGGCGCTACCGTCATTGATGTCGGCATCAACCGCATTCCCGCGCCCGAGCGTGGCGAAGGCAAGACGCGCTTGCTCGGCGACGTCGCCTTCGCGGAAGCCGCCGCGGAGGCCGGTGCGATCACGCCCGTCCCCGGCGGCGTCGGCCCGATGACCATTGCGTGCCTGCTCGCCAACACTGTCACTACGGCCTCGCTGATCAATGGCCTCGTGCCCCCCAGTGATCTGACCGCATGAGTGACGGAGCCGGTCACGATCCCGGCGGCAAGGTGCGCCTGCCGCTGATGGCTGGCGTCAAGGGCGACGCCACCTTCAGCGCCGACGGCCGCTACCGCCAGCTGATGCGCCGCTGGACCGGGGAGACCTTCCCCGAGCGCTATATCCTGTTCATCGGCATGAATCCGAGCACCGCCGACGCTACTGTGAACGATCCCACCTGCGCCCGCGAGTGGACCTTCGCCCAGCGCGAGGGTTATTCGGCCATGGTGAAAGCCAATGTCGGCGATTACCGCGCCACCGATCCCAAAATGCTGCTGGCGCCGGGCGTTGTGGCGGTGTCGGACGCGAACCTGCCCGCCATCCGCGCGGCGGCAGCAGAGGCCGATTTTGTTGTGCTCTGCCACGGCAAGCTCAACAAGGCGCTAGCGCCGGCCGGCAAGGCAATGGTCGAGGCGCTCAAGGCCGACGGCACCAAACTCTGGTGCTTCGGCACCAATGCCGACGGCAGCCCCAAACATCCGTTATACTTGCGGCTGGACACGCCACTGGTGAAGTTCGAGGGGTAGGCGTTCACCCACACCAACTTGCCCAGGCGACTTACCCGGGCACCATTCCTCCCCACCACCGCTCTCCCTCGGGCTCGACCCGAGGGCCACTCCCAACCCGGCACAAGCGGCGAAAGGCCTCGGGTCAAGCCCGAGGGAGAGCGGTGGGTGGGATGGGTTGGTAGCTTATCCCCAATACCAATTTTACCCACCGGTCATTCCGGCGCAGGCCGGAATCCATGCTGTGAACTCTCCACAAATACCATGCTGGGATAGCTTTCAGCATGGATCCCGGCCTGCGCCGGGATGACTTCGTGAGGGCTGCAGCTTCGGAGAGCTACCCCACCAAATAAAACAACCGTGCCACCGTGTGATCCCGCATGGCCTGCGCCGGCAGTTTGCCCGTTAGCGCCGCAACAACTTGTCCCGGATCGGCCACCGCGCTCGCATCCACCACCACATTCTTGAACGCTGGCCGCAGCCCCTGTTTCGCCCCTTCGAGCAGGTCGAACAGCATGGTGCGCACATCGCTGCGGCCGGCGCAGGCGATGCAATAGTCGCCATCGGCATGGCCGTGCCCGCTATTGGCGGGCAGGCGCAATAAAGCGGTGTCCGGACCCAGCGCCAACAGGCGCGTGGGCTCGGTTACCAGGGTTACCGGGATCGGTTCAACGCGGGCCATGGCATTACTCCGCCGCTACGATGGCGGGGCCGGGAATGTAGTTGAGGATCGGGCCGAGCCAGCGTTCGACCTCTTCCACCTTCATGCCCTTGCGCTGCGCATAATCCAGCACCTGGTCGCGCTCCACCTTGGCCACGCCGAAATAATAGGAATCCGGATGGCTGAAATAGAGCCCGGAGACCGACGAGCCCGGCCACATGGCGTAGCTCTCCGTCAGCGTCACTCCGGCGTTCTTTTCGGCGTCGAGCAGGCGGAACAGCGTGGTCTTTTCGGTGTGGTCGGGCTGGGCCGGATAGCCGGGGGCAGGGCGGATGCCCCGATAGGGTTCGCCGGCCAGTTCCTCGGGCGCGAAGGTTTCGCCGGCGCCATAGCCCCAGAATTCGCGCCGCACCCGCTCATGCATGGCCTCGGCAAAGGCTTCGGCAAAGCGATCGGCCAGCGCCTTGACCAGAATGGACGAATAATCGTCATTCTGCTTCTCGAAACGCTCGGCAATGGCCACTTCTTCCAGCCCCGCCGTGACGACGAAGGCACCCAGATAGTCGGGCGTACCAGCCGGCGCCACGAAATCGCTCAGGGCCATGTTGGGCTTGCCGTCGCGTTTGGAAAGCTGCTGGCGCAAGGTGAACAGTGTAGCCAATTCATCGGCGCGGCCCTCATCCTTATACAGCCGGATATCGTCGCCCACCGCGTTGGCCGGCCAAAAGCCGACCACGGCGCGGGGATGAAACCACTGCTCGTCAATGATCTGCTTGAGCATTTTCTGCGCATCGGCAAACAATTGCCTCGCCGCCTCGCCCTGCTTTTCATCCTGCAGAATCGCGGGGTAGCGGCCCTTGAGCTCCCAGGTCTGGAAAAAGGGCGTCCAGTCGATATATTTCGCCAGCGTTTCGAGGTCATAGTCCTCGAACACACGCGTGCCCAGGAAACTCGGCTTGGGCGGCGTATAGCCCGACCAATCCGGCTTGAAGGCATTGGCGCGGGCCTTGGCCAGCGGCAGGCGCTGCTTTTCTTCCTCGGCGCGCAAATGGGCATTGGCGGCCTTGGCATATTCGGCGCGCACCTGCTCGATAAACGTCACCTTGGTGTCCTGCGACAACAAATTGCCCACCACGCCCACGGCGCGGCTGGCGTCGTTGACATAAACGGCCTGGCCGGTGTTGTAGCGCGGGTGAATCTTGACGGCAGTATGCACGCGGCTGGTCGTTGCCCCGCCAATCAGCAGGGGGATGTCGAAGCCTTCCCGCTCCATTTCGGCAGCCACATGCACCATCTCGTCCAAGGAGGGCGTGATGAGACCGGATAGCCCGATAATATCGACCTTCTCGTCGCGCGCCGTCTGCAAGATCTTGGCCGTGGGCACCATGACGCCCAGATCGATGATCTCATAATTGTTGCAGCTCAGCACGACGCCCACGATATTCTTGCCGATATCGTGGACGTCGCCCTTCACCGTCGCCATCAGCACCTTGCCGGCGCTCTTGCGCCCGGTGGCGTTGCCGTCGGCATTCTTCTCAGCTTCCATATAGGGCAGCAGCAAAGCCACGGCCTGCTTCATCACGCGGGCGGATTTCACCACCTGCGGCAGGAACATCTTGCCCGAGCCGAACAGGTCGCCAACAATGCTCATCCCGGCCATCAACGGGCCTTCGATGACATGCAGCGGCCGCGGCAGCTTCTGGCGGGCTTCCTCGGTATCGGCATCGATATATTCGGTAATGCCATTGACCAGGGCATGGGCGATGCGGTCCTCGACGGACTTTTCGCGCCAGCTCAAATCCTTGGCGGCAACTTCCTTGCCGGCGGCGCCGCGATAGCGCTCGGCCAGTGCCAGCAGGCGATCGGTCGCATCCTCGCGCCGGTTGAGAATCACATCCTCGCAGGCGTCGCGCAGTTCCTTGTCGATGCTCTCATAGACGGCCAGCTGCCCGGCATTGACGATGCCCATGTCCATGCCATTCTGGATGGCATAGTACAAAAAGACAGCATGCATGGCTTCCCGCACCGGCTCATTGCCGCGGAACGAGAAGCTCAGGTTGCTGATGCCGCCCGAAATATGCACATGGGGCAGGGTGTCGGTGATGATCTTGGTCGCCTCAAGGAAGGCGACGCCATAGCCATTATGCTCCTCGATGCCGGTAGCAACCGCGAACACATTGGGGTCGAACACGATATCTTCGGGCGGGAAGCCGACTTCCTCGGTGAGCAGCTTATAGGCACGCGTGCAGATCTCGACCTTGCGCTCCAGCGTGTCGGCCTGGCCCTGTTCGTCAAAGGCCATCACCACCACGGCGGCGCCATAGGCGCGCACGAGGCGGGCGTGATGCAGGAACTGCTCCTCGCCTTCCTTCATCGAGATGGAGTTGACCAGCGCCTTACCCTGCACGCATTTGAGGCCCGCCTCGATCACTTCCCACTTGGAAGAGTCGATCATCAGCGGCACTTTGGCGATGTCGGGTTCGGCGGCCAGCAGGTTGAGGAATTCGATCATCACCTGCTTACTGTCGATCAGGCCCTCATCCATGTTGATGTCGATGACCTGGGCGCCATTGGCCACCTGGTCGCGCGCCACATCGAGCGCGGCGGTATAATCGCCGGCAGTGATCAGCTTGCGGAAGCGGGCCGAGCCGGTGACATTGGTGCGCTCGCCCACATTGACGAAGGGAATGTCGCTGGTCAGCGTGAAGGGCTCAAGACCCGACAGCCGCAGCAGCTTGTCGGCCTCGGGCACCACGCGGGGCTTGTGCTTGCCTACCGCCTCGGCAATGGCGCGGATATGGTCGGGCGTCGAGCCGCAGCAGCCGCCGACAATGTTGACATAGCCCGAGGCCGCGAAGCCTTCGATCTGCTCGGCCATGAATTCGGGCGTCTCGTCATACTGGCCAAAGGCATTGGGCAGGCCGGCATTGGGATAGGCGCAGATGAACGTATCGGCCACATCGGACAATTCGCCCAGATGGGCGCGCATGGCATTGGCGCCCAGGGCACAGTTCAGCCCGATGGTCAGCGGATTGGCGTGGCGCACCGAATACCAGAAGGCCGTCGGCGTCTGCCCGGACAGCGTGCGGCCGGAAAGGTCGGTGATGGTGCCCGAAATCATGATCGGCACATCGATGCCGCGTTCCCGGAACAGCTTTTGTGCCGCAAAGATGCCGGCCTTGGTGTTCAGCGTGTCGGTGATGGTTTCAAACAGCAGCAGGTCTGCGCCGGCATCCACCAGGCCTCGGATTGCTTCGCCATAGGCCACGACCAGCTCATCAAAGGTGATGGCGCGGTGACCGGGGCTATTGACGTCCGTGGACATGGACGAGGTCTTGTTGGTCGGCCCAAGCGCACCCGCCACGAACCGCCGCTTTCCGTCCTCGGCTTCAGCCCGCAAGGCGGCGCGCCGTGCGACGAGCACGCCCTGGTAATTGATGTCATAGACCGCGCTTTCGCAGGCATAGTCCGCCTGCGCCACCGAGGTCGCCGAAAACGTGTTGGTCTCGGCGATATCCGCCCCAGCCATGAAATACTGGTAATGGATATCCTCGATCATCTGCGGTTCGGTTATAACCAGCAGGTCGTTGTTGCCTTGCAGCGGCAGCGTCCAATCCTTGAACCGTTCACCGCGGAAATTTTCCTCGGTGAGTTTGAGGCGCTGAATCATGGTGCCCATGGCGCCGTCCAGAATCAGGATGCGCTCGCGCGCTGCCTCGGCCAGCGCGGTGCGGACCTCGTTCCAGTCGGGGATATGGGCGTTCTCATGCTGGCTCATCGCCATCACCTCGGTTCGATCGATATTTCCGGTGACATAAAGATATCTTTATATCCCTTGAGATGCAAGGACAGGAGCACTGCCACATTTCGCACTCAAGCACCGCCAATTTACGTCAAATGCTACGCTCAACGCTAACAGTCCGTTCCCTTTAACCTGGCTGAAACCAGAAAAGGGTTCTTTGCGCATTACGGCACGAGATCGCGTTATGATCTGTGCGTACCAGTGTGACCAGCGTAAGAGTTTGCGTACCGTGACGATGACCCCCTGGCGCCAAGCCATCCGCCTCGTGGCCCTCGGCGCCCTGATCGCCCCGACACTTGCGGCCTGCTATACCGGCGGCCTCGGCGCCACCGTCAAGCGCGGCGCCTTCAGCTCGAAGGAATATGGCGTCGGCGTTTCTCCCCGCGTCACCAACAATCCCAATCCGCCCAAGGGAGGCGGTCGCTATCAGGTTGGCCAGCCCTATACGGTGCGCGGAAAAGTCTATGTTCCTCAAGAGGATCCGAACTACCGGGCCGTCGGCAACGCGTCCTGGTATGGCTCGGATTTCCACGGCCGCCGCACTGCCAATGGCGAGATATTCTCCGCCAATGCCATCACCGGCGCCCATCCCACATTGCCGCTGCCATCCTATGTCCGGGTGACCAATCAGGAAAATGGCCGCTCCATCGTGGTCCGCGTCAACGACCGCGGCCCCTATCTCCCCGGCCGCATCATGGACCTCTCCCACCGCGCCGCCGAGATGCTCGGCTACGTCAATAACGGCTCCGCACAGGTGCAGGTCGAATATGTCGGCAAAGCCCCGCTCGAGGGCGACGACACCCGCGCTCTGCTGGCCAGCTATGACGGCCCGCCCATCTCCGGCGGCACGCGTTATGCCGATGGCACCAACAGCCTAGCCGACATGGCGGGCAATTTCTTCGGCAATCTATTCTCCTATTCCGACACCACGCCGCAGGCCCAGGACGCGAATATCGGTACGGCCTTCGCCGCCGTCAACGCCATGGCGACCAAGACTCCTGACCTGCAGGATTGGGCCAAATCGGTGGATGCCGACTCGCGCGCTATCAAGCTGGGGCTGGGTGTCTTCTCGGACCAGGCCAATGCAATCGCGCTGTCCGAACAATTTGCTGTTATCGGTTCGGTTCTGGAAGAGCCAGTTTCCGTAAATGGCAAGCCAGCAACGCGGCTAACGCTGACTTATCTCAAGCCCGGCGTAGGTCGCGAAGACGCTATCGCGCTGGCACGAAAACTTGGCCTCGGCGACGTAAATCTCTATTAGTCTATAAAGCCGGCGCGGCTATCCTGGGTGCCGGCCCGAAAGGGATGGGAGGCCTGGTTCGTGAAGCTGATAGCGCCGATTGTTATCCTCCTGCTGGCGCTGACGGCGCCTGCTTTCGCGCAAGCCTCTTTCGACACCAAAGCTCGTTTCGCCATCCTCATGGATGAAGAATCCGGCACGGTGATTTTCCAGAAGGACGCCGACCTGCCGATGGAGCCGGCCAGCATGGCCAAGCTCATGACCATTGCCGTCGTCTTCAACGAAGTCCGGGCCGGCCGCGTCAAGATGAGCGACGAGTTCTTCGTCTCCGAACACGCCTGGCGCACGGGCGGTGCGGCCTCCGGCGGCTCGACCATGTTCGCGGAGCTCAACTCCAAGATCAGCGTCGAAAACCTTATCCGCTCGGTGATTATTCAATCGGGCAATGACGCGGCTATCGTGCTGGCCGAGGGCATTGCGGGCTCCGAAACCAGCTTTGCCGCGATGATGAACGAGTTGGCCGAAGCTATCGGGCTGGAAGGCTCGGTCTTCACCAATGCGACCGGTTTGCCGGACCCAAACATGCATGTAACGGCCCGCGATCTTGCCGATCTCGCGCGTTACCTGATCCATGATTTTCCCGAATATTACCACTATTTCTCCGAGCCGGAGATGGAGTGGAACGGCATCAAACAGGCCAACCGCAATTCCCTGGTCGAGCTGGGTATCGGCGTCGACGGTCTCAAGACCGGGCACACCGAAGCCGCCGGCTACGGTTCGGTGATCTCCACCGACGATGGCGGGCGGCGGCTGATCGCCGTGGTGCATGGCCTCAAATCCATGGCCGAACGCACCGAAGAAGGGCGCAAGCTGATCACCTGGGGCGCCCGAGCTTTCGAGCGGGTTGCGGCTTATGCGGATGGCGCCGTGGTGGCTCATGCCAATGTTTATGGTGGTACGAGTGGCAGCGTCGGCCTGGTTGGCGATGGCGAAATCGCGCTCTATCTGCCGCGCGGATCGCGTAAATGCCTTGGCGCATCAGTGGTCTATACGGGGCCGTTAATGCCGCCGGTCAATGCGGGCGACAAGGTTGCGGAATTGCGCGTGTTCTGCGACGAACAACTGGTACAGACCGCGCCGCTCTTTGCCGCCGAGACGGTAGAGCAGGGCGATATCGTGCGCCGCGCGACCGACGCGCTGAAGCAGCTGGCCTTGGGCTGGCTCTAAGACTGGGATAAAGACTGGCTGATGCTGGAAGCGCCAAAAACCAACCGGGCCCGTTTCATCACCTTTGAAGGTGGCGAAGGCGTCGGCAAATCGACGCAGGTCAAACGCCTGCTGGCCAATCTGCATCGCCTGTCGATCGAGGCCATGCGTACGCGCGAGCCCGGCGGCACGCCACGCGCCGAAGCGATCCGCTCGTTCATCCTACAAGGACGCTCGGAGAGCTGGGGCGCCGGGGCCGAGGCCGTGTTGTTTGCGGCCGCGCGGCTGGATCACGTCACGCAGCTGATCGAACCGAACCTGCAAGCTGGCACCTGGGTGATCTGCGACCGCTTCCACGATTCGACCCGGGCCTATCAGGGCCTGACCGGCGGCGTCGATGACAAACTTATCCGCGGGCTCGAAACCCTGGCCCTCGACGGGCATACCCCCGATCTGACGATCATTCTGGACATGGACCCCGAAACCGCGTTCAAGCGCGTGGCTCTGCGCGCCATCGAGGACGGGCTGGCCCAGACGGGCGATCGCTTCGAAAAGGAAGACCTGAACTGGCACAAGCGGCTGCGCGAGGGGTTTCTTGAAATTGCCCGCAACAATGCGAACCGCTGCGTCGTGATCACGGCGGAACAGAGCGCGGATGCCCTGGAAACCACGATCTGGGACGCGGTTTGCCAGCGGTTTCCCGAATTGCTGCGTGGTTCGCAGGCATGAGCGACCCGGACGCCATCGAGGATGTGCCGCTACCTGAGCGGCGCCAGCGGGCGCGTGGGCATGATGCTGCGCGCAACGCCATTTTTGCCAATATTGCCGAACGCCGCCTGCCGGGCGCCATCCTGCTGCATGGGCCGCAGGGCATAGGGAAAGCCACGTTCGCCTTTGAAATCGCCGCCGCGATTCTGGTGGCGACGGGCGACGAGGATGCGGGGCGCGTCGAGGAACAGGTAGCGGCAATGTCCCACCCCAACCTCTTCCTGCTGCGCCGCCGCCCCAAGGACGGCAAGGGTTATTATACAGTTATCCGCGTCGAGGACGTCCGCGAGGTGCGCGATTCCCTCCATCATACGCGGGGCAGGGCGGGGCACCGGATCGCCATCATCGACAGCATCGACGACTGCAATCCATCAGCCGCCAATGCCCTGCTGAAAACGCTGGAAGAACCACCCGCGGACACCACATTCCTGCTGGTATCGCACCGCCCCGGACAGTTGCTGCCGACCATCAAATCACGCTGCCACAACCTGGCGCTGCGGCCGATTGCCGATGCCGATGTCGCCGCAGCGTTGATGGAGCAGGGGGATGCCTTGGGCGAGGCCGAATTGTGGCGGGCCGTTGCGCTTGCTGGCGGGCGACCGCGCAGGGCGTTTGAGACGCTGGCGCTAGAGGAAGGCTCGGCTCTAGGTGCGTTGCAAGCCTGGCTGGCCGATCCGTTGCGTCACCCTGCCGGCGTCGGCCTGCAATTGGCGGATGCTCTTGGGGCCGATGCGCAAAGCACCGAATTGTCGTTCGCCCGCGAAATGCTCGATGACTGGATGGCCGACGAAGCCCGCAATGCGGCCATGCAGACAGGCGCCCGCAAGCGCCTTGCCTCTGCCAACGAGCTATGGGACAAGGCACACGCCCTGCTCGCCGAGGCCGACAGCATCAATCTGGACATGAAACAGACGCTGGCCGCCATTTTCGATGCGATCAGAAAGCATGTTTCACTGACTGTTCCCGTTTCCGCCGAGCCACGATGACCGCAAAGCCCTTCTACGTCACCACAGCGATCTCCTATCCCAATGGAGCGCCCCATATCGGGCACGCCTATGAGATGATCGCGACCGACGCCATCGCCCGCTGGAAGCGGCTGGAAGGCCGCGAAGTCTATTTCCTGACCGGCACTGACGAGCATGGCATCAAGATGGTGCAGACTGCCGCAGCGCAGGGCGTCACTCCGCGCGAGTTGGCCGATCGCAATTCCGGCGAATTCCGCCGGCTGGCCGAGCTGTTGGACATCTCTAACGACGATTTTATCCGCACCACCGAGCCGCGTCACCACGAAGCCAGCCAGGCGATCTGGTCCAAAATGGCCGCGAGCAATAATGGCGACATTTTCCAGTCGACCTATAAGGGCTGGTATTCGGTGCGCGACGAAGCCTATTTCGACGAGGACGAACTAACGGAAAAGGATGGCAAGCGCTTTGCCCCATCCGGCGCCGAGGTGAACTGGGTCGAAGAGCCGACCTATTTCTTCCGCCTGTCGGCCTACCAGCAGAAGCTGCTCGATCTCTACGAGAGCAACCCGGATTTCATCGCGCCCAAGGAGCGGCGCAATGAAATCATTTCTTTCGTCAAAAGCGGCCTGAAAGACCTGTCGATTTCTCGCACCACGTTCGATTGGGGCGTTCCCGTGCCGGGCGCGCCTGGGCATGTGATGTATGTATGGGTCGATGCGCTAACGAATTACATCAGCGGCCTGGGCTTTCCCGATGAGCAGAGCACGCTGTTTAAGAAGTTTTGGCCGGCCGATCTGCATGTGGTCGGCAAGGACATCATTCGCTTCCACACCGTCTATTGGCCCGCTTTCCTGATGAGCGCGGGTATCGATGTGCAGCATCGCGTGTTTGCGCATGGCTTCCTGACCGTGGACGGCCAGAAGATGAGCAAGTCGCTCGGCAATGTGGTCGATCCGTTTGAACTTGCTGAGGAATTCGGCGTCGATCAGCTGCGCTATTTCCTGCTCCGCGAAGTGTCTTTCGGGCAGGATGGCGATTATAGCCGCGATAAATTGGTCAACCGCGTCAATGCCGATCTTGCCAACAATCTGGGCAATCTGGCGCAGCGTTCGCTCTCGATGATCAACAAGAACTGCGATGGCCTGGTACCGGAATATGCCGGGATAACGCCGGACGACGAGGCTATTATGGCCGAGGTCGAAACGGCGTTGGCTGAGGCGCAGCGAGCCATGGATGGCCAGCTGGTGCATGAGGCGGCCGGCGCGATCATCGCGGCGCTGAGTGCGGCGAATAACTATTTCGCGGCCCAGGAGCCGTGGGCGCTGAAGAAAACCGATCCGGTGCGTATGGGCTCGGTGCTCTATCTGACGGCGGATGTGGTTCGCCGGCTGATCATTCCGCTGCTGGCTTTTGTGCCGAAATCGGCCAATGCGATCCTTGATCAACTGGCTGTTCCGGCCGAGGAACGCACTCTGGCGGCCGCGCGGCTTGCTAATGGGCTGCAGACCGGCGCGGCTTTGCCGGTGCCGCAGGGCGTTTTCGCGCGGCTCGAGCGCAAGGCGTCCTGACCATGCTGATCGACAGTCATTGCCATCTCGACTTCGAGGCCCTGGCCGGTGATATCGACGGCGTGATGGCGCGTGCGGCGGCGGCGGGCGTCGATGGCATGGTGACGATATCCACACGTGTGGATAACTTTTCCACATACGCAGCCATTGCGGAACGTTTCCCGAACGTCTGGTGCTCGGTCGGCACGCATCCGCATAATGCGGACCAAGAATTGCATATCCAAACCGAGGATTTGATCCGGCTTTCGGCCCATCCGCGCTGCGTTGCGATCGGTGAAGCCGGGCTCGACTATTTCTATGACAATGCGCCGCGCGAGGCGCAGGCCACCGGCTTGCGCCGTCACATCGCGGCGGCGCGATCCACAGGTCTTCCACTGGTTATCCACAGCCGCGCGGCCGATGATGACATGGCGGCTATCCTCGAAGAAGAGAGCGGGCAGGGGGCCTTCCCCTTCGTGCTGCATTGCTTCACGGCGGGGACGGATTTGGCCAACAGGGCGCTCGCTTTGGGCGGCTATATCTCGTTTTCGGGCATTATCACCTTCCGAAATGCCGAGGAAATCCGCGACGTGGCCAAGATCGTCCCGGCGGATCGTTATCTGGTGGAGACCGACGCACCATATCTGGCGCCGATTCCGCATCGCGGTCAGTCCAATGAGCCGTCATTCGTGCGGCATACGGCGGAAAAACTGGCCGAAGTCCGAGGCATCGATTTGGCGACGCTGGGTCAGCAGACCACGGCCAATTTTGCGCGGCTCTTCGCCAAAACCGGTTTGAGCGCCTAGATGGCGGCTGCGCAACGGATCATCGCAACGATCCTGGGGTGCGGCTCATCGGGCGGCGTGCCGCGCATCGGCAATGTCTGGGGCGATTGCGACCCGGCCGAACCGCGCAACCGGCGGCGGCGCTGTTCCTTGCTCATCGAGGGCTGGAGCGACGGCAGCAGCGAGCCGACACGGGTCCTAATCGACACCGGCTGCGATCTGCGCGAGCAGCTGCTGGACGCTCAAGTCGATCGCGTCGACGCCGTGTTCTACACCCATGAGCATGCCGACCACACCCATGGCATCGATGATCTGCGCGTATTGGCGCTGCACAATCGCCGCTTGGTCGACGTGTACTTCACCCAGGTCACTGGCGAACGCCTCCGCGAAGCCTTCGGCTATTGCTTCACCGCGCCGTCCGGCAGTTCGTATCCGCCCATCTTGAGCGCTCACACGATCGCTCCCGACGCGAAATGCGTCGTCGAAGGGCCGGGCGGCTCTATCGCAGTCCAGGCCTTCGAGCAGACCCATGGCGATATTTCCTCGCTGGGCTTCCGCGTCGGCGACTTTGCCTATTGCTGCGATCTGTCGGGCTTTCCGCCGCAATCGCATAAGGCGATCTCGGGCCTCTCGATCTGGGTCATCGATGCTCTACGGCCGACGCCGCATCCCAGCCACCTAAGCTTGCCTGAGACCTTGGACCTGATCGCCCAATTCACACCCAGCCAAGCCGTGCTCACCAACATGCATATCGATCTCGACTACCGTGCAACCGAAACCGCAACGCCGGCAAATGTCACGCCGGCATTCGATGGCATGCAGATCGACGTGGTATCGGGGCGCATCCTCAATCGCTAGGTTTGTGGTGCAGTTGGCTCAAAGGCCCGCAATGCCTAGGCATTTTGATCCATTTTAGTTCCATAATATATATTATGCGAATGATGGATATGCGGCAAAGGCCACTGGCCAGACCCGCCCACTGCACCGTTCCGATAAACCGCCGTTCCTGCCTAGCGACTGCCCGGCAGCGGCATGCGTTCGATTTCGGCGAGGACTTCGAGCATGCCGGTGACGTTGTGCTCGGCGATCTCGCGGCCCTTCTCTGCCGTTGCAATGGACGCATCGCCAACCGCGCCGCCCGGATTTATGTCCGAGGCGATCCACGCATAGGTGTGACCGAAGGCGCCGGTGGGCCGCAGATATTTGTATTCGGCTTCGTCGCGCGCGGCGATGGAGACGAAGTTCTCGGCGCGGCTCATATCGACCAGATCGGGCCTGAAATGCAGAATGAGCGAGGTTTCAGCATCCCCGCCATGGATGCCGTGGCGTCGTTCGAGCTCGCTCAATAGGCCTACCGGCGTGAAGCGCCAGCCGCTTTTGACCGCCAGCATGCCAGCTTGCACCCGCATTTCGCGGGCGACGATGCCCATGATCTCTTCATTGCCGCCATGCGAATTGACGAAAATGATCTTGCGGACCCCTGCCCGCGCCACTTCCAGCCCAATCTGTGTCCAGGCATCGATCAGATTGGTTACCTTGTGGCTGATCGTGCCCTTGGCCCAGATATGTTCGTTGGATTTGCCGATGGCCTGAACCGGCAGGATGCGAATATCGAGCTCGGCCGGCGCGCGGGCCGCCAATAGCTCCATCATCGACTGGTTGATGATCGTGTCCACGCCCACCGGCAGATGGGGGCCATGTTGCTCGACGGCCGCGATGGGCAGGATGGCAATGGTCTTTGCCGGGTCGATATTGTTGAAATCGGACGCGGAAAAGTCGGTCCACCAGATTTTGCGGGTCATAGAAAGGTCCTCAGGCTGGGCCGGCGGCAATGGCTTCTATTTCGACCACAAATTCGGGCCGGGCGAAGCCGGAAACGATCATGAGAGTCGAGGCGGGATAGGGCTCGGCAAACAGCACGTTGCGCACGCCCATATAGTCCGGCAGGTGCTCCCTGCCCGTCACATAGGCATTGATGCGGATGATATTGGCGAGCGTCATGCCGGCCTCGCCCAGAATGGCGGCGATATTGTCAAAACAGATGCGCGTTTGGCCTGCGCAGTCGGGCGGCACAATCTTGTCTGCCCCAATGCCCAATTGGCCAGAACAGAACACCAGACGCTGCCCCGGCGGCACGACAATGCCGTGGCTATAAGGCGCGAACGGCGGATGAATCTGGTGGGGAGAGAGGGGCGTCGCCATAGTTAAAAACTTCCTTGAGGTGGCGATGCTAGCGTCCGGTAAACCGCTTGCCTAGCCCAAACTGCACGATTTGCATGCATGGCAGGCATTTTGTGCAGCTGCTCATTTTTTGACTTCACAACAGACCAAGACCGGGACAACAATTGCGCAAGCGACGCGGTCGCACAGAAATTGGTCGTGGCTGCTCATAGCCATGCCGGGGAGCGCAACATGCACGATATTACCAAACTCGTCTCATCTTCGGTCCTGATCTTCGGTGCCTTGGCGGGCGCCGCCACGGCCCAGGACAAGGTCACGTTCGGCACCAACTGGCTCGCCCAGGCCGAGCATGGCGGCTATTACCAGGCCGTCGCCGATGGCACTTACGCCAAGTATGGCCTGGATGTGACCATCCGCCAGGGCGGCCCGCAGGCCCCAAATGGTCAGCTCCTGGTTGCCGGTCAGCTGGATTTCTACATGGGCGGCATGGGCACGATCGACTCGGTATCGCGCGGCATCCCCGTCGTCACCGTCGCAGCGATTTTCCAGAAGGACCCGCAGGTCCTGCTGGCGCATCCAGATGCACCCTTTACCGATCTCGCGAGCCTGACCGGCGCCAGCAAGATGATCCTGGGCAAGGACAGCCTGTTCAGCGGCTTCTGGCCGTGGATGAAGTCGTCGATGGAGGGATTCTCCGACGACAAATACGAGCCCTATACTTTCAATCCCGCGCCCTTCATCGCCGATCCGCTGGCCGTGCAGCAGGGCTATTTGACCTCCGAGCCCTATGAAATCGAGCGCCAGACCGGCTGGGCGCCCAAGATCTATCTGCTCGCCGACTATGGCTACGACCCCTACTCCACCGCCATCGAAACTCGGCAAGAGATCGTCGACACCAAGCCAGATCTGGTGCAGCGGTTCGTCGATGCCTCGATCATCGGCTGGTACAATTACCTTTATGGTGACAACACAGCCGCTAACGACCTGATCAAGAAGGACAATCCCGAGATGACCGATGGTCAGATCGCCTTCTCGATTGCCAAGCTCAAGGAATATGGCGTGGTTGTATCAGGCGAAGCCGAGACCCAGGGCATTGGCTGCATGACGGCCGAACGCTGGCAGGCTTTCTATGACATGATGGTCAAGGCCGGCGTGTACGAAGCCGGTATCGATATCTCCAAGTCGTTCTCGACCGCATTTGTCTGCAAGGGCGTGGGTCTGGAACTGGCCAAGGCCGAATAGCACCGCGATCAATCGGCGCGGGCAATCCCGTCCGCGCTGTTTTGACCCTAATCCGGGTTCCGATATTGACCGATACATCAGCTGCCGTCGCCGCTCGTCCCATCGAGGTCGAAGCTCCCCGTGCCATCGTCTCGATGCGCAACGTCACCAAAGTGTTCTCCAACGGCACGCTGGCCCTCAAGGACATGTCGCTGGATGTGAAAGCCGGCGAGTTCATCTCGCTACTCGGCCCCTCCGGTTGCGGCAAGTCGACGGCCCTGCGCATCATTGCGGGGCTGGGTGCGCCAAGTTCGGGCAGCATCGATTGGCCATCGTCCAAGATCAACACCAAGGGCCTGCCCGAGGGCGATGTGGGGTTTGTCTTTCAAGACCCGACCCTGATGCCGTGGGCTAGCGTGTTCGACAATGTGCACCTGCCACTCAAGCTCAGGGGCGTTTCCAAGGCGGATGCGCGCGAGCGGATCATGGAAGGGCTGGCCAGTGTCGGTCTGGCGGATTTCGCCAAGTCCTATCCTCGCGAACTGTCCGGCGGCATGCGGATGCGCGTCTCGATTGCGCGTGCCATCGTCACGCGGCCCAAGCTGCTGCTGATGGATGAGCCCTTTGCGGCGCTCGACGAAATCACGCGCCAGAAGCTCAATGACGACGTGCTGCGGCTGTGGCAGCAGTTCGGCATGACGGTGATTTTCGTCACCCACTCGGTCTACGAGTCTGCTTATCTCTCGAGCCGTATCGTGGTGATGCGGGCGCGGCCGGGCCAGGTGTTCACCGATATGCAGATCGCCCAGCCCGCTGTTCGCGACCATGATTATCGCAATTCCGAGGGCTATCGGCAGACCTGCCAGACCGTTTCGGATGCGCTGCAACGCGCCATCCATGCTGCGGAGATCACGTCATGAACCAGATCAAGACTATCGCTGCAGCCGAGGCGGGCACCGATGCCGCCGTGGCGGCCCTGATCCCCCGCGCCACCACCAATGAAAAGGTGTTGCGTATCGCAGTCCCCCTTATCGCACTGGTACTGGCGATCACGGCCTGGCATTTGCTGGTCACGATCAACGGCATTCCCAAATACATCCTGCCTGGCCCGGTCGATGTCGTCATCGCGCTGTTCACCGATTCCGCCACGCTATGGCCTGCCCTGCTCGTCACCCTCAAAATCACCTTCATGGCCCTGGCTCTGGCCCTGATCGGCGGCGTGGGGCTGGCGATCCTGCTGGTGCAGTCGCGCGTTCTCGAACTGGCGCTGTTTCCCTTCGCGGTGATCCTGCAGGTGACGCCGATGATCGCCATTGCGCCGCTGCTGCTGATCTATGCGCCCGACACGCAGACGGCTTTGCTCATCTGCGCCTTTCTCGTGGCCTTCTTCCCCATCCTCTCCAACATGGCGCAGGGCCTCAAGAGCGTCGATCATAACCTCTTGAACCTGTTCGAGCTTTACGGCGCCTCGCCTTGGCAGACGCTGCTCTACCTCAAGATCCCGACCTCGATGCCCTATTTCATGGCCGGGTTGCGGATTGGTGGCGGGCTGTCGCTGATTGCCGCGGTCGTCGCGGAGTTCGCTGCCGGTTCCGCTGGCCAGGGCGCGGGCCTCGCATTCCGGCTGCTGGAAAGCCAGTACCGGCTCAATCTGCCCCGCCTCTTCGTTGCCTTGCTGATGCTGTGCGGCACCGGCATTGCCATCTTCGGGCTAACTTCGTTTATCTCCTGGCTGACGCTCCATCGCTGGCATGAGAGCGCCATCAAGCGGGAGAATTAAGGTTTGACGATCACTATTCCTTCGACCGGCCGCTATGTGCTGGCCAATGCAAATGTGCCGGCAGCAGTGATGGGCGAGCCCGCCTCGGGTGCGCTTATTCTGGTCGATATCGAGATTGCCGACGGCAAGGTCATCAGCCTTGGTGCCGCTGGCAGCGCCCCGCTTGGGCCGGATCGTATCGATCTCGACCATGGCATTGTGCTGCCAGCCTTTGTCGATCTGCATACCCATCTCGACAAGGGCCATATCTGGCCGCGCAAGGAAAACCCGGATGGCACCTGGCTTGGTGCCCTGATGGCCGTCGGCGAGGACCGCACCGCCAATTGGGCGGCGGCCGATGTCGAGCGGCGCATGGATTTTGCCCTACGCTGCGCCTGGGCGCATGGCACGGCCGCCGTGCGGACGCATCTTGATACGGCGCCGCCGCAGCATGAGATTTCCTGGGACGTGTTCGAGGCCGTGCGCGAGCGTTGGGTGGGTCGGATCGAGCTTCAGGCGGCAGGTCTTATGGGCCCCGACACCATTCTTGACCCGGCGGCGCTTCGCGCCGTCGCCACGCGCACCAAAGCTGCTAAGGGGCTGCTGGGCGGCTCCACGGGTGTTCACCCGGACAATCCCGCCATCATGCGGGCGCTGCTCGAAGTGGCCGGCGATTTCGGTCTCGATGTGGACCTGCATATCGACGAAACGGGAGACCCGGCGGCCGACGCTTTGCAGAGCCTGGCCGATGCGGTGATCGAGACCGGTTTTGCCGGCAAGGTGACGGCCGGGCATTGCTGCGCCATCGCCATTCAGCCCGAAGCGACGGCGATGGCGACAATCGAGCGCGTCGCGCAGGCGGGCATTGCCGTCGTCTCGCTGCCGATCTGCAATATGTATCTGCAGGATCGGCGCAATGTTGGCGGGGTGCGGACGCCGCGCTGGCGGGGCGTTACCCTGCTCAACGAACTCAAGGCGGCCGGGGTGCCGGTTGCCATCGCGTCGGACAATACGCGCGACCCGTTCTATGCCTATGGCGATCTCGATGGCTTTGAAGTCCTGCGCGAAGGCGCGCGGATTTTGCATTTCGACCATCCGCAGGCCGATGCCTTTACCTGGGCGCGTTCGGTCAGCGCCGAGCCGGCGGCCATTGGCGGCTTCGATTATTCCGGCACGATCAGCGCGGGGCTTCCTGCCGAGCTGGTGCTGTTCCGCGCCCGCACCTGGAACGAGCTGATGTCCCGGCCGCAAACCGATCGCGTCGTGCTGCGCAATGGCGCTGCTATCGACACCACCCTGCCCGATTATCGCGAACTCGACGACCTGATGGGACGACACGCATGAGCATTTCAGATTTCCGCGCTGACCTTGGCGATATTCCCGTCGAGGATCATCCCCGCATCGTCCAGCAACGCAGCCGCGACCATTATTGGTATTCCCCGATACTGAAGGCCAAGCTCGATCATGTGACCGCGGAAATCGTGGTGTCGCCGCGCTCCAATGCGGAGGTGAAAACCGTCCTCGCCGCCGCGTTCCGCCATGGCATTGCCATCACCCCGCGCGGGGCCGGCACTGGCAATTACGGCCAGGCCATGCCGCTTTCGGGCGGCGCCATGCTCAATCTGATGAATATGGACAAGGTTCTGGAGATCAAACCGGACCGTGTGCGCGCCCAGGCCGGTGCGGTGCTCGAACAGATGGATCACCAGACGCGGGAAGCCGTAAACGGCGAGTTACGCTTTCATCCCTCGACCTATCGCATGGCCAGCATCGGCGGCTTTATTGCCGGCGGGTCGGGCGGCGTCGGCTCGATCCGTTGGGGTGGTCTGCGCAATATCGGCAGCATTCTGGGGGTGAAGGTCATCACCTGCGAAGAAAACCCGCGCGAGCTGGATCTGGTGGGCGAGGACATCCTCAAGGTCGCCCATGCCTATGGCACCAATGGCATTATCGTTGAGGCGGAAATGCCCCTGACGCAGGCGCATGACTGGGTCGATATGATCGTCGGCTTCGACGACTTCATTGAGGCCTGCCGCTTTGGCGGCGCGGTCGCGCTGCAGGATGGCTTGCTGGTCAAGGAAGTGGCGCCCTGCGCGGCTCCGATCCCGCAGGACTATTTCAACCGGCACAAGCCCTATATCCGCGATGGCCAGTCCGTCGTGCTGCTGATGGTGGCGCCGGTGGCCGTGGACGCGATGACGCTGTTCGTCGCCCATCACAAGGGCGAAATGCTCTATCGCTCGGACGAGGCCAGTGCCGAAGAGCTCAAGCGCCTGCCGCCCGTCTATGAGCTTGCCTGGAACCACACGACGTTGCGGGCGCTCAAGGTCGATCCGACCATCACCTATCTGCAGACGCGCTACCCGACCGTCGCTCATGTCGAAAAGATCATCTCGATTCTTGGCGACGAGCTGCCCATGCATATCGAGGTCGGCCGGCAGGACGGTGTGGTCATGTATGGCGGGCTGCCGCTGGTGCGCTACACCACCGAAGAACGGCTCAACGAGATCATCCGCATCCATGAGGAAAACGGCTGCACCGTGTTTAATCCGCATCGCTACACACTTGAGGAAGGCGGCATGAAGCGGACCGACCAGAAACAGCTCGATTTCAAGCGCGAAGCCGACCCCAAGGGCATGCTCAATCCCGGTAAGATGATCGCCTGGGACGATCCAAATTTCGACTTCAATGCCGGCCGCGTCTGGCTGTTCGACGGCCTCAATCCAGTGAATGCCGCCTGATGCGCGTTCATGTGGTTCACGCTCACCCGGTGGAAACGAGCTACAACCGGGCTCTGTTCGATGCTGTGGTAGGCGAACTGATCGACAATGGACATGAGGTCGATGCCCTCAATCTTTATGACGAGCAGTTTGACGCCGTGCTGAGCCGGGAGGAACGCCTCAATTACCATGAGGTGCCCGGCAATCTGACGCCGGCAATCAAGCCCTATGTCGATCGGCTGCGGGCGGCAGAAGCCATCGTCTTCGTGCACCCTGTATGGAATTACGGCTATCCAGCTATTTTAAAAGGATATTTCGACCGCATATTCCTGCCGGGCGTGTCCTTTGTGATGGAGGGTGGCGGGGATCGGGGGCGGCTGGTTCCGAACCTGACAAACATCAAGAAGGCGGTCTTTATCACCACCTATGGCGGCAATCGCTGGCGCACCATGCTTATGGGCGATCCGCCGCGCCGCATCGCCCGCCGCTGGGGTTGGGCCACCTTCCGGGGGCGAATGCCGCCGAAATATCTGGCGCTCTACGACATGAACAATTGTACGCCCGAGCAACTCACCGGGTTCATTCAGACGGTTCGCAGCGAGATCGGCAAGTTCTAGACTGCAACTCCGATTCCTAGCCATGAGTCCGCCATGCAGCCCTCCCGCGATATCTCCCGCCTCATCGAGATCATGGTGGCGCTGCGCAATCCGGTGGGCGGTTGCCCCTGGGATCTGGAGCAGGATTTCTCGTCCATTCGCCACTACACGATCGAAGAGGCTTACGAGGTCGCCGACGCGATCGAGCGGCAGGATTTTTCCGATTTGCGGGAAGAGCTGGGCGATCTGCTGTTGCAGCCGATCTATCACGCGCAGATGGCCAGCGAGGCCGGGCATTTCGACATTGGCGACGTGATCTACGGCATTACCGAAAAGCTCATTCGCCGGCACCCGCATGTGTTCGGCGATCTCGACGCCAGTGATTCCGATGCTGCCAAGGGCCGCTGGGAGGCAATCAAGACCGAGGAGCGCGCCGCCAAGGCAGCCCGCAAGGGCGAAACCACGCCTTCAGTGCTCGACGATGTCGCCACGCCCCTGCCCGCTCTGGCGCGGGCCGAAAAGCTCACCAAGCGCGCCGCCAAGGTTGGTTTCGACTGGCCGGACTATGCCTCCGTGCGGGCCAAGGCGGTCGAAGAACTGGATGAGGTCGATGAGGCTGTAGCAGCGGGCGATCCAGCGGCAGCGCATGAGGAAATCGGCGACCTGCTGTTTGCCGTCGTCAATCTCGCGCGCCACGCTGGCGTGGACGCCGAAGCGGCCTTGCGCGATGCCAATCTCAAATTCACCCGGCGCTTCCATTATGTGGAGGCCAGGTGCCGCGAGGACGATATCGAACCCGGCAATGCCGGGCTCGAACGTCTGGATGGCTATTGGAACGAGATTCGTAAGGCCGACAAGGCCTAGGCGTCAGACCCTTCGATCCGTCCGTTAAAGCGTTCGAGAAACGCCGCTTTGTGGCGGGGTTCCACGCGCACGACGAAGCCGGAGCCTTTTTCGGTGGCCTCATCGCGCGAGATAATCTCGGCATGCGAGTGCAGCCAGCCGATGTCGCTCCCCGCGCTATGCGGCACATGCACGTGATAGGTGCGGCTCTTTTCGGCAAGCGCGGCTTCGATAGCCAACTTGAGCGCGTCTAGCCCCTGCTCCGTCTTGGCCGAAACCGGCACCACGGCCGCAACGCGACCGGCTGGGCTGATGGCAGCCAGGGCTTCCTCAGTCGAACCGTCGACGGTTCCAAGCAGATCGACCTTGTTCCAGACTTCGATGACCGGCGTGGTTTCCACCGACACACCCAGGTCGCCCAGCACCTTGAGCACATCGAGCGCCTGCGCCAGATGGTCGGGGTTGGCCACGTCGCGGGCATGCAGGATCACGTCGGCATCGACGACTTCTTCGAGCGTGGCGCGGAAGGCAGCGACGAGGTCGGTCGGCAGGTCGGCGACAAAGCCCACCGTGTCGCTGAGCATCACTGCCCTGCCATGCGGCAATTCGAGCTTGCGCACAGTGGTGTCGAGAGTGGCGAAGAGCAGGTCTTCGGCAAACACCCCTGCCCCGGTCAGCGTGTTGAACAGGCTCGACTTTCCGGCATTGGTGTAGCCGACCAGTGCAACGATCGGGAATGGCGTGTCGTCGCGCTGGCGGCGCTGCTGGGCGCGGGTCTTCTTGACCTTTTCCAGCCGGTCTTCGAGCAGCACGATGCGGTCGGTCAGCTGGCGCCGATCGCTTTCGATCTGCGTTTCGCCCGGGCCGCCCATAAAGCCCATGCCGCCGCTGCCGCGCTGGCGTTCAAGGTGGGTCCAGGAGCGCACGAGGCGGCTCTTCTGGTAATTGAGGTGCGCAAGCTCGACCTGCAATACGCCCTCGCGTGTCGCGGCGCGCTCGCCGAAAATCTCGAGGATCAGCCCGGTACGGTCCAGCACCTTGGTGCCGGTTTCCTTTTCCAGATTACGCTGCTGGATCGGGGTCAGCGCAGCATCGACCAAGAGCAGGTCGATCTCGTCCTCTTTGACGCGGGCGGCCAGGGTTTCGACATGGCCGCCGCCGATGAACGTCGCCGGCTTGACCTCGCGCACCTTGACGATTTCGGAGAAGGCAATCTCCAGCCGGATTGCGCCAGCCAGGCCTTCAAACTCCGCCTTGCGGGCTTCGATACTGTGCTGGGAAACGGCCCCGCGGACATCGGGGCAAATCAATCCGGCCCGTGTCGGTTGGGCGCGTTGGTCGATAAACGCCTGCGGGCCGCCCTTTTGGACGGCCTCGTCGTCGTCATGAAAATCGCTCATATAAGCTCGTTAGTCGTCGTGGTTCTGTTCTGGATCGAACAGCTGGATCGGCGCGCCCGGCATGATCGTCGAGATGGCGTGCTTATAGACCAGTTGGGACTGGGCGTCACGGCGCAGCAACAGGCAGAAATTGTCGAACCAGGTGATGACACCCTGCAGCTTGACGCCGTTCACGAGGAAAATCGTGACGGGCACCTTCTGCTTGCGGACGTGGTTGAGGAAAGAGTCCTGGAGATTTTGTTGTTTTTCGCTAGCCATTTAGGTCTCTTTTCGCGGCATTTGTTGTCGCTGTTATAATTGCGCTGGCTGGTCCAGGCTGGGCGCGAAAGCCGACGCTCCGCCCCCATCGCAAAAGTGCATTCACTACACGTTAAACACTATGGCACAGAAGCCCAAGGCTGCCTACCCGCGCCTCGTGCATAGCCTCCGCCCAATTTTCAAAGCCCCAGCGACTTGATTTTGCGGTGCAAGGCGCTGCGTTCCATGCCGACAAATTCGGCTGTTTTGGAGATATTGCCGCCGAAACGCTCGATCTGCGCCAGCAGATATTGCCGCTCGAACACCTCACGCGCGTCGCGCAGCGGCAGGCTCATCAGATGCGCCGAAGCGTCGGTATCGCCTACTGTGGGCAGCACTTCGCCAATGTCGGATGGCAGCATGGCGGCGGTGATCACCCCGTCCTCGGGCTGCTGGTCCTTCATCAGAATCAGCAGGCGTTCGATGGAATTGCGCAACTGCCGCGCATTGCCCGGCCATTCCTGCGCCTGCAACACCGCAATCGCGTCATCGCCCACCGTCAGCCGCTGCAGATTATGCATGCGGCAGACCTGTTCGATGAAGACGCTGACCAGTGGCGGCACGTCCTCGCGGCGCTCCTTGAGCGGCGTGAGGGGGAGCGGTACGATGGAGAGGCGATGGAACAGGTCCGAGCGGAACTCACCGCCCTCGATCTGGGCGGCAACGTTCTGCGAACTGGATGAAATGATGCGCACGTCGATCGGCACAGCCTGCGTGCCGCCGACGCGATTGAAGCGGTTTTCGACCAGGGTGCGCAGCAGCGCCGCCTGAGTCTGGGCCGGCAAAGTAGTCACTTCCGACAAATACAGCGTGCCGCCATGCGCGCGTTCAAGCGCGCCGACCTCAACCTTGAGAATGCCGGTCTTTTCGCGAGCCTCGCGGCCGAACAGCACGACTGGCACTTCCTCGGGTGCGTAAAGCGAGGCGTTGATTTCGACGAACGGCGCGTCAGCGCGCGGGCTGCGCTGATGGATCAAGCGGGCAACCAGGCCCTTGCCGGCGCCAGATGGGCCGGAGACAAAGATACGCGAATTGGTCGGCGCCGACTTCTCGATAATGCCGCGCACCTGCTGCAAGGCGGGCGAGGTGCCCACCATGTCGATGCTCTTGCTCGCCGAGCGTTCCTTGAGCTCGGCAACCTCGTTGCGCAGACGAGTGGCTTCCATGGCGCGCTGCGTGATGTGCAGCAGCCGGTCGATCTTGAACGGCTTTTCGATGTAGTCATAGGCGCCGCGACGGATAGCCGAGACGGCGGTTTCGACATTGCCGTGCCCCGAAATCATCACCACCGGCATGTCCGGGTGCTGACTCTGAAACACATCGAGCAACTGCAGACCATCCAGACGCGAGCCCTGCATCCAGATATCGAGGAAGACCAGGCTGGGGCGCCGGCGGGCGATTTCGTTGAGCCCGCTATCGGCATCATGGGCCTGCCGGGTTTCAAATCCCTCGTCCTCCAGAATGCCGGCGATCAGGTCGCGGATGTCGTCTTCGTCGTCGATAATGAGAATGTCGAGTGCCATTACTTATGAACCGCCGCTGAAATAAGCGGCTCCTCCTGTTGCGAGGGGGCGGTCGATGCCGCATCGGCACCGCTCTCCTCGGACGTTTTGATTGGCGATTGCAGGGGCAATGTGAAGGTGACGCAGGCCCCGACCCGGCCGGTCGCATCAGGCTCGGCGTCGACCAGTTCCACTATGCCGCCATGTTGTTCGATGATTTTCGCGACAATAGCGAGACCCAGGCCCGTGCCCTTCTCGCGCGTCGTCATATAAGGCTCCAGCAGCCGCTGCCGGTTTTCGCTGGGCCAGCCCTTGCCATTGTCGGACACGTTGATCCGGGCGTGATTGCCTTCCAACTGTCCCTGCACTGTGATCGTGGGTATCCAATCGGGTGAAGAACCTACGGATTCAAAGGCTTCTACCGCGTTCTTGATCAGGTTGGTCAGACTTTGTGAAATCAGGCGGCTGTCGAACCAGGCACGGATCGGCGTTTCCGGCAGCTCGGTGTGGATAACCATTTCCGGCAGGCGGACGCTTTCGAGGAACACGGCCTGCCGAATGGTATCAGACAGGTCGGCCATTTCCGGAGCAGCTTCGGGCATGCGGGCAAAGGCGGAGAATTCATCGACCATGCGGCCGATATCGCCCACCTGCCGCACGATGGTGTTGATGCATTTGTCGAAGACTTCGCGATCGTCCTCAAGTTTGGAGCCATAGCGACGGCGCAGCCGCTCAGCCGAAAGCTGGATCGGGGTCAGCGGGTTCTTGATCTCATGAGCGATGCGCCGGGCGACGTCGGCCCAGGCGCTGGTACGCTGGGCAGATTCGAGATCGGTAATGTCATCGAAGGTCAGCACATAACCCTTGGACTCAGCGATCGACCCCTCGCGGGTCAGCTGCACCTGATAGGTGCGCCGATCGGTTTCGTTGCCGAGCTGAATCTGATCGCGCACCTGCCCGCGGCGGGCCGAGCGGGCGCGCTCGAGGATGGGCGCCAATTGCGGCATGGCCACTTCGATCCGCTCGCCCATCAGGCCGATTTCATCGCGTTCCAGCATCTCGCAAGCGCGCGCATTGACCAGCGTGACGGCGCCGAATGGATCAAGCCCGATAATCCCGGCGGACACGCCTTCCACCACGGCTTCGGTGAATTGCCGGCGCTTTTCGTTCATCTCACTGGCCGTCACCAGATCCTCGCGCTGCGATTTGAGCTGCAGCGTCATCTGGTTGAACCCATTGGACAAATCGCGCAGATCCCCCCTGCCCTCCTGCACCGGAACCTGCACGTCGAGATCCCCGCGACTGACGCGACTGGAGGCGATCATGAGGTTTCGGATCGGGTCGACGAAGCGGTTGGCAAGCGCAATGCCGATCCAGAGCGCGGCGAGCAACAGCACCACGGCCAAGCCGACATACATGATGGTGAAGGTGATCTGGAACACCAGCCGATTGGACGCATATTGCCTGTATTCGGTGATGTTCTCGTCGGTCAGCCGCATATATTCGAGCACTTCGGCATCGACCGGGCGGGCAACGAACAGATAAGTGTCGTCATAGCCCCGCAGCTTGACGATAGAGCCGACCAAATTGGTGCTGCCCGGCGCAATCTGGCTCGGCACGCCTTCGACCACCCCTTGGGTAATGCCCTCCGGCAGCTTGGGATAAGCCCCCTGCACATTGATCTGCGCCCGCATCAGTGTGTCGCCATCGCCGTGAATGAGCGACGTGAAGGGCAGTGAACGGGTGACGGCCAGCGCAGTCAGAATGCGCTCGAAACGGTCGCGATCTTCTTCGAACGTGCCGCGCGCCTGTTCGAGCTCGGTGGCCACCCAGATGATGTCGTCCCGCAAAACCTGAGCATGCTCAAGCATATAGGAGCGCGCGACGAGGCGTGAGCTTTCCACCATGGCCCTGGTGCGTTCGGAGAACCATTGATCGAGCCCCTGGTTGAGCGAGAAGGTCGCGACCACTGCTACGATGACTGCCGGAATGGCGGCAACGATAGCGAACATCGTCACCATGCGGAGCTGCATGCTCGAGCCGGGCTGGCGCTGCGAGCGGGCCTGGATGAGCAGCACGGCCTCGGTGACGACCAGGGCAATCATCAGCAGAACCAGGATGCCGGTGACGATCCAGATGACAGTCCAGACGGTTGCCGAAGGCTCGATATTGGTCGCGCCCGACAGAATCAGGAACGAGATCGAGGACATCAGGACCGAGGCGAACACCACCACAAAACCCAGGACCCGCAGCGGCCTATTGGTATGTGCAGCAAAAAACGGCACGCGAGAAGAATGCGCCGCCTCGCTCCGCCGTGCTGGCGCAGCCTGGTTATCGATGATCGCCGTTTCCGTCATACAATGCCGCTTGGCACTCCATCTCCGCCACAGGAAGGCAGAGCCTGACCCAATTCGGGCAACCCTTCAAGACAATTGTTGCCAAAATGTGACAGTGTGATCAAACGGCCGCAATTTCGTCAGTGGCAAGAACGGTTTGTGAACAGCCGCATCAATTGCGGCGGCTGTGCTTGACGATCTCGATGCTGTGGGTGCGGATTTTCTTGCGCAGCGTATTGCGATTGAGGCCGAGCAGATCGGCCGCCTTGATCTGGTTGCCGCCGCAGGCATTGAGCGCCATGGCGATCAACGGCGCTTCCACCCGGTCGATCACGCGCTGATACAGCCCCGCCGGCGGCAGGTTCGGCTCATATTCGCGCAGCAACTGGCCCACATGGGTTTCCACCGCCATGGACACATCGACCGGACCGGCCATGCCGTTGGTCTGCGGGCGCTCGGCGATATTGAGTTCGTTCTGCACGATCTCGGCCGAAATGCTTTCGTCGGCATAGAGCGCCGAGAGGCGACGGACGAGGTTTTCCAGTTCGCGGACATTGCCCGGCCAGGAATAATTCTGCATCAACCGGATCGCTTCGGGAGCGATGGATTTGACCGCCTCCCCTTCGCGCTGGGCGGCGTTGAGGAAATGCGTCGTTAGATCGCCGATATCGTCGATGCGCTCGCGCAGCGGCGGCAGGCGGATCGGCACGACGTTGAGGCGGTAATAGAGATCTTCGCGGAACAGGCCCTGCCGGATCATCTGGCTGAGATCGCGATGCGTAGCCGCGACGATGCGCACATTGGTCTTGATCGAGGATCGGCCGCCGACCATCGTATATTCGCCTTCCTGCAGCACACGCAGCAGGCGGGTCTGGGCGTCCATCGGCATGTCGCCGATTTCGTCGAGGAACAGCGTGCCGCCCTCGGCCTGCTCGAAGCGACCTGAGGAGCGCGTATTGGCGCCGGTAAAGGCCCCCTTCTCGTGGCCAAACAGTTCGGCTTCGATCAGGTCGCGCGGAATGGCGGCCATGTTGATGGCGACAAACGGCCCATTGCGGCGCTTGCCGAAGTCATGCAGCGCCCGCGCAACCAATTCCTTGCCGGTGCCGCTCTCGCCGGTGATCATCACCGTCAGGTCGGTCTGCATCAGGCGCGCCAGTGCGCGGTAGATATCCTGCATGGCGGTCGAGCGGCCAACCAGCGGCATGGTCTCGCCCGGCTCTTCGGCCTTGCGCTCGGCGGTTGTCGGCTTTTTGGCGTCGGCCAGAGCGCGGGCCACCACCGAAAGCACTTCGGTGATGTCGAAGGGCTTGGGCAGATATTCGTAGGCGCCGACTTCGGAGGCGCGAATGGCCGTCATGAAGGTGTTCTGCGCGCTCATGACGATCATCGGTAGATCAGGGCGCAGCTTCTTGATCTTGGGCATGACCTCGAAGGCATTGCCATCCGGCATGGCCACGTCGGTGATCAGGATATCGCCTTCTCCCCGGCTCACCCAATTCCACATGGTGGAGATATTGCCGGTGGGGCGCACTTCGTAACCGGCGCGGGTCAGCGCCTGGTTGAGCACCATGCGGATGGCCGCGTCATCATCGGCTAGCAGGACAACGTGGCTCATTTTGCCGATACCTCTTCAGAAGACGCGTTGAAGGCCCCGCTGGCGACGGGCAGGAGAATGCGGAAACGGGTGCGGCCGGGGCGGCTATCGCAATCGATGACGCCGCCATGGTCGCCCACGATCTTGGCCACCAAGGCCAAGCCCAGGCCCGAGCCATTGAGTTTGGTCGTGACGAAGGGATCGAACAGGAAGGGCAGGATATCGGGCGGCACGCCGGGGCCATTATCCTCGATGACGATTTCGAGCGGCAGCGAGATGCGTTCGGACACGCCCGTCACGCTGATGCGAATGCCAGGACGGAAGGCCGTGGTGATACGGATTTCCGGCTTTTGTGTGCGCTCAAGGGCTTCCGAAGCGTTCTTGACCAGGTTTAGGAACACCTGAATGAGCTGGTCGCGATTGCCATAAACCGGCGGCAGTGAGGGATCGTATTCTTCCGAGAAGGCGATGCCACGAGCCACGCCATTGCGCGCCAGCAGTTTTACGCGGTCCAGAATGACGTGGATATTGATCGGCTCGCGCTCCATCGGGCGCTCGTCGCCGAACACTTCGACACGGTCGATCAGCCCGACAATGCGGTCGGTTTCTTCGCGGATCAGGCGAGCCAGCGGGATTTCGTCGCTCGCCACACTCTGCTCAAGCAATTGGGCCGCGCCGCGAATGCCCGAGAGCGGGTTCTTGATCTCGTGGGCCAGCATGGAGGCAAGGCCCGTCACCGAGCGCGCCGCGCCACGCGACACCATCTGGCGATCGATCTTGTCAGCCATGGTCCGTTCCTGGATCAGCAGGGCCACGCGGCCATCGCTATCCGAAAGCGGGCTAGCGAACACGTCGGCAATACGCTCATCGCCAAAGCGGGACGAGCCGACGCGGACGCGATATTCAGTCATCGGCCCACGGCGCAGGATGACGGTTTCAACCAGGCTGATAATGGGCGAGCCGAAGGCAATGAGATCGTCCAGCCGCTGGCGCGTCAAAACGCTCAGCGAAGCGCCAAAAAACGCCTCGGCGGCATAATTGACGAAGATGATCTGGCGGTCTTCGTCGCAAACGATGATGGGCTGCGGCAAAGCCTGCAGCACCGCAGTCGAAGGCACGCTGGCCAATTTGCTCGCATTCGTAGACGCGCTCATGCCGCCGCCTTCCATTCGCCCGAGAAAATCGCGCCGATCATCTCGAGCACATGAGACGGCGTTTCATTGTTGAGAAAGGCAGTGCGAGTCGGCTTGTCGAGCGCGATGCCGGCGGCCTCCAGATACCAATCCAGATGCTTGCGCGCGGCCCTCAGGCCCACCACCGTGCCATATTCGACCAGGATGCCCTCGTAATGCTCGGCAACCAGTTCGGCAAGCGCTTCACCCTGCGGTGCAGGCTGCGCCTCCCTCCCGGCCAGCGCAGCGCCAATCTGGCCAACTGCCCATGGGCGCCCTTGAGCACCGCGGCCGAGCATGACCGCAGCCGCACCGGATTGCTGCAGGGCCTCGCGCGCACTGGCAAAGTCCACAATGTCACCATTGACCACCACGGGCACGTCCACCGCCTCGACAACCGCCCGCACCAGTTCCCAGCGGGCATTGCCCTTGTAAAATTGCTGGCGGGTGCGGCCATGCACGGTGATCATCCGTGCCCCAGCATCGACGGCGCGGCGGGCGATTTCGGGGGCATTGAGGCTGTCATCGTCCCAGCCCAGGCGCATCTTGACGGTGACCGGTAGCGGCGTGGCGGCAACGACGGCATCGATCAGCGTCATGGCGTGGTCGGGCACGCGCATCAGCGCCGAGCCGGCATAGCCGTTAGTGACGCGCTTGGCCGGGCAGCCGAAATTGATGTCGATGATATCGGCGCCGGCATCGTGGGCGATCTTGGCACCACGCGCCATCCATTCGGCCTCGCAGCCAGCCAATTGCACCATGTGGGGCAGCGTGCCGGGGCGACCGAGCTTACGCACCATCTCTTCATTGCCCACGCCCAGGGCATTGCTGGCGATCATCTCGGATACGACCATGCCAGCGCCGAACCGCTCTGCGAGGACACGAAACGGGCGATCGGTGATTCCCGCCATGGGAGCAAGCAAAGCATGACTGCGAACCCGATGGCTCCCAATGCTCAACTCGCAGGCAATTTCAGACAAGGACTGCCCCAGAAATGGTCATTTTTGAATTTCTGCCCGCACAATAATCAAAAGCGCCGCTAGCGCAACACCTTATGTACCGTTGCCGGGTGTGCGGCAGCCCTGCACTTGCCGCATGACACCGGCACGGCTAGACCAGATTCCTATGACGGTTTCCGGGTTGAGTGTCTGTTTCGATATGCGTCAAAAATCCATCGCCGTCATCATTGTCGCTGCTGGCCAGGGTGAGCGCGCGAGCGCCGGTGGAGCCCCCGATCCCAAGCAATACCGCAATGTTGCGGGCGTTCCGGTGCTGCAGCGGACCATCCAGGCATTTCTCGACCATCCGGCCATCGGCCAGATTCTCCCCGTTGTCCACGCAGGCCATGCAGAGCGCTACGCCGCCCTTGGCCTCAGCGACAACCGCCTCTTGGCGCCGGTACTCGGGGGCGGCACGCGGCAAGCCTCGGTGCTGGAAGGCCTCAAGGCCTTGGCGCCGCTGCGGCCAGATCTGGTGCTGATTCAGGATGCAGCGCGGCCCTTTGCGACCACCGACCTGATTGGCGACGTCATTGCGGTACTGGACCAATATGATGGCGCCCTGCCCGCTCTTGGTGTCACCGACACCATAAAGCGCTCGCTCGACGGCCGCCTGGTCGTTGCCACCGAGGACCGCAACCAGCTTCATGCCGCCCAAACACCGCAGGGTTTCCGCTTCGGGCAGCTTTTTTCCGCGCATATGCGTGCTTCCACCATTCGCCGCCAGTTCACCGACGACGCAGAAATCGCCGAATGGGCGGGGCTCAAGGTCGCCATGGTGATGGGCGATCCTAACAACATCAAGATTACGCATCCCCAAGATTTCGAACGGGCCGAGCGGATCGTTTCAGGAGATTTCGCTATGGAAACCCGTGTCGGCACCGGCTTTGACGTGCATCCATTCGAGCCCGGCGATGCCGTATGGCTGGGCGGCGTGCGCATCCCCTATAAGGCCAAGCTCAAGGGCCATTCCGATGCCGATGTGGCGCTGCATGCGCTGACCGACGCCATTCTGGGCGCAATCGGCGAAGGCGATATCGGCGTGCACTTCCCGCCGGCCGATATGCAGTGGAAAGGCGCGGCTTCCACCATCTTCCTCAAGCACGCTGGCGATCTCGTGACCGGGTTGGGTGGGCGCATCGTCAATCTTGACGTGACAATTGTCTGCGAAGGACCCAGGATCGCGCAACATGTGCCGGCAATGCAGGCGGTGATTGCCGAAACACTGGGAATTGCGACCAACAGGATCGCGATCAAGGCGACAACGAGTGAAAAGCTCGGCTTTACCGGGCGGGAGGAAGGTATCGTGGCCATGGCGAGTGCGAGTGTAGAAGTGCCGAGGGGGGATTGATGGCAGCCACGGCAGCGCGCGATCCCGGCAAGGAGGTCATCGATTTCCTCACGCAGGCCGGCAAGACCATTGTTACCGCAGAGAGTTGCACCGGCGGCATGATTGCCGCGGCGTTGACCGACGTTCCGGGCTCATCCGCCGCGTTTTATGGCGGCTACATCACCTATGCCAATTCCGCCAAGTCGCGCATGATCCAGGTCCCAGCCCGGCTCATCCATGATTACGGCGCGGTGTCCAACCAGGTGGCCCGAGCCATGGCGGACGGCGCGCGCAATACGGCGCGGGTCGATTTTGCAGTGTCCGTGACCGGCATTGCCGGCCCCGATGGCGGCACCGAGAAGAAGCCGGTGGGCCTGGTTTATGTAGCGGTGTCGTCGGAACTGGCCACCGTGGTGATCGAGCATCGCTTTGGCGATATCGGTCGCGATGCCGTGCGCCGGGCCACTGTGGAAGCAGCGTTCGAGCTGATCCTGCAGGTGCTCAATAGCGACGACGACTAAAGCTTAGTCGCCGATCAGCACAAAGGCATTTCCGTCCGGCGCCAGCATGACGGCCACATGACCTTGCTCGATGGGGAATGGTTCAGCCAGCCAGCGAACGCCTGGGCTCTGGCGCAATTGCTCATAAGCGCGGCGAACGTCGGCAACCCGTATTTCGACCTCAATCATCCGCCGATCAGGATGCGTGCTGAGTACAAGTTGCGAACTGGTCTTGTCGGGGAAATCCAGCCCGACCAAAGTCCAGGGCCTGCCGTCGTCAAGCAAGCGGTCGAGCCGCCAAGCCTCGGTCATGCCCATACCGCCAAGGAACGTCAGGGATGTCTCGATGTTGTCCGTGTGCAAACAAACGCAATCGAGCCGTTCGAACATCGCTAATCCCCGTAGCGGCTGTCCGCCTCATCGGCGAAGGCGCGCATGATTTCGTCCTGCTTGGCGGCGAAAGCCGGCTCGGCGACGGCCGCGATCAGCGGGTTGGAAATCTTGAAGTCGATTTCGAAGCGCACGCGCGTGCCCATGCCCTCCTGCTCGAAGCTCCACACGCTATCGAGATAGGCAAAGGGACCGTCCACCGCCTTGGCACGGATGGTCAGCGCTTCAGGATCGACAGTCACCCGGCTGGTATAGGCCTGGGTGATCGGGCCGAAGAACAGAGTCATCTTGGCCAGCCTTATATCGGCCGCGCCGGCGGCGGGGTCCTTGCGGACCTCCATCGCCTTGCAATTGGGGATGAAGCGCGGATAGTCCGACAGGTCGGCGACGATGTCGAACATGCGCTTGGGCAGATGCGGCACATGCCGTTCGAAAAAGCGTTTCATCAGTGGCCGAGCTTTGCCATCCGGGCTGCCTTGAGCTTGGCGAAGTCTTCGCCAGCGTGGTGGGACGAGCGGGTCAAGGGGCTGGACGAGACCAGGGAGAAGCCCTTGGCACTCGCAACGGTGGCGTAGGACTTGAATTCGTCGGGCGTGACGAAGCGCTGCAGCGGATAGTGCTTCTTGGTCGGCTGCAGATATTGCCCGATGGTCAGGAAATCCACATCGGCCGAACGCAAATCGTCCATCAGCTGGAGCACTTCATTCCGCTCTTCGCCGAGGCCAACCATGATACCGGACTTGGTGAACATGGTGGGGTCCAGTTCCTTGACCTTTTGCAGCAGGCGGATCGAGTGGAAGTAACGCGCGCCGGGCCGCACCTTGAGATATTTCGAGGGCACGGTTTCAAGGTTGTGGTTGAACACGTCCGGCTTGGCCGCAACGACGATTTCGAGGGCCCCTTCCTTGCGCAGGAAGTCAGGCGTCAGGATTTCGATCGTGGTGCGCGGATTATGCGCGCGAATGGCCACGATTACGTCGGCAAAATGCTGCGCGCCGCCATCGGCCAGGTCGTCGCGATCCACCGAGGTGATGACGACGTGCTCGAGGCCGAGCTTCTGCACGGCCAGGGCGACCTTTTCTGGCTCGCTGGCATCGAGCGGGCCGGGCATGCCTGTGCGCACGTTGCAGAACGCGCAGGCGCGGGTGCAGATCTCGCCCATGATCATCATGGTTGCGTGCTTTTTGCTCCAGCATTCCCCAATATTGGGGCAGCCGGCTTCTTCGCACACCGTCACCAGCCCATGCTCGCGCACGATCTGCTGGGTTTCCTTGTAGACCGGAGAACCGGGCGCTTTCACGCGGATCCAGTTCGGCTTGCGCAGCACGACGCCGTCGGGCCGGTTGGCCTTTTCCGGGTGGCGCGGTTTCAGCGCCGAATTATCAATGAGCGTAACCAATTTTGGTCCTGACTGGGCAGAGCGTGCCCGTTATATCGCTCCCAAAGGCTGCCGGTTCAACCCGGTCTTTATGATGGGCTGCCCCTACTTGGCGACAACCCGCGCCACGACGATGACGACGATAGCGCCAATCGTTGCGGTAATGATCTGGCTCACCAGTACATTGCCGATGGGCAGTGAAATATTGGCCACCGACAGCAGCCAGCCCCCGACAAAGGCGCCGATGACACCCACGATCAGGTTGCGCAACAACCCACCGCCGCCGAGCAGCAGTCCGGCAAGCCAGCCTGCGACCAGGCCGATGGCCAGAAAGATCAGTAGTTCCTGCATTCCGACGCTCATTGCATGATCTCCGCTATATCGACCCATTCGCCGCCCCGGGCGGCGGAAGTGATAGTGGCCTGCACCAAGGCAAGCGAATGCAGATTGTCCTCACCCGAACTGAACCGGGCAGGAACCGAGCCGGACTCGATCACCTTGGCGATGGCCGCCAATGTGCCGGTACGGTCGGTGAATTCGACGGGCGCCAGTGAGACAGGAACGGCTTCCTTGTCGCGCTCACGCAGGCTAAGCCGGTCGGGGCCGGCCTTGCCCATGAAATGATCGCGCGAGGACCAGATGATCTCGCCTTCCGAGCAATCCATGGTCCATTCGCCCGCCCATGGCGTTACCGGGCCGCTGCTCATCCAGCTGCCGCGATAGGAAACGATAGTACCCTTCTCGAATTCCAGCGTCGCCACGCCGATCGGGTGGTGACCGAACGGGCTGGCCGCCGGATTCCAGGTGCGGCAGGAACCGCGCTTTGGCTCGTCGCTCAGCACCATGCGCATCAGGTCGAAATGGTGGATCGACATATCGGCCAGCAGCGGATCGGGCATGTCCCAATAGCGGTAGCCCTGGCTCGGCGCGTGGCGGCGGAAATCGATGGAGACCAGGTTCACCGGCCCGAACTTCTGCGCGCCGATCAGCTCTGCCGCAGCAATGGGCGCGGGCTGGAAGCGGTAATTCTGGCTGACCATCAGCACCCGGCCACTGGCCTTGGCGAGATCCACCAGTTCCTTGGCCTGCGCAATGGTCGAGGCGAAGGGCTTTTCGACGAGGACATTGAAGCCTAGCTCGAGGCACCGCTTGACCACCGGATAATGTGCCTCGGTGCGCAGCGTGCAGATGGCGAGATCGGCTTCGACACCCTTGGCCGCCTCATCAAGGCTCAGGAAGCAGCGCTTTTCCTCAATGCCCAGTTCGCTCTGTACGCGCTTGACCGCGTCCGGATTGGAATCGACATAGCCCACCATGTGAATGCTGGGAACTTTGGGGATAACTTCCTTGGTCCAGCTGAATCCCCAGTGTCCGAGGCCGACTTGGATGGCTTTGACCATGTGGATAACTCCTTCAATTCCGTTGCTGTTGCGCCCCACCCTGCACACGTAGCAGGGCGAGGTCGTGGCAACGGCGGTGAACAGTTGCGCGCTAGATGTTCAGCGCGCGACCATAGGCGTCCAGAACGCTTTCCTTCATCGTCTCGCTCAGGGTCGGGTGCGGGAAGATGGTGTGGATCAGTTCTTCCTCGGTCGTCTCCAGGTTCATCGCGATGACGAAGCCCTGTATCAGTTCGGTGACTTCGGCACCAATCATGTGCGCACCCAGAAGTTCCCCGGTCTTGGCGTCGAAAATGGTTTTGACCAGCCCATCGGGCTCGCCCAAGGCAATCGCCTTGCCGTTACCGACGAAGGGGAAGCGGCCAACCTTGATCTCGCGACCCAATTCCTTGGCCTTGGCTTCGGTCAGCCCGACGCTGGCCACCTGCGGCTCGCAATAAGTGCAGCCCGGCACCTTGAGCTTGTCGAGGCCATGCACCTTGAGGCCCGCAATCTTTTCGACGGTGATCACCGCCTCATGCTCGGCCTTGTGCGCCAGCATGGGCGGGCCGGCGACGTCGCCAATGGCCCAGATGCCGTCCACATTGGTCTTGCCGTAGCCATCGATGACAATAGCGCCGCGCTCGGTCTTGACCCCGACGGTCTCAAGCCCCAGTCCTTCGATATTGCACTGCACGCCGACAGCCGAGATCAGCTTGTCGCCCGCGATCTGCTGCTTCCCGCCGGATTTCAGCTCGACATGGGCGATCACACCATCCTTGGTCTTTTCGACCTTGGCGACCTTGGCATCGGTCAGGATCTTGATGCCGCGCTTTTCCAGCCGCTTGCGAGCAAGGCCGGAAATCTCGGCATCTTCCACCGGCATGATCTGCGGCAGCAGCTCGATAATGGTCACTTCGGCGCCCATCGAGCGGTAGAACGAGGCAAATTCGACGCCGATGGCGCCCGAGCCCATCACCACCAACGACTTGGGCATGGCGGCCGGTTTCATCGCCTCGAAATAGGTCCAGATCTTGTCGCCATCCGGCTCGATGCCGGGCAGCACGCGCGGGCGCGCGCCAGTGGCGATGATAATATTTTTTGCCTTGTACGTGCCCTCGCCCAGCGCATTCTTGGGCACGGGCCCCTGCGGCTGCACGATGGCCTTCTTGGTCGGGGCGACCTTGACTTCGCCGGGCTTGGTGATGACCGCTTCGCCCCAGATGATGTCGACCTTGTTCTTCTTCATGAGGAACTGGACGCCATTGTTCATCTGCGCGGCAATGGCGCGGGAACGCTTCACCACGCCATCGATATCGACGCCGAATTTCTCGACCGTCAGGCCGTAATCCTTGGCGTGGCTCATATGGCCGTAGATTTCGGCCGAGCGCAGCAGCGCCTTGGTGGGTATGCAGCCCCAGTTCGAGCAGATGCCAGCCATATGCTCGCGCTCGATAATGCCCACCTTCATGCCGAGCTGCGCACCGCGAATGGCGGCGACATAGCCGCCCGGACCGGCACCGATGACGAGAAGATCGTATTGGTCAGCCATTTTGGCCTCCAGAGTTTGGCCTAGAGGCCGAGCATGGATTTGACGACAGGCACGAGCCCGACGCCGATGGCGCGGGTATTGGCCGCATCGAGATGAACGCCGTCAGCCGGGTCGGCCTTGGCCACCGTGGACGCGTCGAAGAAGCCGGTATTCCACTCCTGCGCGCGGCGCGCATAGTGAGCGGCAAACTGGCTCGATTGCTCGAGTCCATGTTGCAACCCACCGAAATGGCCAAGCATGTCGGCATTGTCGCTGTCGCAGATCAGCGGTGGCGCAACGAGAATAATCTGGGGCGCGGTTTCGCCCTTGCCCGCCGCCTGCCCCCGAATGATCTGCACCAGACGGCGCAGGCCAAACGAAGCCTCGAGAGCCGAACCGCAGACGGCGGGCTTGAGGTCATTCGTGCCCAGCATGATGATGACCAGATCGAGCGGCGAATGGCTGTCGAGCAGGGTCGGCAGGATGCGCGCCCCATTGCGATCGGCAGCGGCATACCAATCATCCGAAGCCGTCGTGCGGCCGCCCAACCCTTCGGCAATCACCCGAGCCTTGCCGCCCAGGCCTTGCTCAAGCACACTCGGCCAGCGATCTTCATAGGCATGCCGCGGCCCATTAGGCTGCGGATTGGCGCCGTAGGTCAGGCTGTCGCCATAGGCCAGGATGGTTTTCATGCGCCCTGCCCCTTAGGCCAGCATCATCACGGGATTTTCGATCAGGCCCTTGAACACGCCCAGCACTTCGGCGCCCAGCGCGCCATCGACGGCGCGGTGATCGCAGGAGAGCGTGACGGTCATGAACTGGCCGATCTTGATCTGCCCGTTTTCGGGATAGACGCGTTCCTCACCAACGCCGACCGCCAGGATCGTGCCATGCGGCGGATTGATCACCGCGGCAAATTCCTTGATGCCGAACATGCCCAGGTTGGACACCGAGGAAGCGCCGCCCTGATATTCATGCGGAGCCAGCTTCTTGTTGCGGGCGCGGCCGGCCAGATCCTTGACCTCTTCGGAGATTTCGCGAAGCGTCTTGGTATCGCAGGATTTGACCACGGGCGTGAACAGCCCGCCCGGCACCGACACGGCAACCGCTACGTCGCTGCGCTTGTGGTAGAGGATCGAGTCCCCCGCCCAGGTGGCATTGGCCGCGGGCACGCGCTGCAAGGCCACGGCCCAGGCCTTCATCACGAAGTCATTGACCGAGAGCTTGAAGGCCGGCTTGCCCTCCTTGCTCTTGGGCGCCGAGGCATTGATCTGCTCGCGAGCCGCCAGCAGCGCATCGATCTTGCAATCGAGCGTCAGGTAGAAATGCGGCACCGTCTGCTTGGATTCGGTGAGGCGCGCTGCCACAACCTTGCGCATGCCATCGTTAGGCACGAGCTCGTAGCTGCCTTCTTCGTAGAGCGCGATGACCTGGTTCTTGCTCATGCCGGTCGCAGGAGCCGCACCGGCCGACGCCGTCGCAGCAGCAGGCTTGGTTGCGCCCTTGCCCGACTTGGCGGCCTCGACGTCCGACTTGACGACACGGCCCTTGGGACCGGAGCCGGCAATGGCCGACACATCGATCCCGGCTTCCTTGGCGAGGCGCCGGGCGAGTGGCGAAGCAAACACCTTGCCGCCTTCAGCCTTGGCTGGGGCGCTGGAGCCTGAATTGGCAACCGGCGCCGGGTCGGCCTTGGAGGTCGGCGCGGTCTGTGTTGCAGCGTCCGCGCGCATCACCGTGCCGGCATCGGCTTTTGGAGCGTCAGCCTTGGGCGCTTCCGCCTTCGGGGCCTCGGCGGGCTTGCTGCCCCCTGCCGCGATGGCGCTGGCGTCCTCGCCTTCCTGCAGCAACACGGCAATGACCGCGTTGACCTTCACATTATCGGTGCCCTCGGCAACCATGATCTTGCCGATCTTGCCCTCGTCAACGGCCTCAACTTCCATCGTGGCCTTGTCGGTTTCGATTTCGGCGATCACGTCACCGGAGGAGACGCTGTCGCCCTCCTTGACGTGCCATTTGGCAAGCTTGCCCTCTTCCATCGTGGGAGAGAGCGCCGGCATGGTGATTTCAATCGGCATTACTTAGTCTCCGTCTCTCACGAACGTAGTGACATTACCAATGTCACTGCGGCGATGCCAAACATCGCAAAAATTCCAACCATCATCGCGATCCCCAGGAAGGGAAACACGGTGTACATCCACTTCTCGCGTGAACGCATCCATTCAGCATGGGCGAGTAACGCGATAACTTTTTTCGACCCGTTCTCAGCAAAAAAGCCGAGCGATCTTTGTTGCGCTCCCTGCACATTTGACAGGAAGAAGTATGAAACCAACGCGATGCACGCGCCTCCAAATGCCAAGCCTCTAATTAGAGCGCCGTTCACGAGTTCAAAATTCACCCAGAGGAAGTTCACATCAAATTTGTTCGTCACGCTTAGATTGGCAACTATGGAAAGGCTGCAAAGCCAAAGATAAAACAGGATCGCAATGGTAGCCTGTCGTTCGGCACTTTTCGCAATTCCTAAACTGCGTTCCAGTTGCCACTCCAAGGCCTCTAGTCCGACTACATGAACCGCCTGCTGCTGACGATCCTTCTCCATTTGAACTACGAGCGGTACGTTACGGCATTGACCGCCGCGATGACTTCATCGACATTCGGCAGCGCCAGCTTTTCGAGATTGGCGGCGTAGGGCATTGGAACATCCTTGCCCGTCACGCGCATGACCGGGGCGTCGAGATAATCGAAGGCCTGTTCCATGACGCGGGCCGAAATCTCGGCGCCGATGCCGCCGTGCGGCCAGCCCTCTTCCACCGTTACGAGGCGCCCGGTCTTTTTGACCGACTCGATCACGGTATCGCTGTCGAGCGGGCGCAGCGTGCGCAGATCGATCAGTTCGACATCGACGCCCGCCGCGACCAGCTTTTCCGTGGCCTGGGTGGCATAACGCATGCCCATCGAGAACGAGACGATGGTGACGTCCGCACCCTTGCGGGCAATGCGGGCCTTGCCGATCGGCAGCACGAAATCATCGACCTTGGGGACCAGGCCCGTGGAGCCGTAGAGAATTTCGTTTTCGAGAAAGACGACCGGGTTGGGCGAACGAATTGCAGCCTTGAGCAGGCCCTTGGCGTCGGCGGCACTATAGGGCGCGATGACGGTGAGGCCGGGAACGTGGCTATACCAGGCCGAATAGTCCTGGCTGTGCTGGGCGCCAACGCGCGACGCAACGCCGTTCGGGCCGCGGAACACCATGGGCGCGGTAACCTGGCCGCCCGACATATAGAGCTGCTTTGCAGCCGAGTTAATGATCTGGTCGATTGCCTGCATGGCAAAGTTCCAGGTCATGAATTCGACGATCGGCTTGAGGCCAGCAAAGGCTGCACCGACGGCGAGACCGGCAAAGCCGTGCTCGGTGATCGGGGTATCGATGATGCGCTCGGGGCCGAATTCCTGCAGCAGGTTCTGCGTGATCTTGTAGGCGCCCTGGTATTCGGCGACTTCCTCGCCCATCACGAAGACGTCCTTGTCGCGACGCAGTTCCTCGGCCATGGCCTCGTTCAGCGCTTGGCGCACGGTCATCTCGACCATTTCGACGCCTTCGGGCAGATCGGGATCGCTCTGGGCTTCAAACTTTGGCGCGGCCGGAACCGTGGCAGCAGCGGGTGCAGCCTCGGCCGCCTTTTCAGCTGGAACCACGGGTGCCTCAGCCGGCTCCGGCGCGGTCTGCGCGGCAGGCGCCGCATCGGCGGTTTCGCCTTCCGCCAGGATCAGCGCGATGGGCGTATTGACCTTCACCGCGTCCGTGCCTTCGGCGATCAGCAATTCCTTGACCACGCCTTCATCGACCGACTCGACTTCCATCGTTGCCTTGTCGGTTTCGATTTCGGCCAGCACGTCGCCGGATTTGACACTGTCACCGACCTTGACCAGCCACTTGGACAGTTTGCCCTCTTCCATGGTGGGCGACAGCGCAGGCATCAGAATTTGGGGCATTTAACTCTCCAGCGAGGGGGCGCCGGGCATCGCGGCCACGCGGCGGGCAGGAATTTCAGGATTGGATTGGATAAAGGCAGTGGTGCTCTCTGCCTGCGCCGGGCGATTGGCGGACCAACCGCTCAGCACCAGGCCAAGCACCAGAAAGATCAGGAAGGCGATGACCGCGCGCTTGTAGATCGCCAGCGGCGCAGCCGCTTGCGGGCCGGCCTTGGCGTCGAGCTTGCTGAACTTCCACCAGCCGAGCGGAAAGAACGAGCCGATCTGCTCACTGGCGGGCGCCAGGCGAGTGATTGCCATAGCCTGGACGACGGCCACGACCGCCGACAGGATGGCAAACAGCATGATGACACCGAGCAGGATACTCATGCCGGCCTCCCGCCACGATCGATAACCGACGCCGCGAGGAATTGGGCCACGCCCTCCTCCACGCGCTTGGCCAGCGCCTTGGGCAAGGGCTCGTAGCCATTGGCCATCAGCACGGTCAGGTCGCGATAGCGGAGCTGCAGATAGATCAGTGCGCGCAGTGCCAGCGGCCAGGTGTCGAGGTCGCGCGTATAGGAGCGGACATCGGCCCGGTCATCGCCGAGATAGCTGCGCGCGAAGATCGTCTGCTCGTCCGCCCCGAAGACATAGTCGAGAAAGTTGTAGTGATACTCGATGTCCCCGTTTGGGCTCGTGCCCACGTCCAGCCCATGGGTAATGGACACGGGGACGCCGTTGATACTCTCGACAATGTCGATAGGGCCGGTCATCAGGCTGAAATGGTGATGTCGGTCCAGAGCTCGGACGCATCCGGCTCGGGATCGTTGGTCGCAAAATCGGCGGCTTCGGTGACGATGGCGCGGATTTCGTTTTCCGTTGCCTTGAGCGATTCTTCGGTTGCGTAACCTTCGGCCAGCAGGCGCGCCTTGATCTGCTCGATCGGGTCGCGTTCCTGGCGGTACTTGGTCACTTCGTCCTTGGTGCGATATTTCGCCGGGTCGGACATCGAATGGCCGCGATAGCGATAGGTCAGCATTTCCAGGATGAACGGGCCCTTGCCGGAACGCGCATGCTCGATGGCGCGCTTGGCGGCATCATAGACCATGCGCACATCCATGCCGTCGACCTGCTCGCCCGGAATGTCGAACGAAGCGCCGCGCTTGGAGAAATCGGTGGTTGCCGACGAGCGCTCGATCGAGGTGCCCATGGCGTATTTGTTGTTCTCGATGATAAACACGACCGGCAGGTTCCAGAGCTTGGCCATGTTGAAGCTCTCATAGACCTGGCCCTGGTTGGCCGCGCCGTCGCCGAAATAGGCAATGGAGACCGAACCGTCGCCCTTATACTTGGCGGCAAAGCCGAGGCCCGTGCCCAGCGACGCCTGCGCGCCGACAATGCCGTTGCCGCCATAGAAGCGATGCTCGTTGGAGAACATGTGCATCGAGCCGCCCTTGCCGCGCGACAGGCCGCCCTGGCGTCCGGTCAGCTCAGCCATGACGCCCTTGGGGTCGAGCCCCATGACCAGCATGTGGCCGTGGTCGCGATAGCCGGTGATCTGGGCGTCCTTGCCCTTTTCGCTGGCCATGGTGATGCCGGTGACGACAGCTTCCTGGCCAATATAAAGGTGGCAGAAGCCGCCGATCAGGCCCATGCCATACATCTGGCCAGCCTTTTCCTCGAAGCGACGGATCAGCAGCATCTCGCGATAGGCTTCGAGCTCCTGTTCCTTGGTCAGCTGAGGTATGTTAGATTGCGTCTTGGCCTTGGTGGCCACAGCCTTACGCGCCATAGGGAACGCTCCGCATCGGAATGGATTTGCCGCAGGGCCCGAATTGGCCACACAACGCCATCATAGTGCAAGCGATTGGCGGAAAGCAATGCCCAAGCGGCAGATCGGATCAATGCTAGAGAATTGAATCCGCTGATATAATTGCGTTTAACTGATCTTTGGCTAATTCATCGAATTTACCGGAAAGTGGTTTACCACTCACCGGATCAACCATGACGATAATGTCATTCGCATTGGCCATATTCAGCAGCGCCCGCGCCCGCTCGGTGACGATATCGGGATCAAGCTTGCGGCTATCCATCAGCGTCGAGCGGTGCCGGAACGCATCAATTTCCGCCTGCAGCGCCGCAGACCGTGCCTTGAGCACATCGATATCAGCCAGTATCTGGCCCCGATTGTCGATGCCGAACTGCCCGCTGATCGCCGAATAGGCCAAATAGCCCTGAAACCCGAGCAAAGCCACAGTCATTGCCAATGGACGCCAAATGGCCGGACGTTTGAGACGGGTGGGCATGGGCAAAACCGAATACTGAACGCGGCCAGTATAGCTGACAATGCCTTAACGCGGGGTTGCGAAGCAGTGCGTTAGCCGACAGCTACGGTGCACCCAGCTTGGAGTGTGGTGCCACCACGGTCGGCGCCACCCCTCTCCTCAAAGCGCCACGTAGTCGATCTCCAGAAACCGCGCCACTTCCGGCACCCAGCGGTCCCGCACGAACGCAACATGCTCCGGATGCTCATTATAGCCGGTGTACGCAGCCTGATCGGCAAATTCCATCGAGAAGCCGAAGGCATAATCGTTCTTCGGACTGACCTGCCGCAACTGCTCGAACTTCTCGACGCCCGGAATGTGTGCCAGCACCTTGGCATCGCGGAGGAAGGCACCCTCCTCCGCCGATCCAGCCTGATGCTTGAGCGTGAAGACGACCGTATGCCGGATCATGTTTCGGTCCCGATCGCTTCATTGGCAGCGATGGCGGCCATGTTGACAATGCCGCGGCTGGTGGTGGATGGGGCCAGGATGTGCGCCGGCGAACGCGGCCCCATCAGGATCGGGCCGACCGAGAGCGCGTTGTTCATTTCCTTGAGCAAGGTCATGGACAGGTTAGCCGCATCGAGGTTCGGGAAGATCAGCAGATTGGCTTCGCCGGTCAGCACCGTGTCGGGCACATAGCGCTCGCGCAATTCCTGGTTGAGTGCCAGGTCGCCCTGCATTTCGCCTTCGACAATCAGGTCCGGAGCGATCGCCTTGAGCTTGTTATAGGCCTCGCGCATCTTGTAGGCGCTGTCGCCATCGCGCGAACCGAAGTTCGAATAGCTCAGCAGCGCCGCGCGGGCCTCGATGTTGAAGCGCTTGAGGTGGTCGCGCGCCTGCAGGGTGATGCGCACGATCTCGTCGGCGGTCGGGTCCTGGTGAACATAGGTATCGGCCAGGAAGAAGGCGCCGCGCGGCATGATCAGCATGGAAAGCGCCGACACGTCATTGAGCCCGTCCTGCAGGCCGATGACCGAGCGGATATCGCGCACATGCTTGATAAAGCGCCCCTGCAGGCCACAGATCAGCGCATCGGCCTCGCCGCGCTTGACGGCCAGGGCGCCGATTACGGTCGTATTGGTGCGCACCATCTGCCGGGCGGTGTCGGGCGTCACGCCATCGCGGCCGACCAGCGAATGGAACAGCGCGACATAGTCGCGATAGCGCGGATCGTCCTCGGGATTGATGATCTCGAAATCGGTACCGGGCTTGAGGTTGAGGCCGAAGCGCTCGATACGTGCCTCGATCACCGCCGGGCGGCCGATCAGGATGGGCCGCGCAATGCGTTCCTCGAGCAGTACCTGGGTGGCGCGCAGCACGCGTTCGTCTTCGCCATCGGCAAAGGCGAGGCGCTTGTTCTGTCCCTGGGCCCGATCGATGATCGGCTTCATCACAAGGCCTGAGCGGAACACGAAGCGGTTGAGGCTGTCGAGATAGGCCTTCCAGTCGGTGATCGGCTTCTTGGCCACGCCCGAGTCCATTGCCGCACGGGCAACCGCCGGCGCGATGCGCAGAATCAGCCGCTGATCGAACGGATTGGGAATGATGTGCTCAGGGCCATAGACGGCCGGCGTACCCGACGGCGAGGATTCGAGGCCCGGCTCATGCGCCAGCTTGGCAATGGCGCGCACGGCCGCCAGCTTCATTTCCTCATTGATCGTGGTGGCCCCAACGTCGAGCGCACCGCGGAAAATGAAGGGGAAGCACAGCACGTTGTTGACCTGGTTCGGATAGTCCGAGCGGCCGGTGCAGACCATGGCGTCCGGCCGGGTTTCCTTAGCCAGTTCGGGCATGATTTCCGGGTTCGGATTGGCCAAAGCCAGAATCAGCGGCTTGGGCGCCATCTTGGTCAGCATTTCGGGCTTGAGCGCCCCGGCAGCCGAGAGGCCCAGGAACACATCGGCACCGTCGATCACTTCAGCGAGCGTCGTCGCCTCGCTGGTGCGGCGGAATTGGCCGCGCCACTTGTCATTGACGTCATTGCGCTTGTGGGTGACCAGGCCATCCTTGTCCGCGACCCAGATATTCTCGTATTTAGCGCCGAGTGCGACCAGCACATTGAGGCAGGCAATTGCCGCAGCCCCTGCCCCGGACGTGCAGATCTTGACGTCCTCGATCTTCTTGCCGGCCAGCTCGAGCCCGTTCAACACGGCGGCGCCGACGATGATGGCGGTACCGTGCTGGTCGTCATGGAACACCGGAATCGGCATGCGCTCGCGCAGCGTTTCCTCGATCTCAAAGCAATCGGGCGCGCGGATATCTTCCAGATTAATGCCGCCAAAGGTGGGCCACAGCGGCGCCACGGCGTCGATGAATTTCTTGGGGTCGATCTCGTCGATTTCGAGATCGAACACGTCGATGCCGGCGAATTTCTTGAACAGGACCGCCTTGCCTTCCATCACCGGCTTGGATGCCAGCGCGCCGATATTGCCCAGACCGAGCACGGCGGTGCCGTTGGAAATCACCGCGACCAGGTTTTGGCGCGAGGTATAGCGCGCCACGCTATCCGGATTCTCGGCGATTTCCTCGCAGGGCGCCGCAACGCCGGGAGAATAGGCCAGCGCCAGATCGCGCTGATTGCCCAGCGGCTTGGTCGGCTGGATTTCCAGCTTGCCCGGCTTGGGGAATTCATGGAAATGCAGGGCCGCTTCGCGAAGGGCTTTCCGCTGCTCGTTGATGTCGGTGGACACGAGGTATTCTCCTGGCGATCCGGCGGGGACCATCGGACAATGGATTGCCGGCACGCGTACGTGCCATCAATCCGGCAGGATGAAAAGACCTAATGTCCGAAGGGTACTTGCCTTCTAGGCAGCGCTGGCGACCGCCGCCTCGCCGCGCCGGCGCGTGGGATGGGTGGCCTGCAGCGCAACAGCCAGTTCCTTGAACGCCCCGACCCTGAGAGCAGGCGCGAAAATGAAGCCCTGGGCATGCAGCACGCCCCGCGCCCGTAGATAGAGCGCCTGCGCTTCGGTCTCCACGCCCTCGGCCACGATCTCGCAATTGAGGTCCTTGGCCATGGCAATCAGGCCGTCCAGCACCGGCACCTGCGTCGTCTCGGGCTTGACCATATCGACGAAAACCCGGTCGATCTTGATCACATCAACGCCCAGCGTCGCCAGATAAGCCAAGTTGGAATGGCCCGTCCCTGCGTCGTCCATGGCAAGCTTTGCCCCCAGCGCATGCAGCCCGGCAATCACGCTGATCGCCACGGTCGAATTGGCCAGCGGGCGACGCTCGGTAATCTCGAACACCAGCTGTCGATAGGCGATCGGCGAGCCGCCGAAAATGGCCTGCACGTCCTCGATAATGCTGCCATCGCGGAAATGCCCCTCGAACAGGTTGATCGACACCTTGAGGTCGGGCATCTGCCGGCACAATTCGCCCAGGTCGAACTTGACCTGCTGCATCAGCGACAGCGTCATGGGGATGGCGAGGCCCGTGACCTCGGCATAGTCGATGAACGCCCCGGGCGGCACCACTTCGCCATTGCGCTTTTCCCAGCGGCACAGCACTTCGCAGCCGACCAACTCGCCCGTCCGCAGGTTGATGACCGGCTGGTAATAGGGCTTGATCTGGCCGCGGGCGATGGCGCGTTCCAGATCGAAAGCCGGCACGCGCGAGCGACGAACATAACGCAGCGCCATCAGCAGGAATCCTGCGCTCATCAGGCAGGCCAGGATAGTGAAGCTCACATCGAGATCGGCATAGCCCGCGCGCACCACGGCAAACGGCACGGCAGCCTCGATCTTGAGCGGCAATTCCCCGGCAAAACTCTGCGCCGAAACGAATTCGGTAGCCCCCTGCCCGTCAAACGCCGTCGCGTCGCCCAACGTGAACACTGAGGTGCCATTGGTCAGCACCACGCGCAGCATGCCGGCGGCGGGAATGGTCTGGGCCAACCCCACCTGGCTCTGGCCGACCAGCGGCACAAAGGCGGAAACCCGCCGCGTCGTGCCGAATACCTGTGTGATCTTCAGCGCCGGCATCGCCATCTGGCCCAGCTTCACCACCGTGATTGTCTCGGTATGCCCGGGGATCGGCAGGCTTTGCGACAGCGGCGAGTAGGAAATCGTACGGCCAAAGGCGTCGCAATACTGGACACCGTCGGCATTCTCGACCAGCACCTGCTTGAGGTTGAGGCTGGATTCGATCTCGTCCTGCACATTGGCGACAAAGGTCGGCGTGCAGAGCGAGGGGCTGGCCGCCAATATCCGCCGCAGCGAGGCCACGGCGTCCATCGCGCCAATTTCAATTTGTGAACTAACCAGGCTAGCGGATTGTTGAATAACCGCTTTTTCGCGAACCCGCACATAGGCGTCGAGCAGATAATCCACCGCCAGGATGGGCACAAACGCCAAGATGGCGCCCAACAGCATCAGGATGTGGGAATACCGCGACTGCACAAAACGAATCCGGGAAAATAGTTTCTCGCCGCCCTAGCGGTAACAACAGGCGTTTAACGCATCATTAACGCTGATTAACCGCCGGAAACGAAAAGGGCGGACACCGTCAGGTGCCCGCCCGCAATGGGTCTGCCGGCAGAGCCTATTTGTCCTGCACGTTCAGGCGGATGCTGAGCTCGCGCAGTTGCTTGGCCGAGGCCGGGCTGGGCGCGTTCATCAGCAGGTCTTCGGCCTGCTGATTCATCGGGAAGGCCGTGATTTCGCGCAGGTTCTGCACGCCGCAGATCAGCATGACGATGCGATCGACGCCGAATGCCGCACCGCCGTGTGGCGGGGCGCCGTATTGGAAGGCGCGATAGAGGCCGCCGAACTGCTCTTCGACCTCGTCGCGGCTCTTGCCGGTCAGCTCGAACGCCTTGACCATGGTTTCGGGCAGCTGGTTACGGATCGAGCCGGAGGCGATTTCGTAGCCGTTGCAGACCGCATCATACTGATAGGCCTTGATGGTCAGCGGGTCCTGGCTGTTGAGCGCCTCGATCCCGCCCTGCGGCATGGAGAAGGGGTTATGCGCGAAGTCGACGCGCTTTTCTTCTTCGTCCCATTCGTAGAACGGGAAATCGACGATCCAGCACAGGGCGAACTGCTCGGTATCGACAATGCCGATATCGGTCGCGGCCTTGGTGCGGGCTTCCCCGGCAAACTTGTAGAACTTGGCCGGGCGACCGCAGACAAAGAATACGGCGTCGCCATCGGCAAGGCCAAGCTGGGCCTTGATGGCGGCAGTGCGTTCTTCACCAATATTCTTGGCGATCGGGCCAGAGCCCTGCCCGTCCTTGAAAAAGATATAGCCAAGGCCCGGCTGGCCCTCGCCCTGCGCCCAGGCATTCATGCGGTCGCAGAATGCACGGCCGATCGGTTCGGCGCCGGGTTTGTTCTTGGCCGGAATGGCCCACACTTCGACCTTGTCGTCAGCCTCGATCTGGCCGGCAAACACCTTGAAGCCGGAGCCAGCGAAATGCTCGGTCACGGCCTGCATTTCGATGGGGTTGCGCAGATCCGGCTTGTCCGAACCATATTTGCGGATTGCCGTGTCATAGGGAATGCGCGGCCAATCCTTGGTCACGCGCTTGCCATCGGCAAATTCCTCGAAAATGCCGGTGATGACCGGGGTCATCGTGTTCCACACGTCTTCCTGCGTCACAAAGCTCATTTCCAGGTCAAGCTGGTAGAACTCGCCCGGCAGGCGATCGGCTCGCGGATCTTCGTCGCGGAAACAGGGCGCGATCTGGAAATAGCGGTCAAAGCCCGCCACCATCAGCAACTGCTTATACTGCTGGGGCGCCTGCGGCAGCGCAAAGAACTTGCCGGGATGGATGCGACTGGGCACGAGGAAGTCGCGTGCGCCTTCAGGTGACGACGCAGTGAGAATCGGCGTCGAATATTCGGCAAAGCCGGCCGTCGCCATTTCGCGGCGCATCGCAGCGATCACCTTGGTGCGCTTGACGATATTGGCATGCAGCTTTTCGCGGCGCAGATCGACGAAGCGATACTTGAGCCGCACGTCCTCGGGGTATTCCTGATCGCCGAATACCGGCAATGGCAATTCCTTGGCCGCCGAGAGCACTTCGATCTCGCGCACATAGATTTCGACCGCGCCGGTGGGCAGGTTCGGATTCACAGCTGCCGCGTCGCGCAGCTTCACTTCTCCGTCAATGCGCAGCACCCATTCGGCCCGGATTTTCTCGGCAGCGGCGAAGGCCGGAGAATCAGGGTCGATCACGGCCTGGGTCAGGCCGTAATGGTCGCGCAGATCGATGAAGAGCAGGCCGCCATGGTCACGGATACGATGCACCCAGCCGCTGAGGCGGACGGTCTGGCCTGCGTCCTGGGCCGTCAGGGCCCCGCAGGTGTGCGAGCGGTAGCGATGTGTTGTCATGTCGGAACTCGGTAAAAGGCCGGAATCTTGGGCCGGAAAAGCGCATGGGTCGCCATGCTTGTCAAGTTTGGCTGGCCCAGGCGGTGGGGTTGCATCATCCTGCCGCGCTAACCAATTCCTTATGCTTAAAGATTCACTTCTGGAGTGACGCTCTCGCACCTGCTAGGAACAATCTTGACTATTTTGAGACGGAAACCGGTATGGACGCCATAATTTCCACAGATGCGCTCGCGGCCTTCTGCGATCGTGCCGCTAAGTTCGACTTTGTAACGGTTGATACCGAGTTCTTGCGCGAAACCACTTACTGGCCAAAGCTTTGCCTGATCCAGGCCGCGACTGATGATGAAGCCGTACTGATCGACCCGCTGGCGTCGGGCATCGATTTGACACCCTTCTTCGCGCTGCTGGCCAATCCGGAAGTCACCAAGGTGTTCCATGCCGCACGGCAGGATGTGGAAATTTTCGTCAAGCTGAGCGGCAAAGTGCCGGTCAATATTTTCGATACGCAGATCGCCGCCAGCGTCTGCGGGTTTGGCGATAGCGTCTCCTACGACAATCTGGTGCGCTCCATCACCAATGTCGAACTCGACAAATCCTCCCGCTTCACCGATTGGTCGGCCCGCCCGCTCTCGGAAAAGCAACTGACCTACGCGCTGGCCGACGTCACTTACCTGCGCGATATCTATCGCGAATTGCGCAAGCAGGTCGATGCCACCAAGCGCTGGGATTGGGTTGAGGATGAGCTGGGTGTGTTGCGCAGCATCGATACCTATGTCGTGCAGCCGGACAAGGCCTGGGAACGGCTGAAGATGAAGATCAACCGCCCGCGCGACCTGGCGGCCCTCAAGGTGCTGGCCGGCTGGCGCGAAAAACGCGCGCAGGACAGCGATCAGCCGCGTAGCCGGATTCTCAAGGATGACGTGCTGTTCGAACTGGCCATGCAACGCCCGCTGACGCCTGAGGCCTTCGACAAACTGCGTGCCGTGCCCCGCGGCTTTGGCCGGAGTTCCGCCGCCGCCGAGATCATGGCGCTGCTCAAGGATGTCGAGGAGCTGGGCAAGGCCGAATTGCCGACCATGCCCGAGCGCTATCGCGGCCCCTCGCCCAAGGGCGCGGTGGGCGATCTCATCCGCGTGCTGCTCAAATCGGTGTCCGAGCAACACGGCGTCGCCGCCCGTATCATCGCGACCTCAGACGATATCGATGCCCTGGTGCTCGATGACGAAGCTGATGTCGCCGCCCTCAAAGGCTGGCGCCGCAAGCTGTTCGGCGAAAAGGCCCTGGCGATCAAACACGGTCGCGTCGGCCTGGTTGCCACCCGCAAGGGCATCGTCGAATTCCCCGTCGCGCAGGCGGAAGCGGCTGAATAGCCGCTTCGACTAGCTCGCGACGCTGATGAACGAGGCCCTGTAGCCTGCCAGATTGGCGAACTGGTCCAGCCGTCCGCTCAGATGTTCGCCGTTCAGGAACGCGAAGTCCTGCGGCAGCACCAACGCCAGCAAGCTGCCCTCTACCTCGAACCGGATGCGCGGCAGAATGCCGGGCATGGCTGCCGTCATCGGATAGGCCACCCGGAACAGCGCCCCGATCAGCTTGGCGCGCTGCGAGGCTTCGGGCGTGGCGAGGGCCAGCAACGGCTGGTTGATGCCCTTCATCTTGAGCCCGCCATAGCGCACGGCAATGACCTGGCAGAGGAACGCCCGGCCGGGATGGTCGACGCCGGTCAGCGAGCCATAGGCCACCGCATCCACGCTCTGCACGCCGCGATAATCGGGGTGAGCCCGCCAGGCAATATCAGCCAACAGGCACGCCACTTTGCGCAGCCGGGTTTCCTCGGCCGTTTCCACAATGCCTGCGATGGCGAAATACTGCCCGGTAAACTCGATCAGATCATTAGCATGCGACGGCGAGCGCGAGCGCAGCACCGAGAGCTCTTCGGCCGCCTGGATCAGCGGATCGATCGCCTGTTCCTTGGCATCGAGCAGGCCATGCAGATAACCCTCGCGCACGCCCAGCGCCGAGAACATCACATTGGTGAAGGCACCGGCCTTGAGCACTTCGCCCAGTACGGCGGCGCCGAACGGCACTAGATCGCGGCGGGAGGAGCTGACAAATTCCGAGCCGGGATAATTCTTGAGCGAACCGGCTTCCACGATCTCCGTGCAAAGCGCGATCATGTCCTCGGCAGGCACGGTATAATGCTGCACCATCTGCAGCGGATATTCGCGCAGCACCTGATGTAGCTTGGCCAACGAGCGCCAGGTGCCGCCGATGGCCGCAAAACTGTTGCCCGGCGCGACAGCCTTGAGAATGGAGGCTTCCAGCCGCTCCCGCACGATGCTCGCGGCCTTCATCGGATTGCCGTTGCTGTCGTCCTGCAGGCGGATCACGCCGAGTTCGTAGGACTCCCCGTCGGTATCATTGCCGCTCTTGATGGCGGAGAGCTCAAGGCTGCCGCCGCCCAGATCGCCGACAATGCCATCAAAACCGGGAATGCCGGCCACCACACCCAGCGCTGCAAAATGGGCTTCGCGCTCACCGCTCAGCACCTGCACCTTGGTGTCCATGATGGCCTCGACGGCATCAACGAATTCGTCGCGATTGGCCGCGTCACGCACCGCCGAGGTCGCCAGCACATAGACTTTGCCCACCCGCATCATGCGCGCCACCAGGGCAAAGCGTTTGATGGCCTCGAGCGCCTGAGCGACATTGGCGTCGGCCAGGCGCCCGGTCTGGGCAATGCCGCGCCCCAGGGCGCAGGCTGATTTTTCGTTGTAGAGCGGCGTCAGCGAGCGCGCGTGGCGCTCATAAACGACCAGGCGGACGGAATTGGAGCCGATATCGAGGACGGCCACGGGCTTGGCGCCCTTGATCCGTCCCTGTGCCGTTGGATCGGCATCGACCCCCCAGAATTGTGTCAAACCGTATCCTCGTCGCCCTCACCTATTCCGGCGCTGCCGCGACCCGACAGCGACGGATTGGTCATGAAATAATCGTGCGCATTGAACGGCTCTTCGCCTTCAGCCATGCGAATACGGTGCGAACTGCCATCCGGCAATACTTCCCAGCTCTGCTGGTTGTCGCGCAGATAGGCAACCAGAATCCGGTCCAGGATCTGCTTATGCACGGTCTTGTTGAGAATGGGCACCATGATTTCCACCCGCCCATCAAGGTTGCGGCCCATGATATCGGCCGACGAAATATAGACCCGCGCATTCGGATTGGGCATGGGCTCGCCATTGCCGAAGCAATAGATGCGGCTGTGCTCGAGGAAGCGCCCGACAATCGATTTGACCCGGATATTCTCCGAGAAACCAGGAATGCCCGGCCGCAGACAGCAGATGCCGCGCACGATCAGATCGACCTTCACGCCGGCCTGGCTGGCATCATAAAGCGCATCGATCACCTGCGGATCGACCAGCGAATTCATCTTGAGCAGGATGCTGGCCGGCTTGCCCTGGCGGGCATGCTCGATTTCGCGGCCGATATCCTCGATCAGCGTCTGCCGCAGATTGACCGGGGAAACCGCTATGGTCTCGAGCTCGGTCGGGCGGGCATAGCCGGTGATGAAATTGAACACCCGCGCCACGTCCCGCGTAATCGCCGGGTCGATGGTGAAGTAGCTGAGATCGGTATAAATCTTGGCGGTGATCGGGTGATAATTGCCCGTGCCGATATGGCAATAGCTGACCAGCTTGCCCTTCTCGCGGCGCACCACCTGGCTCATCTTGGCGTGGGTCTTGAGCTCGATAAAGCCGAACACCACCTGCGCCCCGGCCCGCTCGAGATCGCGCGCCCAGCGGATATTGGCTTCTTCGTCAAAGCGCGCCTTGAGCTCGACCAGGCACGTCACCGACTTGCCGGCTTCCGCGGCCATCACCAGCGCCTTGATGATCGGACTATCCGACGACGTGCGATAGAGCGTCTGCTTGATGGCAACCACATCGGGATCGCGCGCCGCCTGCATCAGGAACTGCGCCACCACGTCAAAACTCTCGAACGGATGGTGGACCAAGATGTCCTTGGCGCGAATTGCGGCAAAGCTGTCGCCATTATAGTCGCGAATGCGCTCGGGGAACCGCGCCAGATAGGGGGTGAACTTGAGGTCGGGCCGTTCGACATCGCAAACCTTGCGCGCATCGGCCAACCCCAGGAAACCCTGCACCTCAAAGATATCGCCATCCTTGACGCCCAGCTGTTCGCCGATCTGGCGCTTGAGCGCCCGCGGCGTCGAACTTTCGATTTCGAGCCGGATCACCTGGCCGCGGCGGCGCTGGCGCAAGGCGGATTCGAATTCTACCACGAGGTCGGCCGCTTCGTCGTCGATTTCGATTTCGCTGTCGCGGATGACCCGGAAGGCTCCGGAGCCGACGACTTCGTGTCCCGGAAACATCTTGTGGAAGAACAACTTGACCAGGGTATCTATCGTAACGACTTCAGTCCGCCCTTCCGATACCAGCCCGCTGGGCAGCGTGATGAAGCGATCGAGATTGCTCGGAATGCGCACCAGGGCGGTCAGCGGCTGGTCGCTATCGGGACGGCGCAGCTCGAAAGCCAGGGCCAGGCCCAGATTGGGAATGAACGGGAATGGATGGGCCGGATCGACTGCGATCGGCGTCAGCACGGGAAAGATTTCCTCGCGGAACAACTTTTGTAGGTAATTGACCTGGTCGGCGCTGAGGTCATCTTCTTCGTGGATCACCACATTCTGCGCGAACAATTCCTCGCGCAGGCTCTGCCAATGGTCCTGCTGCTCCAGCTGCAGGTGCTGGGCCAGCGTGGCGATTTCCTCGAGCTGCTCGGCCGGCGTCAGGCCATCGGCGCTCTGCTTGGATAGCCCTGCCCGCAACTGGCCTTTCAGGCCGGCCACACGGACCATGTAGAATTCATCGAGATTATTGGCCGAGATCGATACGAAGCGCAGGCGCTCGAGCAGCGGGTGGCTCTCATTGCCGGCCTCTTCGAGCACGCGCATATTGAACTGCAACCAGCTGACTTCGCGGTTGACGAACCGGGCCGGGCTGGTGCGCAGCGCTTCGGCATCGGGCACGCCGGCGTCCGCTTCGGCGAAATCGCTCATTTCATTCATCGTCCGGCCCATCCCAATCCTGTTCGTGCTGCACCGCGCCGCGAGCGACCGCGCGGCGGTCGAGCGCATCGGCGGCGATGCTGCGGGTAATGGCCGTACCCTTTGCCAGGGCCAGCCTATCCATGAGGTCAGCAAGAATCGCGACTTCCTCGGTAGAGCGCTCCATGCGCGCCACGAGGTAGCCGATGATTCTGGGATCGACCTTGATCTGCCGATCGCCGAACAGTTTCACGAACATCTGTGACAATTGAATGTCGTCCGTCATTTCGAGGCTGAACGCGGTCGCCCGCCGGGCCCGAGAGCGGACATCATCGGTCGCCAGCGGCCATTGCGCAACCTCTTCGCGCGCCGTCAGCAAGATGGCGCGCTGGTCGCGCATCGATTGGTTGAGCAGGTGAAACAGCCCCGCCTCGTCATAACCCAGCCGATCCACGTCCTCGACAATCAGGGGTTGCTGCCCGCCCTGCGTCGCCAGCGCCTCCAGCTCATCCACTCCCGCGAAATGCGCACCGCTGCGATCGGCGAAAATCCGCGCCAGATGCGATTTGCCCGAGGCCGCCGGCCCGATCAGCAGCGTCAGCGGCTCGGACCAATGCGGAAAGGCCAGGATCCGCCCATGCGCCAGGGCATTGCCCTCGCCCACCAGGAAATCGCCTTCGCCTTGGGCAGGAACATGCGGCAGCTCGAAGGCAAGCTGCCCCCTTGCGGCACCCGTCTCGTCCATGTCAGGCCGCGCTGGCGTCGCCATCGGCGTCCCCATTGGTGCCTTGGTAGAGCGCGCTGGCTTTGTATTTCCTGACCCCATAGCGGATCAGCACGGCAACGATCGCCGCCAGCGGCACTGCCAGCAGCAGGCCTACAAAGCCGAACAGGGCGCCAAAAGCCAGCAGCGCGAACATCAACCAGACCGGGTTGATGTTGATCGAGGAGCCGACCAGCTTGGGATAAAGAATATTGCCCTCAATGAATTGCCAGCCCAGGAAAATGGCGCAGACCGCCACCACCATCCAGTAATTGGGCCAGAACTGCACGATGGCGATGCCAACCGAAAGCGCGAAGCCGAAAGCGAAGCCCACAAACGGAATGAAGCTGAGCAGCCCGGCCATCAGGCCAACCGCTAATCCGAAGTTTAGGCCGAGCAGGCTCAGCGCCGTAGCATAATAGGCCGCGTCGATCAGCAGCACGCCGCCCTGCCCGCGAATAACGCCGGCCATGGACTTGTCGATATCGCTGAGGATGCCGTTGATTTCGCCTCGCGAATCCCGAGGCAGCAGCCCCTGCAAGCCGCGCACCATGCCTTCCCAGTCGAGCAAAAGGTAGAAAGCCACCACCGGGGTCAACAGCGTAAAGCCGATGACTCCGGCCCCGGTCAGGCCGATATTGACCAGTTCGGCCGGTAGCGTAGCGATAAAGCCAAGCACTTGCGTAGCCATGCCGCTGATGCTGGTCTGCAATTGAGCGGCCCGCTCCGGCCCCAGCCATTCGTTGATTTCGGGCGACCAGCGGGTGATCAGCGCCTGCAGATCGGTAACATAGCCAGGTAGCCGCTGGATCAGGCCGATCACCTGCTGGCCAATCAGCGGCACCAGCATGAAGAACAAGCTGACAAAGATGGTGATGACGCTCAGCAATACGACTGCGGTGGCCCAACCGCGCCCGAAGCGCCACTTCTGCAATTGGTTGACCAGCGGGTTGAGCAGATAGGCCAGTGCCGCGCCCACCACAAAGGGCAACAGGATGCCGCGGAACAGCCAAAGCAGCAGCACCAGCACCACCAGGAATGCGACCCAGATCAAGACTTGATTGCGCAGTGTCATCTTGCCGTACGGCCCTTGCGTCGTGGTGGTGGAGAAGCTATCAGGCCGTCTAGCTTCCGGCGTCGGAGTTGGCAATCGCCTTGGCTTTCCGGTAATGGCTTTGCGCACGCTTTCCCCAAACGGTTCCAGGCCAATGTCCGATCCTCAAAACCTGACATCAAACGGTCTCTCATACAAGCAGGCCGGTGTCGACATCGATGCAGGCAATGCGCTGGTCGAGGCCATCAAGCCCGCCGTCCGCTCCACTAGGCGCCCGGGCGCCGATGGCGAGATCGGCGGCTTCGGCGGCCTGTTCGATCTGAAGGCCGCCGGATTTACCGATCCGGTCCTGGTCGCGGCCAATGACGGGGTGGGCACCAAGCTCAAGATTGCCATCGATACGGGCAATCATTCCACCATCGGCATCGACCTGGTCGCCATGTGCGTCAACGATATCATCGTGCAGGGCGCCGAGCCGCTGTTCTTCCTCGATTACTTCGCCACCGGCAAGCTGGACGTCGAACAGGGCACGGCCATTGTGTCGGGCATTGCCGAGGGCTGCCGCATTGCCGGCTGCGCGCTGATCGGCGGGGAAACCGCTGAAATGCCGGGCATGTATCATGGCAATGACTATGATCTGGCCGGCTTTGCCGTCGGCGCTGCCGAGCGCGGCACCCTCCTGCCCCGCCCCGATATCGCCGCTGATGACATTCTGGTGGCCATTGCCTCCTCGGGCGTGCATTCCAACGGCTATTCGCTGGTGCGCAAGATTGTCGAGCTGTCGGGCATTGATTGGTACATGGACGCGCCCTTTGCGCCCGGTCAATCGCTGTCCGAAGCGCTGCTCACCCCCACCCGCATCTATGTGAAGCCGCTATTGGCCGCGCTCAAGGCCGGCATTGGCATCAAGGCTTTGGCCCACATTACCGGCGGCGGCTTCATCGATAATATCCCGCGTGTGCTGCCCGACCATCTGGCAGCCCATGTCGATCTCAACGCCGTCACCGTGCCCAAGGTCTATGCCTGGCTCAGCCATATCGGCGGCATGAATGAGCGCGAAATGCTGCGCACCTTCAATTGCGGTGTCGGCATGCTGGTCGCCGTGACGCCCGAGGATGCCGAAAAGCTGGTCGAACAGCTCAATGCCGCCGGCGAAACCGCTGCTATCGTCGGCAAGCTGACCGAGCGAACCGGCGAGCCGGTCACCTTCGAAGGCAAGCTCTCGCTGTGAGCCGCAAGCGCGTCGCCATCCTGATTTCGGGCCGCGGCTCCAATATGCAGGCGCTGATCGAGGCCGCCAAGGCGCCGGATTTTCCGGCCGAGATTGTGGGTGTGCTATCCAATCGCGCTGCCGCTCCCGGCCTAGCCCTGGCAGCCAGTCAGGGCATTGCCACCGCGTCGCTGGCGCAGAGCAAGTTTCCCAGCCGGGACATGTTCGAGGATATCATGACCCAGACGCTCGAAAGCTGGGATGTCGATATCGTCTGCCTCGCCGGCTTCATGCGCATTCTGGGCGAAGATTTCGTCAATCGCTGGGCCGGCCGGATGATCAACATCCACCCATCCCTTTTGCCGCTCTACCGAGGGCTGCATACCCACGAGCGAGCACTTGCCGACGGCGCCAAGGTGCATGGCTGCACTGTACACTTCGTGACCCCGGGCCTCGACGAGGGCGCCGCCATCCTGCAGGCCGAAGTGCCGGTCCTGCCGGGTGACACCCCGGACACGCTTTCAGATCGTGTGCTGGTCGAAGAACATCGCATCTATCCCGAGGCGCTGCGCATGCTGGCCTCGGGCGAGATTGCGCCGCTTTAGTTTGGCAGCGCGGCGATAAACGCGGTCACCACTGCTGCCGAATTGGCCGATGCCAGCCCCATGAACGTGCCCATCTCATTCTCGCCTTCGCCGCCACCGGCCAGGTCCGAGAGCGACCGGAAGGCGATGAACGGCACCTTGTTGGCATAGGCGACATGCGCGACTGCCGCGCTTTCCATGTCCAGCACCTGGGCTTCGAACGTGCCGAAGGCATATTCGCGGAAAGCGGCATTGTCGACGAAGGCCGCACCCGACACGCCATTGCCGCCGACATAAATGCCCGGCGCGGTCGTCAGGCATTTATTGGCCTCGACGCAGTCTTCAAGATTGATATCGGCCGCCACTTTTTCGGCTACGGCCAGCAGATCCGGATCGACCGCAAACCAGAATTTCTCTTCTGGTTCAGCCCCTTCCCGAGCAACACCAACATTTTGCGGGAAGATCATGCCGAAATTGGGAAACGGCGCCTCAAGGAATGGCGGCGGCGTGAATTCACCCGCGGCGGTCTCGCGCGCTAGGATCACATCGAGATATTGCCCCCACTGGGCGGGCACGATGACGTCCCCGATATGCCGCTCCGGATTGACGCCGCCGGCAATGCCGGAAAACACGATGCTTTCGAGATTGAAGAAGTCCATCGCCAGTTGCGAGGTCATCGCCGCATTGACCATGCTGACCCCGGTCAGGAACAGCACGACGGGCTTGCCCTCGATCAGCCCGGTCGCAAAGGTTGTGCCATTGACCGTGTAGTCCTTGCGCTCGCTCAGGGCCTCCTGCAGCACAATCCATTCGGGCGCGAAGGCGGACATCACGGCGATACGCGGCGTGGCGTCCAGCGTTTCGGCGGCCAGCGCCGGGGCGCAGGCCAAGGCGGCAAGCAGAGATGCGGCGATCGTTGTTTTCAGCATGAGTCCCTCATTATTTGCCGGGAAAGACTAGTGAGCCCGATCCGGCCCGGCTATCGCCAGCCTTGCATGGCTGCATCCCCATCAGCGGCGCTGATGACAGCCATCGTCAAAATCGGTTCGACCTTTGTTCTCACCGGGCGTAAGTTCCGCTCCTTAATGGGCTGGGGAGGAATCACATGGCCACGCGTGACTGGGCTTTGCTCATCTTTGTCGGCAGCATCTGGGGCTGCTCGTTCCTGTTCAACGCCATCCTGATTCGCGAGTTGGGGCCGATCTGGGTCGCCGCCGGCCGCGTGAGTATTGCGGCCATAGCCAGCTGGGTCGTTTTCTTCGTCATGGGCAAGCCGCTGCCGCGTGATCCCATGCTTTATCTCAAGCTCGGCCTGCTTGGCGTATTCAGCTATGCCCTGCCCTTCACGCTGTTCCCGCTCGGCCAGGCCCATATTCCCAGCGGGCTCACCGCCATCATCAACGCGCTGACCCCGATCCTCACGGTCCTGGTCGCCCATTTCTGGCCCGGCGGCGAAAAGGCAAAATACAACAAGGCCCTGGGCGTCATTGCCGGCTTTGCCGGCGCGGCCCTGCTGGCCTCTCCCGCCCTCACCGGCGGTCATGCCGGCGACCAGTTGATCGGCATTGGCTTCTGCCTCCTGGCGACAATCCTCTATGCGGTCACGCTCAACGTCGCCCGCAGCTTCCGCATGGTCGAGCCGACGACGTTGGCCACCATCGCCCTGACCGGGGCGGCGGTGGTCTCGGTGCCGGTCGCCTTTGCCGTCGAAGGCGTGCCCCACGCCACCCGCCCCGAGACCTGGGCCGCCTGGCTGGCCTTGGGCCTGTTCTCGACCGCGCTGACCTTCCAGATCATGTACCGGCTGCTCCCCCGCATCGGAGCAACCAATTTTGCCTCCAACACCTTCATTTCCCCCGTCGTCGCCATCATTCTGGGTGTCACCCTGCTGGGCGAAATCATCCTGCCCGTCCATATCGCGGGCATGCTGCTGGTCTTTGTCGGCCTGCTCTGCATCGATGGCCGCATCTTCAAGCTCGGGCGCCGCGCCCCCGCCTAGGACCAATCGACATTGGCTCAGGCTGAGCCGAAAGTGGAGGTTTTCGAGAACCGGAGCGGAACGTACATTTGGGTACGTGAGCACCGGAAGCGCAGAAAATCGCCATTTGCAGGCCAGCATCAGCCAATGTCGGTTGGTCCTAGGGGCATTGGCCTTTTACCGCGGGGGCGCTACGATCCCGCCGCGGTAACTGGAGAGCAACCAGTGTTTCTCAAGACTGTCACCCCGGAGGAGGCGACCGGCGAGGTCGCCCGGATCTACCAACACGAACAGACCAGCATGGGCTTCGTCATGGAAGCCACCCGCTGCTGGACCGCGCGACCCGAAGTGCTGCCGCTCTACGAGCAGTTTTCCGAAGGCATCAAGGCCAATTTCTCGCTCGGCATGCGCGCCTGGCGCCTCATCACCTTTATCGCCGCCAAGCAGGTCCCCTCGACCTATTGCACCCATGTCTATGCCCGCTCGCTCACCAAGGAGCTCGGCTCCAAGGACATGGTGCTCGCCCTGCAGCGTGACTACCGCTCAGCGGGCCTGTCGGAAAAAGAAGTAGCAATGCTGGCCTATGCCGAGCAGGTCGCCCGAGACGCCTCCAGGATCACCAGCGCCGATATCAACGCCCTGCGCGCCGTCGGCTTCACCGATGTCGAAATCTCCGACATCGCCCTCTGCGCCTCGTTCCGCGCCTTTATCAGCCGCTTCTTCGACGCGACGGGCGCGACCCCGGAGCCCGTATTCTTCGACGCCGACCCGGTGTTCAGGGATGCGATGACGGTGGGAAAGCCCATTTAGAAGCCGCTACGGGCCGCTTGGAGCGAGCTTTCGCTGGCTCTAGTCGATCCCCAGCTTCTTCTTCATCAGATCGTTCAACGCCTGCGGGTTGGCCTTGCCGCCCGAGGCCTTCATCGCCTGGCCGACAAACCAGCCAATCATGGTCGGCTTGGCCAAAACCTTGGCGACCTGATCCGGATTGGCCGCGATGATTTCGTCGACGATCTTCTCGATCGCCCCCATATCGGTCACCTGCTTCATGCCACGGCGCTCGACGATATCGGCCGGCTCGCCCTCGGGCTCCTCAGCGATCACGATCTGCAGCAGGTCCTTGGCGCCCTTGGACGAAATGGTGCCTGCCGCGACCAGATCGACAATACCGGCGATCTGGCTCGGCTTGAGGTGGGTTTCCCACACCGCCAGGCCCTGGCTATTGGCATAGGCGGCCACATCCGCATTGAGCAAATTGGCCACGGCCTTGCCATCGCGCTTGGTGCCGCCAAAACCCACCACGGATTCGAAATAATCCGCAGTTTCGCGATCCAGCGTCAGCACCATGGCGTCATAGGGCGTCACGCCATAGTCGCCGATGAAGCGCGCCTGCTTTTCGTCCGGCAGCTCGGGCAGCTTCTCAGCCAAGGCGGCGATGAACGCATCGTCGAATTCGAGCGGCAGCAGATCCGGATCGGGGAAATAGCGATAATCATGCGCTTCTTCCTTGGACCGCATGGAGCGCGTTTCGCCCAGCTTGGGATCGAACAGCCGCGTTTCCTGATCGATGCTGCCGCCATCTTCGAGAATATCGATCTGCCGGCGCGCTTCATATTCGATCGCCTGTCCGGCAAAGCGCACCGAATTGACGTTCTTGATTTCGCAGCGCGTGCCGAATTCGCCACCGGGGCGGCGCACCGACACATTGACGTCGGCCCGCATGGAGCCCTGCTCCATATTGCCGTCGCAGGTGCCCAGATACCGCAGGATGGTGCGCAGCTTGCTCAGATAGGCCTTGGCCTCGTCGGACGAACGCAGATCGGGCTTGCTGACGATTTCCATCAGCGCCACGCCCGAACGGTTGAGGTCGACAAAGCTCATATTGGGATGCTGGTCGTGGATCGACTTGCCCGCGTCCTGCTCCAGATGCAGCCGCTCGATGCCGATCTCGATGGTCTCCCCGTCCACGTCGAGGAACACCTTGCCCTCGCCCACAATGGGGTCCTTGAACTGGCTGATCTGATAGCCCTGTGGCAGATCGGGATAAAAGTAATTCTTTCGGTCAAACACGCTGCGCTTGTTGATCGCCGCCTTGAGGCCCAGCCCCGTCCGCACGGCCTGGCGCACGCATTCCTCGTTGATCGTGGGCAGCATGCCCGGCATGGCCGCATCGACAAAGCTCACATTGGAATTGGGCGGATTGCCGAACTCGGTCGAGGACCCCGAGAACAGCTTGCTCTCGCTCGTCACCTGCGCATGCACTTCCATGCCGATGATCACCTCCCAATCGCCAGTCGAGCCGGCAATGAGACGCTTCGGATGTGGGGTGCGGGTATCGATAAGAGTCAATTGAGCAGTCCTAGAGGCGGGACGAAATTATGAGTAACGCATAGTGCGATGATCTGTGGGATGCAATGGCTTGCCGCATCGCCAGAGACCTCATGGTGAGCCTGTCGAACCACGAGGTCGCGCGAGTGGAGGCTTGGTTGCCACGACCTCGTCCTTCGACAAGCTCAGGATGAGGTCTGCTGGTCGGTCGGAGCCGCCATTAATCCTCGTCGTCGATCTCGCCCTCGAAGGGATCGAGCCGCTTTTCGAGGTGGACGCTCATGAAGGGCTCATGAGCCGCCCGGCCATCTGGCCGCAGCGCCAGGATGCGGTAGCCCTGCTTTTCGTAAAAGCGCACCGCGCGCACATTGTCAGCCGGCGTTTCCAGATGCACCCGGTCGGCGCCTTCCAGTTCCAGCATGGATTCCATGCGGCGCAGCAACATCGAGCCGAGCCCATGGCCCTGCAATTCGGGCATGACGAAGAGGAACGGAATATAGGCCCGCCGCGCCGAGCGCGAACACCAGGCCACGGCAATGCCGTCGACCTCGGCAACGATAATGCGCGAAATGCTCTCCGACACCGCCTGGGCCAGCCGGCGTTGCTCAGCCTCGCGCATGCCGGGCTTTTCGGTCAGCAGCGGCAGAATCCCGCTTTCCCAGGCGCGATAGGCGATATCGGCCAGCCGATGGGCGTCCTTGGGCTCTGCCTTGCGCATTGTAATACCGGGCATGGGACCTCTCCCTATTCCGCGCCTCGCCGGGCCGCGATGATGCCCTTCTCGTAATTGATGTTCCAGTCGATCAGGGTCCGCCATACAAGTTCGGCCTGATCTTCGTCGAGATCAAGAGCCAAACTGCGATCGCGGACCTTCTCGATGATCGATTCGATCCGCGCGCGGTCATGCGCCTCATGTGGATCGGTCTTGATCTGGGCCATGCGCGTCACATAGCGATGCCGCTCCGCGAACAGGCTGAGCAGTGCCTGGTCGATCCGGTCGATCTCCACGCGGACATCGTCCTTGGTTTCACATTGGGCAGGCGATTTCAAAGCGGTCACGGCAATTTCCAGTCCAGATAAGGCTGTTGCTGGTTTGCACCGGCAGGGCGCGGATTTCAACTGTGCTGCGCGCTCACTCTTGGCGGAGCGCGCCGGCGGCGCTAATTTAGAACCGTAATCAAGGTCACGCCTTATGTCTAATCAGTCTGAGATCGTCTGAAGCCCCGTCCAATCGAGACGGGGCGAGAATGAACCAATCGGCCGTCCTGCGTGATGCGGGCGGCTGATCACGTTTGTTCGCGGGCTGCTTCATGCGCCCGCCGGCACAGGCCTCAGACTATTCATGGATATTTCCAAACACGAGCAGCGGGTGCTGCACGCCCTCGCGCAGGGCGGCTGCATTGCGCTGCTCCGGGACGACAACGGCAAGGTCACCGGCCTTGAATTCTACAACCGCGAGGGTTGGCTGATGAGCAATTGCACCCTGGCCTTGTTCAAAAAGCTCAAAGCCAAGAAGGCGATCAAATCATCCGGCGGCAAGCCATATCGGATTACCAAGCGTGGGCTGGAGCTGGTGCGGAGCGAGGTGAGTAACCGCTAGCGGGCAGCGGTGGTTTGGGAACTATCCCAACCACCGCGTCCTTCCGGCGTGTTGAATAGGCTCCGCGGCTTCGCCTCTCCCTCGGGCTCGACCCGAGGGGCCACTCTCAACACGGCACCAACAACGAAAGCCCCTCGGGTCAAGCCCGGGGGAAACCGCGGCTGTAAAAGAAACGCCCCTAATGCCGCGTCACTTCACTCAGCGCCGCAGCAATATGTTCCCATTCCTGCGACACACTCGCCGTTGCCCGCCGCTTACCCGCGCGGCGATACCAGTAATCGGCATTGCCCATGTCGGCTTCGATCCAGTGCATCAGGGCATGCACCCAATCAAATTGCTGCACGCCTTCCATGGCCTGCACGATGATATGCGCTTGTTCCCATTCGGGCCCTACGCGCAGGCTGCCCTTCTTGAGCCACCACAAAGCCTGCAGCGGTTTGCTCATGTCCTTGGGCGGCTCGGACCAGTCGAGCGAGGTAAAAATGTCAGAGGCCATCGGCGAAGTTCCTGTCGGCCCGGACGCCGCCATGGGCCGCGTCACAACCAGTTTCAATTTGTGCATGGTCGCCAAGTAGTGCGGATTTTAGCCGGGATCAAGTCACCCCGGCTTTTGCTCACCACCACGGCTTGGGCGAAAAGTCGGTGTCGGCACTGCGCTCGATCACGCGAGCGGCCGCAAACAAGGTCTCTTCGTCGAACGGCTTGCCGATCAGCTGCAGCCCCAAAGGCAGTCCCTGCCCGTCCTTGCCGGCCGGCACCGCAATGCCCGGCAGCCCGGCCATATTGACCGTCACCGTGAACACGTCGTTGAGATACATCGCCACCGGATCGGCAGCCAGCGCCTCATCGCCAATGCCGAAAGCGGCCGAAGGCGTGGCCGGGGTCAGGATAGCGTCGACGCCGGCATGGAAGGCATCTTCAAAGTCCTTCTTGATCAGCGTGCGCACCTTCTGCGCCTTGACGTAATAGGCGTCGAAATAGCCAGCCGACAGCACATAGGTGCCGATCATGATGCGGCGCTTGACCTCGCGGCCGAAGCCGGCGGCGCGGGTCAACTCGTACATGTCGGTAATGTCCTTGCCCGATACGCGCAGTCCGTATTTGACGCCGTCATACCGTGCCAGGTTGGACGAAGCCTCGGCCGGCGCCACGATATAATAGGCCGGCAGGGCATATTTGGTGTGCGGCAGCGAGATGTCCTTGACCGTGGCGCCCTCGGCCTTGAGCCATTCCAGCCCCTGGCTCCACAGCTTCTCGATTTCGGCCGGCATGCCGTCCATTCGGTATTCACGCGGCACGCCGATAGTCAGCCCCTTGACGCCGCGTTCGACGGCGGCAGCAAAGTCCGGTACTGCCAGATCGACGCTGGTCGAATCCTTGGCGTCGAAACCGGCCATGGAGGTCATCAGTAGCGCAGTGTCTTCCACCGTGCGGGCGATCGGGCCAGCCTGATCGAGCGAGGAGGCAAACGCCACCACGCCCCAGCGCGAGCAACGGCCATAGGTCGGCTTGATGCCGACCGTGCCGGTGAAAGCTGCCGGCTGGCGAATCGAGCCGCCGGTATCGGTGGCGGTCGCGCCGGCACAAAGCCAGGCGGCAACGGCCGCAGCCGAACCACCCGAGGAGCCGCCAGGCACCAGATTAGCATTGCTGCCTTCGGCGCGGATCGGATTAATCACCGGGCCGTAATAGGAGGTCTCGTTGGACGAACCCATGGCGAATTCGTCCATGTTGAGCTTGCCCAGCATCACCGCGCCATCGCGCCAGAGATTGCTCGTCACGGTCGATTCATATTCGGGCTTGAAGCCATCGAGGATATGGCTGGCCGCCTGGGTATGCACGCCCTTGGTGCCGAACAGGTCCTTGATGCCCAGCGGAATGCCTTCCAGCGCCCCGCCCTGCCCCTTGCCCAGCTTGTCGTCGCTGGCCTTGGCCATGTCGAGCGCCTGCTCTCCCGTCACCGCCACATAGGCGTTGAGCTTGGGATTGGCGGCATCGATCGCCTTGAGATAGGCGCCGGTCAGTTCGGTTGAGGTGAAGCTCTTGTCCTTGAGCCCCTTGCGGGCCTGGGCAAGGCTCAGTCTGGTCAGGTCAGTCAACGGGTATCTCGCTCAGATTGTCGCAGCGGTGGTAGAGGGTAGCACCGGGATTGCCGATCGGGCTGGTGGGTTCGTAGGTCCCCGACACCTGCATCATGGCGTCATAGGACGATACCACCTGGATGGTCTTATCGTCATAAGGGGTTATGGCGAAGGTGTCGGGATAAATTTCGTCCAGCCCCTCGCACACCGCCGAAGCGAAGAAGGACCGGTTGGTCACGTGGGTTTTGACGTCAAAAAACTCGCAGCTATGCTCCAGCGACCGAATGCCGCCGGCAAAGGTCATCACCGAGACATTGGCGTCGGACAGCGCATCGGCGCCGTCCTTTTCCAGCGCCTGGCAGGTTTCCGGCGTGGTGACATAGACCTTGCTCTGGTCGACGGTGAATTCAGGCTGCGCCAGCGCTGGAGAAGCCATGAGGCCAAGCGCCGCAACAAGTATCGCCTTCATGCTGTCTGCTCCTGGCGAAGCGGCTTTTCAAAAAACGCGGACCATTGGCTGTCCGGATAGTCGAGGAACGGCCCGCGCGCCACAAATCCGCTGCGCGTATACAGCCGATGCGCCTCGGGCATGTCAGCCGCCGCGCCCGTTTCGAGCATCAGCACGTCCAGCCCGCGCTCCTGCGCCAGCCCGACAATCGCCTCGAGCAACGCCGACCCGACGCGCTTGCCGCGCACCTCCGGATCCGTGAACATGCGCTTGACCTCGCCCATCCCAGCCGAATGCACCCTAAGGGCGCCGCAGCCAATAGCCCGACCAATCTCGTCCCGCGCGACAAACACACTCGTATCCGCGCCGGCCATCTGCTCGACCGTCAGCTTGAACTGGAATTCGGGCGGCGACAGCGGCAGCAGATAGGCGTTGAGCTTGTCGATCAAGCCGCGCACATCATCCTGCAGCGGCGTTTCGATGGCGATCGAAACCGCCATTTACTCGACCACCTTGGGCACCATGAAGAAATTGTCTTCGCTGAGCGGTGCATTGCTGACGATCTTGTCGGCATAGCCGCCATCGCTGATCACGTCATCACGGCGGCGCAGCGTCATCGGGGTCACCGAGGTCATCGGCTCGACACCCGAAACATCGACTTCGGCCAGCTGTTCGACAAAGCCGAGAATGGCGTTGAGTTCGCTCTGATAACCAGCGACCTCGTCTTCTTCGATGCGAATGCGGGCCAGGCGCCCAATGCGCTTTACGGTTGCGGCATCGACGGACATCTCAAACTCCAGAAAATTGCGGCACGATTTTCCGCTTCAATAGCAATGCGCGGCCACAAAATACAATGAAATTGGCTTATGCGCCGGATCAGACTTCCAGCGCCATGGACGGTTCAAGCGCCACAAGCCCCGTTCCGTCCAGCCGGTCGCGCAATGCAGCCACCGCCACATCCACATCGGCCTCGCTGCCGCCCAACACCAGCAGCTTGGGCGCCGAAGCCTCCAGCAGCCCCAAGCCAAGCCCGGTCAGCCCGGCCCCGTCGCCCAGCAGCACGACCACGGCATCGCCCGCCCAACGCCCCAGAACCGGCAATGCATCCGTTACCAATAATAGCGGCGGCTCGCCCACGGCATCGACCAGCGTAGCACCCTGCCCAGCCCGAAAAACCGCAACAGTCTCCGGCTCCGATCCCTCATCAACCAACCGCGCCGGTCGCCGCGGCCCCCAGCGTGCCGCATCAACACTCGGCACACCATCCCCCCGCGATTCGAACTGCCCATCCGCCCCGGACACCAATTCCACCGCATCGATTCCCGCGGGCGCCGCCCTGGCATCCACCACCAAAATCTGCCCACCAATATGTATCCGCAGCGTCGTGCCGCCAAACCAGGTGAGTTTCATCTGAGCTTTCCTGTCGCCATTTGCGTGGCGAGCCTATAGGACGGAACCGATGACACAAGCCAGAGCAGCATGACCGAAGAGCTCCCCGCCAATCCCCTCGAATCGATCCCCCCCACCGGCCGGATCATGGGGCTCGACCTCGGCACCAAGACCATCGGCGTCGCGATATCGGACGGCATGCGCTATTCCGCCACGCCGCTTGAAACCATCAAGCGCACCAAATTCACCCAGGACGCGATCCGGCTCGAAGAGCTGATCGCCCAGAACAATATCGCCGCCATCATCCTGGGCCTGCCGCTCAATATGGACGGCTCCGAAGGCCCGCGCGTGCAATCCACCCGCGCCTTTGCCCGCAGCCTGGCGCAGCGCATATCGCTCCCCATCGCCTTTTGGGACGAGCGCCTCTCCACCTCCGCGGTTACCCGCATGATGATCGACGCCGACCTGCGCCGCGACCGCCGCGCCGAAATCGTCGACAAGCTGGCCGCCAGCTATATCCTGCAAGGGGCTCTCGATCGCCTGCGGCGGCAATAATCTACGCGAAAAACGCACAACCGCCTTGCCCCCCATCGCCCCCTCCGCTAGACCGCTGCAAATATCGCAGGATGGGAGCGCATGGCACAAACTCGCGCCAGCAAGACCGCAACGCCCGCCGGTTCGACCGGCGACTTTCCCCCATTTAACCAGCGCCATCTGCTTTCGATAGCCGACCTCAAGCAGCACGAGATTATCGATCTGCTTGATCGCGCCGAACGTATGGTTCCGGTCAGCCGGCAGGAGCGCAAGACGCTCCCCACCCTGGCGGGCAAGACGCAGATTAATCTGTTCTTCGAGCCATCGACCCGCACCCAGGGCTCGTTCGAGATTGCCGGCAAGCGGCTGGGCGCTCTGGTCATGAACATGTCGGTCAAGACCAGCTCGGTGAGTAAGGGCGAAACCCTGATCGACACCGCCACCACGCTCAACGCCATGCGCCCCGACGTCATCGTCGTGCGCCATTCGGCGGCCGGCGCGGTGGAACTCCTCAGCCAAAAGGTCGGTTGCGCTGTCATCAATGCCGGCGACGGTGCCCATGAGCACCCCACCCAGGCGCTGCTCGATGCCCTGACCATCCGCAACCACAAGGGCCGCATCTCCGGCCTCACCGTCGCCATCTGCGGCGATATCGCCAATTCCCGTGTCGTCCGCTCAAACCTGCTACTGCTCGGCGCGCTTAATGTGCGCACCCGCGTCATCGCCCCGCGCAATCTGCTGCCCGCCGGCATCGAACACCTCGCCACCGAAGTGTTCACCGACATGCGCGAAGGCCTCAAGGATGTCGATGTGGTCATGATGCTGCGCCTGCAGCATGAGCGCGCCAATGGCCGCATGATCCCCTCGGTTCGCGAGTATTACCGCTTCTATGGCCTCGACGCCGAAAAGCTCAGCTTTGCCAAACCCGACTGTATCGTTATGCATCCCGGCCCGATGAATCGCGGCGTCGAGATCGACCCCGCCATTGCCGACGGCCCCGCCTCGGTGGTCACCGAACAGGTCGAAATGGGGGTCGCCGTGCGCATGGCCGTGCTCGATGCCCTGCTGCCGGCGAGGAACGAAATATGAGCCGCCCCCTCCTCATCGAAAATGCCCGCATCGTCGATCCGGCTTCGGGCACTGACCAACAAGGCGCCGTCCTCGTCGAAAACGGCCTGATTTCCGACATCGCCTTTGGCGGTCCGGTCGGCGTACCCGAGGACGCCGAAGTCTTCAACGCCAAGGGTCATGTGCTCTCGCCCGGCCTGATCGATATGCGCGTCTTTACCGGCGAGCCCGGCAAGGAATATCGCGAGACCCTGGCCTCGGCAGGCGAAGCCGCTGCGGCCGGCGGCGTCACCAGTTTCGTCATGATGCCCGACACCACCCCTGTGGTGGACGATGGCGCGCTGATCGACTTCCTGATCCGCCGCGCCAAGGCGACCAGCAAGGTCAATGTGCTGCCGGCGGGCGCCATCACCAAGGGCTTGGACGGTCAGGAAATGACCGAGTTCGGTCTGCTCAAAGAGGCCGGCGCTGTCTGCATCACCGATGGCCGCCACTCGATCCAGTCCACCTCGCTGCTGCGCACGGTGATGAGCTACGCCGCCAATTACGGCCTCACCGTCGTCCACCACGTCTCCGACAAGGGGCTGACCGGCGATGGCGTGATGAATGAAGGCCTGTTCGCCACCATTCTGGGCCTCAAGGGCATTCCGCGCGAAGCCGAGACCATTCCCCTGGGCCGCGACCTGCAATTGGCGGCGCTGACCGGCACGAAATACCACGCCGCGCAGATCTCCTGCGCCGCCTCGGTCGACCTCGTCGCCGCTGCCAAAAAGCGCAACACATCGGTTACCGCTGGCATCTCGATCAACAATCTGGCGCTCAACGAAAACGACATCGGCCGCTACCGCACCTTCTTCAAGCTCTCGACGCCCCTGCGCTCCGAGGATGATCGCCAGGCGGTCATTGAGGGCCTGCGCAATGGCACGATCGATACCATCCATTCCGATCATGACCCGCAGGATTCCGAGGTCAAGCGCCAGCCCTTCGCCGAAGCCTCGGATGGCGCGATCGGCCTCGAAACCCTGCTGGCCGCCGCTTTGCGGCTGGTGCATTCGGGCGATGTCGACCTGCTGACCGTACTCCGCGCCATGACCAGCCGGCCCGCCGATATTCTCGGCCTGCCCTCCGGGCGCATCGCCAAGGGGGCACCGGCCGATCTGATTGTCTTTGATCTCGATTATCCCTGGCAGGTCACCGAGCGCGAAATCCGTTCACGCTCGCATAATACCTCCTTTGAAGGCGCGCGACTTGCTGGCAAAGTGCTGCGCACAATCGTGGGCGGGCAAACCGTCCATACCCATGTCGAGGAGAGCTGATCCGTGACGGATTCCTACGTGCCGATGTTCGCCAATTGGCTGTTTGGCGGCGCCATGCTGCCGGGCCTCGTGGTCACGCTGATCATTGCTTACCTGTTTGGCTCCATTCCCTTCGGCTTGTTCCTAACCCGCGCCGCCGGCCTGGGCGATATCCGCCAGATCGGCTCGGGTAACATCGGGGCTACCAATGTGCTGCGCACCGGCAATCGCCCGATCGCGGCGGCAACACTGCTGCTCGATGCCGCCAAGGCCGCTGTCGCGATCCTCGTGGCCCGCACGCTGCTGCATAATCCCAACCTGCCCGTGGGTGGCGATGCCGCCCTGCCGCTCTATCTGGCGGCCCTGGGCGCGTTTCTCGGCCATTGCTTTCCCGTCTGGCTCGGCTTCAAGGGTGGCAAAGGCGTCGCCGTGATGATCGGTAGCCTGCTCACCCTGTCCTGGCCGGTTGGCCTGATCTTCTGCGCGGTCTGGCTGCTCATCGCCCTGACGCGCAAGCTCTCCTCCCTCGCGGCCCTCACCGCTGCCGCCACCGCCCCGATCTTTGCCTATGTGGTGGTCGATGAATGGCTGGCGGCCACGGCAGCCCTGCTGGCCATCCTGCTGTTCTACCAGCACCGCGAAAATATCATGCGGCTGATTGCCGGCACCGAGCCCAAGATCGGCTCGGAAAAGAAGGCCTCCTAGGCCTTGGCGCTGCGCTCGGGTGAAACCATGTTGACCCCCTCGCAGCGCGTCGCCTGGCTTCGCCTGCTGCGTACCGACAATGTCGGGCCGGTCACCTTCCGACAATTACTCAATCGCTTCGGCTCAGCCGAGGCGGCGATTGACGCCCTGCCCGGCCTGCTTAAGCGCACCGGCAAGCCGCTCCGCATCACCACTCTATCGCAAGCCGAAGACGAGATTGCCGGGCTCGAACGCTATGGGGCGCGCCTCGTTGCCACGGGCGAAGCGGCATACCCTGACCTGCTCAACCACATTCCCGCCTCCCCGCCGCTGGTCACCATGGCCGGCGGCGAGAATCTGGATTGGCAACGGACGGTCGGCATTGTCGGCGCGCGCAATGCCTCCTCCGCCGGCGTCAAAATGACCCGCCTCTTGGCCATAGACCTAGGCGAACGCGGCTATACCGTGGTCTCGGGCCTGGCCCGTGGCATCGACACCGCCGCCCACCAGGCCAGCCTCACCACGGGCACGATTGCCGTTCTGGCCGGTGGCTTCGACAAGATCTATCCCTCCGACAACATCCCGCTCGCCCACGATATTCTCGACAATGGCGGCGCCCTGCTCACTGAAATGCCGCTGGGCTGGGAACCGCGCGCCAAGGACTTCCCGAGGCGTAACCGGCTGGTTTCCGGTTTGTCGCTCGGCATTGTCGTGGTCGAAGCCGCCAAGCGCTCCGGCTCGCTGATCACCGCTCGGCTGGCATTGGAACAGAACCGCGACGTGTTCGCCGTACCCGGCTCGCCCTTGGACCCACGCGCCGAGGGCGGCAATTCACTGATCCAGCAAGGCGCCAAGCTGATCACCAATGCCGAAGATATCATCGAAACATTGGGCAGCGCCGACCCGGCCCGCAACGCCCTGTTCGATCCGCCATGGGAGCCTGACCTCGGCATCGAAGCTGCCGAACCGGCCCCCGGCAACGACGAAAAATCCCGGCTGCTATCAGCCCTCAGCGCCACGCCTGTGGAAATCGACGAACTGATCCGCCAATCCAGCCTCAGCGCCGGGACCATGCAAATGCTGCTGCTCGAACTCGATCTGGCCGGCCAGATCGAGTGGTCGAGCGGGCAATTGGTGGCGTTGAAATATAGCTGAGACTACCGCCCGCGGTTCCGCTGATTGATCCCTGCGGTACCATAGGGATAGTCGCCAACCACCGGCTTGCTCGCCTCATTCAAAGCATCGAGGTCGGCCTGGCTCAGCTTGAGCGCCGCCGATTTGAGATTGTCGGCCAGCTGCTCCGGCGTCCGCGCGCCCAGAATCACCGATGTCACTGCCGGTTGCGCCGCGACCCAGGCCAGCGCGACCTGCGCCATGCTGACATTATGGGCCTTGGCGATGTCCTCGACCGCTCCGATCACCGCCCAGGTGCTGTCCTTGGCATTGCGGGCCTCGAACGCCTCCATGCCGCGGTTGGGGTTCTCGCCCAGCCGGGTTGCGCCAGTCGGGGCCTGATCGCGCTTATATTTGCCGGAGAGCCAACCGCCGCCCAGCGGCGACCAGGGCAAAAGCCCGATCTGCGCATCGAGCGAAGCCGGTACGATCTCGTGTTCGATGTCGCGGGAGAGCAGGCTATATTGCGGCTGCAGCGTCACCGGCGGCTGATAGCCATTGAGTTTGGCCAGATAGACCGCCTTGGTCATCTGCCAGGCGGTAAAATTGGAAAAGCCATAATAGGCAATCTTGCCGTTACGCGTCGCGTCATCGAGAAAGCGCAGCGTTTCCTCGAGCGGGGTCACTGCGTCGAAGGCGTGCATCTGATACAGATCGACCTGCTCCACACCCAGCCGCTTGAGCGAGGCATCGAGCGCCGAGCGCAGATGCTTGCGCGATATGCCCACATCGTTCCGCCCCTCCCCCATAGGAAACCGCGCCTTGGTCGCGATCACCACGCTATTGGCGCGGCTGGCATCGGCCTTGAGCCAATTGCCGATAATGCTTTCGGATGCGCCGGCGTTGTAAACATCGGCCGTATCGATGAAATTGCCCCCGGCTGCCACATAATCATCCAGCAGGCGATGCGAAGTGGCCTCGTCGGCTTCCTTGCCGAAGGTCATCGTGCCCAGGCACAAATGCGAGACGATCGTGCCGCTATTGCCGAGTTTGCGGTATTCCATGGTCCATTCCTCCTCGGGTGACCTGACATGCAGCCAGCGGCGAACTCACTGACGAGGTCAACGCGATGGCCAGTTTGGCTGAATGTGTGAAACGGCTCGCCTGAAGGGCGACCATCTCCATTCCTGCACAGAACCGCCTGCCCTGACAAGGCTGCAACGTTGTAACTGCGCTTCTGCGTGGCGAAACCCCTTGGAAAGGCGTAGATTTGCGCGGCTCGTGATCGGCTCCGGGGGGAGGCCCGAACGGGCATGGGGAGATAAAAATGCCAAAAGTGTCCAACCTGTTCTTCAAGGCTGCCATTCTGTTCCTGATCGTGGGGATCGGGATCGGCATCCACATGTCGATCAGCCACAACCACAATGTGATCGGGGCGCACGCCCATATCAACCTGCTCGGCTGGGTCACCAGTGCCCTGTTCGGCGGCTATTACGCGCTCAATCCCGCCAAGGCCGAACGCCGCCTCGCCTTCATCCACTTCGGCGTCTACACCACCGGCGTCGCCGTCATGGCCGTCTCGCTCTACTTGCTGCTGCAGGGCGTCACCGCAGTCGAACCCCTGGTGGCGGTGAGCTCGCTGGTCGTTTTTGCCGGCGTGCTGATCTTCGCCTGGACCGTATTCTCCAGCGACACCCCGGCGGTTTCCCGCAAGGCGCGCCTCGCCTGATCCAACCCTTTTGCTCGGTCCTTTTTGCAAGGGGCCGAGCCCGTTTGGACAGGGGCCGTTGACACGACCCTCCGCCTTCACCATGTTGCGCCACCTCAAGACAAGCGGTTGCGGAACGGAATATCCATGAAGGTCGTCGTCGTTGAAAGTCCGGCTAAAGCCAAGACAATCAACAAATATTTGGGCTCGGGCTATGAAGTCCTGGCGTCCTTCGGCCATATCCGCGATCTCCCCGCGAAGGACGGATCGGTCCGTCCGGATGAAGATTTTGCCATGTCCTGGGAGGTCGACACGGCCTCCAAGAAGCGCGTTGCCGACATTGCCAACGCTCTAAAGAACGCCGATGGCCTGATCCTCGCAACCGATCCGGATCGCGAAGGCGAGGCGATTTCCTGGCATATTCTGGATGTGCTGCGCGCCAAGAAGGCGATCAAGAAGGACACCAGTGTCCAGCGTGTGGTGTTCAACGCCATCACCAAGGATGCCGTGACCGCCGCGATGGCCAAGCCGCGCGACATCGACATGCCGCTGGTCGACGCCTACCTCGCCCGCCGCGCTCTCGATTACCTCGTGGGTTTCACCCTCTCCCCGATCCTCTGGCGCAAGCTGCCCGGCTCCCGTTCGGCCGGCCGCGTGCAGTCGGTGGCGTTGCGTCTGGTCTCCGACCGCGAAGCCGAGATCGAAAAGTTCAAGGCCGACGAGTATTGGTCGGTCGAGGCCAAGCTCGCCCAAAAGGGCAAGAGCTTCCTGGCCCGCCTGTTCTCCGTCGATGGCAAGAAGACCGACAAGCTCGACATCAAGACCGGCGAGAATGCCGCCGAGCTGAAAAAGCTCATCGAGGCCGGCCAGTTCAACGTCTCCAATGTTGAAAAGAAGCCGACCAAGCGCAATCCCTATGCGCCCTTCACCACGTCCAGCCTGCAGCAGGATGCCAGCTCCCGCCTCGGCCTGTCGCCCAGCCGCACCATGCAGATCGCCCAGCGCCTCTACGAAGACGGCCTGATCACCTACATGCGTACCGACGCCGTGCAGATGGCGCCCGAAGGCATATCCATGGCCCGCTCGGTCATCGGCAAATATTTCGGCGAGGAATATCTGCCGGAAAAGGCCCGCATCTATCAGACCAAGGCCAAGAACGCCCAAGAGGCGCACGAAGCTATCCGCCCCACCGACATGTTCAAGCGGCCGGAAAATCTCAATCTGGATGCCGACCAGTCCAAGCTTTACGGCCTGATCTGGCGCCGCACGCTCGCCTCGCAAATGAAATCCGCCGAGATCGATCGCACCACGGTCGATATCGCCGTCAACGTGCCCGCCCGCCAGGTCGAACTGCGCGCCGTCGGCTCGGTCGTCACCTTCCCCGGCTTCCTCAAGCTCTATGGCGTCGAGGTCAAATCCGACGAGGATGAGGAAGACGAGGATAGCCGAGAACTGCCGCCCCTCGCCGTGGGCGACAAGCCCGATCTGCAAGCGGTCGATATCGAGCAGCATTTCACCCAGCCGCCGAGCCGCTATACCGAAGCCAGCCTGATCAAGAAGATGGAAGAGCTCGGCATCGGCCGTCCCTCCACCTATGCGGCGACGCTGACCACCCTCAAGGACCGCGACTATGTCCGCCTCGAGGGCAAGGCTTTGCATCCCGAAGATCGCGGCCGCATCGTCACCGCCTTCCTCGAAAGCTTCTTCACGCGCTATGTCGAATACGGCTTCACCGCGGGCCTCGAAGAACAGCTGGATCAGGTCTCGGCAGGCGAACTCGAATACAAGACCGTGCTGCGCGACTTCTGGAAGGATTTCACCCACGCCACCGACGAGATCAAGGATCTGCGCGTTTCCGAAGTACTGGACGCGTTGAACGAACTCCTCGCCAGCCGCATCTTCCCGCCCAAGGAAGATGGCTCGGATCCGCGCCGCTGCCCCACTTGCGGCACCGGTCAGCTCTCGCTCAAGCTGGGCAAATTCGGCGCCTTTATCGGCTGCTCCAACTACCCCGAATGCAAGCACACTATGCAGCTTTCGGACGCGGCCGCCGGCCAGTCCAGCGAAGCCGCGCAAGGCGATGGCATTCTGGGCACCGATCCAGAATCGGGCGAAGAAGTTTATCTCAAGACCGGCCGTTTCGGCCCCTATGTCCAGCTCGGCGAAGGCAAGGAGCCCAAGCGCTCTTCCCTGCCCAAGGGCTGGGAAGCGGCCACGCTTAATCTCGAACAAGCCCTCAAGCTGCTCTCGCTTCCCCGCGAAGTGGGCTTGCATCCCGAGACGCAACTCCCCATATCCGCTGGCATCGGCCGCTACGGTCCCTTCGTCCTGCATGATGGCAAATATGCCAACCTGCCCGATGTGGAAGAGGTTTTCACCGTCGGCATCAATCGCGCCGTCGATCTGATCGCCCAGAAAGCCGCCGGCGGCTTCAAGCGCGGCGGTGGCGCAACGGTCGCTGCCATCCAGACCTTCGAGCACGACAACGGCCCCATCACCGTCCGCGCCGGCCGCTACGGCCCCTATGTCAACCAGGGCAAGATCAACGCCACCATCCCCAAGGACGTGCAGCCCGAGGCGGTGACGCTCGACCAGGCCGTGCAGTGGATCGCGGCGCGAGCCGAAGCTACTGGGACTAAGGTAAAAAAGGCTCCGGCGAAGAAAGCCGCTGCCAAGAAGCCGGCGGCAAAAAAGGCGACGACTAAAGCTGCTGCTGAAAAGCCCGCCGCCAAGAAAGCGGCTCCGAAGAAAGCTGCGGCAAAGAAGGTCGTCTCGGACGAGGATGTGCCGTTCTAGGCACCGCTCTATCCTCCTCACTGCATCGCCCTCGGGCCTGACCCGAGGGCTGCGCTCTAAATGCGCCCCCTCATCCGCCCTTCGGGCACCTTCTCCCACGAGGGGAGAAGGGGTGGCTCCGTGGTTGGGTTGAATGCGGAGCCAACCCTCGCCCCTTGTGGGAGAGGGACAGATCATTCTGCGTTCAGCAGAATGATCAGGGCGAGGGGTTCTGCGCCCTCCCATGCCCAATAACCGGGGCCAACGACCGCGATCATGCCGCCCAAGCGGAATGCTCCGGTTGTACGCCCTACCAATCCAGTCCATATCTAGGTGATTAGGCAGTGCCCGCCATGCGAGCCGGACTGTCATCTAATTCAATACCCGGCGCTCCCATTTGGTGACGCGCCCATAGAAAGATACCCATGGCCCAAGTGCCACCCAAAAAACCAAAAAACACCTCCGGTCCCAGGCGCGCGCGGCAGCCCGCTGCTGGCGCTCTGCCCACCCGTGAACAACTGCTCGAAGCGCTTGCCCAGCAGTCCGACATCAAGGGCAAGCGCGATCTTGCCAAGGTCTTCGGCATCCGTGGCGATATGCGTCGGCCGTTCAAGGCCATGCTAGCCGAGCTTGAGGGCGAGGGGATTATCACCCGCACCCGCAAGGCCCTGCGCCGCACCGCCGCCCTGCCCCATGTGACCGTGCTCGACATCCCCAGTGACGCCGACCCGGACAATCTCCACGCCTTCCCGGCCCAGTGGAACGAGGAAGAAGGCGAGCGCCCGCGCGTCACCGTTATCCAGGGTCGCGACGCCCGCGTTGCGCCCGCCCCCGGCGACCGTATTCTGGCGCGCATCGATGCCGGCGAGGCCGAAGTGCCGGTCTACACTGCCAAGCCGATGAAAATCCTCGACAAGCCCCGCAAGGGCCAGATCGGCATTGTCCGCATGGACGATGATGGCGCCCGCCTGATCCCGGTCGATCGCAAGCAGAAGGAAATGCGCATTCCGCTGGGCGATCTGCTGACCGCCAGCGATGGCGATTTGGTCGAAGTCGAGGTCAAACTATCCGGCCGCCTGATGATTCCGCGCGCCAAGGTCGTTGCCGTCATCGGCAATCCAATGTCGGAAGGCGCGATCAGCCTGATCGCCATCCATAATCTGGAAATCCCTTACCGCTTCCCGGCCAGCGTCACCCGTGAGGCCGAAGAGGCCAAGGAAGCGACGCTCAAGGGCCGTGAGGACTGGCGCGAATTGCCGCTGGTCACCATCGATCCGCCCGACGCCAAGGACCATGACGACGCTGTCTATGCCGAGCCCGATACGGACGCGGCCAATCCCGGCGGCCTCATCGTCTATGTCGCCATTGCCGACGTCGCCGCCTATGTCCGTCCCGGCACGGCCCTCGACCGTGAAGCCTATCTGCGCGGCAATTCGGTCTATTTCCCCGACCGCGTCGTGCCCATGCTGCCCGAACGCATTTCCAACGAGCTGTGCTCGCTCAAGGAAGGCGAGCCACGTGCTTCGCTGGCCGTGCGCATGGTCATGGGCGCCGATGGCCGCAAGCGCAGCCACAGCTTCCACCGGGTGCTGATGCGCTCGGCTGCCAAGCTGAGCTACCAGCAGGCCCAGGCCGCCATTGACGGCAATCCCGATGACAAGACTGGCCCTATCCTCGAACCCATCCTGCGCCCGCTCTGGGCCGCCTATGCCGCCATGGCCAAGGCACGCGACCAGCGTGGTCCGCTTGATCTCGATCTGCCTGAGCGCAAGATCGTGCTCGACGACAAGGGCCTGGTGAAGGATATCCACATTCCCGACCGGCTCGATGCCCATCGGCTCATCGAAGAAATGATGATCGCGGCCAATGTGGCGGCGGCCGAAACGCTGGAATCCAAGCGTTCGCCCCTGCTCTATCGGGTGCATGACGAGCCCAGCAGCGAAAAGCTGCAGGCTTTGCGCGATTTCCTCGGCTCGCTCGATATCGCGGTCAAGAAGTCCGATTCCGTTCGCGCCAGCGATTTCAATGGCGTGCTGGCGCAGTCCCGCAAGGCCGGCAATGTCGAGCAAGTCAGCGAGATGGTGCTGCGCAGCCAGGCCCAAGCTGAATATGCGCCCGAGAACTATGGCCATTTCGGCCTCAACCTCGACCGCTACGCTCACTTCACCTCGCCCATTCGCCGCTATGCCGATCTCATCGTCCACCGCGCGCTGATCAAGGCGCTGGACCTGGGCAGCGATGGCCTGTCCGAGCAGGAAGGGCTCAAGCTCACCGGCATTGGCCAGCACATCTCGGCCACCGAGCGTCGCGCCATGCTGGCCGAGCGCGAAACCGCCGACCGCCTGCTGGCGCAGTTCCTTTCCGCTCAGATCGGCGCCCGCTTTGAGGGCCGCATTTCCGGCGTCACCCGTTCAGGCCTGTTCGTGCGCCTGCTCGACACCGGCGCCGATGGTTTTATCCCCGCCTCCACTCTGGGGCAGGATTATTACCGCTATGTCGAAGAGATGCAGTCCATGGTGGGCGAGCGCACCGGCGAAAAGTTCAGCCTGGGCGATCGCGTAACCGTACGGCTACTCGAAGTTGCCCCGATTGCCGGCGCTATGCGGTTTGAATTGCTGTCCGAAGGGACGCGCGTCAATCCGTCATCTGTGCGTCGCGGGCAGAAGCGCCCATCTAGGAGTTACGGGCCCAAGGGCCGCAAAAAGAGGTGATGAAATGACCGCGGAGGTCACGACTTTGGAAGATCGGCAAACCTGGCAGGCCATCGGGCGCGGCACGATGTGCAAGTGTCCCCATTGCGGCAAGGGCAAGATGTTCAAGTCCTACCTCAAGGTCACCGATTATTGCGCATCCTGCGGCGAACAGCTCGATTTGCATCGCGCCGACGATTTCCCGCCCTATATCGCCATCATGATTGTCGGCCATCTGCTGGTTGCCATCATGCTGCACATGGAAATGACCTGGCACATCAATCCCATGCTCTACATCTACACCATGGTGCCGCTGGCCATCATCCTGCCGCTGGCCATTCTGCCCTCCACCAAGGGAGCAATTGTCGGTTTTCAGTGGGCCAGGCGCATGCATGGCTTCGGTCACCCGGCCCAAGCCTGAACTGCAGCTTGACAATCGGCGCCAAATCCGTAGGTTGCGCCCAAATTCCGGCGCTGCCATCCGCAGCGCCTTTGGTTTTGTGAAGGACCCGAAGAATGGCCAAAGCCGCCTCCGTAAAGATCAAGCTGGTGTCGACGGCCGATACTGGTTTCTACTACGTCACCAAGAAGAACGCCCGCACCCAGACCGAGAAGCTCTCGTACAACAAGTACGATCCGGTCGTGCGCAAGCACGTCGAATTCAAGGAAGCCAAGATCAAGTAATCTGGCGCCTTTCGATCTGAAATGCAAAAGCCCCGCATCATCGATGCGGGGCTTTTTGCTGTTGTCATTAGCGCGACAAATGCGACGTCGATGCTGACAGTCCGTTAGCGTAAAGGCATAAGTGGCTGGTCCGGAGCGGCATGTCGAAGAGGCCACTCTATCCGCGTCCGGACCAGCCGCCCCACGGGGCTCAGGAGTTGCGGCATTCCCGAGACAGGCCGTAGGGAGCTGTGAGCGCGGATGCGTAAGTAGTGCCCCGCGGCTTGCTTGGACCCTACTCCGGCACCCCGGAAACTCAAGCAAATCCAGGCGCCTGGCGCCGGTAAGTTCTTGTTAATTATAACGGATAACCCTAACGCGTCCAATTGCAGCTTTCTCAAGCTGCGTCGAACACCACCCGGTTGCGGCCTTCGCGCTTGGCCCGGTACAGCGCCACATCGGCCCGCTTGATCAGCGTCTCCGGCGTATCGCTCAAACTCTCATTGAGCGTAACCCCAACCGACACCGTCACCCCGATCATCCGCCCCGCCCCAGCCTCAAAACTCCGCTCCGCCACCGACTGCCGCACCCGCTCGGCAATCGATTCTGCCTGCCGAACATCGGTATCGGGCATCAGCACAACGAACTCCTCGCCACCAAAGCGGCAGGCCAGATCCACCCCGCGGACGTTACGTTTCAATCGGTTAGCGAACTCCTTGAGCACGGAATCACCGATATCGTGGCCATAGGTGTCGTTGACCGCCTTGAAGTGATCCACATCAAGGATCATCAGCGCCATATCGCGCCCCTGGCTCTGAGCCTTGCTCAGCATAACCCCCAGATGCCGCTCGAAATAACGCCGGTTATAGAGCCCGGTCATGTCGTCGGTGACGGCCATGGCCATGGTCTGGTTGACGCTGTGGCGCAACTCGGTGGCATAGCGCTGCCGTCGAATCTGCGTCCGCACCCGCGCCGCGAGCTCATTGCGCTCCACGGGCCGCATGATGAAATCATTGACGCCCAGATCAAGCGCCCGCACCACCTTGGGCCGGTCAGCCTCATCGGCCACCAGAATGATCGGCAGGTTGCGCGTATGATCAAGCGTACGAATCTGCGAGCAGACCCGCAGCGGATCGAAATCGGTGAGCGACATGGTGATCAGCGCCAGCTCATACTGCGCGCCCGTCACCTGGAACACGGCGTCCGCCGGCTGGGTCAGCACGTCGACCCGGTGGCCGGGCGCCAGATAGGCCTTGATGCGCTCAGCGTGGCGCGCATCGGTATCGACGATCAGGATGGAGCCGTTATCGGCATTGATCTTGTCCATCGCGCGGAAAGAATCCTCGATGGCAATCTGCTGGCCGGTCACGGCGCGGGAGCGCAGCTCATCGGTCAAGGACTTGAGCCGTACCAGGCTCTTAACCCGGGCCATCAATTGCATGTCATCGACCGGCTTGGTCAGGAAATCGTCGGCGCCGACCTCCAGCCCCTTGACCCGGTCGGAGGGCTGGTCGAGCGCAGTGATCATCAGTACCGGCACGTGATGGGTGCGGGTATTGGCCTTGAGGCGGCGACAGACCTCGAAGCCGTCCATGACGGGCATCATGACGTCGAGCAGCACCATGTCGACATCCGAGCTTTCGCAGATATCGAGGGCTTCCTGGCCGGACGAAGCGGTTACGACATCGAAATATTCGGCACTCAGCCGCGCCTCGAGCAGGCGGACATTGGTGGGGATGTCGTCGACGATGAGAATGCGCGCAGTCACTTGGCAGCCTTCAGCTCATTGCCCACCCTGCAGCGTCCACTGCGGGTTCGGAGCAAGCCGGATCGGCCTTGAAGACGACCGTTCAGGCAGGGCCAATATAGTGGGCAATAGTTTCCAGAAAATGAGGCACGGAGATGGGTTTACTAATGTATCCCTCGCAGCCGCCCTGCAAAATCCGCTCCTCATCGCCCTTCATGGCAAAGGCGGTGACGGCGATAACCGGAATATGGGCCAGGTCTTCGTCGTCCTTCAGCCATTTGGTGACCACTAGGCCCGAGACTTCCGGCAATTGGATATCCATGAGAATCAGATCGGGATGGTGGGCGCGGGCGAGATCGAGCGCTTCCATCCCGTTCCGGGTCTGGATAACGGCATAGCCACGCGATTCGAGCAGATCGTTGAACAGCTTCATGTTCAGCTCGTTATCTTCCACGATCATCACAGTCTTGGGCATCGATCCATCCTCGCGCCGCCGGGGCGCTGGCGACACTTCGCTTTGCCGCCCCGTTCAGCTACCATGCTATCTCTTACAAAACACCAAATGAGGCTTGGCGTTGCCCCGTACGCAGACTGCACAACCCGATGTGGCAAGCCTCGCCGATTCCTGCCTGGGCTATCTCGCGGAAAATCCCGATGAACTGCTGGCTTTCATGCAGTTTGCCGGTTTTGACCCTGATATGCTGCGCCGCTCCGTCGGCTCATCCGCGCTGCAGCACGGGCTCGTGGACTACTTTGCCTCAAACGAGTCGATTCTGCTCGCCCTCTGCGCAAATACCGGCATCACGCCCGAAGCGTTCATGCGCGTGTGGCAGCGCCTCAATCCATCGGGATAGATATGGCGGTCGATTGGCTCTGCCGCGATTGTCTGGTCCATGGCTCGGCCAATGCCGCGCCACAGCGCTGCCCTGGCTGCGGTTCGCCGCGCTTGCGGGCACATGAGGAGCTGTTTACACTGACGACGGCCCATGTCGATTGCGATGCATTCTACGCGTCGGTCGAAAAGCGCGACGATCCTTCGCTACGCGACAAGCCGCTGATCATCGGCGGCGGCGTACGCGGCGTGGTGTCCACCTGCTGCTATATCGCCCGCCAGTCTGGCGTCCGCTCGGCCATGCCGATGTTCAAGGCGCGCCAGCTCTGCCCCGATGCCGTTATCCTCAAGCCGAACATGGCCAAATATGTCGAGGTCAGCCGCCAGATACGGCGGCATATGGATGCACTGACCCCGCTCGTAGAACCGCTCTCCATCGACGAGGCGTTCCTCGATCTCTCCGGCACCCAGGCGCTGCACAAGGCGCCGCCGGCTCTGGTGCTGGCCCGCTTTGCCAGGACTATCGAGACCGAGATTGGGGTCACTATTTCGGTGGGGCTCAGCCACAACAAGTTCCTCGCCAAGGTCGCGTCCGATCTCGATAAACCGCGCGGCTTTGCGGTGATCGGCGCTGCCGAAACGCTATCCTTCCTCGCACCGCAACCGATCAGCCTGATCTATGGCGTCGGCAAGGTGCTGGCGGAGACCCTGCGTAAAGACGGGCTGGTGACTATTGGCCAATTGCAGGAAGAGCCGCCAGAAAACCTGATGCGCCGCTACGGTGAAATGGGCGCCCGGCTGGCGCGGCTGGCTCGGGGCGAGGATAGCCGCCGGATCTCTTCGGATAATGAAATGAAAACAGTCTCTTCGGAGACAACATTCAATACCGACATAAGCTCACTTGAAACCCTCTCCACCGAGTTGCTGCATGTTACCGAGCGGCTTTCCGAGCGGCTCAAGGCTAAGAATATTGTCGGCGATACGGTGACGCTGAAACTGAAATCTGCCGGTTTCCGCTTGCGTACACGCGCCCGGCACTTGATGATCCCCACGCAGCTTGCCAGTGTGATCTATGAAACCGGGCTGTCGCTGCTGGGTCGCGAGATCGATGGCACCGCATTCCGGCTGATTGGAATCGGTGTTTCGGGTATTGAACCGGCCGATGGGACCGATCCGGCGGATTTGCTGGAGCCGGCAGTGGCCCGCAAGGCTGCCGCCGAACGCGCCATGGATCGGGTTCGCACCCGGTTTGGCCGCGAGGCAGTGGTCCGGGGCAAGCTTTATGGAAAACGGCAGGCGCCGCCGCCGCTCGATATCGATGACGACCAGAACGAAGGTAAGACCAGATGACCAGCCCGATCGAAAAGCTCCGTGAATATGGCTATGAGCTGCCCGCCCCCAAGGCGCCGGTGGCCAGCTATGTTCCGGTCACCCGGACCGGCAATATTCTTTATGTCTCGGGGCAGATTTCGAGCAACGAAGGCGGCGTGATCACCGGCCTTCTGGGTGACACGATGAACGTTGTCCAGGGTGGCAATGCTGCCGAACTGGCTGCGCTCAATGTGCTCTCCCAGATCGTCCATATGGGTGGCGTACCGCTTCAGGATATCAAGCGAATCCTCAAGGTGACGGTTCTGGTCGCCTCGACCCCCGACTTCACCGAACAGCATCTGGTGGCCAATGGCTGCTCCAACCTGCTGGTCGGCGTACTCGGCGACAAGGGCAAGCATGCCCGCGCAGCCTTCGGCGTTGCGTCCCTGCCCTTCGGCGCAGCGGTGGAGATCGAAGCAGTCGTCGAGGTCTGAGTGTAACGCCAGCGTCACATTGCGGTGCCACTGAGGCCCGAACCCAAGATGAGGCACACCAATGTCCGAACCGCTCTTTCCCCGTCCCGTTGCGCACCGTGGCCTGCATGATCGGGCAGCGGGCATCATCGAGAACAGCGCCAGCGCATTCGAGGCAGCCATTGCTGGCAATTTCGCCATCGAATGCGATTTGCAGCTCACCAGCGATGGCGTGCCCGTGGTGTTTCACGACGATGAGCTGAAACGCCTGACGGGCAAGGACGGCGCGGTCGCCGATATCACCTGGGCCGAGCTGAGCGCGACGCCGCTGCTGGACAGCGCCAAGGGCGAATCTCCGCAGCGTTTCGGGGATTTTCTAGCGCAGATCAATGGCCGGGCGCTGTTGCAGGTCGAGCTCAAGCATCAGCGCGACATTGGCGGCACGCAATTGCTGGCTCGCGCTGCTGCGGAGGCGCTCAAGTCGTATGCCGGGCCGGTCACGGTCGAATCGTTTGATCCCAAGCTGATCAGCCTAGTTCGTCAGTTTGGCTTTACCGGACCGCGCGGCATCATCACCTATGATTACGAGCCCGAGGACGGCGACGAGAACCTGACCGAGGATCAGCGCTACACTTTGCGCCATCTGCTGCATTGGCACGAGACGCAATTCGATTTCATCTCCTGCGCCGCAGATGCGCTTGAACTGCCCGCCATCAAGTTTTGGCGCGCCCTGGGTAAGCCCGTCACGGCCTGGACCGTCCGCTCGCAGACCGCAGCTGACGCGGCCCTGGCGCATGCCGACCAGATTGTCTTTGAGGGCTTCGATCCCGCCAAATCTGCGTGATTGGGCGGGGCTGCGGTCTTTTAATGCCGGGCAACGCGACCTATGTTAGCGAACCTGCTGACCTCCGCCCGGAGTTCCCGCTATCCCCTCCCCTTCGCTGACTGCTACGATCTATCCATCAACCGCGGCTATTCCCGCCGAGACTTGGAATGCCTTGGTGCCGTCCACCGGCGGCAAGACCGATAATCCGTTTCTCGACCATGCGTTCTTTCTGGCGCTGGAACAGTCAGGCTGCGCTACCGGCCGCACGGGCTGGCAGCCGCAGCACATCGTGCTGACCGACGCTGACCGGCCGATGGGCATGATGCCGCTATTCCTCAAGTCGCATTCCATGGGCGAATATGTGTTCGACCATGGTTGGGCCGACGCCTATGAGCGCGCCGGCGGGGACTACTATCCCAAGCTGCAATGCTCGGTGCCCTTCACTCCCGCCACGGCGCCCAAGCTGCTGGTGCCCTCGGGCGATCCGGCCATTCAGGCCGCCCTGCTCTCCACCGCTCAGCAATTGGCCGAGCAGCGAAAAGCCTCCTCGGTTCACGCGACATTCGTGCCCGAGGCCGAGGCCGACCTGATTGCGGGTGACGGCTGGCTGAAGCGGATGGATACGCAATTTCATTGGTTCAACCAGGGATTCGCCAGCTTCGAGGATTTCCTCGAAACGCTGTCATCGCGCAAGCGTAAGACCATTCGCCGCGAGCGCCGCGACGCCCTGGCCGATGGACTGACTGTCAAATGGCTGACCGGCAGCGATTTGATGGAGCATCATTGGGATGCCTTCTACGATTTTTATGAGGATACCGGCGCCCGCAAATGGGGCCGGCCCTATCTCAACCGCGAGTTCTTCTCGCTGTTGAACCAGACCATGGCTGACCGCATCGTGCTGATGCTGGCCTATGACGGGCCGACGCCGATTGCCGGGGCGATCAATTTCCTCGGTTCGGACCGCATTTTCGGCCGCAATTGGGGCTGCACCCGGGATGTGCCGTTCCTGCATTTCGAGCTCTGCTATTATCAGGCCATCGACTATGCCATTGCCCACAAGCTTGCGGTGGTCGAGGCTGGCGCGCAGGGCGAGCACAAGCTGGCGCGCGGCTACGAGCCGACACCGACCTATTCGGTGCATTGGATCGCTCATCCCGGCCTGCGCCACGCTGTAGCCGATTTCCTGGAACATGAACGCATGTCGGTGACGCATGAACAGCTGCTGCTGGATGCGCATACGCCCTTCCGCAAAGGCGAGCGGACGGACCACTAGCCGGCGTGGCACTATCGCCACTTCCACCGGTCCGCCCTGCCCGCTATGTAGAATGCCATGATCTGGGATATTGTCGTCTTCGCCCTACAGACCGCCTTGGTGTTCATCGTCTCGACAGCGCTATTCGATGCGCTGCATTGGACGCTGCACAAATGGGAGGGATCGCGCTTCAAGCTGCTGCGCGTCTTCTCGTCATGGCACTGGGTGCACCACAAATTCCTTGGGCTGGATATGCAGATCAATCCTGCCTTTGCCAAGCAAAACATCTGGTTCCACATCCTGCCCGAATACCTGACTGGGATGGCCGGGACGCTGATTTTCCTCTTTGTTTTCCCCTGGCCTCCTGTCGCCTTGGTCGCGGCCATCCGCACCGTGATGCTGCTGATGACGCTCAAGGAAGAGGGCCTGGACTACAACCACATGTCGATGGATCGCGTCGGCGGACAGCAGGGCCTGCTCTGGGTGGACAATAATTACCACGCCATGCACCACGTCTATCCGCACAATTTCTTCTCGTCCTTCACCAATGTGTTCGACATGATCTTTGGCACGGGCTGCCAAATCGAGGGCCGGCATTTCCTGGTCACGGGCGCCTCGGGCGCCTTTGGCTCGGCCATGGTGGCAAAGCTCGAAAAGCTGGGCGGGATTGTCGAGACAGCCAAATCAGGCGTGGATTTTTCGCCCGGCGATTATGATGGCATGCGCGACAAGCTGGCCCAGGCCGATGTGCTGGTCCTGGCGCATGGGGCCAAGAGCGACGATTGCTGGAATGCCAATTTCGTCACCTTCCGCGACCTAACCGAGCTGTTCACCGAAATGGGCAAGACGCGTCTGGCGCCACCCGAAGTCTGGGCGCTGGGGTCAGAAGTCGAATTCCATGGCGATATGGGCATGGACGAGCTCAAGGCTTACTCGGCCTCCAAGCGCGCCTTTGCTTCCGTGGCGGGGCGTTATTATCGTTCTGACGCGCTGATTTACCGGCATATCGTCCCCTCCTCATTTACCTCTGCCATGGGCAAGGGTGCAATGAGTGCAGCGACGGCAGTGAATATCAGCCTGTTTTTCATCCGCCGCAGCTTCAAATATGTGCCGGTGACCTTTACCGGCCTCGCCTTGCTCAACTATTTCCGTTTTCGTTTTCAGAAGGGCCAGCCCGATCAGCTCGAGCCGGCGGAATGAACCATGACCTATGACCCCACCAATATCTTCGGCAAAATCCTGCGCGGTGAATTGCCGGCGCACAAGGTCTACGAGGATGATACTGCCCTGGTCATGATGGACATTTTTCCGCAATCGCGGGGGCATGCTTTGGTCATTCCGAAGGCCGCGTCACGCAACCTGCTGGATGCCGATCCGGCTGCTCTGGCCGCAGTGATCCCGCTGGTGCAGCGTGTGGCAAAAGCTGCCAAGACCGCGACCGGAGCCGATGGTGTGCGTGTGGCTCAGTTCAATGAGGCGGCGGCCGGGCAGACCGTGTTCCACCTGCATTTCCACATCATCCCGGTCTATGACGGGATAGCGCTCGGAACCCACGCCGGTGGCGGGCGGGCCGACGATGCGGAACTCATTGCATTGGCCAAGGACATCGCCGCAGCGCTTTAGCGCAGGCGTTAGTCCGGGCGGTGGACGACTGTCAAAGTCGCCAGAATTGCGGTGATCGCGATGATCATTAGCATAGCCATGGGCGCGTTCCTCCGAGGAGAAGAATGCGCCCAATGGCGATAGGGTTCAATAATCACAAAGAATGATCGATCACGAGCCCGTTGCGCAGCGTGACGATGCGGTCGGCCTTGCGCGCAAGGTCGTGATTATGCGTGGCGATCAGGGCTGCGGCGCCCTCCGTCTTGATCAGGCTGCCCAGGGCCGCGAAGACCAGGTCGCTGGTTTCGGGGTCGAGATTGCCTGTGGGCTCGTCGGCCAGGATCACTTTGGGATGATTGGCGGCAGCCCGCGCGATGGCGATACGCTGCTGTTCGCCGCCGGACAATTCGGCCGGGCGATGCGTTGCCCGCTGGCCCACGCCCAGCAGATCGAGCAGTTCCATGGAGCGCTTGTCGGCCTCGGCCTGCCCCTTGCCCGCGATCAGTTGCGGCATTGTGACGTTCTCAAGCGCGGTGAACTCGGGCAGCAGGTGGTGGAACTGGTAGACATAGCCCACTGTGGAGCGGCGCAGCTGGGTACGGCCGCGGTCGTTCAACTGGCTGGTCTTGATGCCCGTGATCTCTATTTCCCCGCCCTGCGGGCTTTCCAGCAGGCCTGAGAGGTGCAGCAGGGTCGACTTGCCAGCGCCCGATGGCGCGACAAGGGCGACCATCTCCCCGCTTTTCACGGTCAGATTGGCCGCTTCGAGCACGCGAACGATAGTGTCGCCGCTGCCGTAATGGCGGTGGACGTCGGTCAGTACCAAATGCGGCTTACTCATAACGCAGGGCCTCGACCGGATCATATTGGGCGGCGCGCCAGGCCGGGTAAAGCGTAGCAAGGAAACTCAGGCCCAGGGCCAGCCCAACCACCACAGTCACTTCGAGCGGATCGGTCTTGGACGGCAGCGAGGACAGGAAGAACACTTCGGGCGGGAAGATGGCCACGCCCAACGTATTGGAGACGAAGGCCCGGATCGCCTCGGCATTGGACGCCACCAGCAGGCCCAGCAGCAGCCCGGCTATGGTGCCGATAAAGCCGATCGTGGTGCCGGTGATGGAGAAAATCCGCATGATCGAGCCGCGCGTGGCGCCCATCGTCCGCAGCACCGCGATATCGGAGCTTTTGTCCTTCACCAGCATGATGAGGCTGGAAATGATGTTGAACGCGGCCACGAGAATGATCATCGACAGGATGGTGAACATCACCACCCGCTCGACCTGCAGCGCCGAGAAGAAGGTCTCGTTGCGCTGCTGCCAATCCGTCAGGATCAGTGGACGGGTGTTCGGGTCGGTCTCGATGCGCTGGCGCATGACGGTGGTGTTGTCAGGATCGTCGATGAACACCTCCGCGGCCGAGGCCTGGCCGACGCGGTCATAGGCGGCGTCGATCTCTGCATCCGTCGCCATGGGGTCAAGCGGCTTTTGGCCCGGCTTGAGCACGTCCTTGTAGAGCTTGAAATAGTCCTGGGCCGTCTCGATCGGCATGTACATGAAGAAACTGTCGAACTCGACCATGCCGAGATCGAAGATCACCGTCACCGGGTAGGAGCGGATTTGCGGTGTCGAACCGAACGGGGTCATGGCGCCGTCGGGATTGATGATCTGCACTTGATCGCCCAGCGACACGCCAAGGGTCTGGGCAAGCCGATAGCCGATGGCAATGCCGCCCGAAGTGTCCCAGCTGTCCCAGCCGCCCTGGCTGGCTGCGCCGTACAGCAGCTTGAGCTTCTTGATATTCTCTTCGTCCATGCCGCGCACGGTCACGCCGGTGGAGCTGCCCCGGCCCGAAGCCAGCACCTGGCCCTCGACGAAATAGGTGGCAAAGCTCACGCCGGGAATATTCTGAAGCGAGGCCACCGTCTCCTTGTAGTCGGTGAATTCCCGCTCGATCGGGTAAGCCGTGAAATGCCCGTTGAGGCCAAGAATTTTGGTCAACAGTTCGCCGCGGAACCCGTTCATCACCGACATGACAACGATCAACGTTGCCACGCCGATGGCGACGCCCACCATGGTCAGGCTGGCGATCACCGAAATGAACGCCTCCTTGCGGCGGGCGCGCAGATAGCGGCCGGCGATCATCCATTCAAAGCGGGAGAAAGGCTTGGTGCCCTTGTTGAGCGCCGGCTGCCCCAGATCGGTCAAATGTCGGTCTTTCTTTGCGGTTCGATCAAGCCCTTGAGACGCGCGACGGCGTCGGCGATCGGCAACGTTTCGCGCTCGCCGGTCTTGCGGTGCTTGATTTCGGCCTCGCCAGCCTTGAGCCCGCGCGGCCCCAGGATGATCTGGTAGGGAATGCCAATCAGATCGGCAGTGGTGAACTTAGCCCCTGCCCCCTGGTCACGGTCATCATAGAGCATCTCGAGGCCCGCGGCGTTCAGCTCGGCATAGAGCTTGTCGCACGCGGCATCGCATTCGGCATCGCCCGCCTTGAGATTGATCAGCACAGCCTCGAAGGGCGCCACGCTAACTGGCCAGACAATGCCGGCCTCGTCGTGGAAGGCTTCGATGATGGCTGGAACCACACGCGTCGGGCCGACGCCATAAGAGCCCATATGCACCGTAATTTCCTTGCCGTCAGGACCGGTCACGGTCGCCTTCATGGGTTCGGAATACTTGGTCCCGAAGTAGAAAATATGGCCGACTTCGATGCCGCGCGCAGAAACCCGAAATTCCTCGGGCACTGTCGCCTCGAACTCAGCCATATCGACCATTTCCTCGGTCGCGGCATAAAGCGAGGTCCAGTCGTTGAAAATGGGCTTGAGATCCCCGCGGAAGTCGACGTCGGGACCGGGAATGGCCTTGTCGAGCAAGCGCTTGTCGCAGAACACGGCGCTTTCACCCGTATCGGCCAACACGATCCATTCGTGGCTCAGGTCACCGCCAATAGGGCCCGTATCGGCGCGCATCGGAATGGCGGTCAGCCCCATGCGGGCATAGGTGCGCAGATAGGCCACGAACATGCGTTCATAGGCTTTGACCGCGTCTTCCTTGTTCAGGTCGAACGAATAGGCGTCCTTCATCAGAAATTCGCGGCTGCGCATGGTGCCGAAGCGCGGACGGACCTCGTCGCGGAACTTCCACTGCACGTGATAAAGATTGAGCGGCAAGTCCTTGTAGGACTTCACATAGGTCCGGAAGATATCAGTGACCATCTCCTCATTGGTGGGACCATAGAGGAATTCGCGCTCGTGACGATCCTCGATGCGCAGCATCTCTTTGCCATAGGCGTCATAGCGCCCGCTTTCGCGCCAGAGATCGGCCGACTGGATGGTCGGCATCATCAATTCGATGGCGCCGGAGCGGTTCTGCTCCTCCTCGATGATGGCCTTGACCTTCATCAGCACCTTGTAGCCGAGCGGCAGCCAGGAATAGAGGCCCGAGGCCTGCTGCTTGATCATCCCGGCCCGCAGCATCAGGCGGTGGGAGGCGATTTCGGCATCCTTGGGAACGTCCCGCAGCACCGGCAAAAAATAACGAGACAGGCGCATTTCGGCTCCGCGACAGGATCGACTCATGGGTTCTCTTGATGCCCACTGAAATCCTACTCGTCCATCCGATGCAAGCATGGATGGCATGCAGAATCTAGGTGACAGCTATGGGACAAGTTGTTAGGGTCCGACGCAATAAAACAAAGGCGGTTAAAACCGCTGGACGTCGACAACGTCAAGGGAGGAGCGTTGGCAGCCGCTTTCATAGCGCGCCTAAGACCAGCGTATTGTCGAACAAACTCAATCCAGCGGGGCCTTGTGCCCCGCTTTTTTGTTTCCGCCGGCAGGATTGGACAAAAACATGGCCATAGCAGCGGATTTGAGGCGGTTGGCGCTGGCCCTGCCCGGCACGATGGAAGCACCGCATTTCGAGCGGGCGGCGTTCAAAGTGGATCGCATCTTTGTGACCCTGGCAGCCGACGAATTGACCGCAAATCTTGCACTGACGCCGGATGAGCAGGAGTTCAAATGCCAGCTCGCGCCGGACGTTTTTCAGCCGATCGACAATGCGTGGGGCCGCAGGGGCTGGACCACGATCATACTGGCCAACGCGACGGAGGCGGACTTGGCGGCAGCGCTCGCCATGGCGCATATCCACGCTCTGGGCAAGGCTCGGCGTGCCTAGCGGTTCCAGTAGTGATGCAGGGTTTCGTTGCCCAAGCCCCAGAACAGCAGGCCGGTAAAGACCACGGCCAGAGCCGTTGCCATCCCAACCTTGCGCCACAGGCGCGGGCTCACCGGCGCGCCGGGATCGGTGCCGGCAACGATCTCGCCCCCGGCCTCGGACTGGCTCTGATTGCCGATCGGCAGCACGGCGACAAAAGACAGCCACCAGATGACGAAGAATACGGCGAGCAATGAGCCAATCTGCATGTGAATTTCCTTAGGGGCGCTCTGCCCCGGCAGGCAAACGACGTGGCGCCGACAATAGCGCCCAGTGATTTGTTCCGACAGCCCCACCAGCAGCTTGCCGGTGGGACATTCCGTCTCGCCTACACGCGGTGCACGAACACCGAGACGTTGGGCTTGCGGCCCCAATAGGCGTTGACCTCGTTGCGGATGCCCTTGAACAGCGCCGAGTTCAGCACTTCAGTATCGCTGCGGCGCTTGGCCGGCACCGATTTCAGCACGCCGGCAATGGTATCCTCCACCAGATCGGTAAGCGATTCATCTTCGGTTTCGGGCAGGCCTTCGATCACCAGATCGGGGCCCGAGACGACATGGCCCGAGCCATTGACGCAGAGGCTGACCACGATATGGCCGCCAAAGGACAGCCGGCGGCGGCCCTTTACGCCGCTTTCCTCGGGCGTGCACAGCACCAGACCATCGAGATAGAGCTCGCCGGTGCGCACTTCGGCCTGATGCACCATGGGCTCGGGGAACAGGCGAACCAGATCGCCATTGCGCGTTTCGCACACATTGGCAACGCCAGCCTCGCGGCCCAACTTGGCATGGGCGTCCAGATGCATCGCCTCGCCATGCACGGGAATCAGCACATCCGGCTTGGTCCATTCATAGAGCTTGCGCAGCTCATCGCGGCGTGGGTGGCCGGTGACGTGCACCAGGCCATCTTTCTGCGTGATGATCTCGATGCCCTTGTCGATCAGCAGGTTCTGGATGTCGATGACTTCGCGCTCATTGCCCGGAATCGCCCAGGACGAGAAGATCATGCGATCGCCGGCGGTCAGGTCGATCACGGGGTGCTCGCCCCGGGCAATGCGGGCGATTGCGGCGCGCGCTTCGCCCTGGCTGCCGGTGCAGATCAGCACGCATTTGTCCCGCGGCACGCTCTTATAGGCGTCCTGATCGAGCAGCGGCGGCAGGCCTTCGAGCATGCCCAGTTCACGGGCAATGCCGGTGATCCGATGCAGCGAGCGGCCGGACATCACCACCTGCCGACCAGCCTTATGGGCGGCGCGGACGATGGAAATGACGCGGCCGACATTGGACGCGAAAGTGGTGACCGCAACGCGGTGCGGCGCTTCGGCGATGAGGGCAGCGAGCGTTGCGGCAACTTCGGCTTCGCTCGGGCTTTCGCCGTCCTTCATGGCATTGGTGGAGTCGCAGATCAGCGCCAGCGGCGTGGTGCGATCCTGGCCAATGGCTTGCAAGCGTGCGACGTCGGTGGGCGCATTGCCAACGGGCGTCGGATCGAGCTTCCAATCACCGGTATGCAGGGCGCGCCCGACCGGGGTCGAGATCAGCAGGGCGTTGGACTCGGGGATCGAGTGGGCCACGTTGATGGCTTCGATGGTAAAGGGGCCGACCGTGAACGGCTTGCCCGGACGCATGATGGTGATGTCGACATTTTCGACAATGCCATCCCCTGCCCGCTTGGCAGCCAGCATGGCGGCTGTGAACGGAGTGGCGTAAACGGGCTTTTCAAAGCCCGGCCAGAGGTCGAGCACAGCGCCGTAATGGTCTTCGTGGCTGTGGGTGAGGATCAGGGCGAGCACGTCATCGGCGCGCTCCTCGAGGAATTCGGGATTGGCCATGATCAGTTCGATCCCCGGCAGGTCCGGCCCGCCGAAGCTGACGCCGCAATCGACGACGATCCATTTCCGCGAGCGCTCGGGGCCGAAGCCGTAAGCACCCATATTCATGCCGATCTCGCCGACGCCGCCAAGCGGCACAAAGACGAGTTCATCCCTTTGGGTTTTAGCCATGGGTCAGTTTAGTCCTTTCGGGCGTGGCGCCGGTCGCAACTTTGGTTGCCGGTCGCCGCGCTATAGTTGTGGTCAGCTTCGGGCGCTGGCCGTTGCCCCAAAATGCACGTCGCCCGCCGTGATCGCGATGCGACTATCATCATTGGCGCGGACGATCAGTCGCCCCGCGTCATCGATTGTTTCAAAAATCCCGCGCACGATGGCGCCGTTCTGGTTGACCGCTACGGGTGCGCCAATGCCTGCGGCGGATTCGCGCCAGCGCTTGAGCACGTCGCCAATGCCGCGGCCATCATCCCACAGGCGGAAGATTTCCACCCAGGCGTCGCTGAGTGCCTCGAACACGTCCTGCGCGGAGCGTGTGACGCCGAGTTCAGCCAGGCTGGTCGCCGGATAGGGCAAATCGGTCGGCGCCGCAACAACATTGACACCGATGCCAATGGCAATTGCATGGCGGCCATCGTCAAGCTTGGTTGCTTCAAGGGCAATACCAACCAGCTTGGCGCCATCGGCCAGAACGTCATTGGGCCATTTCAGCGCCACGCGACTCCTGCCGTCGAGGCCGTCTGCACCATCAAGGCCAACCTTGACAGTCCCAGGGGGCAGCACGGCGTCAAGGGCCGCGCCGATGGCGACACCGGCCACAAAGCCCAATGTTGCGGCCAAAGCGGGGTCGGCGTCGGGGACAATCAACAGCGTCGCCGCCAGATTGCCCGGTGTATGTACCCAAACCCTGCCCCGCCGACCGCGACCTGCCGTTTGCTCGGTGGCCACAAACCAGATGCCGCCGGCATCGCCCGCCGCGGCCGCAGCCACGGCCTCCGCGGTGGTCGAGCCGATCGAGTCAAACGCGCGCAACCGATATCCGGCCGCGCGCGCTTTTGAACCCAGTGCGAAATCGGCCACCTAGAACAGGCTTCCCGCGGCGGTATGCGCGGCATTTGCCAGCGGGCTACCGACCGTGAAGTAATAGGTGACGATAAGGAAACCGCTCACCGCCATGATGATGTTGAGTTCGGCCGGAACCGCCGCGAACTTGCGGACCGGTTCGTCGAAGTACATCACCTTGACGACGCGCAGATAGTAGAAGGCACTGACGGCAGAGGCCAGCACGCCGATCACCGCCAGCACATAGAGATGGGCATCGATAGCGGCGAGGAAGGCGTGCCACTTGGCAAAGAACCCGGCCAGCGGCGGCATGCCGATCAGCGAGAACATCAGTATGGCCATGATGGCGGCCACGAATGGCCGTGTCTGCGCGGCACCGGCCAGGTCGTCGATATTCTCGACATAGCCCTCTTCGCTGCGCAGCGAGAGAATGCAGGCAAACAGCCCCACGGTCATGGCGACATAGATGGCCATATAGATCGCCACGCCCTCGACACCCACCTGGGTGCCGGAGGACAAGCCCACCAAGGCAAAGCCGACATGGCCGATGGACGAATAGGCGATCAGGCGCTTGATCGACTTCTGGCCGATGGCGGCGAAGGCGGCCAGCACCATGGAAGCGATCGAGAGGAAAATGACGATCTGCTGCCAATCATGGGAGATGGGGGCGAACGTATCCATCACCAGGCGAACCATCAGCGTCATCGCCGCCACTTTGGGCGCCGTAGCGAAGAAGGCGGTTACCGGGGTCGGCGCGCCTTCATAGACGTCGGGCGTCCACATATGGAACGGCACGGCCGAAATCTTGAAGGCGATACCGGCCAGCAGGAACACCACGCCGAACACCAGACCGATGGAGCGGCCTTCATTGGCGATAGCAATGACGATTTCCTGCAGATTGGTGTGGCCGGTGAAACCATAGAGGAAGGACGCACCGTAAAGCAGCATGCCCGAGGACAGAGCGCCGAGCACGAAATACTTCAAACCCGCTTCGGTCGCGCGGCTGTCGTCGCGCTTGATAGCTGCGAGCACATAGAGCGCCAGCGACTGCAATTCGAGGCCGACATAAAGGCTCATCAAATCGTTGGCCGACACCATCATCATCATGCCGAGCGTCGCCAGCAGCACGAGGATGGCATATTCGAACTTGTGCGTGCCGTTCTCGACCGCATTGGGCAGCGACAGCAGCAGCGCAAAGGCCGAACCGCCCAGCACCAGCACCTTCATGTAACGCGCGAAGCCGTCGGCGATGAACACGCCGTTGAAGATCACGCCATCCACCGGCTGGAACATGACCAGCAGGGCCACGGCCGCCAGCAGCACGACCGCCAGATAGGAAATCAGCGGCGAGCGTTCTTTGTTGATGACCACGCCAACCAGCAGCAGCACGATCGCGCCGATTGCCAGCAGCATTTCGGGATAGGCAGGAGCCAGGCTCGCGAAATCGATAACGTCAGAGTTCACGGGACTCTCCTAGTGGGCAGCAGGCTCGGCGGCCGGCTCTGCAGCGGTCGCCGGGTCGGCATGTTCGAGTGGCGCTTGCGCGTCGGCCAGCGAAACGGCGGGGTCGAGGCCGACCGCCGTAGCGTAATGAGTGACCAGATTATCGACTGCGGCGGCTGTCGTATCGAGGATCGGCGAGGGATAGAAGCCGAAGACGATGGTCAGCACGATCAGCGGATAGAGAATGATCTTTTCGCGCAGATTGAGATCGAGAATGGCCTTGAGGCTGTCCTTGGTCAACGCGCCGAAAATCACCCGCCGATAGAGCCACAGAGCGTAGCAAGCCGAGAAGATCACGCCGAAGGCTGCGCCGAACGCGACCCAGGTATTGACCTGGAACACGCCGATCATGGTTAGGAATTCGCCGACAAAGCCGGACGTGCCGGGCAGACCGACATTGGCCATGGTGAAGACCATGAAGGCGAAGGCATAGCGCGGCATGCGTTCTACCAGGCCACCATAGGCTTCGATATCGCGGGTGTGCATGCGGTCATAGATGACGCCGACGCAAAGGAAGAGCGCGCCGGAGACGATGCCGTGCGAGATCATCTGGAACATCGCACCCTGGATGCCGAGCGCATTGCCGGCAAAGATACCCATGGTGACAAAGCCCATATGCGCCACGGACGAATAGGCGATCAGCTTCTTGATATCGGTCTGCACCAGGGCGACCAGCGAGGTCAGAATGATGGCGGCGACCGAAAGGAAGAAGACGATATTGGCGAACTGGGCCGAAGCGTCGGGGAACATGGGCAGGCTGAAGCGCAGGAAGCCGTAGCCGCCCAGCTTGAGCAGGATGGCGGCCAGGATCACCGAGCCGGCGGTCGGCGCCTGCACGTGGGCTTCGGGCAGCCAGCGATGGAACGGCCACATCGGCATTTTCACCGCGAGCGAGGCGAAGAACGCCCACCACAGCCAGGGCTGCATGCTCTTGGGGAATTCATGCGTGAGCAGCTTGGTGATGTCGGTCGTGCCGCCATTCCAATACATGGCCATGATGGCCAGCAGCATCAGCACCGAACCGGTAAAGGTGTAGAAGAAGAACTTATAGCTGGCCTGGATGCGGCGCGCGCCGCCCCAGATACCGATGATCAGGAACATCGGCAGCAGCGTGCCTTCGAAGAACACGTAGAACATCGCCAGATCGAGCGTGGTGAACACGCCGATCATCAGGGTCTCAAGGATCAGGAATACGATCATGTATTCCTTGACCCGTGTGTCGATGGATTCCCAGCTGGCCAGGATCGCGAAGGGCATCAGCAAGGCGGTCAGCACCACGAAGAGCACCGAAATGCCGTCAACGCCGACGCGATAGCCGATGGTATCGCCAATCCAGGCATTGTTCACGACGAACTGGAAGCCGGGATTGGACGGATCAAACGTCTGCCACATGGCGAGCGAGAGCACGAACACGACCAGGGTCACGGCCAATGCGATCCAGCGGATGGCACTGAGCGAGGTCTTGGGCGTGAGCAGCAGCACGATTGCACCAACCAGCGGCAGCCAGGTCAGGATCGTCAGAATGGTGTTGTCGAAGGTCATCAGATCAGTCCCCCGGCCACGATGGCCCAGGTCAACAGCGCCGCAATGCCGATCAGCATGGCGAAGGCATAGTGGTAAACATAGCCGGACTGCAGCTTGGTGGCCCAGGAGGTCACATTCTGCACGCGACGGCCAAGGCCCTCGGTCAGCTTCTCATCGATCAGCCAATCGTCGAACCCCTTCCAGACGGCACGGCCGATCCAGAGCGCAGGCTTGACGAAAATCCGGTCGTAGAGCTCGTCGAAATACCACTTGTTGAGCAGGAACCGGTAAAGCGCCGGGTTCTGCGCAGCGAGGCGCTTGGGCGTCTCGGGCGAGCGGATATACATGTACCAGGCCGCGACGAAGCCGAGGATCATCGAGATTGTCGCGCTCCACTTGACCCAGAGCGGGACATGGTGAGCGGCTTCGATGATCTCATGATCGACCACGAGCGAGCCGGCGAAGAAGTGTTCGATATGCTCCACATCGTGGAAGAACATACCGTAGAACACCGCGCCCGCAACGACCGCGCCGAAGGCCAGTACATAGAGCGGCACCAGCATGACATTGGGCGCTTCATGGGCATGGTCATAGGCCGAGCCATGATCGTCATGGCCGTGAGCCGCGTGATCATCGGCCAGCGGCTCGTCGTGGCTGTCCCCATCATGGGCATCCACATGATGACCATGGGCGTGCCCTGCATCGCGCGGCGAACCGTGGAACGTCAGGTGGATCAGGCGCCAGGAGTAGAAGCTGGTGAACAGAGCCGCGACGACCAGCAGCCAGAAGGCGAACATGCCGCTATTGCCGCCGACCGCATAGGCCGCTTCGATGATCGAGTCCTTGGAGAAGAACCCAGCAAAGCCCAGCCATTCCGTGCCCGGAATACCGACGCCCGTGAGCGCCAGCGTGCCGATGATCATCATCGCATACGTGATCGGGATCTTCTTGCGCAGTCCGCCCATGTTCCGCATGTCCTGCTCATGGTGCATGGCGTGGATAACAGCGCCGGCGCCCAGGAACAGCAATGCCTTGAAGAAGGCGTGGGTGAAGAGGTGGAAGACACCGGCCGAGTAAGCCCCTGCCCCGAGTGCCACGAACATGTAGCCGAGCTGCGAGCAGGTTGAATAGGCGATGACGCGCTTGATGTCGTTTTGCACCAGGCCCACCGTCGCCGCGAAGAAGGCGGTGATGGCACCGATGACCAGCACGACTGTCATTGCAGTCGGCGAGGTCTCGAACAGCGGCGAGAAGCGCGCGACCATGAACACGCCGGCAGTCACCATGGTGGCGGCATGGATCAGCGCCGACACGGGGGTCGGGCCTTCCATGGCGTCCGGCAGCCAGGTGTGCAGCAGGAACTGTGCCGACTTGCCCATGGCACCCATGAACAGCAGCAGGCAGATCACCGTCATGGCGTGGAGGTCCCACGACAGGAAGCGGATGGTCGCGGTCGATGCCTCGGGCACGGCATGGAAGGCGCCGTCGAAATCGATGTGGCCCAGCACCATGAAGGCGCCGAAAATGCCCAGGGCGAAGCCGAAGTCACCCACGCGGTTGACGACGAATGCCTTCATTGCGGCCGCATTGGCCGAGGGCCGTGTGTACCAGAAGCCGATCAGCAGATAGGACGCCAGGCCCACGCCTTCCCAGCCGAAGAACATCTGCAGGAAATTGTCGGCGGTCACCAGCATCAGCATGGCGAAGGTGAAGAGCGAGAGATAGGCGAAGAACCGGTTGCGGTGCGGATCGTCGGCCATGTAGCCAATCGAATAGACGTGCACCAGGCTCGAGACTGTGTTGACCACGACCAGCATGATGGCGGTGAGCGTGTCGACACGTAGCGTCCAACGCAGGTCCATGTCGCCGACCTGGATCCAGCGCATGATCTCGACCTTGAGAACGGCCGTATGGCCGTCGGTCACCGCGCCTGCCAGCCCGCCGCCAAAGGCGACCGGCAGGAAAACGATCCAGGACAGAACGGCGGCAACCAGTAGGAGCCCCGTGGTGATGTACTCACTGGGCCGGTGCCCGATGGTGCGCCCCAAGAGCCCGGCAATCAACGCGCCGATAAGGGGCAGGAAAACAATCGCTTGAATCATAGCGGAGGTTCTTAGCCCTTCATCATGTTGATGTCTTCAACCGCGATGGAGCCGCGGTTGCGATAGAAAATAACCAGGATCGCGAGGCCAATGGCGGCCTCGGCGGCAGCTACGGTGAGGATCAGCAGTGCGAATACCTGCCCCTGCAAGTCGTTGAGCTGCGCGCTGAAAGCGACGAAGTTCAAATTGACGGCAAGCAGGATCAATTCCACCGACATCAGAATGACGATGACGTTCTTGCGGTTGAGAAAAATGCCGAACACGCCGAGCGTGAACAGAATTGCTGCTACGGTCAGGTAGTGACCGAGCCCGATACCCAAGCCCATATTTGCCTCCTACAGCCCTTGACCGCTTTTGACTTTGACGACCTTGACGGCCTCCGATGGCTTGCGCCCAACTTGCTCGAGCGGATTCTGCCGCTTGACGTTGGGCTTGTGGCGCAGGGTCAGGACGATCGCCCCGATCATGGCCACGAGCAGCACGGCGCCGGCACCCTGGAACAGGAAGACATAGCGCGTGTAGAGCACTTGCCCCAGCGCCCGAATATTGTCCATGCTGCCATCGATGGGCAGCGCGGCGGCACCCGCAATTTCAGGGGAAACCACGAAGCTGCCGGCAACCAGCAGCAGTTCGAGCAGCAACACCACGCCGACCAGCATGCCAATCGGCGCATATTGCAGGAAGCCCTGTCGCATTTCGGCGAAGTCGACATCGAGCATCATGACGACGAACAGGAACAGCACGGCGACCGCGCCCACATAGACCACGATCAGGATCAGCGCCAGGAACTCGGCGCCGGCCAGCATGAACAGGCCTGCGGCATTGAAGAAGGTCAGGATCAGGAACAGCACGGCATGCACGGGATTGCGCGCCGAGATGACCATCACCGCCGAAGCGATGGCGATGGCCGAGAACACGTAGAAGAAGAACAGTGGAAGGGTCATGCTCTTCTCTCTTATCGGTAGGGCGCGTCGGCAGCGAGATTGGCAGCGATTTCACGCTCCCAGCGATCGCCATTGGCCAGGAGCTTTTCCTTGGAGAAGTAAAGCTCTTCACGCGTCTCGGTCGCAAATTCGAAATTGGGGCCTTCCACGATCGCGTCGACCGGGCAGGCTTCCTGGCAGAAGCCGCAATAGATGCACTTCACCATGTCGATATCGTAGCGCACCGTGCGGCGGGTGCCGTCATTCTGGCGCGGGCCGGCTTCGATGGTGATGGCCTGAGCCGGGCAAATGGCTTCGCACAGCTTGCAGGCAATGCAGCGCTCTTCGCCATTGGGATACCGGCGCAAAGCATGCTCGCCCCGGAAGCGCGGGCTGATATGACCCTTTTCGAAGGGGTAATTGATGGTCGGCTTGGGCGCAAAGAAGTAGCGCATGCCGAGGAAGAACCCCGACACCAACTCGGTCAGAAGCAGCGTGTTAAAGACTTGGGCGACACGCATCAGGCGACCCCTCCATGCCAGCCCCAGCCGGTCAGCTGGAGCACGAAAGCGACGATGACGACCATGATCAGCGACAGGGGCAGGAACAGCTTCCAGCCAATGCGCATGAGTTGATCGTAGCGGTAGCGCGGCACGATGGACTTGGCCATGGCGAACATGAAGAACACCGCGCTGAGCTTGAGAACGAACCAGATGACGCCCGGAATCCAGGTGAAGGGCGGCAGATCGATCGGCGACGTCCAGCCCCCCAGGAACAGGACCGTGGTGAGCGCGCACATCAGCAGGATGGAGATGTACTCGCCCAGCATGAACAGCATGTAGGGCGTGGCCGAATATTCGGTCATGAAACCGGCGACCAGCTCAGACTCGGCTTCAGGAAGATCGAATGGCGGGCGGTTCGTTTCGGCCAGGGCCGAAATGTAGAACACGATGAACATCGGAAAGAGCGGCAGCCAGAACCAGTTGAGGAAGGTCAACTGCGGCAGGCCGATCATATGGGCCAGGCCCATTTCGTACTGCGCGCGCACGATATCGCTGAGATTGAGCGAGCCGACGCAAAGCAGCACGGTGATGATCACGAGGCCAATCGAGACTTCATAGCTGACCATCTGGGCGGCGGAGCGGAGCGAACCCAGGAACGGATATTTCGAGTTCGAAGCCCAGCCGCCGATGATGACGCCATAAACGCCCAGCGAGGAAATCGCGAAGATATAGAGCACGCCAAGATTGATATTGGCGATGGCCAGCCCCTCGCCCACCGGCACCACGGCCCAGGCGGCAAGCGCCAGGGTTGCGGTCAGCAGCGGCGCGAACAGGAACAGGAACTTGTCCGCGCCGGCCGGAATGATCGCCTCTTTAAGGGCAAACTTCAGCAGATCGGCAAAGCTCTGAAGCAGGCCGAACGGCCCGACGACGTTAGGGCCACGACGGATTTGCACGGCAGCCCAGATCTTGCGATCGGCGAGCAGGATGAATGCGGTGAAAACCAGCAGGCAGACCAGCAGCAGCAGCGTCTTGTAGACGAGGCCGACTTGCACGCCCCATCCCAGGATCGGGATGCCCAGCAGATAGTCGAGAGCGGTGGTAATAAAGTCCATTATGCTCCCCTACTCCGCTGCCTGGCGCAGGCCAGCGGCCAATGCGGCGGATTCGCCCATGACGGCGGATGCACGGGCAATCGGATTGCTGAGATAGAAATCCGCAACCGGCGACACGAAAGCGGCCTTCTTGCCCTTGGGCGAAGTCTTGGCGAGCTTGGCGATATCGGATGGCTTGCCTTCGGCAATGGCATCGATACGGGCCAGATGCGGGAATTCCGCATACATGGCAGCCCGTAGCTGTGCCAGCGAATTGAAGGCCAGCGGCTGGCCGGCCACGGCCGACAGGGCACGGATGATGGCCCAATCTTCCTTGGCTTCGCCCGGCGGGAACACGGCGCGGTTGGTCACCTGCACGCGGCCCTCGGTGTTGACATAGGTGGCGCTCTTCTCGGTGTAGGCAGCGCCCGGCAGGATGACATCGGCACGATGCGCGCCATTGTCGCCATGGGTGCCGATATAGACGACGAGCGTCTCGCCGAGCTGGGACATGTCGACTTCGTCGGCCCCAACCAGGAACAGCACATCGACGCCACCGGCCAGCATGGCGGCCGTATCAGCAGCGCCCTTGGCCGGCACGAAACCGACATCGAGTGCGCCGACGCGGGCGGCGGCATTGTGCAGCACGGCAAAGCCGTTCCAGCCGGCTTCGATTTCGGTGTTCGACGTCGCCAGCTTGGCGGCAGCAGCCAGCACATCGGCAGTCGCGGCGCCTTCGCCCACGATCACCAGCGGCTTCTTGGCCTTGGCCCAGAGCTCGGCAAAGCTGCCCTTGCCAGCGGCAAGATCAGCCAGCGAATCCGAGCCATTGCCCAGATGCTGCACAGTGTAGGTCAGATCGGCATTCTCGCCGATCAGGCCGATCGGCAGGCCGGTCGCGCGCCACACCTTGCGGATACGGGCATTGAGCACAGCAGCTTCGCGGCGCGGATTGGTGCCGATCAGCAGGATGGCATCAGCCTGTTCGATCCCGGCAATGGTCGGGTTGAAGATGTAGGAGGCGCGGCCATTGGCTGGCGACAGAGCCGAACCGGCGGGACGCGCATCCACATTGCCCGAGCCGAGCGAAGCCAGCAGCGCCTTGAGCGCATAGAGCTCTTCGGCACCGGCCAGATCACCGGCGATAGCCCCGATACGGGCGCCGGGCTTCTTGAGGGCCTTGGCGACGGTCTGGAATGCATCATCCCAGGTGGTGGCGCCCAGCTTTTTGTTCTTGCGGACATAAGGACGATCGAGCCGCTGGCTCTTGAGGCCATCCCAGATGAAGCGGGTCTTATCGGAAATCCACTCTTCGTTGATCGCCTCGTTGATGCGCGGCAATACGCGCATAACCTCGCGGCCGCGGCTATCGACACGAATGGCCGAGCCAACGGCATCCATCACGTCGATGGATTCGGTCTTGGTCAGCTCCCATGGGCGGGCGTTGAAGGCATAAGGCTTGGAGGTCAGCGCGCCAACCGGGCACAGATCGATCACATTGCCCTGCAGTTCGCTGGTCAGCGCCTTTTCGAGATAGGTGGTGATCTCGGCGTCTTCGCCGCGACCCAGTAGACCCATCTCGGCAATGCCGGCGACTTCGGTGGTGAAGCGGACGCAGCGCGTGCAGTGGATGCAACGGTTCATCGAGGTCTTGACCAGCGGGCCAATATACTTGTCCTCGACGGCGCGCTTGTTCTCGGCAAAGCGGTTCTTGTCCACGCCATAGGCCATGGCCTGGTCCTGCAGATCGCATTCGCCGCCCTGATCGCAGATCGGGCAATCGAGCGGATGGTTGATCAGCAGGAATTCCATCACGCCTTCGCGGGCCTTTTTGACCATCGGCGTGTTGGTGAACATTTCAGGCGGCTCGCCATTGGGGCCGGGCCGCAAATCCTTGACCGACATGGCGCACGATGCCTGGGGCTTGGGCGGACCGCCCTTCACCTCGACCAGGCACATGCGGCAATTGCCGGCCACGGACAGGCGCTCATGATAGCAGAAGCGCGGAATTTCCGCGCCAGCGGCCTCGGCCGCCTGCATCAGCGTGTAATAGTCAGGAACTTCGACGAGCTGGCCGTCAACCTTGATATTTGCCATCAGCCTTACTCCGCCGCAATCGACGGCACAGCGCCATCGGAGGTGGACGAATATGTGTACTGGTCGATCCGCGCCTCGATGACGTGGCGGAAATTGCGGATCAGGCCTTGGATCGGCCACGCGGCAGCGTCGCCGAGTGCGCAGATGGTGTGGCCTTCGATCTGCTTGGTCACTTCGAACAGCATGTCGATTTCGCGCTTCTGGGCGCGGCCTTCGACCATGCGTTCCATCACGCGCATCATCCAGCCTGTGCCTTCGCGGCAGGGCGTGCACTGGCCGCAGCTTTCGTGCTTGTAGAAAGCCGAAAGGCGCCAGATTGCCTTGATGATGTCGGTGGACTTGTCCATCACGATGATGGCCGCCGTGCCCATCGACGAGCCGACCTCGCGCAATCCGTCGAAATCGACGATGGCGTTCTGGATCTTCTCGCCAGTGACGCAGGGCACCGAGGCGCCGCCGGGGATCACCGCCAGCAGATTGTCCCAGCCGCCACGCACGCCGCCGCAATGCTTTTCGATAATGTCCTTGAAGCTTTCGCCCATGGCTTCTTCGAAGGTCGCCGGGCGGTTCACATGGCCCGAAACGCACATCAGCTTGGTGCCGGTATTGTTGGCGCGGCCGATCGAAGCAAACCAGGCGCCCGAACGGCGCAGGATCTCCGGCACAACAGCGATAGATTCGACGTTGTTGACCGTGGTCGGATTGCCATAGACGCCCATGCCGGCCGGGAATGGCGGCTTGAGGCGCGGCTGGCCCTTCTTGCCTTCCAGCGATTCCATCAGCGCGGTTTCTTCGCCACAGATGTAGGCGCCGGCGCCGTGATGGACGATGATGTCCAGGTCCCAGCCGTGGATATTGTCCTTGCCGATCAGGCGGGCCTCATAGGCTTCCTCGACGGCGCGTTCCAGATGCTGGCGCTCACGGATGAACTCGCCGCGCACATAGATAAAGGCCAGATGCGCATCCATGGCGCGGGCCGCCAGCAGGCACCCTTCGACCAGATGGTGCGGATCATGGCGCAGGATTTCGCGGTCCTTGCAGGTGCCGGGCTCGGATTCGTCGGCATTGACCAGCAGGTAATGCGGGCGGCCATCATTGACCTTGGGCATGAAGGTCCATTTGAGCGCGGTGGGGAACCCTGCCCCGCCACGGCCACGCAGGCCCGATGCCTTGACCTCATTGGTGATCCAGTCGCGCCCGGAGTCGATAAACTCCTTGGTGCCGACCCAGGCGCCGCGAGACCGCGCGCCTTCAAGGCCCCAGTCGCCCTGGCCATAGAGATTGGTAAAAATGCGATCCTTGTCAGCGAGCATGATCAGCCGTTCCGCTTCCGCAAGTATGAAAACCAGGCAGCCACTCCGATGGCCGCGCCAATGGCGCCCAGCAAAGCTGGCGGGGCACCTGGAATAAGATAAGCAACAAGGCCTTGGGCAATGATCATGGCAATGACCACAAAGCCCACGCCCATGGCGTAGTCCTTGCCGGTCAATTTACCAAACTCGATCTTGCCCTCAGCCATTTAGCGCGGGTCCTTCCCAAATACCCTGCGGTATTCTTCGACCCCGCCACGCGCCAGCACGTCCGCCTGCTGCAGCCAGTTGTCGCGCGCGACCCGCCCCTTGAAATTCAGCGAATCCTCGACCTTGGCGATATCCTCGGCGGAAAGCTTGGCAACCTGGCTCCACTGGGTGATGCCCAAAGCGTTGAGACGGCCTTCGAGCACGGGCCCAACGCCCGAAATCAGCTTGAGATCATCCGGCGCGCCATCGGGGGCCTTGAACAGTGGCGTTGCACCACCCTTTTCTGCCACCGGATTGACTTCGGCAGGATTGGCCTTGGGCGCCTTGATAGCACGGGTCTTTGCTGTGCCGGCCGGCGTCGCACCATGGGCGGGCGCGGCATTGGTGGCCTTGCCTGGAGCTCTGCCCCCGTCGACCTTCGCCGCATCGGACTCGGCGCCGACTGCATTTTCCCGCATCGCCTTATTGGGTTTGCCATTCGCCTTGGCCGCGGCATCTGCCGCCTTGCGCTCGCCTTCGGCCTTGGCCTCGGAAACCTTGGCTGGCTGGGGCGCTCCCTTGATCGCCGGAGCAGATTCAGCGGTCACGTCCTTGGGCTTGGCGGCCGTGGTCGGCGCGGGCGCGGCTGGTGCCGCCGCGGGAGCCGCAGCTTCTACGGGCGGCGGGGGTGGCACGAACTTCTCGCGCTTGGCGCTCGGCTTTTCCAGCAGAGTGGTGCGACCGCCTTCAGCAGCCGAATTGAGCCGCTCGATCTGCGAGCCTGCCTTGATCGTATCGCCCTTGCCCGCCTGGAAAGCGTCGATGATCTCTTCGAGCCGTTCGGCCGTCAGGTCTTCATAAGTGTCGTGGAAAATCGCCACCATAGGTGCGTTGACGCAGGCGCCCGCGCATTCGACTTCTTCCCAGCTCAGCGTGCCATCTTCGTTGAGATGGTGCGGATCGTGATGGATCTTGCTCTTGCAGACCTCGATCAGGCCCTCGGCGCCACGCAGCATGCACGGCGTCGTGCCGCAAACCTGGATATGCGCCCTGCTGCCGACCGGCTGCAGTTGGAACTGGGTATAGAACGTGGCCACTTCGAGCACGCGGATATAGGCCATGCCCAGCATGTCGGCGATCGTTTCGATCGTCGCACGGCTGACCCAGCCATCCTGATCCTGTGCGCGCATAAGCAGCGGAATAACAGCAGATTGCTGACGGCCGGCCGGGTAGAGCCCGATCTTCCATTCCGCCCATTTGGCGTTGTCAGCAGTAAAGGCGAACGCGGCCGGTTGAACCGACTCGTCCGCAAGGCGACGCGCAACCATCAGCGATCAACCTCTCCGAACACGATATCAAGCGAGCCAAGAATGGCCGAGACGTCGGCCAACATGTGGCCGCGACACAGGAAATCCATGGCCGACAAATGCGCAAAACCCGGCGCACGGATCTTGCAGCGGTAAGGCTTGTTGGAGCCGTCGCTGACCAGATAAACGCCGAACTCGCCCTTGGGCGCTTCCACGGCAGCGTAAACCTCGCCAGCCGGCACCTTGTAACCTTCGGTATAGAGCTTGAAGTGATGGATCAGCGCTTCCATCGACTTCTTCATCTCGCCACGGCTGGGCGGCACGACCTTGCCATCGAGCGAGGACACCGGGCCCTTGCCATCGGCGGCGTTCAGCTTCGCCACACACTGCTTCATGATGCTGGTGGACTGGCGCATCTCTTCCATACGGATGAGATAGCGGTCGTAGCAGTCGCCATTCTTGCCGACCGGGATATCGAAATCCATTTCGGCATAGCATTCGTAAGGTTGGCTCTTGCGCAGGTCCCAGGCAGCGCCCGAACCCCGCACCATCACGCCTGAAAAGCCCATATTCCAGGCATCATCGAGATCGACCACGCCGATATCGACATTACGCTGCTTGAAGATGCGGTTATTGGTCAGAAGACTGTCGATATCGGCGAGAGCCTTGGGGAAGGTCTCGCAGAAGGTCTCGATATCGTCGATCAGCGCCTGCGGCAGGTCCTGATGGACACCACCGGGACGGAAATAGGCGGCATGCATGCGGGCGCCCGACGCGCGCTCATAGAACACCATGAGCTTTTCGCGCTGCTCGAAGCCCCAGAGCGGCGGCGTCAATGCGCCAACGTCCATGGCCTGGGTCGTGACGTTCATCAGGTGTGCCAAAAGGCGCCCGATTTCCGAATAGAGCACGCGGATCAGCTGGCCACGGCGCGGCACTTCAAGACCCAGCAGCTTTTCGACGGCCAGGGCGAAAGCATGCTCCTGATTCATCGGCGCCACATAGTCGAGGCGGTCGAAATAGGGCACGGCCTGCAGATAGGTCTTCTGCTCGATCAGCTTTTCGGTGCCGCGATGCAGCAGCCCGATATGGGGATCGACGCGTTCAACGATTTCGCCGTCCAGCTCCAGAATCAGGCGCAGAACGCCATGAGCGGAGGGGTGAACCGGCCCAAAGTTGATGGTGAAATTGCGGACTTCGGCTTCAACGGTCATTGCTTGGCCTTCTCGTCACCGGGCAGCACATAGTCAGTACCCTCCCAAGGCGACAGATAGTCAAAGGTGCGGAATTCCTGCATCAACTTGACCGGCTCATAGACAACCCGCTTACGCTCTTCGTCATATTTGACCTGAACGAAGCCGGTGACCGGGAAGTCCTTGCGCAGCGGATGCCCATCGAACCCATAATCGGTCAGGATGCGGCGCAGATCATTGTGATCGGAGAACAGCACGCCATAGAGATCGTAGGTTTCGCGCTCGAACCAGTCGGCGCCACGGAACACGCCCGTAATGCTGGGTACCGGCATCGCGTCGTCGGTCGTCAGCTTGATGCGGATACGCTGGTTCAGATGCGGGCTCATGAAGTGGTAGACCACGTCGAACCGCTCATCGCGTTCCGGGTAGTCGACCGCCGTCACGTCGGTGAAGCTGATGAACCGGCATTTTGCGTCGTCGCGCAGGAACGTGGCCACGGCCACAATTGCGTCGCGCTCAATGGTCAGCGTCAGCTCGCCATAGCTGATTTCGCTGGCAAGAATCACGCCGCCCAAAGCGCCGGCAATGTGCTCGCCCAGCGCGGTCAGCGGATCAACCTGGATAACCTCATCCATGAAATGGGGTCCTAACGTTCGATGGTGCCGGTGCGCCGAATCTTCTTTTGCAGCAAGAGGATGCCGTAAAGAAGCGCTTCAGCGGTCGGGGGGCAGCCGGGGACATAGACGTCCACCGGCAGCACGCGATCGCAGCCGCGCACAACCGAATAGGAATAGTGATAATAGCCCCCGCCATTGGCACAACTGCCCATGGAGATGACGTAGCGCGGCTCAGGCATCTGGTCGTAGACCTTGCGCAGGGCCGGAGCCATTTTATTGGTCAGGGTGCCGGCAACGATCAGCACATCGGACTGGCGCGGAGAGGCGCGTGGCGCCGTGCCGAAACGCTCGATATCGTAGCGCGGCATCGACATCTGCATCATCTCGACGGCGCAGCAAGCCAGGCCCGTTTGCATCCACATCAGCGAGCCAGTGCGAGCCCAATTGACCAGTTGCGACACGGTGGAAACCAGGAAGCCCTTGTCCGCCAATTCGTCCGTCACATCAGTGAAGAACGGATCATTGGCGCCTGCGGGCTTATTGGTGCGCGGGTCGATGAGCCCGGTGGGGCGCGGCGCGACCAGCGTAGCGTTCTGTTCGCTCAATCCCATTCGAGAGCCCCTTTCCGCCATTCATAAATGAACCCGACGGTCAGAACGCCGAGGAAGATCATCATCGACCAGAAGCCGAACCAGCCGACATCCCGGAACGCCACGGCCCAGGGGAAGAGGAAAGCCACTTCGAGGTCGAAGATGATGAAGAGAATCGACACCAGGTAAAACCGGACGTCAAACTTCATGCGCGCATCGTCGAAGGCTTCAAAGCCGGCTTCGAAGGCCGAGACCTTTTCGGGGTCTGGGCGCTTCACGGCGACGATGAAGGGCGCCACCAGCAGAGACAGTCCGATAAGACCGGCAATGCCGATGAAAATGACAATGGGCAGATAGTCGCTGAGCAAATCAGTCATGCGGCAGCCTAACACTCAAGACCGACAGGAGAAGCCGGGAAACGCGAGAGTTCTGCGAGCAATTGGGGCAAGCGAACCAACGCGGAAGTTGATGGCTTGGGATTAGACCTTTGGCTAGCGCGTTTCAAGGGAAAGAAAATATGAGAAGAATAATCATATATCGATAGCCCGTGAGAGCGCCAATTTGCCGTGCTGGCAGGCATTTCGGCGGCAAGCATTTGCGTGAAAATGGGTAGTCACGGCAAAGGCACTTGGTGCGCTGGTGCTAACGGACTGTGCACGCTGACGGTCCGGATAACGCAGTTCGCGTGCACCTTGAGGCAACCGAATCACGATTCCAAAGCAAAACGGCGAACCACACGAAGTGGTTCGCCGAATTGGGCTTACAAGATTTAGTCGACGGGGCGCGAGCGCCCCGTCTGGTATAAATCTTAGAAGTGGTAGGAAACGCCGATCGTTGCCTTGGCAGCGTCGAAGAAGTCGTCGCCAACAGCGTCGTCGAAGTAGCCATAACCAACAACCTGACCGCGAACGGTGACAGAGTCGGTAACAGCAAGTTCAACACCGGCACCGAGCTGGTACACGCCCTGGTTGTCGTCGCCGATGGCACGATCTTCGAGGGTCTCAACGCCAACACCGGCCAGTGCGTACACCAGGACCGAGTCGGTCACGATGGCACCAACGCGACCGTTGATGAAGAAGTTACCAGCATTGATGTCCTGGTCAGCGGCATTGGTGCCCCAGACGTATTCTGCAGTGCCTTCGAGGCCGAGCAGGATCGGGTCAGCAACGATGAAGTTCACGCCAACGTGAGCGCCGATGACGCCGTAGTTGTTGTCATCACCGAAGAACAGACCGCCGCCCTGGACACCAGCGTAGAGGCCATCCCAAGAGAAACCGGCTGCTTCATAGATCGGAGCAGGGGTGGTCGGGATGATGAGGTCGGCGGCCTGAGCACCACCAACGAGCAGCGCGGCAGCAGCCACACCGAGAGAAAGCGAACGTACAAACATATCTTGCACTCCCATAGAGTTAACCGTAGTCGACCGATAAATGCCCCACGAGAGGGCCGCTGACAAGCCTTACCAAGGGCAAATTTGGGGGCTCGGATAAGATTCAATGACCATTTGGGGGCTTGTGTTGCATCAATACCGCGCAATTGGTTCAATTTGATACAAATACGGCTTGATTGGCACTTGCCCGTGGCCACCAGACGGCAGAATCAGGGCACAGCGCCGGTCCAAAGCCTTGCCCAAAAACAAAATAGCCCCACCATAGGCAGGGCTATTGGGCCGATTGTCAAGAATCAGAAGTGATAGTTCGCGCCAACGGTAAACTGGTTCTTGGCGTTATCGCCCGATAGCGGGAAGCTGCGCAGATATTGCGCCTCGACCGAGACATTGCCGGTGATTGCCATTTCGACGCCGGCGCCGAACAGCATGTCATCTTCTTCAGGGGCGCCAAGGTCGAGCCCATAGCCACCCGCGGCATAAACGGCGACATCATCGGTGACGGCCAGACCAGCGCGGCCCAGGATCTGGCCATAGCTGGTTTCCCCGGCCCCGTCATTGCCCGCAAGGCCGTGCACGGCCACTTCGGCACCCAATAGGTAATAGTCGAATTGAGCGTTGACGCCGGCCTGGACGCCCAGACCGTATTGCGTACCGCTGTCCTCGCCATTCTGCGCGACGCCATAGACGCCTGCATAAAAGCCGCTCCAGTCGAAACCAGCAGGCTCGGCAACGGGCATTTCAACGGGTGTTGAGGTGGGAACGGTGATCATGTCGGCCGCAGCAGCAGCCCCTGTCGAAAGGGTGGCGGTCAGCGCGGCGATAGCGAATGCGTTGAACAGTTTCATCGCTGTTCTCCCCTGCTATTGAGACCGTCTATGACAGGAACCCGCGATTTGCCTGCTTGGTTCCGTGGCGGCCCGACCACTTACTCCTACGCCGGCTTACTGGCAGAATGGCGCCCCTCGCGGGGCCAAAAAATGGCACTGCCAGCAGTTTGCATGTGACTCAGGGCCGGGCCGCGCGCCCTGCCCTTCTCTTTATAACGTGCCGACGAGCACCGGCTGGTCACGATATTCATCGGGGAACAGCGCCTTAAGCGCCCCGATCTTGGGCAGGTCATTGGCGACGATATAGGGCCAGGTCGGGTTCAGCGTCAGGAAATCCTGGTGATATTGCTCGGCGGGATAGAATGCCTTGAACGGCTCGATGGTGGTGACGATCGGCCCTTCGAACAGCCCGGCCTTGTCGAGCTCTGCAATGTAGCTCCGGGCTAGCTCGGCCTGGGCATCGCTGACGGGAAAGATCGTCGAGCGATACTGCGTGCCGTGATCGGGGCCCTGGTAATTGAGCTGGGTCGGATTATGCGCGACCGAAAAATAGATCTGCAGCAATTGGCCATAGCTGACCACGGCCGGATCATAGGTCACCTCAACGGTCTCGGCGTGCCCAGTGGTGCCGCTGCCGGTCTGCTCGTAAGTGGCGGTCTCCGCCGCACCGCCCGAATAGCCCGAAACGGCATTAGTGACGCCGACCACGTGCTGGAACACGCCTTGCACGCCCCAGAAGCAGCCACCGGCGAATACCGCCGTTGCTGTTGGCCCGGATTCGGTGATGTCGCTGGAGGGTGCCGGAATGACGACCGGTTTCTCTTCGGCCCGCGCTCCTGCCTGCCAGGCGCCGAGCAATAGGACCGGCACAAAAAGCAACGCCGCCAGAGCAGCGCGGGTCAGCGGAGCAGTCAAGGGGATGGCGGACGATCGAACCATGGGACGGACCTCTGCGAGCTGATGTGCGCGGCTACGCTTTATATATATATATATATATATGGGCTAAAGCGCGCGGCGGGGCAGCAGCATCACGTCGAAATGAAGCGGGACGTGGCGGCACAAACCGCCACATCCCTGCCCGCTATTTGAGGCCGTTGAAGAAGGCCGTGACCTCGGCCGCCCAGACCTGCGGCACTTCCAGCGCGGCGAAGTGGCCGCCGCTGTCCAGTTCCGTCCAGTGGGTGATGGTATTGCCATCTTCGCTGAAGCGGCGAATGGCCACTTCGTCGCGGGCGAAAACGGCCACCCCGGTGGGGACACCCGAATTCGGTTTGGGCGACCATGCCTCTGGGTCATGGGCGTTTTCGTAGTAGAGGCGGATCGAGGACGCAGCCGTGCCGGTGAACCAATAGACCAGCAGATTGGTCAGGAACTTGTCCTTGTCCACGGCATCGGGGCTATCGCCGAAGCCGGTAAACATATCGGCCAGCCAGGCAATGAGGCCCGCAGGCGAGTCGGTGATGCCATAGGCCACCGTCTGGGGACGGCTGGACTGCAGGGCGTTGAAGCCAAAGCGCTCGGCCATGAACTGCTGCAGGCGCTGCAGCCGGGTCTTTTCGGCATCGCTGAAGCTGGCGATATCGCTGGGCTCGATCGGGCCCATGGGAATGAAGCCCATAGTGGCGGCGTTGACATGGACGCCGATGACCCGATCGGGTGCGGCGCGGGCAATGGCCGGCGCAATCACGGCCCCGGCGTCGCCGCCCTGGACGCCGAAACGCTGATAACCAATGCGCGACATCAATTCGAGCAGGGCATTGGCAATGCGGCCGTCATTCCAGCCGGCCTCGCGCGTCGGGCCCGAGAAGCCGAAACCAGGCAGCGAGGGAATGACCAGATCGAAGCCGGCGGCGGCCAGCGGCGCGATGGCGCCGAGAAATTCGACGAAGGAGCCCGGCCAGCCATGCAGCAACAGCAGCGGAATTGCATTGTGGGTGCCGGCCTTGACGTGCAGGAAATGAATGGTCTGGCCGTCGATCTCGGTGGTGAATTGCGGATGCTGGTTGATAGCGGCTTCCTGGGCGCGCCAGTCGAAGCCGTTTTGCAGGCGGTCGATCATGCCGGCGACAAAATCGGTCGTGGGGCCATAGCTCCAGCCGGCGCCGGGCACTTCATTGGCGAGGATCGTATTGGCCAAGCGCTGGTGCAGATCGGCCAGTTTGGCTTCGGGGATGGCAATCTTGAACGGGGTAATGTCGGTCATTTGCTGCGTCCTTGCTGGTGTTGAAAGTACATCCTTTCTAGCCAGCGGGGCGATTGCAGGATTGAAGATTTCCGACAAGTTTTCAGTCGCGGGCGAGCCGACTGGGCGTCACCCCCATGATGGCCTTGAGCGAGCGGATCATGTGCGGCTGATCGGCATAGCCGAGGGCAAAGGCCACATCGGCGGCCGGCCGGCCCTGCTGCAACAAGGCCAGTGCCTTCTGGGCGCGCTCGACCTGGGTGAAGGTCTTGTAGGTGAGGCCGGTGGTCTTGAGGAAGTGCCGCTGCATGGTGCGCTCGGACATGGCCATGGGATGGCCCGAGACGACGGAGGCAACGAGGCTGTTATCCTCGACATGGCTGTGGCGCGTCAGCTTGTGGACGAAACCGTCGACCGTATCGAAAGTCGGAATTTCGAGCACGTCGGTGCCGAGCCAGAACCGGTCCCGGCCAATGGTCTCAAGCACAGTGCCCTTGTCGCGCATCTGCTCGCCGGGCATCAGCGCCATATAGCTGCTGGCCTTGAAGGCAATGGAAAGGATCTCGTCGCCAGCAGTGTAGTGGTGGGTTACGGCTGATGTCGTGAGGCCGGTGCGCAGCACGATGGTGCTGTCCGCGGATTTGAGAATGGCAAAATCCCAGCATCCGTCCGGGCGCATCAGCATGCTGCCGTCTTCGGTGAACCGTGTATGGGTCACCGATTCTACAATCGGCGACGACCAGCCGTCCAATCTCGTGACCTTGTTCATGCCACCCGCCCGATTTCGCCGGGCCAGTCTGCCAGATTTGTGAACCGGCGGAAATAGCGGGGCGCTACGACCCCAGCGCTGCCTCCAGCAACAGGAGCTGGCTGGACAATTGTTCGGGCTCTATCGGCTTTCTGATAATGCCAAGCACAGCTGCGGCATTGGCCTTGGCAGTGGCGTCCTGGCCGGTGACGAATAGGGAGGGTATGCCGCGTTGCTTGAGCCAGATGGCGGCATCGGGACCGGTGCGGCCATCGGCAAGATCGATATCGATCAAGGCGGCATCCATCTGCAGCTGAGGAAAATTGCGTTTCAGGTCGGCAAAGCTGCTCAGCGAGCCGGCGAAAACATAGCCCAGATCCTCGAGCAGAGCCTCGACGTGAAAGACGATGAGGGAATTGTCTTCGAGATAGAAGATGCGAAGCGGGCGGCGCGCGGTCATGGGCGGGCACCCTTGCTTTCATCCGGATCGGGCGGGGAGAGCCGGGACAAGGCGCCGCGAATGGTGCAGTGCAGCCCGGACGGGGCGTAGACAATGTTTGGGGGCTCACCAAAGAGTGAGCCGAGAGCCGACCGCATATATTTCGTTCCATAGCCAGAGCGCGACGGCGGCGAAACGGGTGGCCCGCCGTTTTCGCTCCATTCGATGACCAAAAAAGCTTCGCCCTCCGCGGAAACGATCCGCCAATCGAGGTCGACCCGGCCATCGGGGAGTGACAGGGCGCCATATTTGATGGCGTTGGTGGCCAGCTCGTGGATGCACAGGGCCAAGGTCGTGCCGGCGTCCCGGGACAAGGTTATGTCGGGACCATTCGCGGCAACGCGGCTACCGCCATCCTGGCGATAGGGCGACAGTGTTATATCGACCACGGTTTTCAGCGATACCGCCTCGCCGCCGGATTCGAACACTACCGAATGCACCTTGCTCAGGGCGATGAGCCGGGCGGAAAAATCCTCCGCCAGTTGCTCGGCTGACCGGGCGCCCCGCAGCGTCATCTGGAACATCGAGGACACGCTGGCGAGGATGTTCTTGACCCGGTGATTGAGCTCGAGCCGGAGCGCGGTTTCCCGCTCGATATGGTCGCGTACATCGCGCTGTCGGAGCCGGGCAAGCAGCGCGGCCTGGATGCCGCTGACCAGCTCGAGTGCCGCCATGGGACGCTGGTAGAACAGATGCCGGGATCGCGGCCAGGCGGCGCCGAGTTCCGCGCGGATACGATGCTGGGCCGCAGCGCGGTCGAGCAGCACGATAATGGGCAGTTCGGACCAGTCGGGCTGGTGCTCGAGATAGCTGGAAATGGCCGCGATGACGCCGGGCGTCAGCGCCTCATGAGTCGCGACGATGGCGCCCGGCGACTTTTCGAGCCAGCCGGGCAGGTCCGCATCGTCCTGACAGCGCCCGACCGGCAGGCCGCGCTCGGCGAGCAGGGTTTCCATATAGAGGCCGTCCTGGCGGTAGGGCGCCAGGATCAGCACCCAATCGAGCTCGCCAATGGCCGTCCTCGCCGGTCCGGTCATGTCTCTGGCAGTGGATTATAGGGAACCACCGTCACACCCGAGCTCTGGATGAACAATTCGCGGACATCGAGATCGTGTGGCCCGTGGCGCTTCTTGACGACGGTGATGTTGCGCCGCAGGCGGCCATCATGCTCGACAATGCGCAGCAGCAGAACGGTGTCACCCAGGAAGCTCACATCGACATCGATGCCCAGATTTTGGCCGAGCAGGCCATGCTGGGCCACGATGAGCATGGTCAGCACCCCTGCCCGCGCCAGGTATTTGAGCAGCGTCTGGATATCGCGCACTGCTTTTTCACGATGCGGCAGCGAATTGAGATAGCCGGTGAAACTGTCGATCACCACGACGCGGGTCTTGTTCTCCTCGACCACGCGCTGGACGATCTGGCCGAACTCGCCGGGGGAAATCTCGTTGGGGTTGAAATCGTGGATGATCAACTGGCCATCCCGATGGAACTGGCGCAGGTCCATGCCCAGGCCTTCGGAGCGCCGGAAGAAGGTTTCGAGGCGTTCCTCGAACAGGAACAGCGCCACGCTCTCGCCGCGCTTGAGGGCGGCGGTGGCGTAGAGCGACGACATAGTGGATTTGCCGGTGCCCGACTGGCCGATCACCAGCGTGGTGGTGCCCGATTCCTGGCCGCCGCCGAACATTTCGTCGAGTGCGTCGACCCCGGACTTGATCAATTGCGGCTTGACGGTTTCGGACGCAGCGCCGGGGACGAGGCGGGGGAAGACCACGACGCCTTCGCGCTCGCGGATGGCCATGTCGTGATAGCCGTCGGCAACGGGCACGCCGCGCATCTTGCTGACTTCGACGCGCCGGCGCACGCTGCCATATTCCTCGAGCGACTTGTCGAACCGGATGACGCCGTGGGCGATGCCTTCGACTTCCTCGCCATTGCGATCGGGGCCGCTGGTCTGGGTGTCGAGCAGCAGGGCGACGACGTTCCGCTTGGCGAGGAACGCTTTGAAGCCGAGCAATTCGCGGCGGAAGCGCGGGGTGTCGCCGGTGATCAGGCGGATTTCGAGCAGCGAGTCGTAGACCAGCCGATCGGGCTTGTGCTCTTCGATCGCCGCTTCGATGGCGCGCCGTGTTTCATCGAGCCGCAATTCGGCGGTCTGGAAAATGGTCTGGTCGGTGGCGGAATTGACCGCGTCGGAGGCTGAAAGCTCCTCGATGCGGATGCCATCGAGGCTCCAGCCGTGGGAGGTGGCAATGGCGTTGAGCTCGGCTGCGGTTTGGGACAGGCTGACATAGATGCAGCTCTCGCCATTTTCGAGGCCGGCGCGCAGGAACTGCAGCGCCGCTGTGGTCTTTCCCGAGCCGGGGGCGCCTTGCAGAATGTAAAGATTGGAGGCCGGAAGGCCGCCGCGCAGGATTTCATCCAAACCGAGAATGCCCGTGCTGGCGACGGTTGCCTTCTTGTTTTTGGCCATTTTTATCTCCGGCAAATGGGCGTGACGGAGACTCAAGTCTGATCCGTTACCCGTCATGACGCTTTTAAGTTTGAACTAGGGAGTTGAGGATCGGGACGCGCGGGGGCTGACGTCCTCGCCTTTGCCAAACGCTCGAGTTTTTAAACGGTTGCACCGCCCCGGTGGGAACAAAGCTGGCCGGGTTCCGTTCTGTCCGTCGCTCCAACGGATTGGCTTCATAGATGTTTCGACCTGACGCTCTTGGCGCCGTGCCGTTTGGTGGCGGCACCCGTTTCTCGCTCTGGGCCTTGGGCCATGACGGGGCCGCAGTGGAGATCGAGGGCGTCGGAACGTTCGATCTGGACCCCGTTGGCGACGGCTATTTCAGCGCCGAAATTCCCAATGTCGGCGTCGGCGCCCGCTATTGGTTCCGCATCGATAATGGGCCGCGCGTGCCCGATCTGGCATCGCGCTGCCAGCCGGAGGGCAATGACGGCCCATCCGTGGTCGTTGCCAGTGATTTTGCCTGGAGCGATGCCGGCTGGGGCGGCGTCGAACGGCGCGACCAGGTGCTCTATGAATTGCATATCGGCGCCTTCACCCGGCAAGGCACCTGGCGAGCGGCGGCAAGCCGGCTGGCCGCGCTGCAAGACCTGGGTGTTACCATTGTGCAGGTGATGCCGGTGGGCACGTTCAAGGGGCAGTTCGGCTGGGGCTATGACACCACCCTGTCCTATGCGCCATTCGCGCCCTATGGCGCGCCGGATGACATGCGGGCCTTTGTCGATGCGGCGCATGCCTGCGGCATCGGCGTCATTCTCGACGTCGTCTACAATCATGTCGGGATTGGCGACCATTATCGCGCTTACAGCGAGCACTATTTCACCACGCGCTACGAGAATGAGTGGGGCGCGAGCTTCAACTACGATGGGGAAGGCTCGCGCGCCGTTCGCGATTTTGTCACCGGCAATGCGGTCTATTGGATCAGGGATTTTCACCTTGACGGGCTGCGGATCGACGCGGCGCAGGCCATGTTCGACGCGAGCGAGGAGCATATCCTGGCCGAGATCACCCGGTCGGTACGGGCGGCCGCCGGAGGCCGGGCGACCTATGTCGTGGTGGAGAATCAACCGCAAGAACACCGGATGATCGATCCGCCCGAACGGGGCGGGCATGGCATGGATGCCATGGTCAGCGATGATTTCCAGCATGCCGTGCGGGTCGCGGCGACAGGGCACAACGACTTCTATTATCGCGATTATCTGGGCACGCCGCAGGAACTGGTCTCGGCGGTCAAATACGGCTTCCTCTATCAGGGCCAGCGCTCGGACATGCGCGACAAGGCCTATGGCACCTATAATCTGGCGACGCCGCCGGAGCATTTTGTGCATTTCCTCGAGAACCACGACCAGGTAGCCAATTCGGCCCGGGGCTTCCGGCTGTCGAGCCTGATGTCCCCGGCCCGGCTGCGTGCCGTAACCAGCCTGTTACTGCTGGGGCCGCAGACGCCATGCCTGTTCCAGGGGCAGGAATTCGGCGCCACCAATCCGTTCCTCTATTTCTTCGGTGTCAGCGGCGATGATGCCCGCGCCGTTGCCGAGGGGCGACGGAAATCGCTGACCAATTTCCCCGGCGTTGCCGACCCGGTGATGCAGGAGCGGCTGCCCGATCCGACAGACCCGACAACATTCGAGGCCAGCAAGCTCGATTGGGCCGAGGCTGAACGCCATGCCGGCATTCTCGCCCTGCATCGCGACCTGCTGCGGATACGGCGCGAAGACCCCGCCTTCTCGCAGGCCGGTGAAAGGCGGATCGATGGCGCGGTGATTGGAGAGGCTGCCTTGTTGATCCGCTATTTCACGCCTGACCCCAGCGGTCATCGCCTGCTCCTGCTCAATCTGGGGCGGGACCTGCAGATTGGCGTGGTCGCCGAACCGTTACTGGCCCCGGCCGATGGCCATCGCTGGCAGGTGGCCTGGTCGAGCGAGCATCCCGACTATGACGGCGCTGGCCGGCGGCCGATCGATCCCGAAAAATTCTGGATATTACCCAGCGATTGCGCCCTGGTGCTGCGCAGCGAGCCCCGATCGTGATCGCGCCCCGCGCCAGCTACCGGCTGCAGCTCAACAAGCATTTCACCTTTGCCGATGCCACGGCGCTGGTGCCTTATCTCGACGATCTGGGTGTTAGCCATGCCTACCTCTCGCCCGTGCTCAAGGCCCGGCCCGGCAGCACGCATGGCTATGACACGGTCGATCATGGCCAGCTCAATCCCGAGCTTGGTTCGCTCGAGGATTTCCGCAAGCTGGCGCGGGCGCTACAGACGCGCGGCATGGGCATCATCCTCGATTTCGTGCCCAATCACATGGGGGTGGGCGGGGCCGACAACGCGCTCTGGCTCGACGTGCTCAAGCATGGGCCGGCCAGCCACTATGCCGACTGGTTCGATATCAATTGGCATTCGGCCCGACCGGGTATGGAAGGCAAATTGCTGGTGCCCTTTCTCGGCGCGACCTATGCCGAGAGCCTTGCTGCCGGCTGCCTGCGGCTGAAACCCGATGGGGAGGGTTTTGCCGTCTGGGCACATGATGGCGACAAGCTGCCGATCCGGCCGGAGGACGCCAGCGCGCTGCTGCAACGCCATGGCAGCGCCGGTGCGGTCATCACTACCCATACCGGTCAGGCCGGCCATGCCGAAAGCTGGTCGGCGCTCGACAGCCTGATCGCGACGCAGCATTGGCGGCTGGTGCATTTCTCGACCGGGGCCGACGAGATCAACTACCGGCGCTTCTTCGTCAATAGTGACCTGGCGGGCATTCGCGTCGAGCGCCCCGACGTGTTCGCGCATGTGCATGCGCTGATCTTTTCGCTGATCGAGGAAGGGCTGGTTGATGGCCTGCGCATCGACCATATTGATGGCCTGCTGGACCCCAAGGGATATCTGGAAACGCTGCGCGCGCGCTGTCCACGCCCGATCTATCTGGTGGTCGAAAAAATCCTTGCGCCGCATGAAGCGCTGCGGGCGGATTGGCCGATCGATGGCACCACTGGCTATGAGGTCGGTGCGCAATTGATCCGAGTGTTGACGCGTGGTGCGGGCGAGCCGGCGGTGAGCCAAAATTACGCGACTTTCGTTGGCGAGGTGACGCCGCTGCATGAGGAGGTTTACCGCTGCAAGCTGCGCGTGATGGACAATGAGCTGGCCGCCGAATTGGCGGCGCTGGCCCGGCATTTTGCTGCTATTGCGTGGTCGGATGCGGCTACGGCCGACTTGAGCGAAGCGGGCCTGCGCCGGGCCCTGCGCGAGATCATTGCCCAATTGCAGGTCTATCGCAGCTATGCCGACCACACTGGCATGACGGCGCGCGACCGGCGCGAGATCGGCTATGCGGTTGCTCGGGCGCGGCGGCAGCAAAAGCAGATCCAGTCCATGCTGTTCGACTTCGTGGGGGCCGTGCTGTCTGGAACGCTGGACGCAGCCTATGATCCCAGGGCGATTGCGCGAGCGGTCGGCAAGTTCCAGCAATATTGCGGGCCTGTCATCGCCAAGGGTTTTGAGGATACGGCGCTCTATCGCTACAACCGCCTGGTTGCGCTCAATGATGTGGGCGCGCATCCGGATCGGTTCGCGCTGTCCGTCGCTGCATTCCACGACAGCAATCGGCGGCGGCAGGCCAGTCACCCCATCTCAATGCTGGCGACCTCGACGCATGACAGCAAGCGCGGCGAGGATATCCGCGCCATCATCGCCGCCATTGCGGATGCGCCGGACCTGTGGGCCAAGGCGGTAGCGGAATGGCGGGCCATGCTGGCGGTCGATGGCCGCGACGCCATCCATCCCAATGACCTTTATCTGTTCTTCCAGCTGCTGCTCGGCGGCTGGCCGGTTTCGGGCGATGCCGATGATCTCTGCGCGCGCCTGCAGGGCGCCATGGTCAAATCGCTGCGGGAGGCCCGGCTGCGCAGCGATTGGGGTGTTAACGACACAGTCTATGAGGCCGCAGTGACGGGCTTTGTCGAACGGGCGCTGGCCAATGAGCGTTTTCTGGCCAGCTTTCACGCGACTAGCGCGCCGCTGCGCCAGATCGGTTGGCGCAAGGCGCTGATCCAGGCGGCGCTCAAGCTGACGATACCGGGCGTGCCCGATGTCTATCGCGGCGCGGAGCATTGGGAGCAGAGCTTTGTCGACCCGGATAATCGTCGGCCGCTGGATTTTGCTGCGCTGGCCCGGCGGCTGGCGCAGCCATTGCCCGGACGGGACGACAAGCTGATCCTGACGCAGAGCCTGCTGCAGTTGCGCCGCCGGTTGCCGGCCCTGTTCAGCGAGGGTCGCTATGAAGCCGTGCATTACGGCCCGGACGTGTTGGCCTTCCGCCGCCGGCTCGGCGGCGACGAGCTTGTGGTGTTGGCCGATCTTTCCCGGAGGCACGACGCGGGTCTTCCCACCATTGCGGACCTGCCGACTATCTATGGATCGGCGCTCGGTCCCGTCTGGGTCATGGCCAGCAAGCGCTAGGCTATGTGCCTTCTACAGGGGCCACGGCGTAGATGCGGGCGGCGAAGCGCTGCAAATCGAGGGCGAGCTGCTCGGCGACGAGCAGAGTAGCGCCGGTCAATTGCCGGCGGGCGGGAGTGACCACGGCCATTTCCAGCGGGCTGAGGCGCAGGCCGGCGATGGGGACGGCCTTGACCAGGCCCTCCTCCAACTCCTTGAGCAGGCCGATGCAGGTGAAAAAGGCGATGCCGTCGCCGGACAGGATGAGGGGTTTCAGCATCATCTGGCTGTTGGTGGCCACAAAGGTGCGGCTGACGCGATCGAGCGAACCCAGCTCCCAGGCGATGATCGAGCTCATCACCTCGTGGTCGAGCTGGAGCAGCAAGCGAAACTGGGCGCATTCCTGCAGGGTGACGCTGGCCTGCCGGGCAAGCGGATGACTAGAGGCCACTATGGCGCGCAGCGGCATGCGCACGCCGGTGACCACGTCGATATCGGGCGGCCGGGCGAGATCGAAGGTGATGCCGATATCGCAATCGCCCTCGGCAAGCAGCTTGAAGATTGTGTTGTAACTCTCTGTACGAATACGGAAATCTATCGCCGGATGCTGCTGGTGAAACCGCCGCACGAATTCCGGCAGGAACTGAATACCCAGGCTATCGAGGCAAGCAATGTGCACCCGCCCGGTGCGCTTGCCGCGCATTTCCCCGATTTCGGACCGCATCAAATCAAAATGGCGCAGCGTCTCGGTGGCGTGCCGCAGCACGATTTCCCCGGCATGGGTCAGGCGCAGGCCATCGGAAAAGCGCTCGAACAGGGGCGTGCCCAATTCGTCCTCGAGCTTCTTGATCTGCCGGCTCAGGGCGGAGGTTGCGACGTGCAATTCCTCCGACGCCTTGCGGATCGAACCGGAGCGCGCCACCTCGGCAAAGTAGCGCAGGATACTGGCATGCATGGCGGGCCTGTCGTGAAAAATCGCTTCGTTCACCTAGTCCTAGCATGGCGCGGGAAATGCGCTACCGGCCTTGCCATACCGGCGCGCGCTTTTCCTGGAAGGCCCGCACGCCCTCGTCGGCGTCCTCGCTGACCAAGGCGGCGATCAGTGCCGGGGTGCGCAGCGCCTGTGCCTCGGCGGGAGACAGGTGGGCGGTGCGATTGACGGTCTGCTTGATAGCGCGGAGCGAGAGCGGCGCGCAGGCGACGATTTCGTCCACCCAGCGCTGCACGGCGGCGTCGAGCTCGGCCAGGGGCACCACTTCGTTGATCAGGCCATAGGCCGCGATTTCGGCGGCAGTGAAGCGCTTGCCGGTCAGCATGACGCCCATGGCCAGATTATGCGGTATCTTGCGCTGCAGCTGGATCATGCCGCCTTCGAGCGGCATGCGGCCGACACGCGCTTCAGGCAGGCCGAACTTGGCCGTGTCGGCTGCGATGACGATGTCGCAGCCCAGCACCATCTCGAAGCCGCCGCCCAGCGCAAAACCATTGACCCGGGCGATCAGCGGCACGTCCATGCTCTTGCGATAGGCAATGCCGCCAAAGCCGTGTGGGTGGCTTTGGGACCAGTATTGCAGGCCGGATTTCTCGATGCCGTTGTCGCCGCCTTTGAGGTCGGCGCCGGCGCAGAAGGCCTTTTCACCGGCGCCGGTCAGCACTACGCAGCTGATGTCGGTGCGGGCTTCGATATCGCGCCACACTTTTTCGAGTTCGGCTTCGGTGGCCGGATCGACCGCATTCATCCGCTCCGGCCGGTTAAGCGTGACGCGGGCAACGCGGTCAGCGACGCTATAATCAACGCTCATTCGGCGGCTTCCTGCTTCAGTTCGGCCAGGATCGCTTCATTGTGCTCACCCAGGGTGGGTGGCTTGAGGCGGATGGAGACTTGCGCATTGGACATGTCGATGGGCGAGCCGATGACCCGCACGGGACCGGCCGGCGTTTCACCGACCTCGAGGATCAGCTTGTTGATCAGGGTCTGCTCGTCGGCCAATGCCTCGGGGAGCGAACGCACTTCCGAGCAGAGAATGTCCACGTCTTCCAAGCGCTTGAGCCAATGTGCTGTGGTATTGGTTGCGAAGTGTTGGCGGAAGATGGCTTGCAGCGCTGGGCGCGTGGCCATTTGGGCGTCGAAATCCTTGTGCTCGGGCTTTTGCGACAGGTCTTCGATGCCCAAAGCGGTGCAGATGTCCTGCAGGGGATTGGTTTTGAAGGCGCCGACCATGACGAGGGCGCCGTCGGTGGTTTCAAACACGCCGGTCAGCGGGAAAGCCGACCAGTTCAGCTCCTTGTCGCGCATCAGATGCATGGTGCCTTCCTGCATCTGCATGGCGATGAGCGAGCTATAGAGGCTGACGGCGACCTGCTGGCCCTCGCCGGTGCGGTCGCGATGCAGCAGCGCCAGCAAGATGCCCTGGACCAGATGCATGCCGGCCGAGTAATCGGCCAGCGTCGTCGAATAGACGGCGGTGGGGTGGGTATTGTCGGATTTGCGCTCCATCACCCCGGTCAGGGCTTGGGCCAAGGTGTCCTGGCCGCCCTTGTGGCGGTAGGGACCTTCGAGGCCGAAACCGGTGCCGACTGCATAGACCAGCCGCTTGTTGATTTTTTTGAGAGCGTCATAGCCGAAGCCCATGCGTTCCATCACGCCGGGCCGGAAATTGTTGACCACGACATCGGCGCTGCGCAGCAATTCGAGGACGGCGGCGCGGGCTTCCGGGGTCTTGAGGTCCAGCGCCAGGCTCTTCTTGTTGCGGTTGAGCGAGGTGAATACGGGATTGTTGAGCCCGTCGGGGTCCGAGCCCAGCGACCAGCGCGAGAGGTCGCCAATCTTGGCCTTTTCGACCTTGATTACCTCGGCGCCATAATCGGCCAGCATCTGGGTGCAGCACGGGCCCAGCATGACCTGGGTGAAATCCACGACGCGAATGCCATCGAGCGGAAGGGAACTCATTCTGCAGCCTCCAGAAAGAGGGCGTTGGCGGAGGGAATGTCGCCGGGATCGGCGCCCTGGGCGCGCAGGCGCTGGCGGATTTCGGCGATGTCAGCATTTCGAGCCGTGACGCCGGCATTGAGCGAGACCACGGCAGCAACGCCGGCGGCTTCGCCCATCGCCATGCAAGGCGGGATTTCGCGGCTGGATTTCTGGGCCTGGGGCGTCGCCGAATAGTGCCGGCCGGCCACGATCAGCTGGTCGATCTCCTTGGGCAGCATGGAGCGATAAGGCGTGTAGTAATCCCGCCCGCGGCAGATCGTGTCCTCGAAATGCCGGCGGTGCATGACGTCATCCTTGCTGACGACATAGGCGCCTTCGAGCAGGCGCGTCTGGCGCACGCCGGTCTGCGGCGCGAAGTCCACCACATAGGATTTTTCGAAACCCGGCATGTTCTCACGGGCGAAATCCAGCAGACGGCCGATACGGGCCCTGCCCTCGAGTTCGGCGGTCGTGAGGTCTTCCACCTTCATGCCGCTCAGCTTGGGCATATGCGGGCAGTTGAGCCAGACAATGCCCGGCAGCGGCGTCTTGAGCCACCAGAAGGACCAGCACCCGCCGATCAGTCGCTTGGCTTCGTGATCGAGTGCCTTGAACTTCTCCGGCTCCTCGCGCTCGAAGCGCTCCGCCGCATCGGTATCAACCCCGCCCCAGCGGGAGACAGTGGTGAGGATGAAATCCGAACTGGTATGAGCGGCGCCTGCACTGGCGGCGACGTCGAGATCGCCGGTCGTGTCGATCACGACGCTGCCCATGATGGCTTCGAGCCCAGCCTTAGTCTGGCAGACCACGCCGGTGATCCGGCCGTCCTCGACAATGGTGGATGAGAACCAGCTATGGAGGCGGATCTTGACCTTGGCGTCGGTCAGCAGGTCGTAGGAGGTCTGCTTGAAGGCGTCGGGATCGAAGGCGGCGGCGTAGCAGACCGGGTGCGGATTGGGATTGCTCTGGACGTGAAAGTCGAACAGGCCCCAGCGCGCCCAGCGTTGCCAGGCTTCCGGCGTGTCCCGGAACTCGATGGTCCGATCATTCTCGCTCGGCACCACGGCGAGACCCTTGCGCTCCATGCGCTCGATCATCTCGACGCAGATGCCTTTGACGGTGATTTCGGCGCCATTGATCATGTCATCGAGCACCAGCACCATGCCGCCAGCGGCAAGGCCACCGACATAGGGATAGCGCTCCAGCAGGGTCACGCTGGCGCCGTTGCGGGCTGCCGAGATGGCCGCCGAAATGCCGGCTGGGCCGCCACCGACGACGACGACATCCGACCGATCCACGACATTGACCTGCCGCGACGGCAAAACGATTGGGGATTGCATGATGTAAATTCCTCCTCGCGCCTATTCGGACGCGGCCGGCTTCCACCGGACGATGCGGCTTTCCGCCAATGAAACGAGTGAGAACAGGAGCACGGCGAGCAATGCCGCGATCACCACGGTGGCGTAGAGCAATGCCGAACGGAAATTGAAGGTGGCGTCGATGATGAGCGCCCCCAGCCCATAGGTGGAACCGATCCATTCGGCGACGATGGCGCCCATGACACAACTGGTGGCGGCAATGCGCAAAGCTGCGAAGAGGAACGGCAGGGATGCCGGAATGCGCACCTTCCACAGGACCTCATTGGGGCTGGCCGACAGCACCCGCATCAGGTCCAGCATCGCTGGGCTGGCGGACTTGAGTCCCTGGACCATGTTCACCAGCGTTGGGAAAAAGCAGATCAGCGCCGCAATGATGATCTTGGGGGTGAGGCCATTGCCGAAGATGAGCACCAGGATCGGCGCCAGTGCGATGATCGGGATGGCCTTGACGAAGACCGCCAGCGGATAGACCGCCCGCTCTGCCGTGGGGCTATGCACGAACCAGATGGCCAACAGGATGGCAAAGAGGTTGCCGAACACAAAGCCCAGCGCGGCTTCGAGCATGGTGGGTTGGACATTGCGCCAGAGCGTGCCGGCATTTTCGTAAAGTGCCACGGCAATTGCGGTGGGACTGGGCGCCATGAAGGTCGGCACGTTGAAGACGGTTACGCCCACCTGCCAGACGATGAGCAGGCCGGCCGCGGTGAAAATGACCGGCATGCTGCGCTGCAGACCTTCGCCGAAGCGATGGATGAAGCCTTCGTTCGGCTCGACGCCGCTCGCGGCGGGATTGGAGAGTGCGTCGGTCATAGACATTCCTCCAGCATCGAGCGCAGGCGCGCGGTGACGGTGATGAATTCGACGGTGTCGCGAATGGCCAGCGAGCGGCCGGTCGGGAAATCCACCTTCATGAAGTCCTTGACCCGCCCCGGATGCGCCTTGAGCATCAGCACGTGCTGGCCCAGGAACGCGGCTTCCGGGATGGAATGGGTCACGAAGACAATGGTCGTGCCCGTCTCCTGCCAAATGCGCAGCAGTTCTTCGTTGAGCTTGTCGCGGGTGATTTCGTCCAGCGCGCCGAATGGCTCGTCCATCAGCAGGATGCGCGGTCTTGTCACCAGCGCCCGGGCAATGGCGACGCGCTGGCGCATGCCGCCCGACAGCTCGTGCGGCAAAGCGTCTTCACGACCGGCGAGGCCCACCATGGCCAGCAGCTTGTGTGGGTCATCAAAGCTGGCGCCGACCTTCTTGCCGACCTCGATCGGCAGCCGCACATTGTCGATGACGCTGCGCCAGGGCAGCAAGGTGGCGTCCTGGAAGACAAAGGCGAAATCGCGGCCTTCGCGGGCTTGCCGGGGCGAGCGTCCCAGCACCGAAATATCGCCGCCGCTGGTCGGCACCAGATCGGCTATCGCCCGCAGCAAGGTGGATTTGCCACAGCCCGAGGGCCCCAACATGGTGACGAAGCCGCCTTCGGGAATGTCGAGTGACACGTCGGACAGTGCGGTGACTTCGCCCCTGCCCTCGCCAAACCGCACGGAGACGTTTCGGATCGAGATTGCGGGATGGGTCGCGCTCGTTTCCAGATTCTGTTCCAGAGCTGCCAACATGGTCAGCTCACCGCCTTGCGCGCATCGACAGTGGCGTCGAGCACCGAGAAGGTGACGATGTCGTCGAGCGTGGGCACAGTGCCGGAGAATTGCCCCAGATCGGCATAAGTCTTGATCTGTGCTTCCCAGAGCGCCCGGCTCATGGTGCCCCAGCCATCGGCCTTGGTGGTTTCACCGAAGGAATAATTGGACACCGCTCCGACGGCCAGCAATTCGGGCGCGCGCTGCATGTTGGGATAGGCTTCCACCAGCATATCCACGGCCTCTTCGTGATTGTCGCGCACATAGGCCCAGCCCTTGGCGGCAGCCCGGGTGAAGCGGGCAAGCACATCGCCATGGTTGTCGATCTGGTCGTCGGTGGCGAAATAGACATTGGCGTAGAGCTGGAGCCCGGCATCCCACAGCATCAGCTCGACGGCATCGGGACCCAGGATCTGCATGGCTTCCACATTGGTGTTCCAGCCGGTCACCACATCGGCCTGGCCGGTGATGAGCTGGTTCATGTCCGCGCCCATATTGACGATGGTGACCTGATCCTCGGCAATGCCATTGGCGGCCAGCAGCGCGCGCAGCAGGATGACGGCGGAGGGCTGGGTGGCGACCGTCTTGCCGATCATGTCCTGCGGCGTGCGGATCGGGTTTTTGCCCAGCGAGAAATAGGAGAAGGGGTGCTTCTGGTAACCCGCGAGGAATGCCTTGATGGGAATGCCGGCCGAGCGGGCCAGCATGATGGCAGGGCTGGAAGAGGTCAGGCCCAATTGCGATTGGCCGGCAGCGACGCCGGCAACGCCATCGATATTGGGACCGCCGGGAACGATTTCGAGCTCGACGCCTTCCTCAGCAAAGAAACCCTTCTTGATGGCGGCGACTTCACCCAGAATGCCGTTGGAGGCGAGCCAACCGAGCTGCATCCGCACCTTGGCGACATCCTGTGCGAGACCCGCCTGCACGCCGATCAGGCTATGGGTGGCGGCCATGCCCCCCAGCGCGGCGGTGCTCTGAATAAAACGGCGACGATTCATCGTAAAAATGGACATGAGCTGCGTTCCCTGTTGCAGTGTCCCCGGCTTTCCCTCTCCGGGTTGTCATCGCGACGTCACCGATGATGGCTCAGGAAGCCGTTCTCAAGAAGTTCAAAAATTCGTGCTTTTAATTGCCGAAAAGGCAACGCTCGGAGCAATTTCTGCTTTGGTCGGGGATTAGCGCGCTGTCACGGCTTCGAGCAGCGCCTGCACGAGACGCTGACGCGGCGTACCGCGGCGCCAGACCAGGCCGACATTGCGCTTGGCAGTGATCTCTTCGAGCGGCAGGGCCACGATATTGGGACAATGCGGCCAGGGCTTTGGCCAATCGGGCACGATGCCGACGCCCAGGCCCTGATCGACCATCACTGCAATGGCTTCGAGGGCGTCGAGTTCCACCAGGTCACGTGGCACGATGCCGGTGCGCCGAAGGTAGATATCGACAAGGCGTCCGCCCCAACTGGCCCGATTATAGCGCAGGAAGGGCTGGGTGCTCAGCAGATCGGCAATGCTGCGGGCGGCCAGTTCGCGATGCGCCAGCAACACCAGCGGCTCGCGGCGGATGGTTTGCCACTGCATGGATTTGGGCATGACGAAGGGCGGCTGCACGATAATGGCCGCATCGAGCTCGCGCGTGCGGACCCGGTCGAACAGATCGGGGCTCGCGCCGGGGGCCAGGACCAGTTCGAGCCGGGGCGCCGATTGGCGCAGGCCGAGCAGCGTCGTGGGCATCATGCCCGTCAGGGCGGTGCTGATGCAGCCCAGTGTCAGGCGGCCGGCTGGCTGATCGGGCTGCGCCGCGATCTGCAGATTGGCGACCTCGCCCAGGATGCGCCGTGCCGGCTCGACCAGCGCGGCGCCGGCACTGGTGGGACTGACGCGACGGCCGGCCCGCGCCACCAATGGCACGCCGATCTCGGTTTCCAGGGCACGCATTCTCTGGCCAACCGCAGCGGCAGTGATGCCGAGGCGACGCGCTGCCTCCGCCATTGAGCCCTGCTCCACGACGCAGACGAAGGTTTCAAGGAATTGCGTGTCCATCAATAAACATTAGCTATCGCCTCAAGATATGGGAAGACAGTTTTACCCGCAGCGATATGTGTGGATACTGCGCCGCACCACTATCCGAGGAATACCCATGTCCCTGTCCCCGCAAACCAATGGCGTCTACGCCATCGCCGCCACGCCGTTCCACCCCGATGGCGCGCTCGACACCGCTTCGGTCGACAGGCTGACCGATTTCTATGTGCAGTCCGGCGCAACGGGCCTGACCATTCTGGGCATTATGGGCGAAGCGCCCAAGCTCGAGCCCGAGGAATCGCTGCAGATCACCCGGCAGGTGGTGGGCCGGGCCGGTGTGCCGGTCATTGTTGGCGTGTCGGCGCCTGGCTTTGCCGCGATGCGCTCGCTGGCGCGCAATGTCATGGAGCTTGGCGCGGCCGGCGTCATGATTGCGCCGCCCCCTGCCCTGCGCACCGACGAGCAGATCGTCACCTATTACGCACAGGCCGTCGAAGCCATTGGCGAGGACATCCCCTTCGTCATCCAGGATTATCCGCTGACGCTGACCGTGGTGATGACGCCCAGTGTCATCCGCACCATCGTCAACAATCATGCCTCCTGCGTCATGCTCAAGCACGAGGATTGGCCCGGGCTGGAAAAAATCAGCAAGCTGCGCAGCTTCCAGAAGGTCGGCGAAATGCGGGATATCTCGATCCTGTGTGGCAATGGCGGGCTGTTCCTCGATTTCGAGATGGAACGCGGCGCCGATGGCGCCATGACCGGCTATGCCTTCCCGGACATGCTGATCGATGTGGTCAGCATGCAGCAGCGCGGCGAGCGCGAGGCGGCGCACGACCTGTTCGACGCCCATCTGCCGCTGATGCGCTACGAGCAGCAACAGGGCGTGGGCCTGGCGGTGCGCAAATATGTGCTGCAGAAGCGCGGCGCCATTGCCAACGACGCCCAGCGCAAGCCCGGCAGCAGCCTCACCGCCGCCGCCAAGGCCGAGATCGAGTATCTGCTGCAACGGCTGGCCCGCAAAGATCCGCGTGCAGCGTTATAATGGCCGTGCGCATCGAGCCAGGGAATAACGGGCGCTGGATCATGCCGGCGCCCATCAATGCGCATGACCATGGCTATGGCATCAGGACGCTGGACTTCGGCGCGCTGGACGATGCGCTGGAGCCCTGGATTCCGCATATGCGGTTGCGGCCGCGCACCGATCCCTATCTCGAAGCGCTGGTCGGCTTTGCCCGGCTGGCCCGACAGGGCGTGGGCGCGACGATGCATTGCCACAATTCGCTTAATGCCGACCGCTTGGTGGAAGAAGCGCAGGCGGTGTGCCGGGCGGCAGGCGACGTGGGTATCAGGCTGGGGCTGAGCTGCCCTTTGCTCGATTTTGATGCCTGGGCCTATGGCGGCGGGCCGGAGCGGCTGCGGGCCCATATGTCGGCGGATGACTGGGAACTGGTCGGCGCAACGGTGCCGCTGTATCGGCCGACCGAGGAGCAGCTTGCGTCGGTGCGCGCCATCGTCGAGACCTGTTCGAGCGACATGGTCAATGTGCAATTGGGCCCGATCGGGCCGCAATGGTGTTCGGACGCACTGCTCAAGGCGATCGCGGACCTATCGGCGGAGACGGGCCTGCGCATTCATATGCATCTGCTGGAAAGCCCCCGGCAGCGGCGCTGGCTCGACCGGCGCTTTCCCCAGGGCGTGCTGACTTTTTTGGATGAAATCGGCTTTCTCTCGCCCCGCCTCAGCGTCGCGCATGGGGTGCAATTGCAGCCAGCCGAATATGCCTTGATGATCGAGCGGGGCGTGCAATTGGTGTCCAATCCATCCGCCAATCTGCGGCTGCGCTCGGGCATTGCGCCGGTGGCGGAAGCGCGGCGCGCGGGGCTTGCGGTCGCGGTTGGACTCGACGGCACCGGGCTTGATGATGACCAGGATTGGTGGCGCGAGTTGCGGCTGTTCCATCTGCTGCATGACGGCGATGGGCTTGAGCCTGAGCTGACGCCGCAGGAAACCCTGGATCGGGTTTTTGCCGCCGGTCGAACCGTGCTTGGGCTATCAGGCGACGGCGATAAAGTCGAAATGGACAGCGCGGCGCTGCTGGCCGATGCCATGTTCGACGACCTCGACCCGGCCAGTGTGATCCTGACACGGGCGACCGGGCGGCACGTGGTCGCCATGAGCGTGGCGGGGCAAAGTGTTATCGAGGATGGCGCGCTGGTGCGGGTGGACTACGAGGCGGCCCGACGTGAATTGCGGCAACAGGCGCTACTGGATCGGCCGCGGCTTTTAGCGGAGCGGGACAGGGTTCGGATCTTGGTCGAGGCGACCCGCCGCTATTATACCGATTGGGGCTGGTGAGCGGCGACGACAGGGTGGTCGAGTGCCGTAGAGCGCGACTTTTCCCAACCGCCGGGCGAGCCCATATTGGTCACTTCAGGGCCAAAAAAGTCCCGGTTTACGGCGATATAGCCCTTCTTCGTTTCGGCGATATCGCCTTCCCACGAAACGGCATCGACCGGACAAACCGACAGGCACAGGCCACAATTGATGCACTCGTCAGGGTGAATGTAGAACATTCGCCCGCCCTCATAGATGCTGTCCACCGGACAAACTTCGGCGCAGGCGCCGTCCTTGATGTCGATGCAGGTCTCGGTGATCACATAGGTCATGGCTCAGGTCTCCCCGAGCCATAATGGTCACGTCAGCCGTTCGATAAAAGCGCTGAATATCGTACGACCGATTGCCAAAATGGCAACACTCGCTGTGATCTAGAATGCCACCCCGAATGTTCCTTTGGCAGAGAGGGCGCGCTCGCCGCGGGTGCTCAGGTCGATTTCGGCTTTCCCGCCCACGCGCCAGGCCCCGTTAGCCAGAACCATGCCGGCCGATAGTTTGCCATAGGCCTGACTGAACGGGCTCGCACCGCTATCGCCGCCATTGCCACCGGCGAGGCTGATGCCCAGTTGCGGGGTAAGCTCGGCCCCGTTGTCGAGCGGATAGGCATATTCAAAGGTCGCGCCCAGGCCGATGCGATAGTCGGTCTTTTCAAAGCCGGGCACGGCGACGCTCACCCCACCAGGCGCGCTGACCACATAGTCCCCGGCCCGCTCGTTCATCAGCACGAAGGTGGCGTTGGGCCTGATGGTCAGCGCATCGGCGGCCCAGGTGCCTTCGAGCTTGGCCTTGAACAGCAGCCGATCGGTATCGAACTGGCCGGCATAGTCCAGACCCAGTACCTGGGCAGAAATATCGTTCGAGGAGCGGCCATAGAGCAGGCTGGCATCGAACGTCACATCCTGCGCCAGCCCGATCGAGACATAGGGACCAGCCAGAAAGCCCCTGCCCTCCACCAGGCTGTCAGGGGATTGATCGCTCATCCAGTCGCCATACAGCGCGGCCCCGACCAGCACATTGTCGGCGAACAGGTAATCGGCTCCGCCCGACACCAGCGCGAACTCGCCCCAGCGCTCGGTTTCCTCGGTTCGGGCATGCAGTGTCAGCTGCGTATCGAGCCAGACATTGAACGGCAGCTGTTCGCCGTCGTCCCCGGCCAGGGCCTCGGCGACCCCGCCCGCAGCGTTGATTTCGGCAAGACTGGTGGCAAAGGCCAGAACCTGCGTATTGCCGCTATTGGAGGCAGACACCGTGCCCGGCCGGCCCGGCAGGTTCCGGCGGTCGGCGAGGCCCGGCAGCTCGATCCCCGAACTCAGCAAACCCATCCGGGCCTCGACAAAGCCCTGCCCCAACTCGTCAAAGCGCTCGCGGACCAGTTCTACGTTGATGCCAATCGCCAGTGAATAGCCGCGCGTGCCGCGAGCACCCAAGGCATCGCTTGCCTGTGCGGTAAAGGCAAAGGTGCCGCTCTGGGCCGGCGTGCCGCTGAGCGTACCATCAGTCGACAGAGCCAGCCCGGCTGGCAGGACACCGGCGCTCACGGCGAAGCTGTAGGGCGCGGTGCCGCCTGTGGCGGTCAATGCCTGGGTATAGGGCACTCCCGCCATGCCATCGGGCAATGTTTCGGGCGTCAGCGTCACAGCGCCCATGACACCCGTGTAGCTTCTGGTCGCGGTCTGCCCATTGGTGTCAGTCACCTGGATGGTAAAACCATACGCACCCTCGCCGGTTGGCACACCCGAGAGAAGACCCGACGGCGCCAGCGCAATGCCGCCCGGCAGCTCGCCAGAGGTCAGCGAATAGTTGTAGGGCGCGACCCCGCCAGTGGCACTCAGGGTGTAGTTATAGGCCACGCCCTTCATTGGCTGAGGCAGCACCGGCGGCGTGATGGCCAAGCTCGAGGGAGCAACCGTGAGCGTGTAGGTATAGGGAGGACTGGTATATCCGCCCGCCGCGGTCATGATGATGGTGAGCGTGGAGGCACCTTGTGACAGCGGCGTTCCGGATAGCACACCACCGCTGAAGGTCAACTCAGCCGGCAAGGTGCTACTGACCAGTGTAAAACCATATCCACCCAGTCCGCCTGCACCGGTGAAGGTCTGGCTAAAAGGCATGCCAGCAACGGCGGAGAGCGCGCCAGGGGCCGGTACTATGGTCGGCACGTTGAGGCTAAAGAAATTAGACATGGCCGTGCCGTTGCCGGCATTGCCAGAAAGATCGGCCACCGCTGTCAAGCTCAGACTAATCTGGTTGTTGTCGAACACTACGCCTGCGGCAGGGGTAAAAGTCGAGGTCCAGGTTATGCCGCCGTCGCTGGAGGCGAGTGAACTTAACATTCCGTTCGCAACGCTGAGATCGGATATAGCGAAGCCGTTCACCGCTTCGGAAAAGGTTATGGTGACCTGCGCCGTGTCCCCATCCTGCAGCGTCGCCGGGCTCACCACGATAATCGCGGTCGGGCGTAGGGTGTCGATGACGTAATTATTGGAGTCCGTGGTCCCGATGCCATGATTGCCGAAGGCATTCATCACCCCGGAATTGTCTAGGGTGATCACATTGGACGTGTCGTTCACGCCCACGGCCGGGGTGAGAAACGCCTTCCAGGTGACCCCGCCGTCTACGGACCCCATATTGTCCAGCGTGCCGTTGGAGACGCTCAGGAGTGCATTGGAAAAGCCGCTCACCGCCTCCGAGAACGTCACCGTGACTTCCGAGGTTTCGCCGATGGACAGGGTCGGGTCTGCAACCACGATGGTCGCGGTGGGACGCACCGCATTGATCATGTAGTTGCCGGAATTGGTTGTGCCTGAGCCGGTATTGCCCGCCAGGTCTGCGACACCGGAATTTGTCAATGTCATTACATTGGTGGTGTCGAGAACCGGATCAGGGGTGAACGTCGCCGTCCAGCTAATGCCCCCGTCCGCAGTCGAAAACTCGGACAGACCGCCATTCGGTGCGCTCACGTCGCTCCGGGTGAGTCCGGTTACGGGTTCCGAAAAGGTAATCGTCACCGATGACGTGCTGCCGGCAACCAGCGCGGTGTTGTCCAACCCTATCGTTGCCGTGGGACGGTGGGTATCGATGGCAAAATCATTGGAGGTGATGGTCCCCACTCCAGGATCGCCACTGGCATAGGAAACGTTGGAATCATCCAAGCTGATCGAGTTGTTCGCCTGGGTCACGCTCGCCGACGGCGTGTATGTCGACACCCACGTGATGTTATCCGAGGTCGTCAGGGCAGCTAGCGTCCCCATCGCCACAGACATGTCCGAAAGATCGAAACCGGTGACAGGCTCAGAAAATCTGATCGTCACCACGGCCGTGTCGCCAATCGCCAATCGGTTGGGGCTGACATCAATGCTGGCAGAAGGTGCCGCTGTTGCCGGGCCCGCCACGAGAAATGCCAAGGCAATGACAAGGAGCGGCTTCAGGCCCGCAGCAATTCTGGCAAACATGGACCACCGGAAAATGGCTTGAGATGAAAATAGGCAACGGCAATGGCTAATAGGCCTAACACAACCAATCGTGCATGCAATCGGCCCCCGCCAAATCACCCGACTGAGCATAACCCGCCGCCGCAGCCGAGCGGAGTCAAAGCGTCTTACCAAAATCGCCAAATCGTCTCACGCGATGGCGATGATCACGCCGCGCTCAGCGCCGCCTTGATGAGAGCGTCGGGCGCGATGGGGGCGGCGAGTTGGTCGAAGGTGCAGCTTTGCGGCGCCTTGTCGGGACGCCAGCGCAGGAAGCGTGTGCCGTGGCGAAAGCGGTCGCCGGTGATCTGGTCGTAGGAGACCTCGGCAACCAGTTCGAGCTGCAATGGCTCCCATTGGCTGGATCGTTCGGTGGACCAGCGGCTGGGGCCGCCGGGCGCCTTGCCGGTGAAGCCGGGTCCGCCTTTCAGGTCTTCGAGTTTTCTGGTCAGTGCCGGTTTGTCCTCATTGGTGAAGGCCGAGGTGAAGCCGACATGATCGAGCTTCCCTTCGGCGTTGTAGAGCCCGAGCAATAGTGAGCCGACCAGCTTGCTGTCGGTGCCATAGCGGAAGCCGCCGACGACGCAATCGGCCGTGCGGATGCGCTTGATCTTGAGCATTGCGCGCTCACCGCTGGCATAGGGCTCGTCCAGCCGCTTGGCCACGACGCCATCCAGTTCATGGGTCAATTCGGTGAACCAGCGTTTGGCGGCGGCACGATCAATGGTGGCGGGTGAGAGGCGCAGCCTGCCGCCAGACGGCAAGCCTGCTACAAACTCCTCAAGGGCCGACCGGCGGTCAGCCAAAGGTCGGTCCAGCCAACGCGTCCTGCCCTGATGCAGCAGATCGAACACCACCAATATTGCCGGCGTGGCGGCAGCGAGTTTGCGCACCCGGCTCTCGGCTGGGTGCAGGCGCTGCTGCAGGGCATCGAACGAGGCGACGTCGTCGATGGGGACGATCAGTTCACCGTCGAGGATCAGGCGTTGCGCTGGCAGGTCCTGGACCAGGGTTATGATCTCGGGGAAATAGCGCCCCAGCGGTTTGCCCGACTTGCCCCAGAGTTCCACCGCGCCACCGTCCTTGACCGCAATGCAGCGAAAGCCGTCCCATTTGGGCTCGAATTGCCAGCCCTCCTCCTTCGGCAGGTCCGAAACCAGCCGTGCTTCCATTGGCGGGACAAATTCGAGGGCTGGCATGATCCGATCTCCTTGTCGCCGGCTGACCATCAGGCACTCGCCGGGGCACTCTGTTTGCAACCTTCCGGGAGCATTCCGGTTGCAATTGCAGGAGCAGCCCATGCCATCCACCATCATTCAAAAGAGCCAGTACGATCCCCAGACACGAGTGCTCTCGATCTGGTTGGTGACGAATGGAAAGCGGTACGACTATCTGGACGTACCGGCTGAAATTTATGATGCTTTCCGAGCAGCCTTTTCAAAGGGCCGGTTCTTCAATCGGCATATCCGATCGAGCTTTCTCATTCGCGAAGGGGATGCTGCCTCGCCTGCCAAGCACTAAAATAGTGGACACGCTGCCTCGATATCCGTCATATCGGAAATGCAGCGAGGAGCGTGATGGTGAGTTCTAGCCCAAAGATCGGCCCGGTCATCCAGAGCGAGCGCAAGGCCAGACGGTTGACGCTTGAGGCTTTGGCGGGGATGTCCGGGGTGTCGAAATCGATGCTGAGCCAGATCGAGCGGGGCGAGGCTAATCCTACTTTTGCAGTGTTATGGAGCCTGACCCAGGCGCTGGGGCTGGAATTTTCCGACCTTATAGCGGGTGGCGCCACAGCCAATGAACATGACGTGATTGAAGTCACGCCTGCCCCGCATACGCCGGAAATCAAGAGCGGAGACGGGCTGTGCCGGCTCAAGATATTGAGCCCGCCAAGATTGGCAGGCCATACGGAATGGTATGCCGTCGAGATCGCGGCAGGTGGACGGCTGGACAGCGAAGCCCACGCCAAGGGTGCGGTGGAACATTTCACGGCCTGGACCGACGGCATCGTCATCAGGAGCGGCCGGGGTGAAGCGGACGTGAAGCGCGGCGAGACTGCGCGCTACCCTGCTGACGTGCCGCACACCATTTCGAATTCCGGAACCGAGACCGCGACGGGCCTGCTGGTTCTGCTCTATCGCTAGGTCCTAGAATTCCGTTGTTGCGGCATTGATTCCGTTATATTGGAATATCCATCAGGAGGAGGTTCCATTGGATTCCGGTTTTCTCAAGCATCTGCAAGGCGAACTCGACGGCATAGCTGAAGCCGGCATGCTCAAGCGTGAGCGGCAAATCACCGGGCCGCAGGGCGGGCGCATCGCGGTGGGCGATCGTACAATGGTCAATCTATGCGCCAATAATTATCTCGGCCTCGCTGACCACCCTGAAATCGCTACTGCCGCTATCGAGGCCATCCGGCACTATGGCTTTGGCATGGCGTCGGTGCGCTTCATCTGCGGCACGCTGGACCTGCATCGCGAGCTTGAGCAGGCAACGGCTAAATTCCTTGGCAAGGACGATTCCATCCTCTTCGCCGCGTGTTTTGACGCCAATGGGGGGTTGTTTGAAAGCCTGCTCGGGCCGGAAGACGCCATTATTTCGGACGCCCTCAATCACGCTTCGATCATCGACGGCGTGCGCCTGTCCAAGGCCAAGCGCTATCGCTATGCCAGCAGCGACATGGACGACCTCGAAGACCAGTTGAAGCTGGCCGTGTTGGAGGGCAGCCGCTTCCGCCTGATCGTCACCGATGGCGTGTTCTCGATGGATGGCCATATCGCCAAGCTGGCCGAAATCCGAGCGCTCGCCGACAAATATGGCGCCATCATCGCGGTCGATGATTGCCACGCCACCGGGCATCTCGGACCCAAGGGCCGCGGCACGGGTGCGTTGACGGGTGCTGAGGTGGACATCATCACCGGCACGTTCGGCAAGACACTGGGCGGCGCCATGGGCGGTTTCATCGCCGGACCGCAACAGGCCATCGACCTGCTGCGGCAGCGGGCGCGGCCCTATCTCTTCTCCAATGCGTTGGCACCGGCCGTGGCGGCGGGGTCGTTGAAAGCGCTCGAACTGGCCGACAAGGCCGATGATCTGCGCGCAACGCTGATGGCGCATACGAGGCGCTTCCGCGCTGAACTGGCCGCAGCCGGATTCGACCTGCTGGAAGGCGAAACACCCATCATTCCGGTGATGCTTGGCGAGGCCACCAAGGCGCAGAACCTGGCCGCGGCGCTCGACAAGCGTGGCGTTTATGTTGCGGGCTTCTTTTTCCCGGTCGTGCCCAAGGGCAAGGCGCGCATTCGCACCCAGATGTCGGCGGCGCTGACCCAGGACGATGTGGACTTCGCCATCGGCGCCTTTGCCGAGGCCGGACGGGAATTGGGGATCATCTGATGAAAGCGCTCGTCAAGGCCAGGTCGGAACGCGGCATCTGGATGGAAGACCGGCCGATCCCCGAGATCGGGCCGGAGGATGTGCTGGTGAAGGTGCACAAGACCGGCATCTGCGGCACCGACATCCATATCTACAATTGGGATGAATGGGCGGCCAAGACTGTACCGCTGGGCCTGATTACCGGGCACGAATATGCCGGCGAAATCGCCGCGGTCGGCGCCGATGTGCGCAACCTGAAAGTCGGCCAGCGGGTGTCCGGCGAGGGCCATGTGGTGGGGATGAAGAGCCGCGCCAGCCGGGCGGGTAAATTCCACCTCGATCCCGAAACCAAGGGCATCGGCGTCAACCTGCCGGGCGCCTTCGCCGAATTCGTCAGGATACCGGCCTTCAACATCATCCCCCTGCCCGACGGCATCGATGATGAGATGGGCGCCATTCTCGATCCGCTCGGCAATGCCGTGCATACGGCGTTGGCCTTCGACATTGTGGGCGAAGACGTGCTGGTGACGGGCGCCGGTCCGATCGGCATTATGGGCGCTGCCGTGGCCCGCCATGTGGGCGCGCGTCGTGTCGTGATCACCGACGTCAATCCCGAGCGGCTGAAACTAGCGGCGGAAGTGGCCGATGTCGTACCGGTCAATATCGCCAATGAAGACCTGCGCGAGGTGATGTCCAAGCTCGGCATGAAGGAAGGCTTCGATGTCGGGCTGGAGATGAGCGGCTCGCCCGCGGCGCTGGACCAGATGATCGACCACATGGTGATGGGCGGGCGCATTGCGCTACTGGGCGTGCCCGCACGGCCGTTCAACTTCGACCTGGGCAAGATCGTGTTCCGCATGATCACGCTACGCGGCATTTATGGACGGGAAATGTTCGAGACCTGGCACAAGATGCTGGCCATGCTGGAATCTGGGCTCGATGTCCGCAAGGTTATTACCCGACGCATGAGCGCGGACGATTATGCCAAGGCGTTCGAGCTGGCCGCAGGCGGCGAAAAGGGCAAGATCGTTTTGGAGTGGTAGGCCACCCTGCCCCACAAGTGCATTTTTTCACGTCCATTTGCCAAAAGAGCATGGGTTTCCGTGCGCCCGGCTGTCACAAACAGTAGAAGGAACCAGGTCCGCGCTGGTCTGCTGCGGTTTTTCCCACGGGTGATAGGTTTATGACGAATTGGTCCGACTCTGGCGCGTTCGCGTCGACACGGCGTGACTTTCTGCGGTCTGCCGGCGCGCTGACGCTCGGCGCGGCGGCCAGCGGGCTGCTGTTGCCGGCCAGCGCGATGGCGCAGGCGGCCACGCCGAAAAAAGGCGGACATCTGATCCTGGGGCTCGACACGGCTTCCAGTTCCGATCGCCTGGACCCGGCCTATTACACCGAAGCCTACCTCTATACGGTGGGCTTCCAGCTCTACAATACGGTGCTGGAACTGGACGAAAGCGGCAAGCTCGTGGGCGCCTTGGCCGAGAGCTGGGAAGCGACCAAGCCCGATGGCAGCGCCTGGGTGTTCAAGCTCAAAAAGGGCATCCAGTTCCACAATGGCAAGGAGCTGACCGCTGCCGACGTGGTCTATTCGCTCAACCACCATCGTGGCGAAGACAATCCTTCGGGCGGCAAGGGACAGCTGATCCCGGTTACCGACATTGTTGCCAGCGCGCCCTATGAGGTCACCATTACGCTCAGTGCCGGCAATGCCGACTTCCCCTATGCGCTGGTCGACTATCACTTCGGCATCGGCCCCGATGGCGGCGATTTCGACAAGGGCGTGGGCACCGGCGCCTTCATCCTTGAAGATTTCCAACCGGGCGTGCGGGCGCTGACCAAGCGCAATCCGAATTACTGGCATCCCGACCGCGCCAATGTGGATTCGGTTGAAACCATCGCCATGAACGATACGACGGCGCGCGTGGCCGCGCTCATCAGTGGCTCGGCCCACATCATCAACCGCGTCGAACCGCGCACGGTCGGGCTGCTGTCCTCGCGGCCGGGGATCAATATCCATGGGGCCAAGGAGAACACCATGTTCACTTTCCCCATGCTGACCAATGTCGCCCCGTTCGATAATCCAGACCTGCGGCTGGCGCTCAAATATGCCATCGACCGAGAGGCTATCCAGCAGAGCCTGCTGGTCGGCACCGGGGCCATCGGCAATGACAATCCGATTGCCTCGTGGAATCCGTATTTCGCAGCTGATATTCCGCAGCGCGCTTATGATCCCGAGCAGGCAGCGTTCCATTTCAAGAAATCGGGCTTTTCCGGCTCGCTGCCGCTGTCGGTTTCCGACAATGGCTTCCCCGGTTCCGCCGATGCGGCCCAGCTTTACCAGACCGCGGCTGCTGCAGCGGGCATCACCATCGATGTCAATCGCGTGCCCTCGGATGGCTATTGGGATGAGGTGTGGCTCAAGCACCCGTTCTGCGCGTCCAATTGGTCGGTGCGCCCCACGGCTGATGCCATGCTCTCGCTGGTGTTCCAGTCCGACGCGCCATGGAATGAAACGGCCTGGAAGAACGAGAGTTTCGACAAGCTACTGGCGGCCGCGCGGGTCGAACTCGACGAGACCAAGCGCAAGCAGATCTATCACGATCTGCAGCTTCAGCTGGTGAACGAGGGCGGCGAGATCATTCCCGTCTTCGCCGATAACCTGTCCGGCGCGTCCGACAAGGTAGCCGGTTTCACCAATGTGCCGGGCGGCGGTGATCTCTCGGGCTATCGCGTTGCCGAAAAGGTCTGGCTCGAAGCCTGATCTGTTCCGGGCCTGGCGCAAAGTGCCGGGCCCTTCGTTCTCTCGCATTCAGGAAATAGAAATGGCGCCTCGTATCGCCCCGGTCGAAACCGACACGGAGCTGCCACCGGCTGCGGATGTCGTCATTATTGGCGGCGGCATTATCGGCATGTCGACGGCGATGTTTCTGGCCGAACAGGACCTGCGCGTCGTCGTCTGCGAAAAGGGCGTGGTGGCGGGCGAGCAATCCAGCCGCAATGCCGGCTGGGTGCGCCAGCAGGGGCGCGATCCTCGTGAAGTGGCACTCTCCATGGCGAGCCTTGCCCTCTGGCGCGGCATTGATGCGCGCATTGGCGGCGATACCGGGTTTCGCCAATGCGGCAGTCTTTATGGGTTTCGCACCGAAGCCGAACTGAGCCGCTATGATGCCTGGGGCGCCAAAGCCAAAGCATTGGGCTTGGAGAGTCAGGTGCTGGATCGCGACGGTGTTGCGGCAATAGCGCCGGGGTTGGAGCGGGACTATCCGATTGGCCTCTATACCGAAACCGATGGTCGCGCCGAACCGCAAAAGGCCGTGCCGGCGATCACCGCCTATGCGCGCCGACTTGGCGTCACCGTGCTTGAGAATTGCGCGGTACGGGCGGTCGAGAAAACCGGTGGGGCGATCAGCGGCGTGGTGACCGAGCGCGGGCGCATCGCTGCGCCAAAGGTCGTGCTGGCCGGTGGCGCTTGGTCGAGCCTGTTCTGCCGTTCGCTTGGTCTGCGGCTGCCCCAGCTCAAGGTGATCGTGTCCATGCAGCGCACCGAGGCGCTGGCCGCTGGTCCCGATGCGGCGATCTGGGTGCCGGGCATTTGCTCGCGCCGGCGCGACGATGGCGGCTACACTATCGAGAATGGCGGCAAATATGTCGCCGATATCGTGCCGGACAGTTTCCGCTTTCTGCTCGACTATCTCCCCACCGTGCGCCGCGAGGGCAAGGCGATGAGCCTGCGGCTGGGGCGCCGGTTCTTCAAGGAATTGGGCTATCTCAAGCCCTGGGGCGCCGATGGCATCAGCCCATTCGAAAAGGAACGCATTCTCGATCCATTACCCGATCCTGCCGTCATGGCCGCCGTGCCACGGCTGATGGCCGAGCAGATGCCGATGTTTGCCGGGCTTGTCATTGCCGAGCAATGGGGCGGCTGCGTTGATGTCACGCCCGACGCCATTCCGGTCATCTCGCCGGTCGAGCAAGTGCCCGGCTTTTTCCTGTCGACCGGCTATTCCGGGCACGGCTTCGGGCTGGGCCTGGGCGCGGCGCGGTTGACGGCCGATCTGGTCAGCGGGCGCGAGCCAATCGTCGATCCGCATGATTTCCGCTTCTCGCGCTTCAGCGAGAAGGACGGCGTGCATCTGGAATAGCAGGCTGGCAGGGATTGCCTTGACCCGACCTACGCTGATAGCCCATGCGCCAGGATTTTGAGAGAGAGTGATGACCGACACGCCCCCGGTGGCCCCTATCCAAGGCGCGCCCTTGATCCCGGTTCGGCGGCGGCGCCCCTGTGGGCTGGCCTGCATGCTGATCCGGCGGGTGCTGATGGGGCTCGTCGTGCTCTGGGCCATTTCGGCGCTGATCTTTGCCGGCACGCAAATCCTGCCCGGCGACGTGGCCACGGCCATGCTCGGCCAGCAGGCCACGCCTGAAGCGGTCGAAGGCATCCGCAAGGAGCTTGGTCTGGAACGCCCTCCGGTCGTGCGCTACGTGGCCTGGCTCGGTGGTGTGCTGCATGGGGATCTGGGGCGCAGCACCAGCAATAAGCAGGACATTGCCACCAGCATTGCCCCGCGCCTGGCCAATACAATGTTCCTGGCGAGCGTCGCCGCCGCCATCGCCGTGCCGCTGGCCATCCTGCTCGGCCTCATCGCCGCCCGCTTCGCCGGCACTTTGGCTGATCGGGTGATCAATATCGTCACGCTGGCCGCCATTTCACTGCCCGAATTTTTCGCGGGCTATCTGCTCATCGCATTCTTCTCGATCACGCTGGGCTGGTTCCCCAGCGGCTCGACGGTTTCCGACGGTATGGGCTTGTGGCAGCGCCTTTCGGCCGTTGCGCTGCCCACCGCCACGCTGGTCATCGCCGTGCTCGGCCATATGATGCGCATGACTCGCGCAGCGCTGCTTAATGTCATGTCCGCGCCCTATATCGAAACCGCCGAGCTCAAGGGCCTGTCGCCCTGGCGGGTGATCTGGAAACACGCTTTGCCCAACGCGCTGTCGCCCATCATCAATGTGGTGGCGCTCAACATGGCCTATCTCGTGGTTGGGGTCGTGGTGGTCGAGGTGATCTTTGTCTATCCCGGCATGGGCCAATATATGGTCGATCACGTCTCCAAGCGCGACGTGCCGGTGGTACAGGCGTGCGGGCTGATTTTTGCGGCGGTCTATATTCTGCTCAATCTGGTCGCCGACATTGCCGCCGTCATCGCCAATCCGCGCCTGAGGCATCCGCGATGAACCGCAAGTTTCGTCCATCGCCGCTGGTGCTGCTGGCTTTTCTCGTGCTGGCACTCTTCATCGCCATTGCAGCCTTTGCGCCATGGGTCGCCCCCTATGATGTTTCCAAAGTGGTCGGCGGCGTCTGGGAGCCGCCATCGTCAATAGCGCTGCTGGGCACCGACAATCTGGGGCGTGACCTGCTCTCGCGCATCATCTGGGGTGCGCAAGTCACCCTGAGCATTGCCGCTCTCGCCACCCTCATCGCCTTTATCGTCGGCGTGGCGCTGGGACTGTTGGCTGCGATGAAACGCGGCTGGGTAGATCAGGCGCTGTCGCGCGGCAATGATCTGCTGATGGCTATCCCCACGCTGATCTTTGCGCTGGTCGTCTTGGCGGTGCTGCCCAAAAATGTCGTCGTGCTGGTCCTCGTTATGGCAGCGCTCGATGCCACGCGCGTGTTCCGCGTCAGCCGCGCCGTCGCCACCGATATTGCCGTGCTCGACTATGTCGAAGTCGCCCGCATGCGCGGCGAAGGCTGGGGCTGGATCATGCTGCGCGAAATTCTGCCCAATGCAGCCGCGCCCCTCCTCGCCGAATTCGGCATGCGCTTCGCCTTTGCCGTGCTGTTCTTGTCGACACTGTCTTTCCTTGGTTTGGGTATTCAGCCGCCCGTGGCCGATTGGGGAAGTCTCGTCAAAGAGAACAAGGATGGCCTGCTGTTCGGCATTTTCGCCGCGCTCATTCCCGGCGGCGCCATTGTTCTGCTGGCCGTCTCGGTCAATCTTATCGTGGACTGGGTGCTGACCCGGGCGGCGCATATGCGTGGGGAACTTGGCAATGGCTAATGCCCTGCTCAGCGTCAGCGATCTCGTCATTGCGGCGGGCGAGACCGTTCTGGTCGACAAGGTCTCCTTTGATCTCGAACCGGGCCGTGTGCTCGGGCTGATCGGGGAATCGGGCGCCGGCAAATCCACTATTGGCCTTGCCGCCCTCGGCTATGGCCGCCGGGGCGTGCGCATTGCCGGGGGCCGTGTGGTCCTCAACGGGCAGGATATCCTCCAGCTCGGCAAAGCCGGAACACGCGACCTGCGCGGCGCGGCCGTGACCTATGTCGCCCAATCCGCCGCTGCCGCATTCAACCCCGCCCACCGGCTGATTGACCAGGTTATCGAGGCCAGCGTCTGGCACGGCATCATGAACAAGGCCGAAGCCATTGCGCGGGCAAAAAGCCTGTTCGCCATGCTCGGCCTGCCTGACCCCGAGCATTTCGGGCAGCGCTATCCCCATCAGGTCTCGGGCGGCCAATTGCAACGCGCCATGACCGCCATGGCGCTGTGCCCCAAGCCGCAATTGGTGGTGTTCGACGAGCCCACCACGGCGCTCGATGTCACAACGCAAATCGAAGTGCTGGCGGCTATCAAGCATGCCATCGCCACCACGCACACTGCCGCGCTCTATATCTCGCACGACCTTGCCGTCGTGGCGCAGATTGCCGATGACATTCTGGTACTGCGCCACGGCAAGATGGTGGAATCTGGCACAAGCGAGCATCTGTTCACCGCCCCCACCGAGGACTACACCAAGCGCCTGATGTCGGTGCAATGGGCCGAAAAGGCCATCGCCGCCCAGCCGGCCGAGCGGCTGCTCTCGGTCAGCAATATCCATGCTGGCTACGCCTCAGGCGCGGACGTACTCAGCGATATCAGCCTTGATGTCGGCACTGCTGAAACCCTGGCCGTGGTCGGGGAATCCGGTTCGGGCAAATCCACCCTGGCGCGAGTGTTGATGGGCCTGCTCCCGGCGCGCTCCGGCACCATTGCGTTCGAGGGCACTGACCTGGCCCCCGCGCTGGCCAAGCGCACGCGCGAGCAATTGCGCAATGTGCAAATGATCCACCAGATGCCCGATATCGCGCTCAACCCGCTGCAAACCGTGGGCACCATTATCGGGCGGCCGCTGGACTTCTATTTCGGCCTCAGCGCCAAGCAGAAGAGCCAGCGTGTCGCCGAATTGCTCGACCAGATCGAACTGCCTGCCAGCATGCTCAGCCGCTATCCCGGCCAGCTCTCGGGTGGTCAGAAACAGCGTGTTTGCATTGCCCGAGCATTGGCCGCCAAGCCGCGCCTCATCATCTGCGACGAGCCGACATCGGCGCTCGATCCGCTGGTGGCCGAGGGCATTCTGGCGCTGCTGATGCAGATCCAGCGCGATACCGGCACGTCCTACCTGTTCATCACCCACGACATCGCCATTGTGCGGGCTATCGCCGATAGCGTGGCGGTGATGCATCGTGGGCGGGTGGTCCGCTATGGCCGCAAGGCCGAGGTGCTGTCACCACCCTTCGACGCCTATACCGCTCAGCTGCTCGAATCGGTGCCGGAGATGAAAATCGGCTGGCTCGACGGTGTGTTGCAACGGCGCATGGCCAATCGGGTGGAAAGCTGAGCCTTTGCTTTTCCGCCATCCAATCCCCATTTTCCATGCGTGCCGCGCAGTCGCGACGCCATTGCTTCTCCAAGGACACCAAAAATGACACGACGCGGACTTCTCCTCGATGGCGGCATGGGGCGTGAGTTGGAGCGCATCGGCGCCCCGTTCCGCCAGCCCGAATGGTCGGCTCTGGCCCTGATGGAAGCGCCCGAGTTCGTCACCCAGGCGCATGCCAGCTATATCGCGGCTGGCGCCGATGTCATCACCACCAATAGCTATGCCGTGGTGCCGTTCCACATTGGCGAAGAGCGCTTTGCCGCCGATGGCAAGCGGCTAGCGGCGCTTGCCGGACGTCTGGCGCGAGAAGCCGCCGACGCGGCGAAGGATCGCAAAGTGCTGGTCGCCGGATCGCTCCCGCCGGTATTCGGCTCCTATCAGCCCGACCTGTTCAACCCGGCATTGGCCGGCGCCTATCTCGATGTGCTGGTCGGCGGCATGGCCCCGTTTGTCGATGTCTGGCTGGCCGAAACCCAGAGCAGCCTCGCCGAAGCCCGCGCCGCCCATGCCGCGACCGCCAGCACCGGCCTGCCATTCTGGATCTCCTTCACCCTGCGCGATGACGTCTCCCCCGCCGAAATGGGCGAACCCCAATTGCGCTCCGGGGAAACCGTGGTTGCCGCCGCCGAACTCGCGGCGTCGCTGGGTGCCTCGGCCATGCTGTTCAATTGCAGCATGCCCGAAGTCATGACCGCTGCTATCGACGCGGCCTCCAAGACCTTTGCCCGCCTGGGTGTTGATCCCCAGATCGGCGTTTACGCCAATGCCTTCCCGTCCCAGCAGGACGACGAAGAGGCCAATGCCGTGGTCACCGAAATCCGCGACGACCTCAACCCGGTCGCCTATGACCAATGGGCCCAGCAATGGGCCAAGGCCGGCGCCAGCATCATTGGCGGCTGCTGCGGCATCGGCACCGAGCATATCCACACGCTGGGCAAGCACCGCACCTGGTAAAGCGCTAGGCGAGCAGCTTCGCCGCTGCCAGCGACAAGGCCACCACACCCAGCCCGATCGAGCGTTCGTCGGGCTGGTAATCGGAATTGTGCAATCTGTCGTCGCGCCCCTGCTGGGACGCGCCGATGCCGAGCTGGAAGGCCGGCACCCGCTCGCCGATCAGGGCAAAATCCTCGGCGCCCAGCGACGCCCTACCCTGCTGCACCACATCGCCATAATGCTCGCGGATCGCTGCCATGGTGGTTTCAAGGATATGCGTATCGCTGACCAGCGAAGGCACGCCGCGCACATAGCTGATCTCGCATTCGACCCGCAGCGATGCCTCCAGCCCCTGACATTGCCGCCGCAACGCTGCCTCAATTAGATCGCGCGAGTGCTTGTCCTGGGTCCGCACCGTGCCGCGCAGCATGCAGGAATCGGGAATGATATTGTGGGTATCACCGGCCTGGATCGCGCCGATGGTCAGTACTGCCGGATGCATCGGGTCCACCTCGCGCGACACGATGGTCTGGAGCTGCAACACCAGATGCGCCGCTGCGACAATCGGGTCCACCGTCTGATGCGGCCGCGCCGCATGGCCCGAAGACCCGCGAATGACGATATCGAATTCGTCCGAGGACCCATTGGTGATCCCGGTCACGAAACTGAATGTGCCAGTCGCCTCATCAGGGTGATTGTGAAAGCCCAGCGCCATGTCGACGCCATCCAGCACGCCATCGGCAATCATCGCCGCCGCGCCGCTTTCCGAGGTTTCCTCGGCTGGCTGGAACATCAGCTTGATGCGGCCCGAAAGCTGGGGCGCGATCTGCTTGAGCACCGCGCCAACCCCGATCAGCGTGGCGGTATGCAGATCATGCCCGCAGGCATGCATACGCCCGGCAATCGTTGATGCATAAGGCAGGCCGGTCTGCTCGTGGATTGGCAGCGCGTCCATGTCGGCGCGGATCAACAATGTCGGCCCCGGCCGGCCGCCCTCGATCACTCCGACCACGCCGGTTCGCCCGATCCCGGTCTGGTGGATGATCCCCAGCCGGGTCAGTTCCCGCGCGACTGTCGCGCTGGTGCGCACTTCCTCGAAGGCCGTCTCGGGATGGGCATGGATATCGCGCCGGATTTCGATCAGCCGCGGCCCCTCATCGGCCGCAATCTTTTCGACCAGACCTGCCAGGTCGTTGAAACCACCACTCACGATTCGATCCTCACCACACAAATGCAGCCTGTCGTAACGATTGGCGCCGCATTTGACGAGTGCGCGCGATGCTGACCGGAACCTGCCGGAACTTCGCAAAAGCGTTGCTGGTATCGATCTTCCGGCGGCATCGCGGGCCAAGTATAAGGCCGGGGATGGATCGTGCAGATGCACCCAAGGCGTCGGGGAGAATATTTTGAGCAATTCCGAACGGATCGAGCAGCTGCTGGCCGCCATGACGCTGGAGGAGAAGGTTTCCCTGCTTTCCGGCGAGGATTTCTGGAGCGTGCCGGCCATCGAGCGCCTCAATATCGGTAAGCTGCGCGTGACGGACGGCCCCAATGGCGCGCGTGGCGGCGGTTCGCTGATCGGTGGGGTGAAGTCGGCCAGTTTCCCCGTGGGCATCGCCCTGGGCTCGACGTGGAATGTGCCGCTGCTCGAAGAGATCGGCGCGGCGCTGGCCGGCGAGGTCAAGTCCAAAGGCGCGCATATGCTGCTGGCGCCTACGGTGAACATCCACCGCTCGGTGACCAATGGCCGCAATTTCGAATGCTATTCGGAGGATCCATTCCTTACCGCCGAACTGGCCGTGGGCTATATCAAGGGACTGCAGAGCCAGGGGATCGGCGCCACGATCAAGCATTTCGTGGGCAATGAAAGCGAGATCGAGCGCACCACCATTTCGAGCGAAGTGGGCGAGCGGGCGCTGCGCGAAATCTATCTCATTCCCTTCGAGGCGGCGGTGAAGAAGGCCGGAACCTGGGGCGTCATGAGTTCCTATAACCGGCTCAACGGCACCTATACCTCGGAGCATAACTGGCTGCTTGGCACCGTGTTGCGCGACGAATGGGGCTATGATGGCATCGTCATGTCCGACTGGTTCGGCAGCCATTCCACGGCCGAGACGGTAATTGCCGGGCTGGACCTGGAAATGCCCGGCCCGCCCCGCGACCGCGGCCAGAAACTGGTGGATGCGGTCAATGCCGGCAACGTCGATGCGGCGATCGTGGACCAGCGGGTGCGGGCCATGCTGCGGCTGATGGAGCGCGTCGGCTCGCTCGATGATCACCGCCCGCATGCTGAACGCGCCGATGACCGGCCGGAAACCCGTGCGCTCATCCGCCGGGCCGGGGCCGAGGCCGCCGTGCTGCTCAAGAATAACGGTGTGCTGCCACTGGCCGGTGGAGGCAAGATTGCCGTGATCGGCCCCAATGCCAAGACCGCGCAGATCATGGGCGGCGGCAGCGCCCAGCTCAACGCGCATTATCGCATTTCGCCCTGGCAAGGGCTGGTTTCGGCCCTTGGCGAAGAGCGACTGAGCTACGCGCAGGGCTGCACCAATGAGCGTTTTCAGCCGGTGCTGCGCGGGGATTTCACCGTCGAATATTTCGACAACGAGAAACTGGCGGGCACCCCGGTCCATATCGGCACGCAGGAAGAGGCGCAGGCCTTCTGGATCGGCAATGTGGGCGGCGGCAAGGTGGACCCGCTGCATTTCTCGGCGCGGATCACGGGCCAGTTCACCCCCGAGGTGAGCGGCGAGCATCGCGTGGGCACCTATTCGGCCGGCTTCGCCAAGGTGTTTGTCGGTGGCAAGCTGATTGCTGACGCCTGGACCGACTGGAGCAAAGGCCGCACCTTCTTTGAGGAAGGCTCTGATGAAGTCGTCGGCTCGGTGACCCTGGAGGCCGGCCGCAGCTATGAAGTGATGATCGAATTTGCCACCAAGGCATTCGCCACGCTGGGCCTTGCAGCCTTCGCCTGCGGCATTGGACATCCCTTGGGCGACGAGGCCATTGCCGAGGCAGTGCTGGCGGCGCGCGATGCCGATGTCGCATTGGTCTTTATCGGCCGCAACGGCGAGTGGGATACCGAAGGCAGCGACCTGCTGTCGATCGAGTTGCCGGGACGGCAGAACGAGCTGGTGGCGGCGGTGGCCCAAGTCAATCCAAACACCATCGTGGTGCTGCAGACCGGCGGACCGGTGGAAATGCCTTGGATTGGTTCGGTCGCGGCAGTATTGCAGGCCTGGTATCCTGGGCAGGAAGCCGGCAATGCCATCGCCGATGTGCTGACTGGCACTGCCGAGCCCGGCGGACGCTTGCCACAGACCTTTCCCGTTCGTTGGGCCGATAATCCGGCGCATAGCCAGGATCGGGAGGTCTATCCGGGGCTCGAGGGCAAAGTGCGCTACGAGGAGGGCATCTTCGTGGGCTATCGCCATTATGACCGGCTGGGCCTCACCCCGCTATTCCCCTTTGGCTTCGGGCTGGGCTACACCAGTTTCACGCTGTCCGACCTTGTGGTTGACGACAGCCGGTTCGAGAGCGATGGCGAGGTTAGTGTCAGCCTCGCCGTGACCAATAGCGGATCGCGGAGCGGCTCGGCCGTCATCCAGCTTTATGTCGGTGATGAAGCCTCGTCCGAACCCCGCCCGGCCAAGGAACTCAAGGCATTCCACAAGGCGCAACTGGCGCCGGGCGAAACCGGCACGGTGACCCTGAAACTTGACGCCCGCAGTTTCGCCTATTTTAACGAGACCGGCCACCACTGGGTGGTGGAAGCTGGCGCATTCACGCTGCGGGCGGGCCTATCCTCGGCCGACCTGCCGCTGAGCGCCAGCGTGGAGCGGAAAACCTCGACGGTGTTACCGGTTTAGGCAGCGCCTACCTGATCTTGATGACCACCTTGCCCTTGGCACGACCCTGTTCGATATAGGCCAGCGCCTCGTTGGTCTGTTCGAACGGGAAGACGCGATCGATCACCGGGCGGATGGTGCCGGCCTCGATGAGCGCCGTGATTTCAGCCAGTTGGGCGCCATTGCCGGCCATGAACAGGAACGAATAGCGGAGGCCGGCGCGCTTGGCTCGCCGCCGGATGCCGGCGCTGAGCAGGCGCAGGACCAGTTTCAGCAACGGGTTCAGGTCTTTTTCGCGGGCGAATTCGGGATCGGGCGGGCCGGAGATCGACACTGCGACGCCACCAGGCTTCAGTACTCGCAGCGACTTTTCGAGCGCCTTGCTATCCTGGCTGTTGAGGACGACGTCATAGCTCGACAGGACCTGCTCGAAGTCGTCCTTCCGATAATCGACGACGATGTCGGCACCGAGGCTTTTGACCAGATCGGCATTGGCCGCGCTGGTCGTGGTGGCAATTGTTGCGCCCAGATGCTTTGCCAATTGAATGGCGAAGGTGCCAACGCCGCCTGAACCGGCCTGAATGAAAACCTTCTGCCCTTTGCGAAGGCCGGCCCGCTCGACAAGTGCCTGCCAGGCCGTCAGCCCCACCAGCGGAATGGAGGCGGCCTCTTCCATGCTGAGGTTTTTTGGCTTTAGCGCCACGTCCGCCTCGTCCATGGCGATATATTCGGCAAACGTGCCGATCCGCCCATCGCGCGGCCGGGCATAGACTTCATCACCCACGGCGAAATTCCTAACCTTTGCGCCGATGCGGATGATCACCCCGGCCACGTCATGGCCGGCGGTGAAGGGCGGCTTATAGGGCACGATGAGCTTGAATTCCCCGTCTCTCAGCATGGAATCCAACTGGTTCAAACTGGCGGCATGGACCTGCACCAGCACGTCATTCGGCCCGACCTGCGGCTCTGGGACATCGCCCAGCCGGAGGGGGGCATTCTTGGCATAGCGATCGACGATGAAGGCTTTCATTTTCCTGGCTTTCCGAAATGTAACGAGCCCATCGGGTTCGCCGCTATTGTATTACGTTCATTTAGTAATATTATGGTCATATTGCAACAGTCGATCCAAGGAGATCCCATGCGTTACGAGAAGGGCCGAAAAGACGCGTCGCGCCAGCGGATCATGGACGTCGCGACGGAGAAGTTCCGCTCAGACGGCATTGCTGCATCAGGGCTTGCCGGCATCATGAACGCGGCAGGACTGACCAATGGCGCGTTTTATCCCCACTTCCCGTCCAAGGCGGCGCTGGTGCGCGAAACCCTCGCGGCAGCGCTCACGGGTCAGTCGGACCAGACACGCGACCTGCTGGAAGCCGGCGGGCTACCACTGGCCATCGACGCTTACCTATCGACAGAGCACCGCGACAATCCGGGCACAGGATGCGCTTCGGCTGCGCTCTTGCCGGAAATCGCGCGCGAGCCCGCCGAAACACGCCAGGTTTATACCGAGCACGTCCTGAAGCTCATCCGCCTCGTTGCGGCACAGCTTCCAGGCGATGCCAGCGAGCGCGAAGATGTTGCCTTTGGCATTTTTGCGACCCTGATCGGTGCGCTTGAGCTGTCGCGCGCCGTGGACGGGGCCGAACTCTCGGACCGCATTCTTGTCGCTGGTGCGGCGGCGGCAAAGCAAATGCTCGTGCCCCATCAGAGCCAACCGGCCAAGGAGAAATCGTCATGAAGCATCAGGACATCCCAACCAGCACGATCAATGTCGGCGGCACGGTATTCGCTTATCGGGAGCTCGGACCCAAGACAGGCGTGCCGGTGATCTTTCTCACCCATCTGACGGCGATTCTGGATAACTGGGACCCAAGGGTGGTCGATGGCATCGCCGCAAAGCGCCATGTCATCACCTTCGACAATCGGGGGGTCGGCGCATCGGAGGGCAAGGTTCCCGATACGATCGAGGCTATGGCCCGCGACGCGATCGCCTTCATCCGGGCGCTCGGCTTCACGCAGGTCGATCTGCTGGGGCTTTCGCTGGGCGGCTTCATCTCCCAGAAGATTGTGCAGCTGGAGCCGCAGCTCGTCCGCAAAATCATCCTGGCCGGTACCGGGCCAGCCGGCGGCAGCGGCATCGACAAGGTGACCCAGATCACCATTTTCGACATGGTCCGCGCCGCATTGACCTTCAAGGATTCCAAGAACTACCTGTTCTTTACCCAGACACCCAATGGCAAGAAGGCGGCGAGCGCGTTCCTGCAGCGCTTGAAGGAGCGGACCGCCAATCGCGACAAAGCCATCTCGCTTGGCGCCTTCTACCGGCAGCTCAAGGCCGTGCATGCCTTCGGACGGGAGCGGCCTGCCGACCTGTCACGCGTGACGCAACCCGTACTCGTGGTGAATGGCGATCAGGACCGGATGGTGCCCACCAGCAACTCGATCGATATGGCAAAACGCTTTCCCAATGCCGAACTGGTTCTCTACGCGGATGGCGGGCACACGGCGATTTTTCAGTATCACGAGGCATTCGTGAACAAGGCGCTGGAATTCCTCGGCACCTAGCGATGTGCCCTCTGCCTCAACTGGCGAGGGCTTCCAGAGCGCCCGCCTCCCGCACCGCAATGTCGGCCATGGCCAAAGCCGCTTCACGGGTCTTGGCGGCGGCGATGAAGCGGCCATTGTGGCAGAAACTCGCGCCCGCCACGCCGCAGGCGGCCTCCAGATCGCCATTGGTCAAGCCGGCCCAGGCGGCTGGCAGATCGGCCCGCACCTCAAAGCCTTCATCGGCCTGCCGGATCGTGGTCAGGCACCAATCCTTGTCGCGCGGATGCACGACGAATAGCAGGTGATCGGCACCGGCCTTCACGATAGCAGGACGGAACGGCATGCCCATGGGCAGTTCCAGTACACGCCCCTGCCCCGCGGTCTCGATGGCCTGCTCCACCAACGCCTCGGCCCGCAACTTTGCGGCACTCCGCGCTATTCTGGCTTCAACGAAACTGCGGGCAATGGCCAGGGCAGCGTGGAAGCTGCGATCCTCGGCCTCGGGGTCAGTCTCGTCAAAAACCGGTTTGAGGGTTTCCAGCAAGGCCGGCAAGGTTAGCCCCGCCAGCGGCCCCGATGGGCTCAACGCACCATTGTCCACCAGATCGATCGGCAGCACAAAGCTGCCATCGAACGCCGCATGCACCACTTCGATATGGGCCTCGGGAAGGCCTGAAGCGGCAAGATAATCGCGGCCGAAATGCTTCCAGATCAGGCCAAACGAGGAATAGGGCTGACCATCCTCGCGTAGCGGAGCGCCGCGCTGATGGTGATCGAATATCTGCGCCGCTGCATCATAGGCGCCGCCAACATCATAAATGACGCGATCGGCTCCGGCCGTGATCCACTCCGGCGCCCGGCTGCGGATCAGCCGCGCCTGCGGAAAAAGCCGGGTCAGGATGACGCTGGACAGCAATTCATCGGCATGGAAGCCACCGGAATGGGTGACGAGGAAATCTGGAATCATGCCGGAATGCGCCTTGTGTTCGCGGAGGGACCGCTTGTGTCGCGCACCAGATAGCGTTGCAGGCGCCGGGCGGCAATGTGCAGGCGGCACTTTTCTCGCCTCAGTTCGGGAGAAGCCCCTGCGAAAGACATGCCGGCCTGGCCAGATCCGTATGAGCGCTAGAAGACCTTGCCTTCCTTGAGGTGGGTCGTCGTGCCGTTCAGCAGGTAATCGCCGACGATGCGGGATTTGTGCAGCAGCGGATTGTGATTGAGCACGGTGCGGATATTGCGCCAGTGGCGATCGAAATTGTACTTGCGCGAGGTGACCGAGCCGCCCCCCAGTTCGAACATGCGCTCGGCGGTGCGGGGGCCGAGCTGGCCCAATACGATCTGCACCCGTGCCGTGGTGAGCGCGCTGGCGAGCAGCGACGCTTCGATCTGGGCCTCGTCATTCGTCGCGAAGGCCGCGACCGTGTGATCGAGGGCGCGGGCGCCTTCGGCCAGCAGGGCATCGATAGCCAGGGAATTGGCGGCAATCTCGCCGATTACCTGTTGCACGAAATGGTCTTGGCGGGCGGTTTCCGCCGTGCTGTGGGCGGCCGAACGGGCCTGCTTGCGCACATAATCCAGGCCATCGGCGAGCACATTGCGCACGGCGCCGCCGGCGCTGGCCGCCAAGTGAAGCTGGCGGAGCGTCGAGCAGTGACGACCGACGAGATTTTCGAGGCTACGGCGAGCGAATTCGTGCGGAAAGACTTCGACATTGTCGAGGATGACGCCACCACTGGCGGTGAGACGCTGGCCCATACCGTCCCAATCGTCCAGAATCTGAATGCCTGGACGATCGACCGGCAGCAGCACACCAACAATCTGTCCGCCTTCATCGAGCGCGCTGAACGAGGCGAAATCGGCAAAGGCCGTGCCAGTGGCGTACCATTTGCGGCCATTGAGGCGGAAGCTGTCGCCTTGGCGAACAATGGTAGTGGTAACCTCTCCCGGCCTTGCCGTGCCCTGCTCGGTATGGGCGCCGGCAAACAGCTTGCCGGCCAGGATCAGCTCGATGGCCCCGGCGTCCCGCTGGGTGGGTGCGCTGAGGACGACGTTCTCGACATAGTTGAAATGCGAGCGCAGGGCATGGGCGACATTGGAATCGGCCGCACCAATGGCGGCGATCAGTTCGATATAGTCGACCACCGAGCCGCCCGGCCCGCCCAGCGCGACCGGAACGCGCAGCGCGCTGAGCCCCGACTCCCGGAACAGCCGGAAAGCCTCGAATGGCAATTGCCGGTCGAGATCGCGCTGGGCCGCGCCCTTGGCGATCTCGGCCACCAATGCCGGCACGCGCGACAGCAATTCCTCACGCGAGGGCCGGGGTTGGATTGGGCGTTCTTTGAGGAGGGAGGTCATGGTTCAGCGCGCCCCGATCATTGCTGCAGCCAGATGTCGGCGCCGTTGCTCCATAGGTCCTCGACGCCCACCTTCAGGTTCTGCACGCGCTTGTCGTAGATGGTGAGCACGGCGGGCGTGACGATATCGAGCGTGGGCAGATCTTCCACCACGATGCGCTGGAACTGGTTGAACAGCTCGACGCGCTTGGCCTGATCGACCTCGACGGCCGCCGCTTCGAGCAGGCGATCGACTTCGGGGTTGGAATATTTCGAGCCATTGGTGAAGGGTACGCCGGGCTAAAAATTCTTGGACCAGTAAAGCCGCTGGATGCCCACGGTGGGATCATAAAGATTGCTCATACCCTCGATGGCGATGTCGAAATCGCGATCGGTGAACACGCGCTTGACGAAGGTGGCGAAATCCTGCGTGCGCAGCTCGACCTGGATGCCGACCTTGGCGAGGGCCTGGGCGAAATATTCGGCGGTCTGCTTGGGCGGGCCCGAGGGCTGGGTCGGGTCGATGAACAGCTTGAAGCGCCAGCCATCGGCGCCCTTGGGATAGCCGGCCTCGTCGAGCAGGGCATCGGCCTTGGCCGGATCGAACGCGTATTTGGGCAGATCGGGCGTGAAGAAGCGGGTGAGATCAGGGCTGACCGGGCCATCAAGGCGGGTGGCGTAGCCGAGATAGATGGTGTTGACGATGAAGTCCTTGTCCACCGCATGGGCAATGGCGTGGCGCACCTTGATATCGGCCAGATAGGGATTTTCGAGATTGAATTCGGCGCGGGCAATACTGGGGGAATAAGGCGCGGGGCGAGTATCGACAACCAGGTTCGGATTGGCCTTGAGGCGCTCGACATCGGTCAGCGGAATATTGGTGGTCGAGACCTGGACCTCGCCGGTTTCGATGGCGGCGACGGCAGCGGCCGGATCGATAATGAAGCGGAAGATGATCTGGTCAAGATGAGGCTTGGGGGCGCCCCAATAATTCTCGTTACGGGTGAACAGGGCATGGCTGCCGCGCACCCACTCGACGAATTTATAGGGTCCGGTGCCGATCGGCGCCGCATTGTGCGGGTTCTCGGGAATATTGGTGCCTTCATAGAGATGCTTGGGCACGATCGGCGCTTCGAAGCTGGCAAAGGCGCTGAGCAGGAATGGCGCGGGCTTGGAAAGGATCAGCTCGACCTCGTTGGGTGCCAGCACATTGGCCTGTTCGACCGAGGCAAAGGTGGCGCGGCCGCGGGGATGGTGCTCCTTGAGCGCCAGGATTGAGAAAGCGACGTCCTCGGCGGTGAAATCCTCGCCATCATGCCATTTCACGCCCTCGCGCAGCTTGAACCAATAGCGCAGGCCATCCTCGGCGACGGTCCATTCGGTGGCCAGCAGCGGCTGCGGATTGAAATCCTCGTCATAGGTCAAAAGGCTCTCGGTGGCCTTGCCGCTGATGTAATAGGCGGCGCCGGCGCTGTGGGCGATGAGCACCAGCACGGGAGGCTCGGTGCCGATATTGATGGAGATGCTGCCGCCCTGCACGGGCTCGCTCTGTGCAAAGGACGGCCCGGACCAGGCAGTGACCGCCGCGATGGCGGCCGTGGACAGCAGGAACGCGCGGCGAGTGAGCGGCAATATGCGCGGGTTGCGGATCGACATCAGAAGAATTCCCCGTTGATGCGGCCTGGCTCAGGCACGGGCCGCAGATGATCTTGGCCACCCAAATCGGGGAGGCGGCTTAAAGCATATAATCTCTAGTAATTTAATCGAGATACTGGATTGCTGCCGTTTCCACGCCGGAGAAAAAGCGCGGGTGCGACGCGGCACCTGGGGAGAATAATATGGCGGCGAGGCGTGCCGGGGCGGGTTGGCGACCCGAGGCACCACGCGCCGTTTTAGCGAAAGATTTTCTGCGTCCTGGCGGAGCGCCGAAATGCCGCTCCGCGACGGCGTCCGAAAACGCAATCGACAATCTCTATCAATTGAATAGACTTAAACCCCGCACACGAGGTGAACCATGACCGTGATCGAAACCGGCAAATCGCGCATCGCGATCAATCCCCGCATTGTCATGCGCAGAAAGGCTGCCGAACTGATGGTGCTGGCCGGCACGAGCCTGACCTTTGTCTTCGCGCTCGCCATCGCCTTCGGCTTCATCAGCGGCTGAGCCAATCACCAGGAGCTTTCCAATGGCATCCGAATTCATCGGTCACACTTCCAATCGCGAGGGCTCCGACATCGTGCCCACGAGCGGTCCGGCGATCGACAAGAGCTATATCCGCAACCATGTGCAGGCCGCCGAGGCCGCCGGTATCGACCGGCTGTTGATCGGCCAATTCGCGCAATGGCCGGACAACAACCAGATCGCCGCCTATGTGTTCGGCCAGACCGAGCGGATCGGCGCCCTGCTCGCGCATCGCCCGGGCCTGATGGCGCCGACGCTGGGTGCGCGGCAATTGGCGACGCTGGACCAGTTTTCCGAGGGCCGGGTTTGGGTCCACATCATCACCGGCGGCTCCGATGCCGATCAGGCGCGGGACGGCGATTTCGAGGATCACGACACCCGCTATGCCCGCACCGACGAATATATCGAGGTGCTCAAGAAGGTCTGGGAGAGCGACGCTCCGTTCGACCATGAGGGGCGGTTCTATAAGTTCAAGGGCGCTTTCAGCCAGGTAAAACCGTTCCAGAAGCCGCGCATTCCGATTTCGTTCGGCGGCTCGTCGGACGCGGCCATCGCGGTGGCGGGCAAGCATGCCGATATCTATGCGCTATGGGGCGAACCGCTCGATGGCACGCGCGAAACCATTGCCAAGGTGCGCGCCGCCGCCATTGCCAATGGCCGCGATCCCAATGCCATCCGCTTCACGCTGGCTTTCCGCACCATTGTCGCCGAAACCGAGGACCAGGCTTGGTCCAATGCCGCCGACATCCTCGAAAAGGTAAAGGCCGGCGTGGCACGGCAGGCGGGCGGCAATGGCGAGAAGCTACCGGCCAATGCCGGGTCGGTCCGCCTGCGGGAAGCGGCCAAGCGCGGCAAGGTGCTCGACAAGCGGCTATGGACCGAAGTGGCCGAAGCCAGCGGCGCCGGCGGCAATTCCACCGCTTTGGTCGGCACCCCCGAACAGGTGGCCGAAGCCATGCTCGACTATTACGATGCCGGCATTTCCAACTTCCTGGTGCGCGGCTTTTATCCCACCGCCGACACGGTGACCTATGGCCGCGATGTCGTGCCGCTGGTCAAGGCCGGCATTGCCGAACGCGAAGCAAGGAAGGTTGCTGCAGAATGAGCACGCCGCTCGATATCGTCGACATCCATACCCATCTCTGGCCACCCGCCTGGGGCCCGGGCGGTAAATATGCCAAGCCCGCCGGTTCGTTCTCGCCCGAGATCTACCGCAAGATCACGACGCCGGCGGCGCTGGTCGATGAATTCAAGGCGGCCGGGGTGTCGCTGGCAGTGGTCACAGCGACTATCGAAAGCCTGTTCGGCGCCGAGGGCCCGGTGGATTTCGGCGCTATCGCCGAGGCCAATGACTGGTTTGCCAGCCTGGTCGCGACCGAGCCGTCGCTGGCGGCCTTCGCCGTCACCGACGTGTTTGCGGGCGAGGCAGGTGCGCGGGAAGCCGAACGGGCCATCGTCGATCTGGGGCTCTCTGGCCTCGTCATCGACTCCTCGCGCGGGGGTAAGTTCCTGGCCGACCCATCGGCCCGGCCGACGCTCGAGGTGGCGGCGCGTCACCGCGTGCCGGTCTTCGTGCATCCAGTGGCGCATCCCAATTCCGATGTGCTGATCGCCGGGGCCGGCATGCTGGGCAATTCGCTGGGTCGCGGCTTGATGAATGGGGTGGCATTCCTCTCCATCATCCAGTCGTCCATTCTCGACGACCTGCCCGATCTGCATCTGGTGTTCGCGACGCTGGGCCTGGGCGGTATCGTGCAGGCGGCGCGTGGTGGCATCTATGGTCGCACAGAGCGGCAGCGGCAGCCGCGTCCCAATATCTATTTCGACACGATGGGCGCCGATCCGGCCATCGTGCGCCTGCTGGTGGGTTTCTTTGGCGCCGAGCGCGTGCTAGCCGGCACCGATTGGCCGATCCTGCCGGCGCTGCAGGCGGAAAGCCTGGGCGCGAACCTTGCCGAAGCCGGTCTGAACGAAGCCGAGCAGCGGCTCGTCGCCGGCGGCAATGCGCGGCGCCTACTGGCCCTGCGCAAGACGCAGGCGCAGGCCGCCGAATAAGCGGATAGTTCGCAGTTTCGCGCCGGCAAGGCAGCATAGCAAAAAGGCCCGCGGATTGCTCCGCGGGCCTTCATATTCATACGTTTGGCGCTTACGCGACCTTCTGGGTTCGGCTCAGGGGGATGACCTGGGCGGTGCCGGCGGCGGAGCGGGCGACGCGGCCTTCGATGGGGTGGCCCGGATCGGTGAAGCCGGGTGTCGAGGGATGGCCGGTTGCGACCAGGCGATCGACCAGCGCTTCATCTTCGGCATCGAGCTTGACGTCCAGCGCGCGGATATAGCCATCCCACTGCTCTTCGGTGCGCGGACCGGCAATGGCCGAGGTGATGAGCTGGTTGTTCAGCACCCAGGCCAGCGCGAAATCGGCGGCGGCGATGCCCTTGGCTTCGGCATGGGCGGCGACCTGCTTGGCGATGGCGATGGATTCCTCGCGGAATTCCACATCATGCATGCGTTTATCGCCGCGGCCGGCACGGGTGTCGGCGCCGGGTGCCTCACCGATATTATATTTGCCGGTCAGGATGCCGCGCGCCAGCGGACTATAGGAAACATTGCCCAGGCCATTGGCCACAGCGGCTGGCAATTGCTCGGCCTCGGCGGTGCGGTTGACGATATTGTAGAGCGGCTGGCTGGCGATCGGGCGGTCGATGCCGAGCTGGTCGGCCAGATGGGCCACTTCGGCAATGCGCCAGCCGCGGAAGTTCGAGACGCCGAAATAGCGCAGCTTGCCGGCCTTGATCAGGTCGGCAATCGCCCGCACTGGCTCTTCCAGCGAGGCATCGAATACGGCGCGGTGGAAATAGATGATGTCGATATAATCGGTCTTGAGATTGCGCAGGCTGTTCTCGACCGTTTCGAAGACCCATTTGCGCGAATAGCCGCCCTTGTTGGGGTTCTTGCTGCGCGAATTGACGAATTTAGTGGCCACGACCCAGTCGTCGCGATTGGCCTTAATGCCCTGGCCGACGACCTGCTCGGATTTGCCGTCATGATAGACGTCGGCCGTATCGATGAAATTGATGCCCTGGTCATGTGCCTTGTCGATGATGCGGAACGCAACATCGTCGGGCGTCTGGTTGCCAAACATCATGCTGCCGAGGGTGATTGGCGACACCTTGAGGGCGCTGCGCCCGAGGTAACGGTAGTCGACCATTGCTATTCTCCGTAAGCTAAGCGACGCGGCTGCGTCTTGTGGGGATAGAAGCGAAATGTGCCGTTAAATGGCGGCGAGTTCGCGTGCTGCACGCGGATGGGCCACGCGGGCGCCACCCTTGTCATTGGCCGCGGCGATCAGCGCGCGGGTATAGTCGGTTTTCGGCGACCGCCAGATGGTCCTGTGGTCGCTCTCCTCGACGATCCGGGCATCCTTCATCACGATCACCCGGTCCGAAATGTATTGGACCACGGCGAGATCGTGCGAGATGAAGAGATAGGATAGACCCAGCGAGGTCTTGAGGTCGACTAGCAGATTGAGAATCTGCGCCTGGATCGAGACGTCGAGTGCCGAGACCGGCTCGTCGCAAATGACCAGCGACGGTCGCAGGATCAGCGCGCGAGCAATGCCAATGCGCTGGCGCTGTCCGCCGGAGAATTCATGCGGATAGCGATCGGCGACATTTGACGGCAGGCGGACATGCTCGAAGGTTTCGTTGAGACGGCGGCGGCGCTCGGCGGCATCCCTGACGCCGTGCACGATCAGTGGCGCCTCGAGGATGTCGCGGATGGTCTTGCGCGGATTGAGCGAGCCAAACGGATCCTGGAAGATCATCTGCAGGTCGCGGCGCACCGGCTGCAACTGATTGGGGGAAAGCGCGGTAATGTCCCGCCCCTGGAAGACGATGCTGCCCTGCTGGGTGTTGACCAAGCGCATGATAGCCTTGGAAAGGGTCGACTTGCCGCTGCCGGATTCGCCCACAATGCCGAGGGTTTCGCCCTTGGCGAGGGTCAGCGAGACATTGTCGAGCGCCCGATTGGCGCGCTGTCTGGTCTGGTAGGTCACTGAGAGGTCGCGCACAGCCAGCAGCGGTTCGGCAGTGGCAGGCGTCGTTGGCAGGCGTTTTGCCGGCGGCTTCACGTCGTAGACATTGCGGCCATCGGCGCCGCGCACCACACGCACCTCGGCGAGTGACTGGGCGGAGTAGTGCACTTCCTCGTCGAGCCGAATGGAGGCCTGGGTGAGACCATTGGTATAGGGATGCCGGCCGGGTCGGAACAGATCGGGCGTCGCCAGCTCCTCGAGCTTGTCGCCGTGATACATGACCACGACCCGATCGCTCCAGCGCGACACCAGGCCCAGATCGTGAGTGATGAGCAACAGGCCCATGGACAGCTTGTGGCGCAATTCATCGAGCAGTTCGAGAATCTGCGCCTGGATCGTGGCGTCGAGCGCAGTGGTGGGCTCGTCGGCGATGAGCAGCTTGGGCTTGCACGCAACGGCCATGGCGATCATCACGCGCTGGCGCTGGCCACCAGAGAGCTGGTGGGGAAAGTCATCGACCCGTTTGGCCGGCTCGGGGATTTTCACCAGATCAAGCAGTTCGATGGCCCGTTCGCGCGCCGCCTTGTGCGACAGTTTTTCATGCAGGCGCAGCACTTCGACGATCTGGTTGCCGATGCTCGCCACCGGATTGAGCGAGGTCATCGGCTCCTGAAAGATCATGGCGATGTCGCGGCCGCGCACCTTGCGCATGTCACGCTCGGAGAGGGCCAGCAGGTCCTGGCCTTCGAAACTGATGCGGCCATTGGGAATGCGGGCATTGCGGGGCAGCAGGCGCATCAGCGCCAGGGCGCTCAGCGACTTGCCGGAGCCGGACTCGCCCACCACGGCGAGGGTTTCGCCGCGATCGATGTGGAAGCTCAGCCGCTTGACCGGATCGGTTGTGCCGAAACGGATGGTGAGATCTTCGACTTCCAGCAGGCGGCTGGTATTGGCCGGGCGGGATTGCGCTAGTGTCGGGGTGATCGCGTTCATGCCCGTTCCTCCGAAAAGCGTGGATTGAGGGCGTCGTTGAGGCCATCGCCGATCAGGTTAAGCGCCAGCACGGTGAAGACGATGGCAAGGCCCGGCAGCAACGTCAGGTACCAGGCGGTGCGGATCAACTCGCGACCGCTGCCGATCATCGAACCCCAACTGACCACGTTTGGATCACCCAGCCCCATGAAGCTCAGCGCCGATTCCATCAGGATGGCCGTTGCCACCATGACCGAGGCGGTGACGATCAGCGGCGGCAGGGCATTAGGCAGCACTTCCTGGAAGATGATGCGGGCATTGCCGAAGCCCAGGCTACGGGCGGCCATGACGTAATCCTTCTCGCGGATGGCGCGGAATTCGGCGCGGGTCAGGCGCGCCACCATGGGCCAACTGACGATGGCAATGGCGATGGTCACCGTCAGTGCGGAGGGCTGCAGGATGGCCACCAGCACCACCAGCAGGACGAAATTGGGCAGGGTCTGGAAGATCTCGATGATGCGCACCAGCACGTCATCGACCCAGCCGCCGAAATAGCCCGCTGTCGCCCCGACCAGCACGCCCACGGTCAGGCCCAATGCGGTGGCGGCAAGGCCTACGAACAGGGAAATGCGCGAGCCGTGGACAATGCCGGCCAGCACGTCGCGGCCCATGGAATCGCTCCCCAGGGGATAGGCTGCGTCCTGTCCGGGCCACAGGAAAGGCTTGGTCACCATGCCTAGCGGATCGCCGGGGAAGATAAGGGGGGCAATCAGCGCGATGACGACCATGATGCCTAGAAAGACCAAGCCGAATAGCGCGTTGGGATTGCGGAGGAACAGCCGCAGTTCACGCCAGCCGGCCGGGACGGTAACGGTGGCAGTGAGCGTAGTGCGTGCATCGGGGGCCCGCAGATTGTGCCATTCGGGCTTGGCCGGGGCCTCCGGCCTGGCCGTAACGGCGCCGACGCCGAGATCGGTCGTGGACATCAGTGTTCTCCAATCCGTGGGTCGAGCCAGGTCTGCAGCAGGTCCACCACCGCATTGGCAAAGATCACCAGCAGCGAGGACAGCAACAGAATGCCGAGCAGAACCGTGTAGTCGCGGCCCATCACGGCCTCGAAGGCGAGCCGGCCCAGGCCGGGCCAGCTGTAGACGGTCTCCACCACCACGGCGCCACCGAGCATGCCGCCGATATGCATGCCGGCCATGGTGGTGATGGGAATGAGCGCGTTGCGCAACACGTGGCGCAGTGTCACCGCAACGGGCGAAAGCCCCTTGGCGTAGGCGGTGCGAACGAAGTCCTGGCTGCGGACCTCCAGCATGGCGGCGCGGGTCAAACGTGCGTAGATGGCGACGTAAAACAGCGCCAGCGAAGTAGCCGGCAGCACCATATAGCGCGCCTTGTCGACAATGGCGGCCCAACCTGTGAGGTTGGAGCCGATGGTCCCTGCCCCGCCGCTGGGCAGCCAACCCAGCGTTACCGAGAACAGCACGATCAGCATCAGCCCGATCCAGAAGCCGGGAATTGAATAGAACAGCAGCGAGAAGATCGACAGCAACCGGTCCGGCAGGCGACCGGCGAAGAAGGACATGACCGAGCCCAGGGCGAGGCCGATCAGGATGGCGATGGCCAGCGCCATAGCCATCAGGGTCAGCGTGCCCGGCAGGCGCTGGCCGATCAGGTCCATGACCGGCATGCCATAGCGCGGTGAAAACCCTAGACTGAAATGGGCGAGATTGTTGAGATAATTGGCGAGCTGGACCAACACGGGATTGTCGAGCCCGAAGCGGGTCCGCAATGCAGCCATGGATTCTGCGGTGGCAGAACCCGCCTCCCCGGCCATCACGTCGGCCGCGTCGCCAGGGGCCAACTGCAGCAGGAAGAAGTTGAGGATGATGATCCCCAGAACGGTGGGGATCGCCTGCAACAACGTTCGCCGCAACGATCGGGCGGTTCTGGCCAGCGCTGACATAAGCAAGCTCTCTTGATGTGCTTCGAATGGCCGGGAACGGCCGGTTGCTGCGACAAGCCGGGGCGGTTCGCAGCTCCTGAATTTTATTGTTGACTAATTTTATAGGCTTTGTCAAACGTGTTTCAGAAAATCCATCCTGTCGTTACGGCTTTTCAGGAACTAGCTTCCTCAATCAGGCGAATATGATCTTCTGTAAGCAAGTTTTTGCCAATCCAAGGATGGGTGAGCAATTTTCAACTCTCTGCACTCCAGGGCTTGGAAAATGCTCTTCCGGCTGGATTGAGACGCAGCGGCCGGCAGCGACGGCCATCACCGACGGAGAGGCATGATGACGCTCAAGAATGCAATTTCGGAAATCTGGTACACGCGCTGCCCGGTGCCCACTCCGGTAGGACTCGCGGTGCAACTAGGTCTGCTTGATGAGACCTTTGCGCGCGAAGGCATCAAGCTCACCTCGATCATCGACAGCAAGGATCGCGCCGTCCGGTCCAGCCATTTCGATCACCACCTGAACTATTCCTTCCGTCATGGCGGCAATGTGCCGCCGATCCGCGCTCGCTCGGAAGGCAACCCAACGCGGCTGGTCGGCATCACCTGGACGGACGAATTCCAGGCCATCATCACCCTGCCTGAGACCGGCATCAGGACGACGAAGGACCTCGTCGGCCGCCGCTTCGGCGTGGCGCGCCGCCCCGAAGGCATTGTCGATTTCATGCATGCGACCGCGCTCAAGGGACTGGTTTCGGCGCTATCGCTGGAAGGGCTCTCGCACAAACAAGTCGAGATCGTCGATATCCATCTGACCGATTCCGTGCTGGACGGGCGCGAGGGGCCGCAGCTTTATGGTCTGCGCAATCGCCAAGCTTATGGCGCCGAAATTGCAGCGCTGCTGCGCGGCGAGGTCGATGCAATTTATGTGAAGGGTACGCCGGGCATCAGCGTCGCGAACCTGTTTGCCACCCATACCGTGGCCGAGTTCGGTTTCCATCCCGATCCGAAAATCCGCATTAATTCCGGCTCGCCGCGGGTGCTGACTGTTGACGAGCGCCTCGCCGAGGACCGGCCCGATCTGGTCACCAAGCTGATTGGTACGCTGCAGCAGGCCAGTGCCTGGGCTGAAACGCATCCCGACGACGTGCGTCGCTTCGTGGCTAGGGAAGTTGGGGCCTCCGAAGAGGTGGTCGCGGCTGCCAACGGCCCCGAACTGCATCGCCATCTCGGCATCGGGCTTGAGCCCGAGTTGATCGACGCCATCGGCCACTACAAGGATTTCCTGCATGAATGGGGGTTCCTCAAGGCCAATTTCGACATCAACGACTGGGTCGATCGCCGTCCCTATGACGCGCTCGACGCCCGCGCTGTCGCCTGAACGGAGTCTGCCATGACCACGGATTTCGCGCCCTACCTGGAACAGGCCGAGCAATTGGGCAAACGGTTTGCCCTGACCGCCCGGCATTATGACGAAACCGGCGATTTTCCTTTCGCCAATTTCGATGCGCTCTATGAGGCGGGCCTTCTGGGTCTGGTGACCGCCACCGAGCATGGCGGGCTGGGCGGCGGGTTGACCGAGGCGCTGGCGGTGGTTTCGTCGGTAGCGCGAGGCGAACCCTCCACCGCCCTCGTGCTGGCCATGCATTACAGCCAGCACTATTCCATCCGCGCCTCCGGCAAGTGGCCGGACCATTTGATCGAGCGGGTGACCAAGGCCAATCGCGACGGAGTGGCGCTGCTCAATGCCGCTCAGGTCGAGCCTCGCGTCGGCTCGCCCTCGCATGGCTCGCCACCCGAGACCATCGCCCGCAAGGTGGGCAATCAGTGGCGCATCACGGGCCACAAGACCTATGCCACCGGCATTCCGCTGCTGAAATGGGTTGCCGTGCTCGCCATCACCGACGAGCCCGAGCCACGTCTTGGCTCGTTCCTCGTGCCGACCGATGCCGATGGCATTCGCGTCGAGAAGACCTGGAATGCCACCGGCATGCGCGCCACCAATAGCGATGACCTCATCCTCGACGATGTTGCGATCCCACTTGAAGACGTTATTGACATCGCCCCGGCCAGCGAAGGCCTCAGGCGCGATGAACGTCAGGGTGCCTGGTATTTTTCGCTGGTACCGGCGATTTATGATGGCGCAGCGCGCGGTGCACGCGACTGGCTGATCGAATTCACCACGACCCGCGCCCCGGCAAGCCTGGGCGCGCCGCTAGCCACCCTGCCCCGCATGCAGGATGGACTGGGCCAGATCGAAGTCTGGCTCACCACCAACCGGCGCCTGCTGCGATCGATTGCCGAGGATTATGACAGCGGGCGTCCATTCGGCCCCGACGCCGCGGCGGTCAAGCATGTGGTGATCGAGAATGCCATCGCGGCCACGACGCTGGCGCTCGATCTGGGCGGCAATCCCGGCATCAGCCGGGACAATCCGCTGGAGCGCCACCATCGCGATGCCCTCTCCGGCAAGGCGCATGCGCCGCAGAACAACATGATCCGCATCATTCTGGCCAAGGCGGCATTGGGCCGGCACGCCGCGGCAAGCACCTCGCCGCTTGAGCCCGTTCCGGTGCGCACGCACCAGCCACCCCGCCTCGCCGTCGTCGGCAGCGCGTGATCGGAGCCCTCTGATGAGCCAATCGGTCTGGTATACCCGCTGCCCCGCGCCCACCCCGCTCTCCATCGCCTACCAGCTCGGCTGGGTGGAACAACACTTCAAGGAGGCAGGCGTCGGCGTGCGCTCGATCCGCGATAGCAAGGATCCGGCGGTGCGGGAGAGCCACTTTACCCACGCGCTGGATTTCTCGTTCCGCCAGGGCGGCAATATTCCCCCGCTCTGGGCCCGTTCGGGCGGGCGGCAGACGCGGGTCGTCGGCGTGACCACGACCGACGAATTCCAGGCCATCATCGCCCTGCCCGGCTCCGGCATCGCCAAAGGCAGCGACCTCAGGGGCCGCGGCATTGGCGTGCCGCGCAAGCCGGGCGAGCGCATCGATTTCCAGCGCGCCACCGCGCTCAAGGGCATTGTCTCCGCGCTTTCGCTCGAGGGGCTGTCTCACACCGATGTGGAACTGATCTATCTCGACAGCCCGGAAGCCAGTTTGATCGAGACCGGCAATGCGGCCTTCCTCGGTCTCAAACGCCGCTATCCCTATGGCGAAGAGCTGCTAGCCTTGGCCAGCGGCCGGATCGACGCCTTTTTCGTCAAGGGCGCCGAGGGACTGGTGCTGGCCAACCAGATTGGCGCAGTCGTCGTATCCGAATTCGGCTTCCATCCCGATCCGCGCATTCGCGTCAACAATGGCACGCCGCGTCCGCTGACAGTGGATGCGCTCTTTCTCGAGCAACGCCCAGACCTCGTGGCTGATCTCGTCGACATTGTCGGCCGCGTCGCTGACTGGGCCGAGGCCCATCCGCATGACGCGGTGCAACTGATCGCCAACGAGATCGGTGTCGGCGAGGACGCCGTCTGGGCCGCCAATGGGCCGGATGTGCATCGCCATCTTGCGCTGACCTTGGATGAGGAGCAGGCAGTGGCCTTCGCCCATTTCAAGACCTTCCTGCTCGAATGGGGATTTATCCCGGCTGATTTCGACGTGGCAGGCTGGTTCGCGCCGGCTCCCCTGGAGGCGGCTACACGCCGCAATGCGGCATGAGCGCCCCGATCCTGGTGACCGGGGCCACCGGGCGGCTGGGCCAATTGGTAACCGCAAGGTTGCTCGAACAGAACCAGCGCGTCCGGGTCTTCGCCCGGAGGCCCGAAACGGCACGGGCCTTGTTCGGCGCCAGGGTCGAGATTGCCCCAGGCGATTTCGCCGATCGGGATTCGTTGCATAAAGCGCTGGCCGGCACCCGCAAGCTTTTCCTGCTGTCCCCGATCAGCGAGAGCCTAGTCGAGGAACAGATCGCCGCGGCCGGCGCCGCCGCCATCGAGGGCGGCTCGCGCATCGTCAAGATTTCGGGGTCCGACTGGACCATCGATCCGCCCGGCGTCTCGATTTCGGGCGACGCGCATGCGGCGGTCGAATGGCATCTACGCGGCCTCAATATCGAACATGTCTGCATCCGTCCCAATGCCTGGATGCAGGTCGCACTCCTCAACACGATCAGGCAGGCCATGACTGGCCAGGTGCTCAATGCGCGACATGGCACAGCCCGCGTTGCCTATATCGACGCCCGCGACATTGCCGATGTGGCCGTGCATCAATTGCTGGCGCCACGAGTCGCGGACAAGCCGCTGATCATCACCGGCAGCGAAGCCGTTTCGATCCGCGATATCGCCGGGATCCTGGCGCGTGTGCTGCACCGGCCGATCGGAGTTGCCGAGACTTCGGGAAGCGTCGCGCCGCTGCTGGGTGATGGGTTCGAGCATCGCGCCGTTGCCCAGTTCGGTACGCTGATCGCCGCTGGCCGGGCGGCCACAGTCACCCGCGTAGTGCCCGAACTGCTCGGCCATGCGCCACGCACGGTCAAAGCCTTCATCGCCGAACATTTCGCCGCCGAGGCGGCGCTTGCAGGCTAGCCTTTCGCGGCCGAATTGGAGAAAGACCCATCATGTCCATCGTCGTCTTCGGCGCATCCGGCAATATCGGCAGCAATATCCGCAAGGAGGCGTTGTCGCGAAGCCATCGCGTTACCGCGGTTACCCGCTCGGCCAAGCTGGCGCCGGAGCCTAACCTGACGGCGCTTTCGGCCGATATCGCCAATGCCGACGATGTCGCAAAGATCGCCGCAGGCCACGACGCGGTGATCAGTGCCTATAGCCCGGGCCTGCGCAACTACTCTGCGGAAGACGCGGCCGAGTTGATCCGCAAGGCGCATGACGGCCTGTTCGCGGGCGTCAAGCAGGCAGGCGTCAAGCGACTGATCATCGTGGGTGGCGTGGGGAGCCTCGAGACCAGTCCGGGCGTCGATGTGGTCGATAGCGATTTCTACCCGGCCGGCCACAAGGCGCATACTTTGCGCAATCGCGAGATCCTGCACAGCCTCAAGCGGGGCGAGCATGACCTGGACTGGACCTATGTGTCGCCCCCGCTCACCATCAAACCTGGCGAGCGCACCGGGCGCTTTCGGCTCGGCGGCGATCAATTGCTGCGCGACGATGACGGCGAGAGCCGGATTTCGGAAGCCGATTTCGCCATCGCCGTGCTCGATGCGCTGGAGCAGAACACCTTCATCCGCCAGCGTTTTACCGCGGCGTATTGAGCGTAGCTCTAGCGCAATCGATCGGTGCTTTCCAGGTCTATGGCGAAATGCGCATTGCGCCGAAAGGCTTGCTTTCCGCGACTGACAGAAAATCATTCTTTTGAATTCCGTCAAGTAGCCGGATGCTCGAGGCAGCATTTGACCACAGGAGCTCCGGCATGACCCATCGCACGATCAGCAAGCAGACCCTTATCGACTGGCTCGGCGATGGCGCCGAATTGGCAGTCCTCGACATTCGTCCCGCCGCCGATGTCGGCTACGCCTCGCCGCTTTTCGCCACCAATCTACCGGCCGACCGGCTGGATGCCGAAATCGACCGCTTCATCCCGCGCCGCGTCGTGCGCACGGTACTGGTCGATGACGGCAAGGGCACAGCCCAAGCCGCCGTCGCCCGCCTCGCCGCTGCCGGATGGAGCAATATCCAGGCCCTCGAGGGCGGCATTCCCGCCTGGATCGAAGGTGGCCTCGACAATCTGCCAACTTTCGACATTCCCGGCGTCCCCTTCGTCACCAAGGTCCGCGACGAAAAAGGCACCCCGGCCGTCACCGCCACCGAGCTCCAGGCCCTGCGCGACAAGGGCGAAGACGTAATCGTGCTCGATAGCCGCACGCTGCCCGAATACACCAGGGAGCACGTCCCCGGCGCCGTCAGCGTCCCCGGCGCCGAACTGGTCCTGCGCTTCAAGGATCTGGTCCCCTCGGCCAGCACCAAAGTTCTGGTCTCCTGCGCCGGCCTGCCCCGCGCCATCCTCGGCGCCCAGACGCTGATCGATGCCGGCGTGCCCAATTTCGTCGCCTATCTCGATGACGGCACCAAGGGCTGGACCAATGCGGGCCTCAAGCTCGAAACCGGCAAAACCGCCGCCTATGGCAAGGCGAGCGACACGGCCAAGCAATTCGCCGCCGAGCATATCGAAACCCTCTCCAAGCACGATAGCCTGCTCTATATCGATCAGGCCAATGCCGACGCCTGGGTGAGCGACAAGAACCGCACCACCTACTTCCTCGATGTCCGCACCCCCGAGGAATTCGCTGCCGGCCATCTGCCGCGCTCGATTTCCTCCGAAGGCGGCCAATTGCTCGGCGTCGCCTATCGCACCATCGCCGTGCGCGGCGCCCGCGTCATCCTGGTCGATGACCTGCTCGGCGTCCGCGCCAAGACGGTCGCCCATTGGCTCAAACGCCGCGGCTACGAAATCGCCATCCTGCTGCACGATTTCGAACAAGCCAAACTCAGCGCTGTCGCCTGATCCCCGCAGGAAGAATTGCTTTGCCCAACCGCAAAGCAATTCTTCCTCGCGCGTCGGCCGCTACCCTTACGTCCCTCCCGGAGATTTCCCCATGTCCTCGCTCTGGACACCCAGCCGGCGCCATTTCCTCGGCCTATCCGCAGCCGCCCTCGGCGCCAGCCTGCTGGCCGGCCCCACCCTCGCCCAATCGCCCCAGCATGGCGGCACGCTCGTGCTGCTATCCGGCAGCGAGCCGCCGACCCTCACCGGCATCGTGCATACCGGCGTCACCGATTTCACCGGCAAGCACAGCGAAGGCCTGCTGACCTATGATTTCGATCTCAACCCATTGCCGCTGCTGGCCACGAGCTGGGATGTCGCGCCCGACGGGCTGACCTACACATTCGGCCTGCGTCCTAATGTCAAATGGCATGACGGCCAGCCCTTCACCGCCGCCGACGTTGCCTTCTCACTCGCCGCGATCAAGGAAGGTCACCCGCGCGGCCGCGTCACCTTCGCCGCCGTCTCCGATATCCAGACTCCCGACGATCTGACCGTCATCCTCAAGCTCGCCAAGCCGGCCCCTTACCTGCTGACCGCTCTGGGTTCGTCGGAAACCCCCATCGTGCCACGTCACCTCTACGAAGGCACCAAAGTCGACGAAAATCCGCATAACAATGCCCCGGTCGGCACCGGCCCCTTTATCTTCAAGGAATGGGTGCGCGGCAGCCATGTCGAGTTCGTCCGCAACGAAAATTATTGGGACGCGCCAAGGCCCTATCTCGATCGCCTGATCATCCGCTTCATCACTGACCCGGCCGCTCGCGCCATTGCCTTGGAAACCGGCGAGGTCCATATCGGCGCCAGCACACCCATTCCGCTCAGCGATCTGGCCCGCTTCGAAACCCTGCCCAATATCGCCATCGAGCGGCGCGGCTATGGCTACAAGAACAATCTCTCGCGCATCGAATTCAACTTCGAACACCCCTTCTTCAAGGATGTGCGCGTTCGCCAGGCCTTCGCCCATACCATCGACAAATCGGTCATCCACCAGACCGTCAATTTCGGCTATGGCTCGGTGATCGAGGGGCCCATCGTTCCCTCGCTGGCCAAATATTTCGTCCCCAACCTCAAGACCTATGCCCTCGACACGGCCAGGGCCGAGAGTCTGCTCGACGCGGCCGGCTTCCCGCGCGGCACCGACGGCATTCGCCAGCGCATCACGCTCGATCCCCTCGGCGGGCAGGACCTCTACAAGCGCGGCGGCGAATATATCAAGCAGGCCCTGGCCAAGGTTGGCATCGAAGTCTCGCTGCGCTCGCAGGATTTCGCCACCTATATCAAGCGCGTCTATACCGATCGCGATTTCGACTTCACCTATCACGGCATGAGCAATCTGTTCGATCCGACAGTGGGGGTGCAGCGCCTCTATTGGAGCAAGAACTTCAAGCCCGGCATCCCCTTCACCAACGGCTCCGGCTACAATAGCCCCGCCGCCGATGCCCTGCTCGAAGCCGCCGCCATCGAAACCGATCCGGCCACCCGCTTCCAGCAATTCGCCGATTTCCAGGCGCAGATCATCGAAGACCTGCCCGATATCAACGTCGTCAGCTCCCCCGACCTCACGCTCTACGACAAGCGCATCGCCGACCATACGACTGGTGCCGAAGGCATCGCTGGGAGCCTGGCCTACGCTCACTTCACCGCCTGACTCAGGCGGGAAGAATTCCTTTGCCCAGCGCAAAGGAATTCTTCCTCGCGCGTCGCGCAAAGCCTGACATTGTTTACCAGCCGCGCGGCTTGCCGCCGGCGCATCCCGGATCATTGCCATGACCAATATCAGCCAAGCCTGGGGCGCCGGCCCATCCGACCGCTTCGAAACCCTCGCCGCGCCATTCCGCCCGATCTTCGCGCGTATTCGCGAGCGGGCGGTGACGCGCGATGTCGAACGCATCCTGCCGCGCGAGGAGATCGGCTGGCTGCGTGATGCCGGATTTTCAACGCTCCGCCTGCCCGTGGAGCATGGCGGCCTGGGTTTCACGCTACCGGAACTATTTGGCCTGCTGATCGAGCTTTCCGAAGCCGACCCCAACATCACCAATGCCTTTCGCAGCCATCTCGGCTTCACCGAGGATGTGCTGAACGCTCCCGCCAGCCCGTGGCGCGATGCCTGGCTCAAGCATCTGGGCAACCGCGAGATTATCGGCAGCGGCTTTTCCGAGCTTGGCGAAGGCAAGATCGGCACGTGGTCGACGCGGCTGGTGCGCCACGGCGACGGCTGGCTGCTCAATGGCGAGAAATATTACACAACCGGCTCGCTCTATGCCGACTGGATCACGCTGGGCGCGGCCGATGGCGAGGGCAATCCTATCGGCGCGCTGGTGCCGACCGGTGCTGAGGGCGTCGAAATCCTCGATGACTGGGATGGGTTCGGGCAGGCGCTCAGCGCCAGCGGCACGGCCCGGTTCAAGGACGTGGCCATCAGCGATGACCTGTTGAAACCCACCGCCCTGCGCTTTCCCTATTCCGGCGGCTTCTTCCAACTCGTGCATCTGGCGAGCCTGGCCGGAATTGGCCGGGCAGCGGCGGGCGACCTGTCGCGTCACGTGGCTGAACGCAAGCGCGTCTATGGCCGGGGTAATGCTGCACGGACAGCCCAGGACCCGCAGGTGCTGCAAGTGGTCGGCAAGGTGCGCGGTGAGGCCTATGCCGCTGGCGCCATTACCCTTAAGGCGGCCGATGCGCTGCAGCGCTCCTATCAGGCCCATCAGTCCGGCGACGCCGAGGCGAAAGCCGAGGCCGACCGCAATGCCGATCTCGAGGTCAGCCAATCGGTGACGGTGGTCACCAGCCTCATTCTCGACGCCAGCACCATCCTGTTCGACGCATTGGGCGCCTCGGCTGCCAAGCGCAGCCATGGGCTGGATCGGCACTGGCGCAATGCACGCACCATCGCCTCGCACAATCCCCGCATCTACCACGATCGCGTTGTCGGCGACTTCGCCGTCAATGGCACCACGCCCGCGCCGCATGGCGGCATCGGCGTGGCCGATACCACGCAGCAAGCGAAAGCAATCGCATGACCACGACGACACGCCGGCTCAATCTCAATGTCGGCATCAACACTACCGGCTATCTCGGCAATGCGTGGAGATATCGGACCGGCACCAAGCACGACATCAACGACCCGGATTATTACCGGCGGCTCACCGAACTCGCCCATCAGGGCGTGTTCGATGCGGTATTCTTTTCCGATCACCCGGCGCTCGCCACCGATCCGAACGGGCGGCCCTTCCACACTATCGACCCGCTGATCCTGAGCACGGCGCTGGCCGCGCAGGTGCCCGATATCGGCTTCGTCGTGACTATGTCGTCGAGCTACAATTCGCCGTTCAATCTGGCGCGGCGGACGCAGTCGACCGACATCATTTCCGGCGGCCGACTGATCATCAATATCGTCTCCTCGTTCAATCCGGCCGTCGCCGCCAATTTCGGCAGCGAACCGCTGCCGCCGCGCGCCGCGCGCTACGCCAGAGCTTCGGAATTCCTCGACGTGGCCAAAAAACTCTGGGCCAGTTGGGATCCGGCGCGCGAGGGCGAGGTGCCGCCCGAACGGTTCTGGGATGCGTCGAGCGCCCATACCATCGATCATGAGGGCGAGTATTTCACCATCAAGGGCCCGCTCAATGTGCCGCGCGGGCCGCAGGGCCATCCGGTAATCGCCCAGGCCGGCGCCTCCGAGGGCGGCATCGACCTGGCGGCCCGGCACGGCGAGATCATCTATTGCAACATCCTGTCGCGTCCAGCCGGACGTGCCTTCGGCAAGAAGGTGAAGGACCGGGCGATCGCTTTAGGTCGCGACCCCGCCGGCATCCGCATCGTGCCTGGGCTCGTCGTTATCCTGGGCGAGACGCGCGAGGAGGCCTTGCGCAAACACGAATTGTTTAGCGGCGCCGGCTCCGAGGACGGGCTGCTGGCCCGCTTCGCCAAGGAGAACGGCATCGATCCGGCCGATTTCGATCCCGATGCGGTGCTTGATGGGGCAAATTTCATCCCCGACCAGAACCGCCTGATGGCAGTCGGCATGGGTCTGGGTCTGTCGGAATTGCTTACCCACGAAAAGCTCACCGCCCGCCAGGCCGTGCGGCGCTCGGAGGGACACCATCGCCTGCTGCTGGGCACGCCCGAGGAAGTGGCCGACGCGATCATCGATTTCTGGGCCGACGGCACGGTGGACGGCTACACCCTGCAGCCGCCCCGCGCGCCGGACGACATTGCCGAATTCGTGGAAAAGGTCATACCGATCCTGCAGGACCGCGGCGTTTATCCTCGCAGCTATGAGGGCAAGACTATCCGCGACCGCTACGGCCTGCCCTACCCGGCCTAACCCGCGACAACATCCGGGCCTCCGCGCGCTAATCGCCAAGCATCATGCCGGGGACGTGGCTGATAGCTCGCGCGTTTAGCGCGAGACGGCCTAATTCTCGTACAGCACAGCCAATGCCCCTGCGCTATCAGGCTCTCCCCCGAGGAGAGCCTGATGGGCGTGGACTAACTCATCCGCATTTTTCGCCTTTCTTTTAGGCCCAGATCGGGCCTCGCTTCTTTGTGAGGCAAATTCACAGTGGACTTCTTGTCGACAATCTGAATACGATACCCCGTAAGCAGAAGTACAAGGGAGTTCGGCGTGAGTTTGGACAGACATTGGCCTCAGTTTCTGACGCTGGTCGCCGAAGCGGCCACAGCCGAACCGGTGTTCGATGCTCTGGCGGGCCTTATACATGAGGCTATCGGTACCAAGCTGCTGACCGCCTCGGTGTTCGACATGGCAGCGGGCCAATCGCGTCGGGTATTTTCCGAAAATCCCACTGCCTACCCGGTCGGCGGCTTCAAGCCCATTGCGACCGGCAAATGGGCGGACACCGTGCTGGTGCGGCATCAGATTTTCTCCAGCCTGCGCATCGAGGATATCGCCGAGGTGTTCTTCGACTGGCAGCTGATCCAGTCACTGGGCTGCGAATCCAACGCCAATATTCCAGTAATTGCCGGCGGCGCCGTCATCGGCACGCTCAACCTGCTGCACGAGGCCGGATACTACACGCCCGAGCGGTTGGCGCGGGCCTCCGAGCTTCTTCCCTTCGCCACTATCGCCTTCCTGCTGGCGGCGCGCCTGGCGCCACCAGCATCGACAGTTTGAGACCCGCCATGACGCAAAAGACCAGCCGTATTGCAACCGATGTCGGCGGCACTTTCACCGACCTCGTCTATTTTGAAACCGACCTGGCGACGGGCGTGCAGACCGTCCGCACCGAAAAGTCCGATACTACCCCGCCCGATTTCGAACGCGGCGTGCTCAATGTGCTGGAAAAAGGCCGGGTCAATATCGATGAAGTCGATTTCTTCGCGCATGGCACTACGGTCGTCATCAACGCGCTGACGGAACGGCGGGGTGCGCGCACCGCGCTGATCACCACCGAAGGCTTCCGCGATATCCTGGAAATCCAGCGCGGCAACCGGCCCGACTTTTTCAACCTGATGTACAAAAAGCCCACGCCCTTCGTCGAACGTCACCTGCGGCGCGAAGTGCCTGGGCGCATTGCCTATACCGGAGTTGAACGCACCCCGCTGGACCTATCAGGCCTCCCGGCCATCCTGGACGATTTCCGCGCCGAGGGCGTCGATGCCATCGCCGTCTGCCTGCTGCATTCCTATGCCGACCCCAGCCACGAAAAGGCCGTGGCGGCCGAGATCGCCCGGCTCTGGCCGGAGGTTTCCGTCGTCGCCTCCCACCAGATTACCCGCGAATGGCGCGAATATGAGCGCACCAATACTGCGGTGCTCTCTGCCTATGTGCAGCCGATCGCCGCCCGCTATCTCGACAAGCTCGAAGGCGGGCTGCGGGCGCAGGGCTATCAGGGGCCGCTCTATGTGATGCAATCCAATTGCGGCGTGGATTCCCTGGCCTCGACCAAAGCCATCCCCATCACCATGGTGGAATCCGGGCCGGCCTCCGGCTTCTGGGGCGCGGCGGAGCTGGGCCGCATTATCGGCGAACCCAATGTGCTGGCGCTCGATATCGGCGGCACCACGGCCAAATGCTCGTTGATCGAAAATGGCCAGGTTCGCATCATGACCGATTACTGGATTGAGCGGGACCGCAAATCGGCGGGCTATCCCATCATGGTGCCGGTAGTCGATCTGGTCGAAATCGGCAATGGCGGCGGCTCCATCGCCTGGGTGGACGATTTCGGCAAGCTGCATGTTGGCCCCAAATCGGCCGGCGCCATGCCCGGCCCCGCCTCTTATGGCCGTGGCGGCATTGAAGCCACCACAACCGATGCCAATCTGGCACTGGGCCGCATCAATCGCGACTATTTCTGCGGCGGCTCGGTCATCGCCGATATGGAGGCGGTTGATCGCTCGCTGAGTGCCGTGGCCGACAAGCTCGGGGTTACGCCGATCGAGGCGGCACGCGGCATCGTGCGCATCGCCAATTCCAACATGATCAATGCGCTCAAGCTGGTGTCGCTCAATCGCGGCCACGATCCGCGCGATTTCACGCTGGTGGTGTTCGGCGGCGGCGGCGCCATGCACGGCGTGGCTTTGGCGACCGAACTGGGCTGCAAGAAGGTCGTCGTGCCGCGCGGCGCCTCGGTGTTCTCGGCCTGGGGCATGATGATGAGCGATCTGCGCCGTGACTATTTCGTCACCCGGCTGGTTGAGCTGGGCAAGGGCCATGCAGAAGCCGCCACCGCTATTTCCGCCCTGCTGGCCGAAACCGTGGCGCGCGCGCATGAACAATTCGGCGCCGAACAGATCGCCCCCGAAGCGGTCAAGATTGTCGCTTCACTACGCTGCCGCTACCAGAACCAGGAGCATGGCGTGGAGGTGCCGCTGCCCGGGGGCGATCTCGATGCCGCTTCGATTGCCGATATTGCAGAGCGCTTCCACGAGATCTACGAGCGCGAATATACTTATCGCCTGCCGGCCGATGTCGAGATCGTGGGCCTGCACCTGGTAGCGTCCGCCGAAGTCGGCAAGCTCGAAATCGTCCCGCTCCCCGTGACCGGCGCCAGCCTTGTCGACGCCATCAAGGGCACGCGTCCGGTCGACTATGCCACCGAAGGCGTGCATCAGGCGACGATTTACGATGCGACCAGACTGGAGCCGGGCATGACCTTCCCCGGCCCGGCCATCCTGGAAGACCCGGGCACCACCATCGTCGTGCATCCGGGCAACAGCGTCACCATCGACCCCTACGGCAACACCCATATCGCGCTGGCACGGTGAGCAACATGACCGATACCGCCTTCGACCCCGTCACTCTCGACATCATCCAGAATTCGCTTGAGGCGATTTCCGACGAGATGTTCGTGGCCATGCGCAAAACCTCGATGAGCGCCATCATCTATGAAGTGCTCGACATGGGCACTGGCATCACCGATGCGCAGGGCGAAATCGCCTCGTCCGGGGCCGGCATTCCCTCCTTTGTCGGCGTGCTTGACAAGGCCGTGAAGGCGCTGATCGCCAAATTCCCCGCAGACCAGATCCGCCAGGGCGACGTCTTTGCTACCAATGATCCCTATTACGGCGGCGTCACCCATCTCAATGACTGCATCATTGCCATGCCGGTGTTTTCCGAGGGCGAGATCGTCGCCTGGACAGCCAATATTGCCCATTGGAATGATGTCGGCGGCATGGTGCCGGGCGGCATGTCGGTGGATGCGGTGGAGGTTTTCCAGGAAGGGCTGCGCATTCCGGCGATCAAGCTGATCGATGCTGGCGTGGCCAATCAGGCCGTCATGGATATCATGACGGTCAATTCGCGCCTGCCCGATTTCCTGCGTGGTGATATGTGGGCCGCGATTGCCGCGGCGCGCATCGGCGAGCGGCGCCTGCTGGAGCTGATCGCCAAATATGGCAAATCCACCTTCCAGGCCGCCATGACCCATTTCATGGATTATGGAGAACGGGTATCGCTCGAAGCCCTCAAGACCCTCCCCCGCGGCCATTTCGAAGTCTCCGAACTGCAGGATGACGGCTCGACCTATCACGTCGGCATCGAGATCACTGACGACGCCTTCATCATCGATCTGCGCAACAATCCCGAACAGGTGCGCGGCTCAAAAAATGCCAGTTACGACGGCGTGCTGATCGCCGCGCAGATGGCGTTCAAGACGGCCATCGACGTGGACATGCCCGCCAATGGCGGCGCCTTCCGCCCGCTCAAGGTGCTGACCACGCCGGGCACGGTGTTCCATGCGCTCGAACCTGCGGCCAATGGCTATTATTTCGAAGTCGAGGTTCGCGTCTTCGACCTGATGCTGCGGTGCCTGGCGCCGTCGCTGCCCAAGGTGCTGCCGGCGGGAACGTTCGCCTCCATCTGCGGCACAGTCATTGGAGGCCCACACCCCGATACCGGGCGGCATTACACCATTGTCGAACCCCAGATCGGTGGCTGGGGCGCAGCACTCGGCCGTGACGGCAATAGCGCCATGTTCTCCCCCTTCCACGGCGAAACCTATAATTGCCCCGCCGAAATTGCCGAGGCCCGCTATGGGCTCGAGGTCGATCGCATCGCGCTCAATATCACCGAGGGCGGCGAGGGCCAATGGCGCGGCGGCGCGGGCATCCAGCTCGACTATCGCGTACGGGCCGACAATAATTTTCTCTCCATCGGCTACACCCGCTCGGTCGTCCCCCCCTGGGGGCTGGATGGCGGCAAGGATGGCAGCCCCAATTTCGTCCAGGTGATCCGCACCAACGGCACCACGGAGCGGCATGCACTAGCCACCAATGTGGTGGTCAATAGAGGCGACATCATCCGGGTCAATACCGGCACGGGCGGCGGCTATGGCGATCCCAAGAAACGTGACCCCGCCCAGGTCCAATCCGACATCAAGAATGGCTATCTGACCGCCGAGCGCGCCAAGGCGATCTACGGCTAGACCATCGGCGCGCGGCTGAGGGGCCACGGACCGATCATACGAGGAACGCAAGTCTGGCGGCGCCGGACGCAACAAGGGAAGCAAACCATGACGCTGAAGACCATTCTTCACACCACACTCGCCGCGGGCGCCCTGCTCGCCGCTGCCGGCCCGGCTCTGGGCCAGGACAGCTACCGGATCGCTTATTTGGCCTCGTCGAGCCAGAACGGCTATAATCAGGCGATCTATGCCGGCATCCAGAAAGCCGCCGCAGACCTCGGCAATGTCGAGGTCGAAATCTTCGACGGCGCCTTTGACTCGACCAAGCAATATTCCCAGGTTGAAGATCTGGTGGCGGGTGGACGCTTCAACGCCTTCATCGTTACGCCCAATGACACGGTCGGCATTGCCCCGGCGCTCGAGGAAGCCACGGCCGCCGGCATCACCGTCGCCAGCACCCTCTTCCCCATCGGCCCCGAACTCAACAATCTCGAGCCGCAGGTGCCTGGCCTCACCACGACAGTGGCGGCCGATCCGTCCAAGGGCGCCGCCGCCCAGGCCGAAGCCGTCGTCGATTTCTGCGCTGACAAGGACCCATGCCGCGTCGTCGTTATCGTCGGCCAGCTGATCTATCCCTTCGACAATCTGCGCAATGACACCTTCAAGCAGGTGCTCGGTCAGCATCCAAATATCCAGATCGTTGCCACCGGCGAGGGCAATTACGATCCCGACGCTTCGCTCACCGCCATGCAGGACATCCTGCAGGCCAATCCCGAAATCGACGCCGTGCTCTCCAATGCCGACCAGCATCTGATCGGCGTCGAGATCGCGTTGGCCGATGCCGGCATCGACGTTCCCTCAGTGTTTCTGATCGGCGGCGGTCTCAACCAGATCACCGTGGACGCCATCCGCGCCGGCAGCGTCGATGCCACCCTGGCCGAATATCCGCAAAGCATGGGCGAGGCGGCTTTGGGTGCGGTGGTGCAGACTCTCAAGGGTGAGACCGCTCCGACCTGGATCGACCCCACGACACTGGGCGCCGCCCCGACTATCGTGACCAAGGAATGGCTCGACGCCCATCCCGATTTCGTCGCCGAATGGCAGGGCTGAGCACGCCAAACGGGAGGCGGCCACATGGTCGCTTCTCGCTCCAATCGAGGTGAGCCGAGCATGACAGACGCGCAGCACATCCCCGCCATCCGGCTGACCGGCATCGAAAAGAGTTTTGGCTCGGCCAAGATCCTGCATGCCATCACGCTCGATTTCGCCCCCGGCGAGGTTCACGCGCTGATCGGGGAGAACGGCGCGGGCAAATCCAGCGTCGGCAAGATCATCGGCGGCTATTACACGCCCGATGCCGGCACGATCGAGGTCAATGGCGAGGCACTCGCCCATGCCTCGCCGCGTCGTGCGCTGCATCATGGCATCGCCATGATCCACCAGGAGCTGCAACTGGTGCCGCAGCTCAGCGTGGCACAAAACGTGTTTTTGGGCCTCGAAACCAATATGGCCGGCCTGTTGACCGGTTCGGACAACAAGCGCTTCGCCGAGCTCGACCAGCGCTGCGGCTTCGGCCTCAACCCCGCCCGCAAGCTGGGCGAGCTCTCCATTGCCGACCGGCAGAAGGTCGAGATCATGCGGGCCATTGCCCGCGATGCGCGCGTCATCATCATGGACGAGCCGACCTCCTCGCTGACCGCCGACGAGGCCGAGCGCCTGCATCAGGTGATCGCCTGGCTGCGCGGCGAGGGCCGCACCATCATCTATGTCACCCATTTTCTCGACCATGTGCTGGCCGTCTGCGACCGCGTCACCATCATGCGCGACGGCCGCATCGTGCGCACCGGACCGCTGGCGGGAGAAACCAAGCAAAGCCTGGTCGAAGCCATGCTCGGTGAAAGCGTTGAGGTGGCCTATCCGGCGCTCCCGCCTCGCCCCGATGCCACTGTCCCGCCCTTGCTGGAGCTTACCGGCGTCGCGACGGAAACCGGCCTGGCCGATATCGATATCGCCGTGCGCCCCGGCGAGATTGCCGGGCTGATCGGCCTGGTCGGCTCTGGCCGCAGCGAACTGGCCCGCGCCATTTTCGGTGCTGATCCCATCAGCGCGGGAGCCATTGCCTTCAACGGCCAACCCCTGCCCCGGCTCAGCCCCAAGCTTGCGGTACGTCACGGCATGGCCTTCGTGCCCGAAGACCGCCGCAAGCAGGGCCTGGTTCTGGTCCAGCAGACGCGCCCCAATATGAGCCTGCCCCATCTCGAGCGTATCAGCCGCTTCGGCTTTCTCGACATGGCGGACGAGAAGGCGCGGACCGCAAAGCTGATCGAGCATTTCGGCATCGTGCCGGCCGCCATCGACGGCGAAGTCGCTTACTATTCCGGCGGCAACCAGCAAAAAGTGCTGCTGTCCAAATGGGCCTATGGCGAACCCAAGCTGGTCATTCTCGACGAGCCCAGTCGCGGCGTCGATATCGGCGCCCGCCGCCGCATCCATGATTTCGTGGTCGAACTGGCCGCCAGTGGCGTCGCCGTCATCCTGATTTCTTCCGAGCTGGAGGAGGTGATCAATCTCTCCCATCGCGGCTATCTGATGAGCCGGGGCCGCATCATCGGCGAGGTCGATTGCACCGACCTCGGCGTCGATGCGGTGCTCTACCGGCTGTTCAACGTTGCCGGCCAATCGCCATCACATCCTGATCAATCGCCTGTTCAAGCGGGATAAATTCATGTCGACACCACCTGCCAAACCGTCGCCCGCGTCCAGGTTTTCCCTGCCCGATTTCTTGCGAGAATATGGCGTGCTGCTGATCATCGTCCTGCTGATGATTGGCCTGTCGCTGCTCAGCCCCTCCTTCCTGACGCCGCGCAATCTGCTCAATATCCTCAATCAGAGCGCGCCGCTGGCCTTGATCGCCGCGGCGCTGACCCTAGTCATCATCAGCGGCGGCTTTGACCTGTCCACCGGGGCGATCTTCGGGGTGGCCAGCGTCTGCACGGCGTGGCTGGCGGTCAATGTCGATCCCGTCCTGGCTATGCTGGCAGGGCCGCTGATCGGGGTGGTGCTGGGCATTATCAATGGCCTGATCATCACCGGCTTCAACGTGCACTCCTTCCTCGCCACGCTGGCCACCAGCATGGTGTATCGCGGCATCGCGGTGCTGGTGACTGGCGGCGCGCTGATTCCGGTGCGCATGGAAGAATTTGCCTGGATCGGCCGCGGCCGCATCGGCATGGTCAACATTGCGGTCATTATCCTGGCGCTGTTCGCCGTTGCCATGATGATCCTGCTCAACCGTACCACTTTCGGCCGCCGCGTCATCGCCGTCGGCGGCAATGAAGAAGCCGCGATCCTGTCCGGCGTGCGCACCAAGCTGGTCAAGATCGCCGCCTTCGGGCTGACCGGCTTTGCGGCGGGCCTGGCCGGGATCATCGCCGTCTCGCGCATTTCCATGGGCCAACCGCAGGCCGGCGCCGGCATGGAACTCGAAGCCATCGCCGCTGTCATCCTGGGCGGCACCAGCATTTATGGCGGCTCGGGCGCGGTCTGGCGCTCCATTGCCGGCGTGCTGCTGCTCGCCCTGATCGGCAACGGCTTCAACATCCTCAACGTCAATCCCTTCTTCAAGGACCTGACCACGGGCGTCATCATCGTCGTCGCGGTCGCCCTCAGCGCCGCCAAAAAACGCCGCTGACTGCCGCCGCTGCAATGGCGGTGCGATCCGGCCTCCGACCTAAGCCAAGCAGAAACGCCGCCCGGCCGGTGTGGCGTCGCGGTTATACGGTAACGGGCGGCCATTGGACCTTCCGAAACAGATAGAGTGGGCCAATGGCCG